>JBAZVE010000001.1:0-658288 GCA_041661045.1 Candidatus Gracilibacteria bacterium | reverse complement strand
TGGCTCGAAATTGAAACCGACAAGAAAGGAGTGATCACTGTAAAAATCGATCGAAAGCGAAAAATCTTCATCACTTCCATGCTCCGTGTGTTCGGTTTCGACACCGACAAAAAGATCATGGATCTCTTTAAAGACGACATCAGGGATCCCATTCATGACTACATTTTGCACACGCTTGAAAAGGACCCTGCAAAAACCATGGATGAAGCGTACAAGGCCATCTACAAAAAGATTCGTCCGGGAGATTTGGCCACACCGGAAAATGCAAAGGCTCTCATCGAGTCTCTGTTCTTCGACTACAAGAAGTACGACATGGGTAGCGTTGCACGATACAAGATCAACCGTCGTTTTGACCTCAAGACTCCAAACGAACGAAAATTCCACACCTTCCAGATTGACGATTTTACCCTCATCTTGAAGCATCTCATTAAGCTCAATAATAAAGAAGCGGCTCCGGATGATATCGATCACCTTTCCAATCGTCGTATTCGACCTGTTGGAGAACTCGTTCAAAACAAGTTCCGCGTGGGTCTCCTTCGAACCGAACGCATCGCAAAAGACCGTATGACGGTAATGGATCTGGACACGGTGACTCCCACTCAATTGGTGAACTCCCGCCCAATCACGGCGGCTCTTCGTGAATTCTATGCGAGTTCACAATTGTCTCAGTTCATGGATCAAACCAATCCTTTGTCCGAACTCGAGCACAAGCGCCGTCTTTCTGCCATGGGTCCCGGAGGTCTCTCCCGTGAACGCGCATCCTTCGATGTTCGTGATGTGCATCCCTCCCACTACGGACGAATCTGTCCTATTGCCACCCCGGAAGGACCAAACATCGGTCTCGTGGTGCACTTGGCTTCTTACGCAAAGATCAACAAATACGGATTCATCGAAACTCCTCTCCGTGAAGTGATGCATGAGGTGAAAAATGACGGAAAAGCCGCCATCGGACACACGCTTGCCGAAGGGGTAGCGGGCATCAAGAAAGGAACGGTCATCGATGAAAAGGCCGCCAAGGCCCTGACAAAAGAAAAAGACATGAAGGAAGTCTCCGTGCAAGCCTTCTTGGGAAGCAAGGTCTCTTACTTTGACGCCGAAGACGAGAATGAAATCGTTTACGCTCAAGCCAACACTCCTCTCACGCATGAAGGAGAGTTTATTGAAGACACCGCCAACGCCCGAAAGATGGGAGAACCCATTACCGTTACCGAAAAAGAAGTGTCTCACATGGACATTTCCCCTCAACAGATTATTTCCGTGTCCACTTCCTTGATCCCATTCTTGGAACACGATGACAACACTCGTGCCTCCATGGGATCCAACATGCAACGACAAGCCGTACCTTTGCTCCGCCCCACCACTCCTGTGGTAGGAACGGGTATGGAAGGCCTCGCCGCCCGCAACACCAATCAGGTTGAAATTGCGGAAGAAGATGGAACCGTGGCCTTTGTGGATGGAAATCGAATCGATGTCATCTACGACTCAGGAAAGAAAGTGTCTTACCATTTGGATGTGTATCGTCGCACCAACCAAGGAAGCTCTTTTCACCAAAGACCCATTTGTAGCACCGGACAAAAAGTGAAAGCCGGAGACATTTTGGCCGATGGAGCTTCTACCGAAAAGGGCGATCTCGCTCTAGGACAAAACATCCTCGTGGCGTACATGCCATGGGAAGGTTACAACTTTGAGGATGCCGTCATTTTGTCCAGCCGAATGCTCAAAGAAGACAAGTTCAGCTCCGTCCACCTTGAAGACTTTACCGTGGATGTCCGTGACACCAAGCTGGGACCGGAGATTGTGACTCGTGATATCCCCAATGTGGGAGAAGCACGGCTCAAAGATCTCGATGACGATGGAATCGTTCGCGTGGGAGCCTCCGTTCGTGAAGGAGACATTCTTGTGGGTAAAATCACACCAAAAGGAGAAACCGAACTCACTCCGGAAGAACGGCTCTTGCGAGCAATCTTCGGAGACAAAGCTCGTGACGTTAAGGACACTTCCCTTCGCCTCCCGGGTGGAGAAGGAGGAAAAGTGGTCAGTGTTCAAATCTTCTCTCGTGAAAACGGAGATGAGCTTGAAAACGGAGTCATTCAACAAATCCGTGTTTCAGTGGCACAAACCCGCCGTATTCAAGTGGGAGACAAAATGGCCGGACGACACGGAAACAAGGGAGTCGTTTCCATTATTGTGCCTCAAGAGGACATGCCTTACATGCCGGATGGAACTCCTGTCGACATTGTGTTGAATCCACTTGGAGTATCCAGCCGTATGAACATTGGACAAATTCTGGAGACCCACTTGGGTTGGGCCGCAGAAAAACTCGGAGTCTATGTCGCCACTCCCACTCTCAATGGAGTGACCAACGAACAGATCAAAGAAATGCTCAAGAAGGCCGACCTTCCTGAAGATGGAAAAATCCAACTTTTTGATGGAAAGACCGGAGAAGCCTTTGACCACAAGAGCACGGTTGGAATCGCCTACATGCTCAAACTGGCTCACTTGGTTGAAGACAAGATTCATGCACGAAGCGTCGGGCCCTACTCTCTGGTTACACAACAGCCTTTGGGAGGAAAAGCTCAACACGGAGGACAGCGATTTGGAGAAATGGAAGTGTGGGCCTTGGAAGCCTACGGAGCAGCTCATGTGCTACAAGAAATGCTCACCATCAAATCCGATGACACTTATGGCCGTGCGAAAGCCTATGAATCCATCATTAAGGCCGAACCTATTCGAAAACCTCGCACACCGGAATCCTTCAATGTGCTCGTGAAGGAACTTCAATCTTTAGGACTCAATGTAGACCTCTTGCAACTGGAAGAAGACGGAACCGTGGATCCCGAAAACGAGTATGTGGAACCCGAACCGGAAGATGAACCTATTCTCGAATCGCCAGGAGCCCTTGTGGCCGAGGCGGGTGAAGCGGGTTTCAGTGAAGAAGGAGACAGTTTTGATGAAGAGGATGACGAAGTCGACGCTCCTAAAGAACCCGACTTAGAGGAAGAGATTTAGCATTCAAAATAGACCTGTCCTGATTCTTACTTACCAATCATGCAAACTTTAATCTGGATCCTCATCCTCATAGCTTCCCTCGCAGTCGCAGCAGCGGCCTCCCAGGTCTTTGCCGCAAAAGCGGAGGAGGCCGCCAAAGCCAGCCGCTTCTCCCCATTTTTCACGGGAGTTATGGTTATGGCACTGGGCGTGAGCCTACCTGAACTCGTCACCTCCGTGGTGGCCAGTCTCAAAAACTATTCTTCCTTTGTGCCTGCCTTGGTGTGGGGATCCAACCTTGTGAATCTTTTGCTCATTCTTGGCGTCTCCGCCATGCGTGCAAAGACTCTGACCATCAGCAAAGAGGATTCCTTAAAGCAAATCCCTCTCTTGCTCTGCACAGTATTCCTGCTCATTGCACTTTCTTTCGATGGAACCGTGACTTCAACCGAAGGTTTGATCCTGCTTGCTGCCCTGGTGGTGTTTCTGTTGGCAAAAGCCCAGGCCGCCAAACAAGGACTGCTGGATCGAATGGGACAACTCTTCAATATGGAATCATGGTCCATTCCCCTAGCCCTTGCGCTTCTGCTTTCCGCGGTGGCACTCGTGGCGGGATCCTATTTCTCCTTTGTTGGAACGGTGGAACTGTCTGAACAAAACAACTGGCTCCCGGGACTTTTAGGGGGCAGCGCGGTGGCACTGGCTTTCTCCATTCCGGAACTGGCCCTCGCCCTGCGTGCCGCCAAAAAAGGGTACGGAGATGAAGTGGTGTCCATTCTAGTCACCTCAACGGTGCTCAATTCCACTCTGGTCATTGCCATCGCTTCCTTTATGGGACCCCTCAATGTTTCCGGCGAGACTTTGGTTTTAGCTCTGCCCTTCCTCCTTATCTCACTTATTCTGTTTTCATTTTCAGCTCTTCAAAAAAGATGGTCCGCTTACGAGGGGGCTTTTCTGGTTCTCCTTTACCTCGTTTTCTTATTTCAATTTCTTAATCCTTTACTCTCATGATGAATAATCAAGATTCAAAGAAGGGACCTGTCCTCTTTGATGCGATTGCCATCTCCGTGGCCTCCCCCGAGCAGATCATGTCCTGGTCTCACGGTGAAGTCAAAAAACCGGAGACCATCAACTACCGGACTCAAAAACCGGAGCGCGATGGACTTTTCTGTGAACGCATTTTCGGTCCTACGAAGAACTGGGAATGTGCCTGTGGAAAATACAAGCGCATCCGCTACAAAGGTGTTATTTGTGAAAAGTGTGGAGTGGAGGTCACCCGTTCCATCGTGCGCCGAAGCCGCATGGGACACATCACTCTCGCCGTACCGGTAACTCACATTTGGTTCCTCAGGTCCACTCCAAGCCGTATTGGGCTTTTGCTCAACCTGCCGGTGAAAATCATGGAACAAATTGTCTACTTTGCCGCGTACATCATCACGGAAGTGGATGAAAAAGCAAAAGAACTGGCCATCGCCCAAATTCAAGATGAATTCCAAAGCCACAAAAAAGACATCATTCGTGAGTACGAAGAACGACTGCGCGTGGGAGGAACCAGTCCTAAAGACATCGAAAAAGAACAAGCCATGAAAGTGGAGGAGTTGACCGAAACCGCGGAACAAGCTCGCACAGACTTGGAATCTCTCGAAAAGAGCAAAGTGCTCACCGAATTGGAATACCGCGACATGTCCATGAAATTCGGACATGTATTCAAGGCCGGAACCGGAGCGGAATCTTTGCACAAAATCATTGGGAACATGAACATGGAAGAAGAGATCAAGCAAATGGAAAAAGAGATGGAAAAGGCCAGCGGACAAAAGCGCACCAAGATCATGAAACGAATCAAGCTCATCGGATCCCTTGTAAAAGCCGGCATCAAATCAGAATGGATGATCATGACCATTCTCCCGGTTATTCCTCCGGATCTTCGTCCGATGGTTCAGCTCGATGGAGGCCGTTACGCCGCTTCCGATCTCAACGATCTTTATCGCCGCGTCATCAACCGTAACAATCGTCTCAAACGCTTGATCGCCATCGGAGCTCCCGAAGTGATCTGCCGAAATGAGAAGCGCATGCTTCAGGAAGCCGTGGACACCCTCATCAACAACAGCGCCCGCCAAGGAAAAACGGTCTTCAATTCCGGTGATAAGCGCAAACTCCGTTCCCTTTCCGACATGCTTAAAGGAAAGCAAGGACGCTTCCGTCAAAATCTTCTTGGAAAGCGCGTGGATTACTCCGGTCGTTCCGTAATTGTCATCGGACCTAAGTTGATGCTCGACCAATGTGGACTTCCAAAAATAATGGCGCTCGAACTCTTCAAACCCTTTGTAATTGGAAAACTCATCGCGGATGGTTACGCACACAACATCAAGAGTGCTGAGAAAATGATCCAAGGCAGCGACAAAGTGATTTGGGATATTTTGGAGGCCGTGACCAAAGATCGATTCGTACTGCTCAACCGCGCGCCTACCCTGCACCGTCTCGGTATCCAAGCGTTCCGCCCCGTACTGATCGAAGGAAAGGCCATTCAAGTTCACCCTCTCGTGTGTAGCGCGTTCAACGCCGACTTCGATGGAGACCAGATGGCTGTGCATGTCCCTCTTTCCAACAAAGCTCAAGAAGAAGCGCGAGACCTCATGTGCAGCGCACGAAATCTTCTCAAGCCTTCTGCCGGAGAACCTATCACCGTTCCCACTCAGGACATGGTGCTTGGTCTTTACTACCTCACGGTCATGCAGCCCAAAAAGAAGGGAGAAGGAAAAGTGTTTGGAAACCTGGAAGAAGCGCTTCTTGCCATGGATTACAAAGAAGTGCATCTCCAAGCAAAAGTGAGAATTCGTTTGAATGGTGAGATCATCGAAACCACCATCGGTCGTGCCATTTACAACACAGTGGTTCCCGAAGGTATGGGATACCAAAATCACACCCTCAAGAAAAAGGAAATTGCAGAAATCGTGGCCCTCGTATTCGAAAAATACGGCCTTGAGGTGACCGCTAAGCTTTGTGATGACCTCAAAGAGCTCGGTTTCAAATACGCCACTCGCTCCGGTATTTCCATTGCCGGTGCCGATCTCCACATTCCAAAGGAAAAGGCAAAGATCATGAAAGATTCCGAAGAATTGGTCGCTCAAGTTCAAGATTACTTCAGCAGAGGTCTCATCACGGAAGACGAACGCTACAACCAAGCCATTAAGATCTGGGGGCGAACCAAAAACGACATCGCCAAAGTGATGATCGAAGCTTTCGATCACGAAAACGATATCTTCTATCAAGTAGATTCCGGTGCTCGTGGTAACTGGGGGCAGATCACTCAGCTCTGTGGAATGAAGGGTCTTGTGGCCAATCCGGCCGGTAAGACCATTGAACTTCCCATTAAGTCCAACTTGATGGAAGGATTCACCATCTTGGAATACTTTATTGCTACTCACGGAGGACGAAAAGGTAAATCCGACACCGCGCTCAAAACCGCCGAAGCCGGATACCTCACCCGTCGTCTGGTGGATGCGGTGCAAGACATCGTGATCAAGGCAGAAGACTGTGGCACCGAGCTCACCCACTTGGTGACTCGTGCAGAATCTGAGAAAATCGGTGAAGCCTTTGAAAACCGTATTTTCGGCCGCACACTCGGAGAAGATGTCCTAGACTCCAAGGGAAAGAAACTTGCTGCTGCAGGAAGTGAAATCGACAAAGCCGCACTCAAGCTCATTAAGGAAGCTCAAGTGCCGGAGGTTCGTGTTCGCTCCGTAATGACTTGTCTCACTCTCAATGGAGTGTGCCAAAAATGTTACGGTCGTGATCTTGGAACAAGCAAGACGGTGGATTTGGGAACCGCAGTGGGAATCATTGCCGCTCAATCCATTGGAGAGCCTGGAACTCAGCTCACCATGCGTACCTTCCACATGGGAGGAATCGCTGACGAAGACGACATCACGCAAGGTTTGACTCGTGTGGAAGAACTCTTTGAAGCCCGCACTCCAAAGAAGCCGGCTATTCTTGCCGAAATCGATGGAAAGGTACAAGTGAGCACAAAGGGAAACCAAACCGTGATCACCATCACTCCCACCACCGTTCCGGAAGCAAAATTTGAAGTGCCAGAAGGATTTGAAGTCACCGTAAAGAAGGATGACAAGATCAACATTAAAGATGTCCTTGCCGAAAAAGGCGCAAAAAAACTCCGCGCAACTCTGGATGGAGTTGTAGTTAAGGCAGGAAAGAAAGAGATCGTTATTCAACCGATTGCCGTAGAAGAAACCTACAAGTTGGATGCCGGAAAGAGCATCAAAGTGAAGAATGGAGACCTTGTGGCCAAGGGAACTGCCCTCACCGGAGGACACTTGAATTTGCGTAAGCTCATGAAGCTCACGGATATTTACACCACGCAAAAGTACATCATGAGTGAGGTGCAAAGCATCTACGCTTCACAAGGACAAACCATCAACGACAAACACATCGAAATCATCACTCGTCAGATGTTCTCCAAGATTCGTATTGCTGAAGCGGGCGCAAGCAACTTCCTCCCCGGTGAAATCGTGGATTTCCAAACCATGGTGGAAGAAAACACTGGCTTCGAAAAAAAGAAGCAGCCTCTCATCGAATACGAGCGCTTGCTCTTGGGTCTTACCCGCATTGCTCTTCACACCGAAAGTTGGCTCTCTGCCGCTTCCTTCCAAGAAACCATTCGCGTACTTGTGGAAGCCGCAACAACCCACCGTGTGGACATGCTCGCCGGTCTCAAAGAAAATGTCATCATCGGTCGCCTCATCCCTGCCGGTGAAACCTTCCGCAAACAATTCCGCGGCGAGGCCATCGACACTCGAGAGGATTAGTCCATCACCATTTAAAAAGCCGCTAAGATCATTCATGGTCCTAGCGGCTTTTTTAGAATCAAACCTTCAAAACATCGCTTTGCACCTTAGCCGTAACACCCTGGATGGTGTGAGGCTGTCCCAACGAATCATATAAATTTGCAACAATAGAGTGCAAAACAGCGTCAAGAAACCTTTTGATGTCGGTTTCGTTTCCAACTTTGCCATAGGCAGCCAATCCCCTGCTTTCAATACACAACGACACCCATTTTTGCCTTAAAAGAAGTGTTTCTTTAGTGCCGCCCCCTTCGAGTATCAAAACCAGTTGTTCTGGTAAAAGCTCGGAGTGGGTTAAATCAAACCTAAGAAACCGTCCATCCGGTGTCTTCAAGGTCCCTTGAAATTCTCTTCCCCCATTCAAAACCAAACCAAGTTGATCCCAGGCTGTTTTAATAAGGGCAAAGGGCACCTCATCACGAATCTCACAATCAGGACTCAGTTCAAACCCTTTATCAGGCTGACCGGAGTTAGGGGACATAATGAAGGGGAAAAATTATTTTTTTATACTACTGTGTTCAGAACCAAAAATCAATTCGCCGACCCCCCTTCATACCCCTGACAAGTATTATCTGATGCTGATACACTTCTCATCCGTTCACGACTTTGACCTTCACCCAAAGCAGTTCTTAAAGCTTGATTCTCCTTAAGAACCCTTTCCAACTCAGTCCTGACTGTAGCCAATTCAGCTTGAAGCCTCTTCAATTCTTCCGATGGATCATTCTCGTCTTCAGACTGACCCAAGTCAACTCCATACTCTACTCCTATCATAGTTAAAGTGTGTTAAAATTTAAGAGAGCAATCTAACACCGAGAAAATGGCGAAACAATAGAAAAAATGAATCCACTAAAATTCCCTTGCACTAAGCCAAAGGATCTACTAAACTGCCTCAGCACTAATCAAAAATGCCAACAATAAACCAACTCATCCGCAAGCCTCGCAAGGCTGTTAAGAAAAAGAGCAAGGCTCCTGCACTTCAAACGATTCTCAATACGCTGAAGTCTCAGAACCGTCCTCTCTCCTGCCCTGCAAAGCGAGGAGTGTGCACAAAAGTGACCACCATGACGCCTAAAAAGCCTAACTCCGCTCTCCGAAAGATTGCGCGCGTTCGTCTTACCAACGGCATGGAAGTGAATGCTTACATCGGAGGTGAAGGACACAATCTGCAGGAACACTCCATTGTGATGGTTCGTGGAGGTCGTGTAAAAGATTTGCCTGGAGTTCGTTACCACATCATTCGTGGATCTCTCGACTGCCAAGGGGTACAAAACCGAAAACAAAGCCGAAGCCGATACGGAGCAAAGAAGCCTAAGAAGTAAGCAATAAAGTTGCCAAGCAACATCATTATCATCTCTCATGAAGACTAAGATCACAACCTACTGCCCACCAGAATCCGATGAACTCAGTGAAAAGTTCATCAACACTATTATGTTGGACGGGAAAAAGAACACTGCTCGCCGAATCTTCAACGACATGCTTGCAGAGATCGAAAAACGAGGACACAAGGCTCCAAAAGAACTGTTCTTCAGAGCTATCGACAACACCAAACCCACCATGGAAGTGCGCCCAAAACGCATCGGAGGGGCTGTTTACCAGGTTCCTTTTGAAGTGAATCCAAAAAGACAACGCATGCTCTCCTTCCGTTGGCTCATCAATGGAGCTCGTGGACGAAAAGGAATCCCCATGTACAAGAGACTCACTCTCGAAATCTTAGAAGCTTCCGATGGAAATGGAGCTGCTGTAAAGAAGAAAGATGATGTAGAAAGAATGGCTCAAGCAAACCGAGCTTTTGCTCACTACGCTCGCTTCACAAAGAAAAAGTAGTCAACGAACCTGTTCAAACTCAAAGCCCCCTGCTAAAATCAGAGGGCTTTTTTTATATCCACCACCTATGAAAAGCCCCATATCCGCCCTCTTATTCTCAAGCGTCTTTCTACTCGGCTGTTCCTTGTTTGGAAAATACAGTGAAGTGGAATACAACAATCTCATTGTAGAAGGAATGAACCAAAGCTCCCTGGCTTTGGAGGAGACCACAGAACTCTACAATCAAACACTCCCCGGTGTCATCACCGAAGAACATGAAATAGATATCAACGAAATGGAAGACAGCTTCAAAAATGCTCAAAAACTTTTTGAAAATAGTGCCGATCTGTTGAACTTGGAGTCTCGCAACATCGAACAACAAAATGCCGTTCGCACCGAGCTGGGGACTTACCGCAGCGCCGCCGAACTCTACTTGGAAACTTACGATGCCATGCTCACCTACTACCGCGATGGCGATTATAAAGAAGACCTCACCAAAGTAGAAACCTTGGACGAAACCCTGCACACGCATTACACCACCTTTATAGAGGCCAACAACGATCTCGTGGATACCTTGGAAAGCTTTGTGACACAGTAACAAAGGCCTTCCCGTTGACTTCTGTATTGGCTTCCCTATAATGCCAGGGCTTTTTTAAATTTAATCGTTTTTATGGCAGAACCTATCCAGACCGATCTAGCTCACCTCCGTAACATTGGAATTTGCGCACACATCGATGCGGGCAAAACAACCACCACCGAACGCATTTTGTTTTACACTGGACGAAGCCACAAAATTGGTGAAGTTCATGAAGGAGAGGCCACCATGGACTGGATGGCACAAGAACAAGAACGCGGAATCACCATCACGGCGGCCGCAACAACTTGTTACTGGAAGGATATCAAAATCAACATCATCGACACCCCCGGCCATGTGGATTTCACTGTAGAAGTGGAACGATCCATGCGTGTGCTCGACGGAGCCGTTGCTGTATTCGATGGATCTCAAGGAGTGGAACCTCAGTCTGAAACCGTGTGGCGCCAGGCGGACAAATACGATGTACCTCGAATCGCATTCATCAACAAGATGGACAAAATCGGAGCGGACTTCTTTATGTCCATCAAATCCATTTGGGATCGTCTTTCCAAGACCGCCTTCGCCATTCAACTTCCCATTGGACAGGATTCTTCCTTCACGGGAATCATCGATCTCGTGGAACGAAAGGCCTACAAGTTCGAAGGAAAACATGGAGAGGTTCAAGTAGAAATCCCTATTCCGGAAGACATGACCGCACAAGTGGAAGAGTACCGTGCAAAGATGGTTGAGGTTGCAGCTGAGCAAGAAGACGACCTCATGAACAAATACCTCGAAGGGCAAGAACTCACTGTTGAAGAGATCAAACGCGGAATCCGAAAAGGAACCGTTGCCGGAAAAATTTACCCGGTATTCTGTGGATCCGCTCTTCGCGACATGGGAGTGCAACTCGTTATTGATGGAGTTCGGGATTATCTCCCCTCTCCTATGGATGTGGGTTCCATCAAAGGAATCAACCCGGACACCGATGCGGAAGAGGTTCGCACCCTGGACGACGATCAACCTTTTGCCGCCCTCGCCTTCAAAATTGCAACCGATCCATTTGTAGGAAAACTCTGTTTCTTCCGTGTTTATTCCGGAAAGCTGGATGCGGGTTCTTATGTACTCAACACCGCAACCGGAGAAAAAGAACGCATCGGACGACTTGTTCGTATGCATGCCAACACTCGTGAAGAAATCAAAACGGTTCATGCCGGAGACATTGCTGCTGCAATTGGTCTCAAAAATACTTTCACCGGAAACACCCTCACCGATCCCGATCACCCAATCACGCTCGAATCCATGAGCTTCCCTGAACCGGTGATTCAAATTGCCATCGAACCAAAGACCAAAGCCGATCAAGAAAAAATGGGTATGGCGCTTCAAAAACTCTCCGAAGAAGATCCTACTTTCCGTGTTTCAACCGCGGAAGAAACCGGACAAACCTTGATCGCCGGAATGGGAGAATTGCACTTGGACATCATCGTGGATCGTATGAAACGCGAATTCAAAGTGGAGGCCAATGTCGGAGCTCCTCAAGTTGCCTACCGTGAAACCATCAAGAAGGAAGTGGAATGTGAAGAGAAATACTCCAAACAAACCGGAGGTCGTGGACAATACGGCCATGTGATCATGACCGTGGGTCCAAACGAACCCGGAAAAGGATATGAATTCATCAACTCCGTTGTTGGAGGAAGGATTCCAAGAGAGTTCATCCCTGCCGTTGATAAGGGGGTTAAAGAAGCTCTCACTCGTGGAGTGGTGGCCGGTTACCCTGTGGTGGATGTTAAGGTGGAACTCACCGATGGTTCTTACCACGATGTGGACTCCTCCGAAATGGCGTTCAAGCTCGCGGGTTCTATGGCTTTCAAGAAAGGATGTAATGCCGCTAGCCCGGTTCTCCTTGAACCCATCATGAAAGTGGAAGTGACCGTAGCTGAAGATTACTTTGGAGACGTTATGGGAAACATTTCTTCTCGTCGTGGACAAATTATTGAAAGCACCAACCGTGGTATGGCCAAAGTGATTCGTTGCACCGTTCCTCTCTCCGAGATGTTCGGATACGCAACCGACCTTCGCTCCATGACTCAAGGTCGCGGAAGCTACGCGATGGAATTCAGTCACTACAATGAAGTGCCTTCCAATGTAGCCGCCAAGATCAAGGCAGACCGTGGAGTGAAAGCCTGAGAAAATCGCTTGCGTTAGCCTGAGGCTTCAACTACAATGCCCTCGCTTCAAATAGCCATTTATTTTTTTATCACCATAACGATATGGCAGGAACCTTCGACCGTTCAAAGCCGCACCTGAATGTGGGGACCATTGGTCACGTAGACCACGGGAAAACCACACTTACGGCTGCCCTCACCGCAGTAGCAGCGGCTCGTTTCGGTGGCGCTGAGAACAAAGTCGTAGCTTACGACCAAATCGACAACGCTCCGGAAGAAAAAGCTCGTGGAATCACGATCGCTACCTCTCACCAAGAGTACAATACCGATAAACGGCACTATGCTCACGTAGATTGTCCTGGTCACGCCGACTATGTAAAGAACATGATTACTGGAGCCGCTCAAATGGACGGTGCCATTCTCGTGGTTTCTGCCGCAGACGGACCTATGCCTCAAACTCGTGAACACATCCTCTTGGCTCGCCAGGTGAATGTGCCTTACATCGTAGTATTCATGAACAAAATGGATATTGCTGATCCAGAAATCGCAGAACTTTCCGAAATGGAAATCCGCGATCTTCTCACCAAGTACGAATATCCTGGAGACACCACTCCAATCATCAAGGGTTCCGCACTCAAGGCCTTCGAAGATCCTAAGGGAGCTGCCGGAGACTGTGTTGCTGAACTTTTGAAGACTCTCGACGAATACATTCCTCAACCTCAACGCGAACTCGACAAGCCTTTCCTCATGTCTATCGAAGATGTGTTCTCTATTAAGGGTCGTGGAACGGTAGCTACGGGTCGTATTGAACAAGGAGTAGTGAATGTGAACGACGAAGTTGAACTCATTGGTATCAAAGACACCCGCAAGGTGGTTGTTACCGGAGTTGAAATGTTCCGAAAAACTCTCGATCGTGGAGAGGCTGGAGACAATGTAGGTCTTCTCATGCGAGGTATCGAACGAGAAGAAATCGAACGAGGACAAGTGGCTGCTAAGCCCGGTTCTATCAAACCTCACACCAAGTTTGAATCTGAAGTATACATCCTAAGTAAGGAAGAAGGAGGACGACACACTCCATTCTTCAAAGGATACAAGCCTCAATTCTACATCCGTACTACAGATGTAACGGGTACCATCGAACTCCCTGCCGGAGTAGAGATGATCATGCCTGGAGACAATGTAAACATGATCGTTGAACTCGGAGCTCCAGTAGCTCTTGAGCAAGGAACTCGCTTCGCTATCCGCGAAGGAGGCCGCACCGTTGGTGCCGGAGTGGTCGCCAAGATCATGGCCTAGCACTCACCGAACAAGTTAAAACTTCAAAAAGCCCTGCAGCAATGTGGGGCTTTTTAGTTCCCACCCCAAAGGTGAACGGCCCTCAGAGCTATTGCTAGTTTGGCGTTTTTATTGTATAATTAAGAGAATCTTAAAAAAATACTATGTCCAAATGGAAACTGGCTCTCGTGCTCTCGTTGTTAGGCTTAACGCTCAGCATCTCCGCACTAAACCAAAAATTTGAGTTCTTCCAGCGCGCCAGTGAAATCATCTTAAGTGAAGAAACCCCTATCTCTGAAACCACAGAAGACGAGAGTCCAACCCTCCTCCTCCTTCGAAAAATCTTCAGCTCCGCAATGAAGTTTTAAAAACTAATCCCAAAGAATCCCGTGCCAGATAAAAAAGAACTCCTCTCCCATTTAAACCAAGCTGCTCAAAAAGTGGGTCAGCACATTAGTAATGCAAACGATATACATGCAAAAGATAAGCCCTCCATTCAAAGCATCGTCAACACTCTAAAAAGATACATAGAGAACGCAATCGGAAATCCTTCGGAGTCCTTAACACCAAGCGAACATCGTGAATTATGCAAAAAAGTACAACGAGCAGTAACTGAAGCAACTCAACAAATAGAAAGAACAGCTGGACACCGGTCAAGAGGGAAAAATCAAGTTAGAACAGCGCTCAAGGACTCACTCCAAGAAGCTCAACGCACATTTAAGCCTGAGCCCTCTCCTCAAAAAAAAGAGCCTATTCTTCCTGTAGAGGCTGATGGAAAAATCAAGAAATTGCGCGAATCCATCGAGAAAATTAAAGCAGAGGGTTGGGAAGAAAAATATGGAGACCTAAAAGATGAAGAGCTTTCAAGACTTTCCACAACAGTCCAAGAACTGGAAGCACGGACTAAAGAGGTAAAACATGCCCTGAACGCAACGCTTTCAAGCCTTAAGGAGCTGAGGAATATCAATAAATGGAGTAATGAGCTCTATAGCAAATCCGTACAACTGAATAAAGACCTCACTGAGATGGGCTCTTTATTAAAAGAGGCCAAAGCGGTTTTAGCCAATAAAACACAAGAACATACGCAGATACACTCAAAGATAGCGGAACTTTTGGAACTTGAAGCGGAACTGGGAGATCTAGAAGTGGCAAGCGACTCACTCTTGTAAGCAATTTAACATTGACACAAAGCCCCACTTTCCGTTAAAAGGTCACTACAAAATGTGTGATTCTGGTTTTAGAGTCACCCTCGTCCTCGGACGGGACACCTCGTTTCAACTTTCAACACCAGATGGTGTTTAGAACCGAGCTGTAAAAAGTTCGGTATTTTTTTATCCCCTCCTCGGCGAAGCCGAGTTAATTCTCTCCTCTATGGCTAAGCAAAAAATTCGTATCAAAATCAAGTCCTTTGACCACAAGGTCATCGACGATGCCGCTCGCATGATCATCGAAACCGCGGAAAAAACGGGTGCTATCGTTATGGGACCCATCCCTCTACCCACTAACATCGACCGTTTCACGGTAAATAAGTCCACTTTCGTCCACAAAAATTCTCGTGAACAGTACGAAATGCGCACACACAAACGCTTGGTGGACCTCACCGAGACCACTTCTGCCACCATCGAAGAATTGTCCAACTTGTCTCTTCCCTCCGGAGTGGACATCGAAATCAAGATGATTATGGAGAAAGAAAGCGGATCCGGAGAAGAGGATGATAAGAAAAAATCCAAGAAGTCTTCTGCTAAGAAAGCTAAAAAGGATTAATCGAAAAAAATGCCTTGACTCTGCGTTAAAGCATCATTAGTATCTTCGGGCACTTAAGTCAGAATATATCTTGGAACAGCGCGAAAGGCTCCCTAGTGGACTCAAAGACCAATCGCCCTCCAGCACTGAGCATTCGCTCAGCAGCCACTAAGCTCTAAACTATGTCAGGAATTCTAGGAAAAAAAATCGGTATGACTCGTCTCATTCAAGACGACGGTCGCGTGATCCCTCTCACGGTAATCGAGTGCCAGCCCAACACGGTGGTACAAGTGAAAACCGTAGAAAAAGATGGATATCCGGCGGTAGTGCTTGGGTTCGATGCGTTGAAGAAACCGACTAAGAACCGAAAATTCAAAACGGTAAGAGAATTCCGTATCGAAGAGACCGATCCTTTAAAAATTGGGGATGAAGTGAACTTGGAAGGATTCGAGATCGGAGCGATGACCAAGGTCACCGGTACTTCCAAAGGTAAGGGTTTCCAAGGAGTGGTTAAACGACATCACTTCCGAGGAGGTCGCCGAACTCACGGTTCTCACTTCAAGCGAGAACCTGGATCCATTGGTGCCCGTGCCCGTCCCGGTAAAGTACATAAAGGGAAGAGAATGGCCGGACACATGGGAAGCGACCGAATCACTGAGATGAAAGAAATTGTATTCGTAGACATTGCAAAGAATTTGATCGGCCTTAAGGGTCAAGTTGCCGGATCAAATGGCTCACTTGTAATCATCAGACGATAGTACTCATAAAATATGAAAGCACCATTATACAATCAAGCCGGTGAAAAGAAGGGAGAAGTCTCCCTCCCAAAGAACATCTTCGAAGTAGAAGGTGGAGAAGGGATTGTGCACAACTATCTTGTCTATCAACAGAAGAGTGCTCGAAAGCCTATCGCTCATGTGCTCAACAAGTCCGATGTGTCCGGAGGGGGTAAAAAGCCCTTCGCACAAAAGCACACGGGACGGGCTCGACAAGGTTCTACCAGAAACCCTCATATGAAGGGTGGAGGTCGTGCCTTCGGACCTAAGAAATGGCAAAACTTTGCCATCATGATGCCAAAGAAGCAGAGAAACCGAGCTTTATTCCAAATCCTCAGCATGAAGGCAAAGGATGGAAAAATCTTCGCACTGGATAAGTTCGAACTCGAAGCTCCAAAGACAAAGGTATTCGCAAACTTCCTTGAAAAGCTGGACCTCAAACGCGACATTCTCGTGGTTGGGAACCGAGAAGAAAAAGTCCTCAAAAGTTCTTCTCAGAATGTGGATAAAGCTAAAGTGATCATGAGCAATTATCTCAATCCGCAGGATCTCCTCACCTACGATGCAGTCCTCTTCACAGAAGCTGCGCTCAAGGATATCGAAGGAACTTACAAAGCCTAGTCTAAAACCTTATGAATCTCTCTCAAACTCTCATCAGACCCGTTCTCACTGAAAAAAGTACTCATCAGGAGACTGCCGGAAAGTACACCTTCATGGTTCACGATGACGCCACCAAAGTGGACATCAAGAACGCCCTTCGCACCCTCTACGGTGTCCAAGTGGAAAAGGTGAACATCCTCCACGGTCTCCCAAAGTACCGAATGGGAAAGAGTCGCAAGCCTATGGAGAAACGAGCGTCCGTAAAAAGGGCGATCATCACTCTCAAGGCAGGAGAAAAGCTGGAGATCAGCAAGCACAGTACAACTTCAACTAAAAAATCTACTAAGAAGGTGGCCGCGGCTGCTTAAGCCCCACCCTCAACCAAACTTTTATGCCAATCCGAAAGATTAAAAACACGACGAACGGACAACGAAACATGAGCGTACTCACTTATGAGGAGTTGACCACCAGTACCCCTTTCAAGGGATTGCTCGTGAGCCGAAAAGAAAATGCTGGGCGAAATAGCCGAGGAGTGATCACCGTGCGACACCGTGGAGCCGGAAATAAGACTCACTTGCGTATTGTAGATTTCAAGCAAACCGACAAGATGAATATTGAAGCTACGGTAAAAACCGTGGAGTACGATCCCAATCGTAGTGCTTTCATCATGCTGGCTCTTTATAGAGATGGTGAGTACCGCTACCACTTGGCTCCCGAGGGAATCAAGGTGGGAGACCACTTTATGACTGCAAAGAAGACCAAGGCTCGTGCCGGAAATCGAATGGAACTTCAAAACATCCCTGTTGGATTCGAAATCCACAATGTTCAGATCGAACTCAGTGGAAAGGGACAATTGGCCAAAACGGCCGGGTCCGCTGCAAAACTTGTTTCCCTGGATGGTGAGTATGCCCAAGTGCAGCTCCCCTCTGGAGAAGTGCGTTTTGTCCACAAGGAATG
Organism: Candidatus Gracilibacteria bacterium; assembly: GCA_041661045.1. Classification (NCBI taxonomy): domain Bacteria; phylum Candidatus Altimarinota; species Candidatus Altimarinota bacterium. Next base: position 640,551 of record JBAZVE010000001.1, on the reverse strand, counting down.
TTTCGCCAGCATCGGTCGCGTTTCCAACGCCGATCACTCCAATGTCACCATTGGTAAAGCTGGACGAAATCGTCACAAGGGACAAAGGCCTGAAGTTCGTGGTAAAGCCATGAACCCAAATGATCACCCACATGGAGGAGGAGAAGGAAACTGTCCTATTGGACTTAAGTATCCTAAGACTCCTTGGGGTCTACATGCCCTTGGTGTAAAAACCCGTCGTCGTAAGAATCCTTCAAACCGCTGGATTGTTAAGACTCGAAGGGGCAAAATGCTCGCTGAACTTAATAATAAATAGTATTATGGCTCGAAGTAGTTACAAAGGTCCATTCGTTGATGAGAAACTTCTAAAGAAGGTACTCAACATGGATCCAAACAGCAAGAAAGTGATCAAGACTTGGTCTCGTCGCAGCCAAATTGCTCCTGAATTCGTAGGTTTCACCTTCGCGGTTCACAATGGTAAAGATCATGTCCCCGTCTTCGTTACGGAAGCCATGGTTGGCCACCATCTCGGAGAATTTGCCTTCACTCGTAAGTTCCGTGGACACCCCGTTAAATCTAAAGAAACAACCGCAACCGCTTAATTATGAAAGCTTTACTCAAAAACACTCGGATCTCCCCTAAGAAAGCGAACCTCGTTGCAGGAATCGTGAGAGGAGCAGCGGTTGAAGATGCACTCAATCAATTGCGATTCACTCCAAAGAAAGCGGCTAAACTGCTTTACAAGGCTATCGAATCTGCAGCTTCAAACGCAGAACACAACCTTAAGCAGAACCGATCCACTCTGTACATCAAAGAGATCGTGGTTACCAAAGGACCAACCTACAAACGAGGAGTACCTGTGTCTCGTGGACGACAACACCCTATTCTCAAAAGAACCGCACAAATCCGAGTAACAGTAGACACACGAGTCGCAAAACCCGCAAAGAAAACAAAGGCAAAACCTTCTAACCCCACTCCGGACAACGGAGCTAATCAATAACAGCATGGGAAGTAAAGTAAATCCAGTTGGGCTTCGAACAGGAATCATCCGCACTTGGGATTCTAGCTGGTATTCCAGCCCCAAGAACTATGGAAAAATCCTTGGAGAAGAGTTGAAAATTCGAGAATTTGTTCGAAAGAAGTTAACAGATTCCGGAGTATCAAGAATCGAATTGGCTCGAAATGCCAAGGACATCACTCTGAGCGTTCACTCCGCTAAACCGGGAGTGATCATCGGAAGACAAGGGGCAAGCGTGGAAGGATTGAAGGCAGACCTTGAAAAAGCGTTTGGACACAAGTTCACCATCAACATTAAAGAGATTAAAAAACCTGAGCTTGACGCCTTCTTGGTGGGAGAAAACATCGCAATGCAAATTGAACGCCGTGTTTCTTACCGCCGTGCAGCCAAAATGTCGATCAAAAAGGCAATGGATGCGGGTGCTAAAGGAATTAAGATTCGTATGAGTGGCCGTCTCAACGGAGTAGAAATCGCTCGAACAGAGTTCTACGCCGAAGGACAAATCCCTTTGCACACCTTCCGAGCTGATATTGACTTCGCCATTGTTGAGGCCCAAACAACCTATGGAAAAATAGGCGTAAAGGTTTGGATCAACAAAGGAATGGTTTTCAACCCCTCTCCCTCTTCAAAATAAACTATGCTACTCCCTAAACGAGCAAAATATCGAAAATGGCAACGCCTTCGCGGAAGCTTCAGTGGAACCGCCAAGGGCGGATGCACTCTTGCCTTCGGGAGCTACGGCTTGAAGAGTCTTGAGATCAGCGAAGTGTCTTCCCGACAAATCGAAGCCGCTCGTCGTGTCTTGGCTCACCATGTACAACGAACCGGAAAGATTTGGATCCGCGTATTCCCCCACAAGCCAATCACCCTGAAAGCAGCAGAGACTCCAATGGGATCCGGAAAGGGGTCCGTGGACCGATACACCACACTGGTGAAGCCGGGAACAATGCTGTTTGAGATGGATGGAGTGGATGAAAAAGTAGCTCGAGAGGCCCTCATCATGGCCGGTCACAAACTTCCCGTTAAAACACGATTTGTTTCAATCAATCAATAATATGAGCGACACTAAAATTTACAGCCTCGAAGAACTTCGCAAAATGAGCTCCGCTGATCGCAGCAAACTCATGGTCGCAAGTGATAAAGAATTGGCGCAGCTCAACCTGAACATTCGTACAGGTAAAGAGAAGCAAAGTCATCTCGTTAAACAATGGGCCAAACAGCGCTCACAGATTCAAACTCTCAACAATCAGCCTAACTAAATTTCTATGCGAACTAAAGAAGGAATCGTCAGCTCCAAGTCAGGTGCCAAAAGCATCGTTGTAAAAGTGGAAACCTCCAAACAGGATCCCAAGTACAAAAAACGGTACAGCGTGGCCGAAAAGTTCCATGTGCACGACGAAAAAGAAGAATTCAATGTTGAGGACAAAGTCACCATCTATGAAACTCGTCCCCTCTCTCGTCTAAAACGATGGACGGTAGAAAAGCCTTCAACTGAAAAACCATCTAAGAAATAATATGATTCAGCAACAAACCATTCTACAAGTCGCGGACAACAGTGGAGCCAAAGAGGTGATGTGCATCAAGGTGCTCGGAAGCTCAAAACGCCGCTATGCCCACATTGGAGATGAGATCATTGTCTCCGTAAAGAAGGCTGCCCCAAAGGGAGCGGTGAAGCAAAAAACCGTGCAACGAGCTGTAATCGTCCGAGTAACCAAAAATCACAAACGAAAAGATGGAACTTGCATACGATTCGATGAAAACGCAGTAGTGATCATCGGCAAGGATGGAGTCCCCAAAGGTACTCGTGTCTTTGGACCCGTAGCTCGTGAACTCCGTGATCGCGGATTCCAAAAAATCATTTCTTTAGCACCTGAAGTATTATGAAAATCAAAAAAGGAGACACTGTCGTTGTAATCGCAGGAAAAGAACGGAATAAAACCGGCACTGTGATTCGAATCCTGAATAAGTCTGAACGCGTTGTGGTGGAGGGTCTAAATAAGGTTGTCCGTCACATGCGTAAGACCAAGACTCAAGCTGGACAAAAGGTTCAATTCGAAGCTCCCCTTCATGTCTCAAATGTGATGCTCCTGGACCCAAAGACAAAGAAAGGGACTCGCGTTGGTCATCAAATCTCCAAAGACGGTAAAAAAGAACGCATTGCAAAAAAAAGTAAATCCGTAATCTAATCCTCGGCACAGCCGAATCTGCCCCCATCACTATGTCAACCCTACAAGAAAAATACATCAAGGAAGTCGTCCCCATGCTCCAAAAAGAGTTGGGACGAAAAAACATCAATTCCTTACCTAAACTCAGACAAGTGAGCATCAGTGTTGGAATTGGAAGCATGGTAACCGGAGGAATGAAAGATTTCAGTCATATTGAAACCAGCATTGCGGAAATAACCGGCCAGAAGCCAGTGCTCCGAAAAGCTCGTAAAGCGATTTCCAACTTCAAGTTGCGTGCCGGACTCCCGGTAGGACTCAACAGCACCCTCCGTGGAGACCGTGCTTACGACTTCATTTCCCGATTGGTGAACATTGCACTTCCCCGCGTACGAGATTTCCGTGGAATTTCCAGCCGAGGTATGGATGGACAAGGCAATTTCAGCCTTGGGCTCGAAGACTGCACCATTTTCCCAGAAGTGAATCAAGAAAAGCTCCAAAGACCCCATGGCCTTCAAGTGAATGTATCTACAACGGCTAAAAACAACCGTGAAACTTACCTTCTTTTGAAAGCACTGGGATTCCCATTCAGGGATGAGCCCAAAGATGTTAAACCTTCTAAAAAGTAATTCTTACACCACCTGAAAAATGGCAAAACTCTCGATGATCAATAAGGCGGCAAAAGCAAGAGATGCGGTTAAACACCGTTTGTCTCTCGGACTTGCTCCAAAGCCTGGACAAGCCGTACGGACCTACAACCGTTGTGGAAAATGTGGCCGTTCACACGGATACATGCGTCGTTTTGATCTCTGCCGTATTTGCTTCCGTGAACTTGCACGAAAAGGTGCCCTCATGGGAATTAAAAAATCTTCCTGGTAACACTGCGCGAAGCGCAGACTCCCTGTCTGTTCGCTCCTGCCCCCTCACTCAACTAATTAATAAGCTCAAAATGACAGTAACAGACCCCATCGCAGATCTTCTCACTCGCCTTCGAAACGCAGCTCGTGCTCGAAAAACCATCGTGCGAGTACCCTACTCCAAGCTCAAATTCGCAATCTGTGAAGTGCTTAAGGAGAAAGGATTCATCCTCGAGGTAAAAGCAAGCGGAGAAGGAATTGCTAAAGAACTTATGGTTGAACTTCCAGAAGATCGTCAGGATATTCACCTCAAATCCGTGAGCAAACCAGGGCAACGCATCTATGTAAAGTCTCAAGAAATCCCACGAGTGCTCAGCGGCCTCGGTCTTGCAATCATTTCAACTCCAAAAGGAGTCATGAGCGGAGACAAGGCTCGCAAACAAAAACTTGGAGGAGAATACCTTTGTGAGATATATTAAACCGCCTACTCTAAACTAAACACCTTATGTCACGAATCGGAAAAAAACCTGTCGTCATCCCAACCGGAGTCACCGTAACAGAACAAAGTGACGGAACACTCGTGGTGAAGGGGCCAAAGGGAGAACTCAGCTTTAAGCCAAATCCTCTCATCAAGGTGGAGGTGAAAGAGAACGAACTCATTGTGGTTGCAGACCAATCCGATAAGATCCAACACTCTTTGCACGGACTCACTCGAACGCTGCTTGCAAACATGGTGGAAGGAGTGACAAAAGCCTTCATGAAAACGATGGAGATCAATGGAGTGGGTTACCGCGTAGCCGTTCAGGGAAGTAAATTGGTCTTGAACCTCGGATACTCTCACCCCATCGAATACCCTACTCCGGCAGGAATTACATTCAAGGTGGATGATGAGAAAAAGAACATCCTGTACATCTCTGGAATCGACAAACAATTGGTAGGACAAGTGGCCGCCGAAATCCGTGAATTCCGAAAACCTGAGCCCTACAAAGGAAAAGGAATCAAATACTCCGATGAACATATTCGTCGAAAAGCCGGTAAAGCTGCCTCAAAAGCTTCCGCGTAACCCTTAAATTCTATGAATCGTCCAAAAACCAAATCGGAGCACCGCACTCGCAGACACATCCGCATTCGATCTCGTGTCTCCGGAGTTGCCGAAAAGCCACGATTGATCGTGTTCCGAAGCTTGAAGTACACTTACGCTCAGCTGATTGATGATAAGACCGGAAAAACACTTGCAGCCGCTCACGACATGGCCGCGAAATCCAAGAAAACCAAGTTGGAACGAGCAGCAGAAGTAGGAAAAGAGCTTGCAGAAAAAGCAGAGAAAGCTGGAATTAAGACTTGTGTATTCGATCGAAATGGATATAAGTATCATGGCCGAGTAAAAGCCGTTGCAGACGGTGCTCGAGAAGGTGGCCTCAATTTCTAATCTATAAATTTTTTATGGCAAGACCCGGAAAAAAACCATTCGTCAAAGAAGTCAAAGAGTTCGAAGAAGAAGTCATTCAAGTTGACCGCGTGACTCGTGTGGTTAAAGGAGGTCGCCGTCTTCGCTTCCGAGCAACAGTGGTGATTGGAAACAAGAAAGGAACCGTTGGATATGGAATCGGAAAGGCAACAGAAGTACAACAAGCCATTCAAAAAGCGGTTGCAAAAGCCAAAAAACGACTCATCAAAGTTCCAGTCTACAACGGAACCATTCCCCACATGATTCAAGTGAAGTTCAAAGCTTCTCAGGTGCTTATGAAGCCCGCGAGCATTGGAACGGGAATCATCGCAGGAGGAGCCGTTCGACAAATCCTTGAGCTTGCAGGAGTCAGTAATGTATTATCCAAGTCTTTGGGATCCACAAACAAGATCAATACGGCAAAAGCAACTTACAAAGCGCTCACAAAACTCCGTGAAAAACCAAACACCGAGACCGACCGACAAAAAGAAAGCAAAGCAGAGTTCGGTGAAGACCGTGCAGCGCCCGAGGTAAAGAAAATATCAAAGTCTGAAGCAAAGATAATGGTCAATGCAGACAAAAGAATGAACACTCCGGCAAAGAAACCGGCTCCAAGTAAAGAAAAGACTAACTAAAAAGATTTCCCATGAAGCAAAATACTCTAAAATCAGCCCCAGGCAGCCGCAAAGATAAGATCCGTCGTGGCCGTGGCCGCACCAAAGGAAATTTCTCCGGACGAGGAGTGAAAGGAGCGGGCGCTCGAACAGGCGCCAAATCCCGAGCAGCGTTTGAAGGAGGTCAAACTCCATTGGTTCGTCGAATGCCAAAACTGAAGGGATTCAACAATTTCAACAAAGAAGTTTACCGAACCGTTAACCTCAACCAGTTGGATGTGTTTGAAGATGGAGCAACGGTAAATGCCGAAGCTTTACATGAAAAACGCATCGTAACTCGAAAAGGAAAGATCAAATTGCTCGGAACCGGTGACCTTAAGATAAAACTCAAAATCACTGTTAACGCCGCTTCTGAAAACGCCAAAAAGGCGGTAGAAAAAGCTGGTGGTGAGTTGACCTTGATTCAGTAATTAACCCCCACTCGTGAAAGTTTTAAAGCAAATCTGGCACTCAAAGGATCTGCGAAAAAAGATTCTTTTTACTTTGGGAATCGTTGCGGTTTACCGTTTGATGACTCACATCACAATCCCGGAGGTAAATATTGAGGCTCTTCAATATGTATTTGATAAAAACTCTCTTCTTGGAGCTTTCAGTCTCCTCACCGGAGGAAGCAGCGAGAACTTCTCCATCGTTTTGATGGGGCTTTCTCCATACATCAATGCGTCCATCATTATTCAATTGCTCACCGTTATTATCCCCCGTTTGGAAGAAATTTCCAAAGAAGGAGAAGAAGGCCGCCGAAGAATGAATCGCTGGACCCGTTGGCTCACCTTGCCTTTGGCCTTTTTGCAGTCTTATGGAATGATCACCCTCATCAATGCGCAAGCCCAAGTGCCCATCATTGAAGGTCTCGATGGAAGCCTCGTGGGCTGGGACTACTGGGCAACCATGCTCCCCATCATGCTCACCATCTCCGCAGGAACACTCGTGCTCATGTGGCTGGGTGAAGTGATCTCGGAAAAAGGAATCGGAAACGGAACTTCCGTACTGATTTTTGCGGGAATTATTGCCGCAATGCCCCCCCTCATCGGACCCACTCTCACTCTGGCACAATCTGAACCCGAACGACTTTTGCCACTCGTAGCCGTGCTTTTGTTCTCTCTCCTCTTCACTCTTGTGGTGGTGCTCTTCACCGAAGGACAGCGCCGGATCCCCGTCACTTATGCGGGACAACGAGGTCGTGGAAAAGTGGAACAATCCTTCTTACCTATTCGAGTGAATCAAGCCGGAATGATCCCTATCATTTTTGCAGTCTCTTTGGTGACCTTCCCTTCTATCATCGGACAATTCCTTTTGTATGCTGATTCCGAATGGGTCAAGGCACTTGGCCGCTTCGCAACCACTCAATTCAACGGACAAAGCTGGACTTACATCGGAATCTATTTCTTCTTGGTTATCGCCTTCACCTTCTTCTATGTCAGCATTGTCTTCAACCCCGATCAGGTAGCTGAAAACATTCAAAAACGAGGTGGATTCGTACCTGGACTTCGACCGGGAAAAGAGACCTCGGAATACCTGGCAAAGGTGTCCAATCGTCTCAACTTATTTGGAGGTACCATGATCGCTTTCGTGGCTGTTCTCCCCATCGCACTTCAACTTATCTTCGCAAAATTAAGCCTCGGTTCAATGCCAATGGTCGTGAGTGGAGCAGGAATCATCATTGTGGTGGGAGTGGTATTGGATTTGGTTCGTCGCATCAACACAGACCTCCTCACGCATCACTACGAGAGGTTTTACAAAGGATAGCGAGCCCCCTTCACTCTCAAAGCTATGGATCTCATAATGTTTGGAATGCAGGGCTCCGGAAAAGGAACTCAAAGCCAAAGGATAGCCGACCGTTGCTCTCTGCAGATTTTTGAAACCGGTGCGGAATTGCGTCGCCTCGCAGCAGAAAACAGTGAGCTCGGGATGCGAGTCAAAAGCATCATCGAATCCGGACGACTCGTACCCACGGAAGTAGTGATGGAAATCATTGCAGATTTTCTACACCACTTACCCGAAGGCAAAGCCGCTTTGTTCGATGGAATTCCACGGTCAGACGATCAACAAAAACTCTTCGACGAACTCATGCAAAAAGAGGGCCGCTCTTTTGTGGGTTTACTCATTGAACTCACCGAAGAAGAAGCCATCAAGCGGCTCACCACTCGTCGTCTGTGCCCGGAGTGTAAAACCATCTACCCCGCTTTTTATGAAAAGGAAACTTGTGAAAAAGATGGAAGCACTTTGATCACCCGCCAAGACGACACGCCGGATGCGATCCGCGTTCGACTCGATACTTTCGTGGAAAAAACCGTCCCTGTCATCGAAGCCTATAAAGCACAAGGAAAAATGTTGATTGTAAAAGGAGAACAATCTATAGATGAGGTGACCAAGGATATTTTTGAAGTCCTTAAACCTCATTTCTCATGCGAGGAAAAGTCAGCATAAAAACACCAAATCAAATCCGTGCGATGCGCGAATCCGGCAAAGCTCTCGCGGTGATTTTGAGTGAACTCGAAAAAGTTTTAGAAGTCGGAATGAGCACCATGGACCTGGAAAGAAAAGCCGAAGAGCTATTCAAAAGATATCAAGTACAACCGGGTTTTAAAGGGTACAACGGCTACCCCAACATTCTGTGTACTTCGGTGAACGATGAAGTGGTCCACACCATTCCCAACAAAATCCCCATGCAAAAGGGGGACATCCTCTCCATCGACTGCGGAGTGATTATTGATGGAATGAACAGTGATTCCGCTGTGGCCTGCATTGTGGGAAACGAGACCATCAGTGAAGCCAAACGACTGGTGGACACTTGTATTACCGCTTTATGGAGCGGAGTGGCACAGGCCAAACCCGGAAACCATGTTGGCGATATCGGTCACGCCATCCAAACCATTGTGGAAGCGGCGGGATTTTCAATCATTCGTGAACTCACCGGACACGGCATCGGCACTCGTCTGCACGAGCCTCCCTTCGTTTGCAACTATGGGGAACCCGGAGAAGGAGAAGAATTGGTTCCCGGTATGTGCATCGCCATCGAACCCATCATTGCCATGGGCCGTCCCGAAATTCAAACGCTCGACGACGACTGGACCATCATCACCGAAGATGGCTCCCTCGCCATTCAACACGAACATACCCTCCTTATCACCGACCGTGGCAACGAAATCTTAACTCTGCGGGAAGGAGAGAAACGCCAATAAGCTCAACAGCCTATGTTCACTCACAAACTTTCCAAGCTCAAAACAAGGTTAAGCGGACTGATCTTATTTTCTGGAGGAATGCTCTTTGGATTCATCTGTTTGCTCCTTTCCCTGTCCTCCGGCTCACAGTTCACTCCAATGACAGCCATTATTGTCCCACTCTTTTTCTGTACCTTTATGGAGAATGGATATTCCCTGATGAAACAGACTGTCTACCGAACGGAGAGCTGGAACGAAACACAAGCTCAAGACAAGTTCCAAAGTTTTGGGAAAGGTCTCAATCATTTTCTTCTCGTAAAGAATTTCTTGGGGACCATTCTAAGTTTAATATTCTTATCCACCATCATGGTGGGCATCAGTTATTTCATTTTAAAGTACGAAAAGGACTTTAGCCTAAATCGGGAGTTCTACATTCAAATCGCCACCTATGGCGTATATATCGCCATTTTGCGCAGGATGATGGACCCCATCCTAAACAAACTCAAAAAATGGGGACAGATTTTATTGCCCAAATACGAACTGGATCCTACAGGCATAAACTTCATTTTTACCGACAAAGACCTCTCCCACCCAGATAGAAAATTCACCATTCATGTAAGTTTTGATGAGATCATCGAAATGAGACTTCTAAACTTTCAAGAAGCAAAAGCGTATTTGCGGTACGAATTTGCTCCCAACCTAAAACAACAAAGCTCCGCTCCAAAAGAGTGGTATGCCTTTCTGAAAAACAATATTCGACCCAAGGTCTACACAAAAATCCAATCCGGTGGGAGCACTATCCTTTTGCGAGGAGAAAATCTTTTTTATCTCATCACCGTCAACAGCCCCGATTGCACAGATATACTGGCGGCATATGAGAATCGCACAAAATTGTAAAAGTAGACTCGCCCTCACCTATTCATCCAAAAGCTGCTGAACAAAGCCTCTAATCAGGCCCCAGTTCGAATCAATGGGCATAAGAGTGTCGATGGCATAAGTTTGTGTACATGTTTCCGGACGACTCTCATCCAAACAGGTTTGGATGGGATGCGAAGTAAGGTAATCCACCGGAACCGGCACGGCATCGAGCACATTGGCGGTGGAGATCACATTACCATTATTGAGTTCAAAGTTTTGGTAGCGGAAATAGTACCTTAAGGCACTGTCCACCGAGATGTCCGTTTCCGTGGAGTCGATGAGAGTATTTAAAATAGACATGAGCGCCGCGGCATCCCCAATGCCCAGGTTCATGGCTTTGTCTTTAATCCCCTCTAAAATCAGTTGCTGGCGCGCCGCGCGCGAATAATCCGAAGTGCTGTGCCTGGACCGAGCAATGCGAAGCGCCGCCGTGCCATCCAAATGATGCAATCCCGCCTCATAATACAGAGTGGAACACACCCCGACATCGCAAGTTTTGTAAGTGGGATCAATCAAGTCTTCTTCCAGTATAATGTCCACTCCACCCATCAAATCAATAATGTCTCGAAACACATACATGTCGATCAAAATAAAGTTATCTATCTGCTGCCCAACAATTTCTTCCACCCAACTCACCTGCTCTTCTATGCCATACTCGGCATACACGCTGTTGATTTTTCTTCCGTTAAAATAGAGATCTCGGGGGATGCTGATCAAAGTGATTTCACGCGTTTCCTCATCCACATTCGTAAAAATCATGGTGTCCACATTGCTGCCATGTTTCCCCATGATCAGCACATTAAAATGCCCATCTTCATCCACAATTTCTCCTGAAGAACTCAGGATAACGGAGGGGTCGAAAGTTTTTTTTTACCCGTCAGATCAATGAGGCTTATCGCCATCGAAAGCGTGTGAGTGTCTGTTCCGGTGGGCATTTCCACTTTCACTTCCCCACTGGTCTTGTCTATAAAGATAATCCGTAAAACCTGTCCATCCTCCCGAATCAAAGGGTAAGAAATGCGAGTCTCGGTCTCTGTTTTAGGCCCAAACTGAAGTTCCAATTCTCCCAAAACGGCCTTAAAGGCCCGATCCTCAAAAACAGATTCCATCTCAGCTTCCTGTTCATCCACCCGTTTTTGCAAAGAGCTTCGGCTGTCCACTCCATTCTGCAGGACATCCACCAGCACCGCCTCCGCGTCCTCAGTCAAAGCAATTTCCCCCTCATAAGGTTCAATAGGAGCCTTTACATTCAACACCAAGTCGCTGTCCCCTTTTTCTACAAAAAGGGCCGCCAAAGGCTCACTCTCCGTGCTCTTGAATTCATAATAAATTTTATTGGAGGAGCTCAGCTCCGCGGAAACCTTGAGTCCCCGCTCATTCAAAACTGCCTGCACGGGAGCCGCAGCCACCAGGGCGGCCATCTCGGCTCGTGCTTCCTGTAAATCTGCCACCTGAACCCTCAAACCTTCCAAGTCACTCTCCACCAAACTCTTGAGTTCAGAAAGCACTTGCGCGCTGTCTTCTCGTTCACTCAAGCTAAACCCTTCATCCAAAGCCTCTATTTTAAAGAATCCATTGTAACCCAAATGCACCGCAAACAGTTCCACCCCTCCCATCGCAGAATCTTTAAAGCTAAACACCATGGCCTCCGTGCCCGCCTGTCCGGCCTTGTCCACACTCAAGCCCTTTTCAGCCCAGTACGGCTCCCCCAACCCGGTTTGGAAAGCAGCCAAATTCTCATTGTAACGAATCTGATTTTGCTCATAAGTCCCCAGCTTTTCAATATAAGTGAAGAGCTCCGTGGTCAAATCCTCTCCCTCTTCCGCAAGCTCCACCTCCTCTCCCCCAAAATCTCCAAAGTGATAAGGCTTTGTGGGCAAGAGTAAAAACTGTCGAATCCCGTTCAAATCTTCTCCAAAACTACTCAAATATTGTTTACTTTGGTCCAGATCCTGAAGCACTGCACTGTTCTGCGCCCGGAGCCTCTCCACAAACGCAATTTCATCCTTAAGTTTGTAAAACTGAACCGTCTGATTCAAGAGCAAAAGCCCCAGCACAAGCAGCAAAACCGCCTGAACGCGTTGCGTCGTCACCAGTTTTACTAGTTTCTGTGCCGGTTTTTGCTGCTTCTTCGATTGAGCCATAGTAGGCAAATTATACTCGGTCCCCTTCCAAAAGAAATGCAGATTTTAAGTAGCCTTTCAAAATTGGCTTGCATTTGTCATATTCGCCGTGTAGAATCCCCCTGCTTTTGCCTTAAATTAATGACAAAACAAGTCATCCAAGTGAAGGGGATTGTGGTAGAATGTCTACCCAACGCAACCTTCCAAGTAAGACTGGATGACCCGGCTTACCCGACTGACCACGAAGTGCTTTGTCACCTCTCAGGAAAGATGCGAATAAACTATATTCGAATCATTCCCGGAGATGCGGTCACCGTCGAGCTTACGCCTTACGATCTCTATAAGGGACGTATTGTTTTCCGACATAAAAAGGGGCAACCCCTACCCGAGCATCTCGGCGGCCCATCGGCCACTCCGGCTGCTCCCGAAGCGGTTCCTGCAGAAGCAAGTCCTGAAGCCCCCGGAGAAACAGGCCCTGAAGTATCAACTGAATCAACTCCAAAACAATGAAAGTCCGAGCCTCTGTAAAAATCATCTGTGAAAAATGCCGCAAGATTCGTCGCAATCGAGTGGTTCGCATCATCTGCGACAACCCTAAGCACAAGCAAAGACAAGGTTAACCCTTACTACTCTCTATATTATGGTCCGTCTCGCTGGAGTACAACTGCCAATGGAAAAACGCGTTGAAGTAGGTCTCACCTACATCTATGGCGTTGGACGAAACTTGTCTAAAACAATATTGAACGAGTTGAACATTTCTCTAGACACAAAGATTAAAGATCTGACTGAAGACGAACTGGCCAAGCTCCGTGATGCACTCACCAAGCTTCGAACTGAAGGAGATTTACGACGAAAGGTTCAAATGGATGTCAAACGACTTCAAGACATTTCCTCTTATCGAGGATACCGTCACAAGAAGCGCCTCCCTGCCCGTGGACAACGCACCAAGACCAACGCGCGAACCAAACGCGGTCGCCGTATGACCATGGGAAGTGGCCGTGTAAAAGAAAGTAAAACTTAATTAATTTTTTTGACCTATGGCCGAAGAGACTAAAAAACCCGAAAAGGAACTTGCCCCCGCTGCTGTTGCGGAGGGTACAGCCGCTGTAGAAGGCGCTGCTGAAGAGAAAAAGGCCGTTCGCCGAAGCAAGAAAAAAACAGTGACTTCCGGAAAAGTGTTTGTGAATGCAGGCTTCAACAACACCATCATCACGATTACAGACCCCGATGGAGCTGTTATAGCCTGGTCCACTTCCGGAACCTGCGGATTCAAAGGATCCAAGAAGGCAACGCCTTTCGCCGCTCAAATGGCGGCAGAGAACGCTGCTGAGAAGGCGAAAGCTTACGGATTCGAGAAAGCGGACATCTTTGTAAAAGGGGTTGGACATGGTCGCGAACAAGCGCTCCGTGGACTCATTGCTCAAGGAATTGCCATCACTCGCATCATCGATACCACTCCTATCCCTCACAACGGGTGCCGACAACCTCGCACTCGAAGAGTATAATCTTATCTAACTAGAATAAAATGTCACGATACACTGGACCCAAAGGCCGCTTAGTACGACGCTTCGGAGTAGATATCTTCGGAACCACGAAGATGGCTAAACTCTTGGAGAAGCGCCCACATGGCCCCGGTATGCACGGAGCTGCCCGAGCCGGAAAGGCTTCCGAATACAAGAAACAACTTCTTGAAAAGCAGAAGCTTCGTCTCATGTATGGTCTCACCGAGAAACAACTTCGAAACTACTATCTCAAAGCCGCTTCTCGCAAAGGAGCTACAGGCACGGAACTTTTGAAATCAATCGAGAAACGCATGGACAATGTGGTGTACCGAGGTGGATTTGCAAAAACTCGTGCCCAGGCTCGTCAAATGGTGAATCACGGTATCTTCACCCTCAATGGAACTCGCGTCAGCATCCCTTCCATTCAAGTTCGTGAAAATGATGTGATTGAAGTGCGCCCCCGTCTCAAAGAAAGTCCTCTCTTCATCGCGGTTAAAGAGGATAAAGATTTCGATCACGCCCGCTGGCTAAAATCTGATCAGAAAGCCCTTAGAGTTGAAGTGGCCTCTCTCCCAGAAGACGGAGACCTCGATCAACTGATTGAAACTCAACTCATTGTTGAGTACTATTCTAAGTAATCCATAACCTTAACCTTCTTGATATGCATATCATCCAAGAAGAAATCGGTCTCCCAAAAATTTCTGAACAGAAAATGGGGGATTTCCACTTCTCTTTCACCATCAGTCCACTTCCGCAAGGTTATGGGACTACGCTGGGAAACAGTTTGAGAAGGACGATGCTTTCTTCCCTGCCCGGAACTGCTGTTACAGGTATTAAAATCAAAGGTATTACCCACGAATACACCGTGGTTAAAGGTCTAAAAGACAGCGTTCTGGACATTATGCTCAACCTCAAGCAATTGGCGGTGAGTATGGATGGCAGCGAGACGCGTTTGATTTCTTTGAAGGTTAAGCAAGCGGGAGTGGTGACCGCCGGAGACATTGATCTTCCTTCCGGAGTTAAGGTTCACAATCCGGATCTTTACATCACCACCCTCGATAAGGGCGGTGTGCTCGATATGGAAATCCGAATCGAAAAAGGAGTGGGATACCGCGCCGCTTTGATTGGAGACACCAAAGATGGAGATGCAGAAATGATCGAGATCGATGCCGCATTCTCCCCTCTTAAGAGAATTCACTACACGATTGAATCCACTCGTGTGGGTCAAAAAACAGATCTCGACAAACTTATTTTGGAGGTGAAGACCAATGGTTCACTCACTCCGGACGAGGCACTGAAGTTTGCGGGAGGCGTGTTGGAGTCATACTTCAACCTCTTCAACCGCAACCAAGAGCCTGTAGAACCCGAATTCATGAGTGATTTTGAAAAGATCGCTGCAAAGGCAAAGGCTGAAGAAGACAGTGCCAAGCCTCAACAACAGTCCTACACTCCAATTGAAATCCTGGGCCTCTCTCCAAGAACACTCAATGCACTCATCAATGGTGGCATTGGATCTATTGAGGAATTGACCAAGGCTTCAGAGGCCAAACTGGCAAATCTACGCGGTTTTGGGAAGAAAGCCCTCACGGAAGTGGCCGAAGCCCTCGAAAAACGCGGATTTGCACTTGCTCTTGAGGAATAATTGATTTAGCATTCATCGCCCAGCAATTTAAACTATGCGACACGGAAAGAAAAATCTCAAACTGAACATGCAACGGGACCACCGCGAAGCGCTGCTTCGTAACCTGGCCACCTCTGTAATCCTGTTCGAAAAAGTAAAGACCACCGTGGCCCGTGCTAAACAAGTGCGTCCCATCGTGGAAGGTCTGATCACCAAGGCTAAAACCAAGACTCCCGTAGCAGCGATTCGTCAAATTGATCGGATCGTTCAAGATCCAAATGCCGGAAAGAAGCTCCTCGAAGTGCTCAAAGAGCGCTACAAGGACCGTAACGGAGGTTACACTCGTATCGTAAAACTCGGTTACCGAGCGGGAGATGCGGCAGAAATGGTATCTATTCAACTACTCGGCGAAGCCGAGCCTGCTCCTGTTAAAAAGAGTAAAAAATAAACTATTTTATGAGACAAACCACTACACACCCAAAATCAAAGGAAATGAACGCCACTGAAAAGTGGTTCATCCTTGATGCGGAAGGAAAAGTACTCGGACAAGTCGCCACTAAATTGGCGGATGTGGTTCGTGGAAAACACAAACCTCTTTGGCATCCCTCTTTAAACTGTGGGGACCATGTGGTTGTGATCAATGCCGACAAAGTGGTTTTGACCGGAGCTAAAGAAGCAAACAAGGAGTACATCACCCACACGGGTTACCGCGGAGGACTCAAAGTTAAGGCGGCCGGAAAAATGCGCACAGAAAAACCTGAGAAAATGATCGAGCTTGCCGTAACAGGAATGATCCCACGAAATAGAATCCGTCAATTTGCTCTCGAAAAACTCCATGTGTATGCCGGAAGCGAGCATCCACACAACGGACAAAACCCTAAACCTCTAACGATCTAGTAAAATGGCTGACGCAATGACATTCACCGGAACTTACTTCTACGCAAACGGAAAGCGAAAATCTGCCGTTGCCCGAGTTCGTTTATACAAAGGAAATGGACGAGTGGTGGTGAATGGAATGGATGCACGAGAATACTTTGGAACCGATGAAAGCGTGAATGTGTTCATGGCACCTCTCGTCCTCTTGGGTGTAGAGAAAAATTATGATATTTCCGCAATTGTAGAAGGTGGAGGAAAACACGGGCAAGCCGATGCACTCCGCCACGGAATCGCCAAGGCCATGCTCGAAGTAGATTCCGAAAATCGTGCACGACTCAAACCGGAAGGCTACCTCACCCGTGACAGCCGTATCAAAGAACGAAAGAAATTCGGTCTCCACAAGGCTCGTCGCGCTCCACAGTTCAGCAAACGATAAACCCTGGGCGAAGCACAGTCTCCCTGTCTCTGTTCCCTTTTGTCGTGAGTTCTGTAATATGAACGCATGCGCTTCGACATCCTCACTCTATTCCCGTCGCTAGTCCTCCCCTATTTTGAGGACTCTATTTTGCAAAGGGCCATTCAGAGCAAAAAAATCGAGGTGGCCGTGCACAATATTCGTGAATTCAGTAAGGATAAGCATAAAAAAGTGGACGATACACCATACGGAGGCGGGGCGGGCATGGTGATGAGCTGCCAACCCCTCTTTGACGCCATAAAAGCCGTTAAAAAGACGAATAAAGGGCCTGTGATCTACCTTTCACCCGTGGGGAAACGATTAACCCAAGAAAAAGTGGAAGAACTGGCCGAATTGAAGGAAATGATACTGCTCTGCGGCCGCTACGAAGGAATTGACCAAAGGGTGATAGAGGAACTCGTGGATGAAGAGATTTCCGTGGGCGATTTTGTACTTACCGGAGGTGAATTGCCGGCTCTCTGCATTGTGGACAGCGTGAGCCGCTTGATCCCGGGAGTTTTGGGGGATGAGGAAAGTGCTCAAGAAGAATCTTTTAGCCTGGCAACCGGCCGTATGCTCGAATACCCCCATTACACCAAGCCGGCTGACTACGAAGGCTTAAAGGTACCCGAAGTATTGATGTCCGGAAATCACGGAGAGATTGCCCGTTGGCGCAACAGCAAACTCAAAAAACCTTTATGAACGATTGGTCAACGGCCTCCATCCCCACTGTTTTGAAGGAATTGAAGAGCTCTGAAAAAGGACTCAGCTCCGCTGAAGCACGAGCTCGTTTAAAACAGTATGGAGCGAACGAGATTAAAGAGAAAGGTGGAGTGAAATGGACGACCATTTTGCTAAGCCAGTTCATCAATATACTGGTGCTGATTTTAATTGCGGCCATGAGTGTGAGCTTCATCATAGGAGAATCGTTGAATGCTCTCGCCATAGGATTCGTCATTTTGATCAACGCCACCGTGGGTTTTATTCAAGAGTATAAAGCGGAAAAAGCAATTGAAGCTTTACGAAAAATGACCGCCCCCTATGCATTGGTTCGCCGTGAAGGTGAAGTACAAAAAATAGCCGCACACGACTTGGTCCCAGGAGATATCGTTGTTTTGGAGGAGGGTGAGCAAATTCCGGCCGATCTTCGCTTAATCGACTTGGCTCAACTCTACACTATAGAATCCAGTCTAACCGGAGAAAGTTTACCCATCGAAAAATCCTTAACCCTAAGTAAAAAGATCAACGGGCTTGGAGATCTTAAAAATATGGCCTTTTTGGGAACGGTGGTGAGCCAAGGTCATGGGCTTGGAGTGGTGGTTGCAACGGGTATGCAGACGGAGTTTGGAAAAATAGCACACATGGTTCAAGTGGCGAAAAGTGAAGCAACCCCATTACAGAAACAAATGGGCCGCCTCAGTAAAATACTGGCCATTTTAGTGCTATCCATTGCAGTGGGAATGTTTTTGCTTTCATTGCTGAGAGGCAGCAATTTGCTTGAAGTTTTCTTGCTCAGTGTAAGCCTGGCGGTAAGCATCATACCGGAGGGTCTACCCACTGTAATCACTTTAACCCTAGCCTTGGGCGTGCAACGGATTGCAAAGCAAAACGCCATTATCCGTAAACTGGCCGCTGCAGAAGCCTTGGGCAGCGTGAGTGTCATTTGTACAGATAAAACCGGAACCCTCACTCAAAATGAAATGACAGTAAAGGTGCTCTGGGTCAACAATCGAACCATTGAAATCCCGGGCATCGGCTACAGTCCTGACGAAAAAATTCCAGTGGAAGACGACGAGCTTGAGCTCCTCATCAAAACCGCCGCTCTGTGCAACAATGCATCACTTTTCCAAAATGGAAATCGATGGAACATAGGAGGAGATCCCACTGAGGGGGCTCTGCTCACCTTGGCGAGGAAGGCAGGGATGGAAGCCGTCAGCCTAAATAAAAAATTCCCCCGTGAAACAGAATTGGTTTTTGATTCCAACCGTAAGCGCATGTCCACCCTAAACAAAGGCGTCCTGTACACAAAGGGGGCTCCGGATGAAATCCTTAAGATTTGTAGCCATATTCAAGTCGAAGGGAAAATCATTAAACTCAGTCCTGCAAAGAAAAAAGAACTACTCAAAGCCAATGAAGATTTGGCGAAAAAAGCCTATCGCGTTTTGGGTTTTGCCTACAAGCCGCCGAAGCAAAGTGGGGGTGATTTAAAAGAAGAGAATATGATTTTCCTAGGACTGGCTGCCATGATAGACCCCCCTCGCCCTGAGGTGAAAGACGCCATTCAAATCTGTAAACAAGCGCACATCCGAACGGTGATGATCACCGGAGATCATGCCCTTACGGCCACCGCAATCGGGAAACAAATTGGACTCTACAATGACGGAGATTTGGTTTTAACGGGCACGGAACTGGAACAAATGAGCTTCGCCAAACTCTGCAGCGTGGTGGAAAAAGTGAGCATTTACGCTCGAGTGAATCCCAGCGATAAAGTTAAAATTCTAAAAGCTCTGCAAAGCAAGGGGCACACAGTTTCTATGACGGGAGATGGCGTCAACGACGCACCCGCTCTCAAGGGAGCGGACATCGGCGTAGCCATGGGAATCACCGGAACGGATGTCTCCAAAGAAGCCAGCGACATGGTCCTTATGGATGATAATTTCGCCACCATCGTTGGGGCCATAGAAAGTGGCCGGACCATTTACCTCAATATCAAAAAGTTTATTCGCTTTTTGCTCGTCGCAAACTTTGATGAGGTGATTTTGGTAAGCGTCGTTTTCTTACTGGGGTTTCCACTTCCCTTTCTGCCTCTGCAAGTCTTATGGGTTAACCTTGTTACAGAAGCTTTGCCGGCCATTGCTCTGGGTACGGACACCGCGGAAAAAAATATTATGACCTTAAAGCCACGGGACCCCAAACAAAGTATTTTCAAAGAGCTCATAAGCTTCAGTCTCCTGGCGGGAATCCTTTCCGCGCTCGTGTCCATTTTCCTCTATTTCCGCGTCGTGAATGAATACAGCATCGAGAGAACCCGTACGATCGCATTCACCACCATCGTGATTTTTGAACTGTTCTTGGTGTTCTCGGTGCGCTTCAGCGATAAGCATTTCTTTACCGCATTCTTTAAAAACAAACTGCTGCTTTTCAGCGTGGTGCTGAGCTTGAGCCTTCAGCTCATGGCCATCTACACACCTTTTATGCAAAAGATTTTAGAAACGGAGCCACTCTCAAAAAGTGACTGGGTTTGGATGGTTGGACTCTGCATGGGCGCCGTAACCATACTCGAAGTTTGGAAACTTTCTCGTCCAAAATCCACCCATATATGATCCTCCCTATAAAAGTAATCACCCGTGCAAAAAAAACGGAATTCGTCGAAAGAATGAGCAATGGCTCATTTAAAATTCGCCTCAAGGCAGTGCCGGAGAGAGGTCGTGCCAATGAAGTGCTTCTTTCTTTTCTGGCAGAGTCTCTGCATGCCCAGAAAGAAGATATTGAAATCGTAAGCGGCTTTACCGATGCCAGAAAACTCGTTAGAATCCCGGACTCCGTAACCCTTCCCTGGTGATGCACGCAAAAAAAAGACTCGGACAAAACTTTCTCCACGATTTAGGGGTCTTGAGCAAAATCATTGAAGCCGGTGAATTGAGTGAAAAAGACACCGTGGTGGAGATAGGCCCCGGCCGTGGATTCCTCACCGATGAACTGGTGAAAAAGGCGGGGCATATCATTGCCGTGGAGTTGGATGAAGATCTCCTGCCCGGACTCAAGGCGGGCTACCTCACCCACAAAAACTTCACACTCGTCCATGGAGATGCCCTCAAGTTCACCCCTCCCACTGAGACCTATAAATTGGTGGCCAATATCCCTTATTACATCACCTCGCCTCTTCTCAATCATTTTTTGGTGGAACAATTCACCGGGGGAAATCCACCCGCTCTTTTGGTGGTCATGGTACAAAAAGAAGTAGCTGAAAAAATCATCGCAAAGAAAGGGAAGCATTCGGTGCTTTCCCTGCAAGTACATTTGTTTGGAGACCCTGAACTGGTTTGCCCCGTACCCAAACAAGCGTTTAGACCAATCCCTCAGGTGGATTCCGCGGTGATTAAAATTCGCGTGAACAAAGAGCCTAAGATTAAAGGGGACCTTAAAAAACTGTTCTGGCTTTTTCACATCAGCTTCGCCCAAAAACGCAAAAAACTCACCAACAACCTTTCCAGCGCCCTCCGAAAACCGGCACCCGAAATCCGCGAACTCTTGACCTCCCTTCAGATCAATCCGGACATCCGCGCAGAGGATCTAAATATGGAAGAGTGGCAAAAGCTATTCAACGAACTTGGTTGAGCTCTTCATTCATCTTCACAGCCGCCGCTCGAGCCGCTTCTCCAAAGTTCTTCCCGTCCTTATCACCAGATTCTGCATAGGCATAAATAATTCCACGGGCACTCACAATCAAAGCTCCTAGACCCTTTTCATCAAAGCAAGCTTTTGTGTCCGCCGCCGTTCCTCCCTGAGCCCCATAGCCCGGCACCAAAAAGAGCGTTTTAGGCATGATTTTACGAAGTTTGGCTGCCTCGGCGGGATAAGTGGCACCAACCACGGCCCCCACAAAATTATACCCACACTCTCCAACGGAATCATCTCCCCATGCCTCCACAAAGTGTCCCATCAATTCGGCAATGCTCATTTGCTCATCCACCGTCACCCGATCCTGCAAGTCTCCCGAAGACGGATTGGAGGTGCGGACAAGAATAAAAATACCCTTCCCTTCGGTCTCGCAAGCTTTTAAAAAGGGCCGAATTCCATCTAAGCCAAGGTAAGCGTTCACGGTAAGCGCATCCACGGCATTTGCCATAAGCTTCACTCCAAACACCTCAGTTCCCCCCAAAAAGGCATTCGCATACGCCTCTGCCGTAGAACCGATATCATTTCGCTTTCCATCGGCAATCACCAAAAGACCGGCCGCGCGCGCATATTTACAGGTTTCTTCAAAAGCCCAAATTCCATGGTGTCCCAGTTCTTCATAAAAAGCGATTTGAGGCTTCACCGCAGGGACCAAATCCTTAACCGAATCGATAATTCCTTTATTGAATTCTAAATACGCATGAGCCAAAGCCTCAAAAGTCTGCCCATATTCTTCCAACGCTTGTTTGAGCAAAAAGGCGGGAATTTTATTGGCCTGAGGGTCTAAGCCCACACAAATGACACTATTTTTTTCTTTTATAGCGGCGGTGAGTCTGTCAGCGAAATGCATAAAAAGGGGTTAAAGTCCGTGTTTTTCGGCCCAAGAAGCCGGGTCATTCCTAAAATCTGCCAAGATCATCTCCTTCTCGGAATCAATAAGCCCAAGATCTTTAGCCGCAGAAAGGATGACCGTGAAATTGGTGAGGGTGAAAACTGTTAACCCTGCAGCCTCAAATTGGTCCTTGGATTTTTGAAGTTCATAAGTATTGATGGCCACAATCGTGTCCACAAGGGCCTGCCCCTCTGTTCGTAGGGCCTCCACAGCAGAGATACTGCTGCCTCCGGTGGAAATATGGTCTTCCACAAGAACAACTTTTTGGCCGGGAATCAGACTCCCTTCAATTCGTTTTTTAGTCCCATGCTCTTTTGCGGCACCACGGATATAAACCATGGGTTTCCCAAGCGCCTCAGCGAGCCAGGCAGCCCACGGAATACCCGCCGTGGCAGTACCCGCAATCACATCAGCGGCAGCAACACCGGGGTACATTTTTTGAAACGCTTCTGTGATATTTCTCCTCGCCTCCACATTGGAAATAAGCGCTCTCAGGTCACAGTACACTGGAGATCTGAGTCCACTGGTCCAAGTGAAAAGAGGGTCGAGGGAAATTTTAAAAGCACCGGTGGCGAGGAGATCCTGAGCAATGGACAAAGGGTAGTTTTCCATGAGTTAGGTATTGTAATATTGTTTTTTGCCAAGTTTGTCACGGTGATAATTCCCAAAATCCTTGAGTTGTTTTACTTTTTCCAAAGGCATCACGGGGCCCTCAATACAGCTGGGAACTCCGAGTCCATCCACACAACAGTTCCCACAAACACCAAAACCGCATTTCATATACCGTTCAACGGAAATTTGAGCATCAATGCCGAGTTCTTCCGCCATTTGCATTCCTTTGAGCATCATGATCTCCGGCCCCACGGTATACACACAATCTATTTTCTCCTCCCCCAAAATTTTCTTCAAAACATCAGTATTGAAGCCGCTGTAACCATCACTGCCGTCATTGGTGGCGGTGTGCAGTCGCACGCCCTTGAGTTTTGAGATGCGATCGGTGAAGAGCAGCAGATCCTTGCGCCGCGCCCCCACAATAAATTCTACCGTACAGGCATTGGCCACCGCTTGATGCGCAAAAAAGTAGAGCGGCGCGGCGCCATATCCCCCGGCCAAAAAAGCAAGATGCTGGCCTTTTTCACAAGTAAACTGGGTTCCAAAAGGTCCACGCACTCCAACTTTATCACCCACCTTAAGTTCATGCATGGCATTCGAAAAAGGCCCAACCGCCGCGATGGAAAGATGCAATTCCAGGCCAGTATCCATAGCCACGGAAAAAGGTTTTTCATCGAGTCGTGGAATCCACACATTCACAAATTGCCCGGGCTTGGCCCCAATGCTTCCATCCAAAACAAAAGTCTTAACCTGTTCAGTCTCCTGAACGATCTCTTTTATCGTCATTGCTTTGGGCATGGTATTAATGATTTGCATGAACTTTTCCAATTAAGTCTGAAAGTTTTTTTACCCCGTTTGCATCACACCATTCATTCATTTCTTCTGCAATTTTTCCGAAGACGCCCTGGCCTCGTTGCCACACCGCGCTGCCCACCCCCACAAGCGTAGCTCCCGCCATCATCATTTCAATAGCATCTCTTCCCGTGGAAACGCCACCGGTTCCAATGATCGGACACTTGGAAGCCTTATAAATGTCATAGACATATTTAACGGCCAAAGGCTTGATGGCCGGGCCGGTGAGCCCCCCCACACGATTCGATAAAATCGGCTGCGCAAAATCAATATCAATGGCCATGCCCGGCCCCACAGAGTTGATCGCTGTAATTCCATCCGCCCCTGCCTCCAAAACACTCTGTGCAATGCTCACAATATTTTCTACATTCGGAGAAAGTTTCACCACCAACGGAATCCCTTTTCCTC
The DNA here is from genome assembly GCA_041661045.1 of Candidatus Gracilibacteria bacterium. Taxonomy (NCBI): domain Bacteria; phylum Candidatus Altimarinota; species Candidatus Altimarinota bacterium. The sequence goes on along the minus strand of JBAZVE010000001.1, from coordinate 616,597 downwards.
CATTGGCATCCAACTGAGCTCTCACCAACCGCGTAACCTCCGCCGACTTCACAATGGAGCACGCCATGGGTTTTCCCAATTCATCTTCCACATTCGGGCATGAAATATTCAACTCCACAATATCCGGCCGCATCGAAGCCACCTCAGCCGCAATGGCGCTGTAATCTTCCATAACTCCCCCCACAATATTCGCAATAAACGGCGCCTTACACACCTCCCGGAATCGAGCCATTTCCTCCCTGGCTTTTTCAGGTCCCGCATCAGGGATACCCACCGCATTGAGCATATAATGCTCCGTGGTCACAATAACAGGATTCGGGTGCCCTTGATGCTCATAAGGCCAAAGACTCTTGCTCGTCACTCCTCCGGCTCCATTCCGCACCACTTGGGCCATGCTATCCGCCGTAACACCTAAAATGCCGGAAGCGAGAACGATAGGGTTCTTGAACTTCACACCGCAGAATTCTACTGAGAGGTCAGCCATGAATAAGGGTTCACCAAGCATAAAACCATGCCGCCTTTAAAAAAGCAATAATGAAAAAGCCACTAGTCTTTAGTGGCTTTCCCAAGAACCCGTAATACGAGGTCGATTAGTCCAAAAGATTATAAAGGAACTCCACAAAGTTTCCGCGGCTCATGGTGTCTTCCACTTCATATCCATCCGCATCCAACGATTCTCCAGCTTCATTGTCTCCCAAAAGCATTTCCAAGCTTTCGGCAATTTCCAAAGCTGTCATGGAATCCTTGGGTCTAAAGCTGGACTGAGAAATCACTTCCACATAACCTTCTGCTTCTGACTCAACAAAATCAACACTGAACGAATCGGTATCGGCATCCATAATACTTTCTTCCACCGCCAATTCCACATAGTAAGCCAAAGGATCCGTAGCTTCTACATCGACAAAGGAGCTTTCTTCTACCGCAGGAGTTTCTTCATAAGCCTCTTCCACATATCCAAACAAACGAGTAAAGATCTTGGACGCTTCATCTCGACGAATATCGTCTTCGGCATCAAATACGGCATCTGTCTTTCCGTGAAGGACATCAGCCGCCCACATTTCACAAACAGCAGTATAGAAGGAATCCTCCTCACTGATATCTTCAAATGCCATAGCGTCACAATTCACAACATCGTCATCAGAGCTCAGGTCCACCACTTGATCTTCCTCAACAGTTTCTTCAGTTTCTTCGGTCAAATCAACATCCTGATCTGATTCACTGGAGGAACCACCACTGGAACCACCGGAAGATCCACCACTAGAACCTCCATCACCACTGGAAGTTCCACTTACAGAAAGTTTAAAAGAGTCACACACTTCTTCACTGCCGTCATTGGCACAAACCGTAACGGTAAAAGTTTCGAGATAGGTGTAATAGTGGCTGCCACCCAAATAAATACGGTCTCCACTCACTGTTTCAACGGCAGATTCCAAGGCAGATCCATCCCCCCAGTTGATGCTGGTAGAGGTCAAAGAAACAGCATTTTCCGCGTAGGCATCCACAAGATTAAATGTGCCTCCAAGCCCAATCCCCTGATCAGGTCCGGCCTCAACGGTGAATCCATTCACCACTTCTCCATCGCCGGGACAAAGGTCCAAAACCGTTGAGTAAGTGTTGTTGCTTTCATCAGACTCCGTCACAAGCAAAGTGCTGTCCACTGTAGCCAATACATAAAGAGTACAGCTGATGAATTCTCCATCACTTGGACCAGAAGTCACCGTAGTCGCTCCGAGAGGAGTTCGGTATCCCGTTCCAAAGTCATCGATCGTATAATCCAAAGAAGATGCAGTGGAAAAGTCTGCATTCAAGAAATCAAAAGTAAAATTAAGGACAGGAACTTCATCTAGGCTAACGGTATCTTCTCCAATGTTTCGCACCACAAAGTCGATACTATTGTCAGTGGTATCAAAGGCCACTTGGCTCACAATAAGATCCGGAGAAGGAAAAGGAATGGTAACCGTATCAGTCAAACAGTTTGCGAGCCCCCCTTCACTCTCTCCGTGATTCACTGCCGCATCAATACACACCATGATGATGTGATCTCCGGGCGTAAGCTCAACTCCGGTTGCAATCTCCTCACTTCCAGCAGCGGAGAAAAGTGCTCCGGTCCAAGTCCCGGCACCCATTTCAATGTTCCAGTCATAAGTATAAAGAGCGCTGTAGCTTCCATCTCCCTCAACATAATCCACAAACACTTGCGTGGAAGCTTCGGACTCCAAAGTGTAATCCACAGAAAGGTTACCGGCATTCCCCGCGGTGTATGCCAAAATCTCATTTCCACCCAAAAGAACGGTAGAAATAGCAGTGATCGTCATATCAGCCACTTCAGCCACAAGAGGATCGGTACCAGCGGTCACCTCTTCCCCATCGCTTCGTCCGTCTCCATCCGTATCAGAAAAGGTGGGATAAGTACCATAAACATAAATTTCATCTTGAGTGCTAAGTCCGTCTCCATCGTAGTCATCCAAACCATCCAAAATACCGTTGCTGTTTTCATCGGGATTTAAAATGTCGAAACCATAAAACATTTCATCTTCATCCAAAATACCATCCTCATCGGTATCAAACTCAGAAGCCCCTACAGGAAGGGCAAGGATACTGAGCACAAAAGTACTCAAGATTAAGGTGCGAAGTAAACTCATAGGGGAAGGGAATTAAAAAATAGACAAGAGGGTATTGTACCTGAAAGAGTACAACCGTCAAGTCGAAAGCCCACGGAAATTGGCTTTCTACTGCGGATTAATAGGCCACCCCTTTAAAGTGCGTCCCACATAAGGGGACCATCCGCATTTGGATTGGATGTCTTCTTTATGGATGGTTTTCGTAGCATTCATGTCCACCAGAACCTGGCCCTGCACCGGGACCCCAAAGATTCGAGAAGGATTCACCGAAGTGAGTTCCACCAAGCGCTCCAGAGTGAGTCTTCCTTCGTTAACGGCATTCAGCATCAAGGGCAGCATAAACTCCACCCCCGGCACTCCGGCCGGTGCGTCCTCAAAGGGCAAGCTCTTTTCTTCCTCGGTGTGAGGCGCATGATCGGTAGCGATGCAGTCGATAGTCCCATCCCGAAGTCCCTCCCAAAGAGCAGCTTGATCCGCTGCTGACCGTAGAGGGGGATTCATCTTTAAAAAGGCGTCTTTGCGGTCTTCTTCCGTAAAAAAAAGATGATGTGGCGTCACTTCACAGCTGAGTTCGGGGCATTTGTGCGCACGCACAAGATCCAGTTCAGCCTTGCAGCTGATGTGAGCAATATGCAAACGATTCCCCACTTTTTCTCGAAGCATGATCGCGGCCTCAGTAGCCACCCGGGCACATTCACAGTCGCGCCTCCCCTGCTGAATCATGGATTCCGTCTCCGCGTGCACCACCACCGGCACATTTTTCTCCTTTGCAATTTTAAAAACTTCTTCCCAAACAACAGGATCGTCCAACAAAAGATTCCCCGTGGAAGACCCCATGTAAATTTTAATGCCACAAATGTTCTGGGCTTTGCGAATTTCCTCCAAATTGTCGCGCGTGGCTCCAAAAAATAGGCCAAAGGCCACCTTACTTTTTGCTTGAGCAATCGCCCGTTTTGCTTCCAAAGCCTCCACCGTGATGGTGGCGGGATTCGTATTGGGCATGTCCAACACCGTAGTCACCCCACCCGCCAAAGCCGCCGCGCTCCCACTTGCCCAATCTTCCTTTTCCGGCGCCCCCGGATCTCGAAAATGCACATGACAATCGATCAAACCGGGAATCCAAAACTTCCCTTCACCGGCAGTTTCTATTTTTAGTTCCATCTTTAGCATTATCGATCATAAGCCAAGTAAAGTCGCCAAAATCGCCATGCGCATGGCCACCCCATAAGTGGGCTGTACAAAGTATTTGGCCCTGGGGTCACTGTCCACTTCAGTGGCAATTTCGTCCACTCGAGGCAAGGGATGCAGCAAGATCGCATCTGCCTTTGCACGATTCATGAGTTCCGCGTTCAAAACATAAACACCTTTATATTTAAGATATTCCGCCTCACTCTCAAAGCGTTCTTTTTGAATACGGGTGTGACAAATCACATCCATCTCACTCAAGACCTCAGACAAATTTTCTGTTTCCACCACTTCATGTCCCTTGCCCTTCAACATTTCCACAATCTCCCTTGGCATTTTCAAAGCCTCCGGTGCCACAAAAATAAACTTCAAACCTGTGAAATGAGACAAATAGGCGCACTCGGAATGCGGCACTCGTCCATTTTTCAAATCCCCCACCATTCCAATGGTCAAATGTTCCAAACGACCTTTTTCCATCTTGATCGTCAGCAGGTCCAAAAGCCCCTGTGTGGGGTGATCTCCCGCCCCATCTCCCCCATTCACCACGGGCACACTGCTGCCCTTTGCAAGCTCAGCCACACTTCCTTTTTCAGGATGACGCATCGCAATAATGTCCGCATAACTGGACACCATCTTCCCCGTGTCATAAAGAGTTTCCCCTTTTTTAGCCGAAGAAGTAGTGCCCATATCCGCGTTGGAAATCACTTGTCCACCGAGCCGTAACATCGCCGTTTCAAAAGAAAAGCGTGTTCGCGTAGAAGGTTCATAAAACAAGGTGGCCAAAATTTTCCCCTCCGCCAAACCAAGCCGCTTTCGCTCCAAAACAGTTGGCAAAAACTCCTCCGCCCGACTCAAAAGACCCAAAATGTCATCGCGAGTCAGATCTTGAGAAGAAAGAAGGTGTTTCATAAGCCCTTTTACTAGGATTCTACACAACGCAAAGCCCCGGGGCAATGGGAGCAAGCACTTTAATTTTCAGAAAAATGGACGCCGTGCACCTCACTCAATCTTCGAGCAAATTCCTTCAATCTAGGTTCATCTCCAACAGAAAAAATGGGAGTCTTACCAAACGATATGTTCTCTATCACCACTTGTGGCCCAGGGAGATCACTCGGAAGATAAACAAAGACACTCTCACGAAGCTCAGTTCTGACAGCCCTCTCCTCCATCTGCACACTCAAACCAAATTCTTGAACTAGAGTATCAAAAGTTGCCCAAAAAGAAGTGACCCTTTTCAACTCATCAGCAATCGCTTTAGATCGGGGAAGCAGGTCCCCATCCCATGTGCGCATAAGCACCTGGGCCCATCCATTTGGGAAACGCGATTCAAAAGGAGCTGTACCTGCACTTTGAGATCCATAGGAAGAAAAGTATAATCGAGCAACGGAAAGGTTAAGTCTGGGCGGCAGAGAGAGTCCACGCACTTCTTGAGCTTTTTCAGGGCTGATCCCAAAGAAAAAGCCTTTTTTGCGAAAGACATCATGACAATAAAGAAGAGCCTCTTTCTGATAATCAATCGCAGCACGGACCGCACAAAGAGTAGGATTGGAGGTGGAAGCCGGCTCAACCAAGAGAAATGGGGGGAATCCGGGGAGAGCAGCAGTTACTTCCTCGCTAGAATAACTCACCCTAAATTCATCTGGACAAGACAGAGCTTCTTCTATCGTAGGCTTTGACATTTATAATAAAGAGGAATTACGGCGAAATCATAATACATATACCTAACTCCGTCAAGCCCTTCCTCCTCCTCCGCCACCCCTCCCCCTTTTCTCAAACAAATGGCATGCTAAACTGCCGGAGATGGAAAAACTCACTCTTACTCTCAAAGACGGCACACAGTTCACAGGAAAGGCTTTTGGCGCTCTTGAAGAAAGTGAAGGAGAAGTGGTCTTCACCACGGGCATGGTGGGCTACCCGGAAAGTCTCACCGACCCTTCATTTAAAGATCAAATCTTGGTGATCACTTTTCCTCTAGTCGGCAATTATGGAGTACCCGCGGAAGAGCTGGATGAGGAAGGAATAAGCAAGTTTTTTGAAAGCGATCGCATGCACATCAAGGGCCTCATCGTGAGTGATTACAGTGAAATTTATTCTCACTGGAAAGCTGCAAAGAGTCTTTCGGACTGGATGCGTGAATACAATGTTCCGGGAATCACCGGTATAGACACACGAGCGCTCACTCAACTTTTACGCGAAAAAGGGTCTCAGCCGGGGAAAATCCATCTCGAAAGCGTCAAACCCAACAAAGAGTTTTATGACCCCAACACGGTGAATCTAGTGGCAAAAGTGAGCCCAACGGAAATCAAAACTTATGGGACGGGTAAAAAACACATCGCGGTGATCGACTGTGGGGTTAAAAACAATTCCTTGCGCAGCTTTCTAAACCGAGGGATAAAAATCACCCGCTTCCCTTGGAACGCCAATCCTTTTGACTACGAAGATAAAACCGGAGAAAAATTCGACGGCGTGTTCTTCTCAAACGGCCCCGGAGATCCCAGCATCATGAAAGAAACGGTGGAAGTGATGAAAGAATGCATGAAGAGAAAAATACCTTCGTTTGGGATTTGTCTTGGGACACAGATCATGGGCCTGGCGGCGGGTGCAAAAACCTACAAATTGCAATATGGCCACCGTGGACAGAATCAACCCTGCATCAACACTCAAACCGGTCGCTGCTCCATCACTTCGCAAAACCACGGGTACGCCGTAGACCCCAAAGGTCTTCCCAAAGAGTGGGAGGTGTACTTTGAAAACGCCAACGACGGCTGTGTGGAAGGGTTGAGGCACAAAACGCTCCCCTTCTTTTCCGTTCAATTTCACCCAGAAGCCGCACCCGGACCAACAGATACTTCCTACCTCTTCGATGAATTCGTGGCTTTGCTCTAAAATTCACGGTAGAATCCACGCATGTTTGTTTGTTTAGATTTAGAAACCACGGGGCTCAGCGCGCAAGATGACCACATCATTGAAGTGGCTATTGTTCGTTTCGACCACGAAAAGATTGTGGACGAATGGTCCAGCCTGGTAAAACCCTCTGTCAGTATTCCCGCCTTCACCATGCATCTCACGGGGATTAATAATGAAATGGTTAAAGATGCGCCAAGTTTGGCGGAACTCAAGGCCATCATCCTGGAAAAACTCGGCGACTACCCGATTATGGGACATTTTATCCCCTTTGATATTGGTTTTTTAAACGCCAAAGGATTCGGCCTTACGAATGCTCCACTGGACACCTGCCAATTGGCCCAAGCTTTTTTGGCCAAAGAGCCCAGCTACAGCCTGGAAGTCCTCTGCCAGAAGCTTAATATTTGCCAGGTGAGCGCTCACCGCGCCCTGGACGATGTGAAGGCGAATATAGACTTATTCTGGCGCATTTCTTCTCATGTCCGTGCACTCTCACAAAACGAAAAGGAAACCGTGCGCCCCCTTCTTGAAAAGAGCGACTGGCCTTGGGCTGTACACTTGCTCCCATTATTGGACGAAACCGGCGGCGAAAAAATCCCTCCCACGGAGGACGCCGATCGTGCCGTTCACAGCGAAGTGCACGCCAATTTGAGTGAACTCAGCCAAGACCTTACCCCTCCATTTTTGCTCGAAGAACGGAGCCACACCTACCAAGATCTTTTGGCGTACGCCCTGGCCCAAGATAAAAAATCTCTCCTCGTGGTGGCCGCTCCGGAAAAAGTACCGCCCCATGCGGACGCAGGAATTTTAAAACATCCGAGCTATTATTTGGATGAAGAGCGCTTCCATTCTTTCCTTAAAAAAGAGCGCCTCAATGGAGTGGAAACCATGATCGGGGTGAAAATGAGCCTTTGGCTTTTGGAAACCGAAACGGGAGAAAAATCAGAGCTACGATTCATCAAAGAGGAAAAGGAAATTTGGTTCGACCTGGCTTGCCAAGAAGGTGGAACGCCTCAATCCTTTTTTGCCCGTGCGCAAAACAAAGGACTGGAGAAAAAAGTGATGGTGGTGAGCCATCAATATCTTTTAAAAGACCGCAGTCGCAAAGATCCACTGCTTGAGCTGCCCGAGCATTTGATTGTGGGAGAAGTCGAGCAATTGGTGCAAGCTCTGGAAGAAGCGTGGCACATACGACTCAGTGAAACACGGTTCATCCAAGATTTACACAGACTCAAAAAAGACAATCCCACTGCCGAAGAACTCATCGACGCCTTGGCCACAAAAGTGTCCATCCTCTTTGGATTCCTCGGCATGATGCTGCAAAATCAAGGGACCCCCAATGACCCTCGGCACGCCCTGGTTTTGGAAGCCCATCATTTCAACACCACGGAATGGAACAAAGTGAAAGGTTCCGCCCAGTCCATCGAAAATGCGGCGGCGGCGCTGGGTGAATCATGCAAAGAAACACCAAACCTGGAAGAATTCACGCGGTACCTCCTCTACCTCACCAAAATCCTACAAATGGACAGTCCGCTCCTTTGGCTTTCTTTCAGCAAAGAAGGTCAGCCCATTGTTCATGCCTTTCCAAAAAATACGCATGAAATTTTTGTGGAACGCGTATGGAAAGCCGTGCCGAACTTACACCTTTTTGCAAACCATGGAAACTTAAAAGATGACTTCGCTTTCCTCAAGCAAGAGCTGGGACTCCCACCGGAAACTCTGTTCAAATCCGCGGAAGAAATCTTTCCCCTCCCCCTCTACTATCCAGAAACCCCCATCAAAAATCCGAACGATGCGCAAAACATTGAAGAAGCCGTAAACGAACTTAAAAAGTGGCTGACGGAACAAGAGGGAAATGCCATCATCATCGCCAATTCCATGACCACGGCGGAACAATTTTTCTACAAACTGGCGAAACCCTGCAAAGAATTGGGCCGCAAACTTTTGGTCCAAAACCTAAGTGGAGGGATGGGCAAAATCACAAAGCTTTCCGGAAAAACCGATGGGAAAAATGTATTCGTTGGGAACGAAAGTTTCTTGGACTTCCTTCTGGAAGAGGGCATCAATCTCTCCTTTTTGGCCCTGCACCGCATTCCATTCAGCAGCCCGGAGGACCCCATACAAAAAGCACGTACCGCTCGCTTGAAAGATGCCTACAAAGAGTTCACACTGCCCCAGGCGGGATTGCGGTATGCAACGCTGCTCCGGCACTTTTTGGGCAATGAATGGAAGGGCAAAAAAATCCTCGTTTTAGATCCTCGCATCCACGACTATGAAGGACACTTTAGTTAAAATTCGAAACAAATTCCTGGGCTGGAAATATGCTCATTTCCTCAAGCCGATTTTCTTTAAAATGGATCCGGAATTTGTGCACGACCGCTTCACTTTTATGGGCCGTTTACTGGGAAGCAACCCCGTCACTCGCGGCCTCACCCGAGTCCTCTTTGGTTATTCCCACCCCATGCTTGAGCAAACCATTCTCGGCATTCACTTTAAAAACCCCATCGGCCTTTCCGCCGGTTTTGACAAAGACGGCCTCCTCACTAAAATCATTCCCTGCACAGGCTTCGGCTACGAAGAAATGGGCTCCATTACCGGAGAGCCTTGTGAGGGAAATCCCAAACCCAGGCTCTGGCGCCACCCCGATAAAAAAGCGTTACGAGTCTATTACGGCCTCAAAAACGACGGCGCAGTCGCCATTGCCAAACGGCTCAAAAAACAGCGCTTCGCCTTCCCCATTGGCACCAGCATCGCCAAGACCAATTGCAAGGAAACTTGTGAAACGGAGGCGGGCATCCAAGATTACGCCAAGGCTTTCACAGCCTTCGCCCACATTGGCGACTACTTCACCATCAACATAAGCTGCCCCAATGCCTTCGGCGGACAACCCTTCACGGATGAGGACCGCCTTGAAAAACTGCTCACCGCTCTCGATCAAATCCCAACCCAAAAACCCATTTTCATCAAACTCTCCCCGGACCTCACCCACTCCGAGCTGGACACCATTGTGGACTGCGCAAGCCGCTACACCGTTCACGGTTTCATTTCCACCAATCTCACTAAAAAACACGATTTGGGCCTCGGCGGCCTCAGCGGAAAAGCCGTGGAAGATCTTTCCAATGAACAGCTTAAATATCTCTACAAAAAGACCCGCGGAAAATTTGTACTCATCGGCTGCGGTGGCATTTTCACCGCAAAGGATGCCTACGAAAAAATCAAAGCCGGCGCCTCCCTACTCCAGCTGATCACCGGGATGATCTACCAAGGCCCCCAAAGCATCAGCGAAATCAACCGCGGCCTCGTCCACCTCTTAAAAAAGGACGGTTACTCCTCACTCCAAGCGGCTATTGGCAAAAGCGTGGATTGATGTATAGTAAAGCCTATGGCAGAAAAACGCATCCTCGCAATAACCGGCTTCGAAAATTTTTCTATCCCAAAGCCACCTGAGGGCTATACGGGGGAACCTATTGGAATCATCACAAATCCATCCGGTGCAATCATTGAAGAAATACGAGAAAACCCAAAACTCAAGCGAGTTTTAATGGAAGCCGCGGAAGCAGATACCCTCCTCGTACAAATACTACGCCTTCCTCTACCTAATATAGGGAACCCTCAAATCGCCAGAGACTTCTTGGAGTCCGAGCTTATTAGGGGAGTCTACAGAAAGCTCGGTAAAAAGGGAGCCATACTTTCCCTTGGCCAGGGCCATCTTGAAAAAGGCCCACTCATTGAACAGCAATTCGGCAATAAACTCATACTACCGGGAGGAGACACCGCCATTATAAACGCATCAGAAGACCCCGAAGCCAGGACGGAGCCAAGAGAGGGTCCAGCGCGAGTAGTAACTGCATTAGAAGCGCGGTTCCCTTCCGTAGCATTGAGCTCAAATGCGGGACCTTTTTATTGCAATGAAGCCGGAAAACTCAATGATGATAAGTTTGGTGACAAAGCTCTATTTGTGCATCTACCTATGCTAACAATCGAGAGACAAAGACGAATATATTTCGACATGTTCCCAGAGTACTGTGCGTCAAAAGGCCTCACGAGAGTAGAGCAAATCCCCTGTCCCTCCACGGCAGAAAATCTAGCCTTCGTAGAAGCACTGCTCAAGGTTTGGAAACCGTTTACTTGACCGCCTTCATCTGCTTTTCCACCGCCAATCTTTCTCCTTTGAGGAAGAGTACTTGGAAATCACTAAGATCTCCTTTCGCCAATTCAGCGGTGAGGAATTTCAAGTATTCTTCAGTGGTCTGGTAGCTCACTTGGCTTTGTTCTTCACAGAATAGACACAAGAGCAAAGCCTCGTTCTTTTTGTGATCAAAACTAAAGATTCCACTGCGGGCTAAAAAGTTCTGATCCCGATTGTCCACCGGGTCTTCTATTTTCACCGGCGAAAACTGCAAAGTCGTGGTGAAATTGGCATGATGCGCCAAAATCTGCACCCGCCCGAGCTCCGTGTTGAAACTCAGCGAGCTCACTTTGCCATCAAAAACATCTTTCTCCGGCGTCCGAATTGTAAGGTGAAATTCACTCATGGAAATTATTTTTTAGAAGCCTCATGTTTAGCAATCACATCTTCGATGGAAACGGCCATGTAGAAGAGTTGTTCGTCGATGTGGTCGTACTTACCTTCCAAGATTTCCTTGAAGCCACGAACGGTGTCGGCCACCTTGTAGAATTGACCAGGCATGCTGGTGAATTGTTCGGCAACGAAGAAGTTTTGAGAAAGGAATTTTTGGATCTTTCGAGCGCGATACACGGCCTTTTTATCTTCTTCGGAAAGTTCATCCATACCCAGAATCGCAATAACATCCTGGAGTTCTTTGTAGCGTTGGAGCAACTGACGAACTTGCGTAGCCACAGCGTAGTGTTCCTCTCCCACGATGTCCGCCTTGAGAGCGGTGGAAGTGGAATCGAGGGGATCCACAGCCGGGAAAAGACCCATGGATGCTTGTTTTCGTGAAAGCACGATGGTGGCATCCAAGTGAGCGAAAGTCGTAGCGGGCGCAGGATCGGTCAAATCGTCCGCAGGTACATACACCGCTTGCACGGAAGTAATAGAACCCTTTTTAGTGGAGGTGATGCGTTCTTGAAGTGCAGCCATATCGGTTGCAAGCGTAGGTTGGTAACCCACAGCGGAAGGCAAACGGCCGAGCAAAGCAGACACCTCGGCTCCGGCCTGAGTGAAGCGGAAAATATTGTCCACGAACATCAGAATGTCGAGTCCATCATCACGGAATTTTTCCGCGATGGTCAGACCCGTGAGAGCCACACGCATGCGCGCCCCGGGAGGTTCGTTCATTTGTCCGAACACCATGGCGAGCTTGTCGATAACGCCGCTTTCCTTCATTTCTCCAATCAAATCATTTCCTTCACGACTTCGTTCCCCCACTCCGGCAAACACGGAATATCCTCCATGCGCCATCGCCACATTGTGAATCAATTCTTGCATGATCACGGTTTTTCCCACTCCGGCTCCTCCGAACAGCGCCACCTTTCCTCCCTTAATGAAGGGACACAAAAGATCCACCACTTTAATACCCGTTTCAAAAATTTCTACCGTTGGATTTTGTTCGGAAAGGGTTGGAGGTTCCGCATGAATTCCTCGGTATTCCGTTCCGGCAGGCAACTCGGCTCCACCATCGATCAAATCTCCCGTCACATTGAGCACTCGTCCGAGCACTCCCTTTCCAACCGGCGTTTGAATTTGCTTTTGAGTATCCACAACTTCGAGTCCAACCGCGAGTCCGTCCGTGGTCGTCATCGCTACCGTTCGAACCACTCCATTCCCAAGGTGAGCCAACACTTCGAGCACCACTCGGCCGGCAGGGCCTTCCGTGTGAAGCGCGGAATATTGAGCGGGTACATGGTCTGCAAAATACGCATCCACAACCACTCCAATGATACGAACGATTTTACCAACGGGCATTTCAGTTTTTTCTGACATAAGAAAAAGTTAGTTAGATATTGCGGCACTCGCACCCACCAATTCGGCAATTTCTTGCGTGATGGCTTGCTGACGAGCTTTGTTGTATTGAAGGGAGAGAGCGGCCGTGATTTTGTCGGCGGCATCGGTGGCACTTTGCATGGCCATCATACGGCTGGAATATTCGCTGGCTTTGAGTTCCAAGAAAGATTCCAAGAAGAGTGAGGACACCACTTGTTCGTGCAAACGACTCACCACAAATTCTTTGCTGGGTTCGTAAATCATCAAATCGTCGGGCTTTTTATTGCGACGGTGCTTGTTTTCTTCAGTCCCAATATTGCTCTCCACCATCTCCCGAGTGAACGGGAGGAAAGTCTTGAGCACAGGATAAAAAGTGAAAGAGTTTTTGTAGTGCGGAGCCACCAGAATAATTTCCTTAGCCGCCCCACTGCGCCAAAATCCAAGCAGTTCATCCACCAATTTCAGCGCCTCCACATTGTTCATTTTTTCAGGCACTCCAATAAAATGCTTGTCGATGTGAATCTTGTTGTTGCGGGCAAAGTCAGTTCCCTTTTTACCCAGGGTCACGAGCATGCGTTCATCCTCTGCCAAACTGTTCCATCGCTCGCTGCGGAAAAGTCCGTTGATGAGCTTGGTGTTGAGGGATCCACACAGTCCTTTATCGGAAGTGTAGAGCACAAAGAGCACCTGTCCTTTTTCTCGTTTCTCGGTGTACGAGCTTTGCACTAAAATATTTTCTTCCAAAAGATCAATAAGATCCCAGACATATCGTCGTGCAGAAACAGCGCGTTTTTGGAACTGACGCATCTTGCTCGCAGCCACAAGCTGCATAGCCTTGGTGATCTTGCGCGTATTTTTTACGCTGCCGATCCGCTTTCGAATTTCGAGTAATGAACCGGACATTTTTAAGCGTTAAAGAATTTCTCAATAATACCTTTCATGCTGCTTTCAATTTCAGCACTGAGTTCTTTTTTGGTCTCAATTTCCTTCACCAAATCTGAATGGCTACTTTCCACAAGAGCGTAGAGTGCCTTCACTTTTGGACCCACTTCTTCGGCCTCAATGCTATCGAGGTAACCCTTGGTCGCGCTGTAAAGCACAAAGGCTTCTTGCCACAACTTGAGGGGTTGATTCACGCCTTGCTTCAAAGCTTCCACCACGCGTTTTCCACGAGTGAGCTGAGCCTTGGTCGAAGCATCGAGTTCAGAAGCAAATTGAGAGAACGCTTCCAATTCGTAATACTGCGCAAGGTCGAGCTTCACAGATCCGGACACTTTCTTAATGATCTTGGTTTGAGCTGCACCTCCCACACGGGAAACGGAGATACCCACATTAATAGCGGGACGAATACCCTTGTTGAAAAGTTGAGGTTCCAAGAAGATTTGTCCGTCTGTAATAGAAATCACATTCGTAGGAATGTACGCGGAAACATCCGCGGCCTGCGTTTCAATGATGGGCAAAGCCGTGAGACTTCCTCCTCCATTTTCATCGTTGAGCTTAGCGGCTCGTTCGAGCAAGCGGGAGTGGAGGTAGAATACATCTCCAGGGTACGCTTCGCGTCCGGGAGGTCGGCGGAGCAGCAAGGACATTTCACGGTAAGCCACAGCGTGCTTGGAAAGATCGTCGTAAATCACGAGCACATCTTTTCCTTTGGCCATAAAATATTCTCCAACGGCACATCCGGCATAAGGCGCCAAGTATTGCATAACGGCGGAAGAAGCGGCGGGAGCAGACACCACAATGGTGTAATCCATGGCTCCGTGTCGTTTCAAGGTCTCAATAACCTGAGCAGTGCGAGATTCGCGTTGTCCAATAGCGACATAAATACAGACCATATTTTGGTCTTTTTGATTGATGATAGTGTCGATTGCAATCGTTGTTTTACCGGTCTGACGATCTCCAATAATAAGTTCGCGTTGTCCACGACCTACGGGAATCAAAGAGTCGATGGCCACGATTCCGGTCTGCACCGGTTGGTGCACGGATTTTCGAACCATCACGGATGGAGCCGGAGCCTCATGTGGCATCCGCTTGTCCCCTTTAATGGGGCTTTGTCCATCGAGCGGAGTCCCAAGAGGGTCCACCACGCGTCCGAGGAGTTCTTCACTCACGGGAAGAGACATGGATTGTCCAGTCGCGCGAACGAAGAGTCCTTCACGAACTCCACGATTAGCCTGCAGTACCAGAGCGTACGCAGAGTCTTTTTCAAGATTCATCACGAGCGCTTCCACTTCTACACCTTCAATTTTCACTACCTCGTTCATTTTTAAATTGGAAAGGCCTTTAATCCAAATTACTCCGTCTTTATAAGACTGAATAACCCCATGGTTTCCGCCGGCCTCACTAGCTTCTTCAGACTGCGTGAGCGCGGTCTCAATGTGAGCCAGAAATTGATGTAAAGTTTCTTTAGCCATAAATTGTTAAGATTTTAGAGAAGTGAGTTTTTGAACTTGAGAGAACCAAGAAAGGTCATGAGACTTGCCGTTAACAAAGACTCGAAACCCGCCAATGAGTTGACGGTTGATTTGAAAAGCGGGAAAAGTGAGCGGAAAATCCGCCGCAAGTTTCGCGCGCATTTCTTTTTTAAGTTCGGGATCAATGTCCCGGGGTGTCTGCACCACAATGGTACCTGCATCGGCAACACTTTTGGAAAGTTGTTCAATGGCTTCGGTGATTTCCTGGTATGAATTCGTAACCAAAAGATCTCGAAGCGCCGCTACCGTGTGGGAGTCGCCCTCAATGAGCTGCTCTGCCTTTTTCTTGCGTTCTTCATAGGGGAGCAAATAGAAACTGCCCCCCAGTGCATCCAGTTTAGAAGCGAAATCTTCAGCAAAGAACCGTAAAGTGCTTTTAAAAAACGCACTTCCTTTTAGGTTGAGGGAGTTGAGGTCCATCCCGTTGATCACTTGAAAGACCAAACGGAGATCACTCATCAAATCCTCTTCACTCACACCGTCCAAATAATCTTTGTAGATTTTTGGGCCCGCGAAACCACCTTCCTTTTTGAAGGAACGAAGGATTTCTAGAACGAGTGCGCTGAGGAAATCTTTAAACATTTTGATTAACGCCTGTCGGCGCTGTTAAATTGCTTCCAACTGTCCTGGATGCTGGCTTCCACCACTTCTTCAGGAACTTTATTCTGAACAATGTGGAGCACAACTTTCTTGATGAGGTCCATGGTTGCCCGTTCGGCATCTTTCATGAGCTCCTCTTTTCGACGAGTGATGTCTGCATCCGCCTTGGCCAGCATTTCATTGCGGGCCATTTCCATTTCGGCAGTCAACTCAGCGCGTTTGTCCTCCGTAAACTTGCGGAGATTTTCCATTTCGCGTTTGAGCGTTTCTTCTGCTTTCTTGGAAGCTTCTTCAGCTTCAACGGACTTTTTATCGAGCTCGACTTTCAAAAGTTGTGCCTCTTCCACGCTCCTTCTTATTTGATCTCTTCTTTGATCGAGGTAGCGAAGAATTGGCTTATAAAGAACGTAAATTAAAACGACAAGAAGCAGCCCCGTATTGAGCAGATACAATAGGATACTCAGCGGATCAATTCCGAGGGTAGCTAAACCTTGCATAAGTAAGGGGCTGTTAACACCCCGCTAAGCGGGGTTAAATAAAAATTACAAAACGAACATAATGATCAAAGCAACAAGGAAGGAGTAAACTCCAAGAGATTCCACGAAGGCCATGCTGATCAACATGTTGGTGAACATCTTTCCTCCCATTTCTGGGTTACGGCTAACAGATTCCATCGTCTTAGCGGCGATGTGGGCTTCTCCGAGGGCCGGAGCGGTAACTCCCACTGCAACTGCGAGCGCAGCGGCGAGCATTTTCATCATTTCTGCATCCATATAATTTGGGTTAAGGGATTAAAGGATGAATAAAGGAAATTTTTTGTTTTTAGTGATCATGCGAAGTCGCGTGAATCAAATTGTTTGATATAAAGATCGTGGACAAAAGCGTGAATACAAAGGCCTGAATAAGCCCGGCAAAGACCGCCAGAATAATGAATGGAATGGGCACCACAAACTGAGTTGCGAACATGAGCCCGGAGATCACAATAATCACCACCTCCCCGGCGAGTAAGTTTCCAAACAAACGAGTTCCAAGGGAAATGATTTTAATAAAGTCTCCCAAAATTTCGAGCACTCCAAGGAAGATTTCAATCCCGGCGTTGAAGAGTTCAGAAACCGGCCTTTTACCCGTCAAAACTTGAAACAAAGGTTTCACTCGAATGTAATTTCCAATGTGCTGAAGTGGAGACGCCGTGAAGGCGATCAAGTGAGCTGCACCCATCGTGATGATGGCGAGCGCAATCGTTAAACTGTAATCCGTGGTGGGCGTGCGGAAAAAGTGTCCGTGCTCCGTAACAAAACTGCCCAAAATAGGAATTAAAATAAACGAGTTGGCCACCAGCACAAAAAGGAACAAGGTCACAACGAGAGGAGCAATCATGCGAGCTTTCTTTTCCCCCACCGCATCCTCAAGTTGAGTAAAGAACATCATAAAAAGATCTTCAAAAAGCACCTGCATACGGCTGGGGATCACCCCGGCCTTCCATCGAACCATAATAGCAAAAACAATAACCAGAAGCGTGGTAACCACCGTTGCGGTCATGGCATTGGTCACGGTGAAGTTGCCGATTTCAAAAGCGGGTTCAGTGGCGAGCTGAATGTGCATGCCACTTTCTTCTTCGTGCTCAGCCTCTTCGGCTATGGCACCCGTTTCGTCGATATCGAGAACTTCTGCAGACATCAATCTTGAGGGTTATCTTTTAAGTATTTTTGCATCAATTTTATGGTCGCAAATTGTGAAATCGGTAGTGAGAGTACCAGGACAATGCCGAAAATCAATGGGAAGCTGCCAATCCACTTGTCCAAAAAGTAAGCGGGAATCCCCAAAATCGCAATGGTCCCCACCGTGGCGGCTAGAACACGAGAAGTGATCTCTCTATAGTGTCTCCACGCGCGCAGCATAATGGTTTTCTGGGATTCGTTTTTGCTGTTCATAACGGAGGAATGGCTCATTAATGCGTAATTGAGACGCCGATAGTGTACTCATCTTCACAAGAAAATCAAGGCCCTTAAAACTCACTCTAACTTCGAGACATTTAGAGCCTTCCTCGGAGTTCTTCAATCTCATCTCGAAGCACGGCGGCCTTCTCAAATTCCATGTTTTGCGCCGCCAAATCCATCTCCGCCTCCAAATGTTGCGCCAATCGAAAGAGTTCTTCTTTGGGCACTTTTTTGGTGTCGTAGCGGCGCACCTGCTTGGCTTCTTCCTGCTTTCGATGCATTTCAATATCCTTCACCGCTTTCTTAATGGTTTGAGGAGTAATCCCATGTTTTGTATTGTACGCCACCTGGATCTCACGACGACGATTGGTCTCATCAATGGCCCCTTGCATGCCGGCCGTCACTCGAGTGGCATACATAATCACAAAGCCATCGGCGTTTCGCGCGGCCCGTCCAATCGTTTGAATAAGCGCCGGCGTGCTCCGCAAAAATCCTTCCTTGTCCGCATCCAAAATCGCCACCAAAGAAACCTCCGGCAGATCCAACCCCTCACGCAAAAGGTTGATCCCCACAAGCACATCAAAAATTCCCAATCGAAGGTCCCTCAAAATTTCGATCCGTTCCAAAGTATCAATATCGGAGTGCAAATAACGCACCTTCACCCCCGCTTCCGTCAAATATTCGGTCAAATCTTCCGCACTGCGCTTGGTCAAAGTGGTCACAAGCACACGGTCTCCTTTTGTCGTTCGTTTTTGGATTTCACTCATAAGATCATCGATCTGGCCCTCCTTGGTCCGCACCGAGATTTCCGGATCAATGAGCCCCGTGGGACGAATAATCTGTTCCACCAAATTGTCTTTTTTGCCCATTTCATATTTGGCGGGCGTGGCAGAAACATAAATCGTGCTCTTCATGTATTCCTCAAACTCCTCGAACTTAAGCGGTCTGTTGTCAAAAGCGGAAGGAAGCCTAAACCCGTGTTCCACCAAAGTTTGTTTGCGTGAAAGATTGCCATTGAACATCGCTCCAACCTGAGGAATGGACATGTGAGACTCATCAATCACCATCAAAAAGTCGTCGGGGAAATAATCGAGCAAAGTAGCGGGCCTTCCCTTTGGACCGGTTTCATTAAAGTACCGTACATAGTTTTCAATTCCAGAGCAGTAGCCCGTTTCAAGCAAAATCTCAATGTCGTATTCCGTACGACTTCGTAAACGATGCGCCTCCACTATTTTACCCATTTCTTGAAGTTGTTTCACTCGCTCCTCAAGCTCCTCTCGAATGTGGACAACCGCCACTTTGATTTTTTCTTCCGTCGTCACCGCATGCTTGGCGGGGAAAATTGCAACCTCTTCCAGCTCACCCAAAAGTTCCCCGGTGAAAGGGTCCACTTCTGAAATTTTTTCGATTTCATCGTCCCAGAATTCCAAACGAACCGCACTGTCTCCCCCGGGAGGAAAGATCTCAAGAACATCTCCAAGCACATGGAACATCC
This sequence comes from Candidatus Gracilibacteria bacterium, assembly GCA_041661045.1. NCBI lineage: Bacteria > Candidatus Altimarinota > Candidatus Altimarinota bacterium. Next base: position 597,434 of record JBAZVE010000001.1, on the reverse strand, counting down.
CATGCTTAAAATCCATGGCTGCTCGCGTGTACTGCAAATCCGTCAATTTCCTCAAAAGCGCATCGCGTTGAATGTGTCCGCCCTCCTTAAGTTCAATGCGCATGTCCAAATATTCTTTTGGAGAACCGAGCCCATAAATACAGGAGACCGAGGCCACCACAATACAGTCCCGGCGCGTCAGCAAACTTTCCGTCGCCTTGTGCCGATATTTATTGATTTCGTCATTAATCTGCGCGTCCTTTTCTATATAAGTATCCGTGCTGGGCAAATAGGCCTCCGGCTGATAGTAATCATAATAAGAGACGAAGTAACACACCGCATTGTCCGGAAACATTTCCTTGAGCTCCGTGCACAGTTGCGCCGCCAAAGTTTTATTGTGCGCCAAAACCAGAGTGGGCCTCTGTACCTGCTGAATCACATTGCCGATCGTAAAAGTTTTTCCGGTCCCCGTGGCTCCCAAAAGCACCTGGTCATGCAGGCCCTTTTCCAGACCCTTCACCAATCCTTCAATAGCCTTGGGCTGGTCTCCCTTGGGCTGCATCGCCGTGCTGATTTTAAATTTCTTCTTGAGCATAAAGCCCAAGGATTTTAGCAGAACTCACGCAAGAATCAAACTCTCTTAAAATATGTCCATGGCGAAAGCCTTTCAAGAGAAGTGAAGGTCCTCCCATCCCAAAAAGTCGGCTCAAGGTCACTCTGCAAAGGACGGCGTAAAAAGCCTGTGGACGCAGTGACCGGAGTCCTTCTATCACTCCGGAGCGCTGCGCTAAGAGATAAAGCAGGGAGCCAAGCTTGATGATCAAACCCGCCTGGAGTTCGGGCTTCAATCGTGCCGAGGTCTGGATACCCCCTTTCCGTAACCCGGTCCGCAAAAATCGCAGCCGCCTCATTGGAATGCCCCAAAAATGCGGGATCCAGTCGAAAAAAGGCCGCGGCACCCAAAACTTTTCTGAGCTCACCCACCACCTCAGGGTCCACGAACAAAGGCAAAAAGGCCTCCCAGTCGCGCCGAACCGCCGGCCGAGAAAAATCCATTTGAGCCATTTGCAAAAGATCTGCCACACCCATTTGGGGTTCAGGGGCTCTATACCGGTTTCGAACTCCTTCTAAAACGGCTTCCCGATCAAGGCGTGAAAGTTCAGAAAGCCTTCGTTTATGTCCTCTCATTTCTTAGGATTAGGGGGCCTTACAAAAGTCAGTGGAGAAGCGGCCTCCAAAACTTGGAAGTTAGACTCGGCACAAAAAAAGGGTTCAGGTTTGGAGCCAGACGGTCCACGAACCATTTCCACAAAGCCCGGCCATAAACGCCCAAGCGTTTTCGGCCCTTGAGTCCGAAAAGAAACCTGTAAAGCAGGCTGTAAAGTTTCTTGTAAAGCTCGTTGAACACAAATGCCCATGGAAAGATCTGGAAAACCTCCGAGCATCGCTCTAGTGGCCAAAGCGTGACGAGAAATGGGCGCTTGGGACATAAATCTTTCATCCAAAAGTTGCCAGCCAGAGCGCTGAAGAACCTGGTGCAAACGAGGCCCAAAACTCGGCAAAAAAGTCCCTGTTTTTAAGTGCTGCCACCACAGTTGCTCCACTTCACCAAAGTCTGATCCCAAAAGTGACAAAAGGAGATCTCCATCTGCGCGCTCCTTCCTTTGAGAAACTTGAAGGTGCTCCGCAAGCGGCCCGACAGGAGCATCCAAAGGATCTTTCCCAAGAAGTCTGTGCATAATCAACGCGTTAAAGTCCGGTGTTTTCTCTCCACAGAAATCACTTGTGCGAGTCGAAGTTGCGCCCGTGCACTCAAGTGAATACCCAACAGCTCGGCCAGAATCAACCCGTAAAGACTTTGTAGGAAAATCATCGTACTGGAATATTAACATTTTATCTGTATTTGTCAATGCTATCCCCTGCAGAAAGCGCTTACATCAAGTATGATGGCAGCAAGCAATTTTAATCCTATGCCAACTCATCTCCTCCAATTCGCAAAAAAACTCGCGTACGACGCGGGTAAAATGGCCCTGACTTATCAGAAAAAAGGCTTCAATATTGAAACAAAAAGCAACTCCAGTGACCTGGTCACTGATGTCGACAAAATCTGCGATGAATTCCTCACCAAAACCATTCACAGCCATTTTCCAGATCACTCCATCCTCAGCGAAGAGTCTGGGATTTCAGGGGGAACCGGTGAATACAAATGGATCATCGATCCCATCGACGGAACCACCAATTTTGCCCACGGTCTTCCCCTCTTCGGCGTATCCATTGCCGTGGTTTATAAAGGAAAGCCCATCATCGGCGTGGTTGAAATTCCGGGCTTGGGTGAAACTTTTTGGGGACAAGAGGGCAAAGGCGCGTTCATGGGCATGAAACCCATTCAAGTTTCTAAAGTCGCCACCCTGGAAAAAAGCTTATTGGGGACCGGTTTCCCTTATGCCCGTGAAGCCCGCTACAAAAAGAATATTGAACTTTTCGATGCCTTTTACAGCAAAACTCAGGGCGTACGCCGTTTTGGTTCCGCTGCCGTAGATCTGTGCTTTTTGGCCTGTGGCCGCTTCGATGGTTTTTGGGAATATGACCTCGAACCTTGGGACATCGCGGCCGGAAAAATCATCCTGGAAGAAGCCGGCGGAACGCTCACCAATATGGATGGAAGTTCCTTCAATCCCAAACTCAAAAACATAGCCGCCAGCAATGGCATCCTCCACTCCGAGATGCTCAGGATCATCAAAGATCTCGGTGGAGACAAACTTTAATTCTATAAATCAATCCCATGAAAAAAGCCCTCCTGGCTCTCGTCAGCCTTTGCAGTCTACTGGCGGTTCCCACCGCACTGGCGTTCACCGATACGAGTGGCCACACGAATGAGGCGGCCATCGACTCCCTCTATGCAAGTGGAGTGGTGGAGGGTTATGCCGACGGGACTTATCGCCCGGACAGCACCATCAACCGAGCGGAGTTTGTTAAAATTTTAATTGAGGCAAAATATCCCGGCCAGTCGGAGGGAACATTCTGTTTCAATGATGTAACGGCCGCTTGGTACGCCCCCTACATTTGCAAGGCTAAAACCCTTGGCATTGTGGATGGTTATGATGACGGCTCCTTCAAACCCGGAAACCTCATCAATCTGGCGGAAGCTTTAAAAATTGTGCTCGAAGCCGATGGCGTGGTGATCTGTGAATCCTGTTATTCCATATGGTACGAGCCTTACTATTGGTGGGCGGCTCCGCGAGGAATTTTGGAAAAAGTAAACACGGACATCGCTCATTCGGTGACTCGGGGTGAAATGGCTCAGCTGATGGTCAATATGGACTCCTATGTAGCAACGGATTTCCCCGAAGGGCCTTCTTTGGACACTTCCGGATCCCCCGCAGATATCACCTATCTTTTTGCCTTTGCGCACACCGAAGATCACATCAATCACGAACTCTCCGAAGACCGTTATTGGAACATTGGAGGCTACTTGGAGGACATCATGCCTTCCTATCCCGATTCAGACTTCACATGGACCATCCAATTTCAAGGAGCCGACGCGCAAACCGTCTCTGAGCGCAATTCCGAAACGGGACTTGTGGATTATTTGGAAGACCTTTCGGACAACGGTTGGGTTGAATTCGGCTACCACGGTCACCACGAACCCACATATTTGAATCGTCCACAAAAAGATCTTGGCGAAACCTACAGCTATCAAGAAGCCTTTGATGCCATCTCCTCTTGGGTCCGTTGCGAAAAAGACCCCGTTTACGGGGGTTGCGTGGATGAAAGTGGCGGAGGAATTGAAGCGGTGCTAAACGCCTTCGGCACAGTCGAATTGGTCAGTGGCGTGGGGTTGTTTGAAGGCTTTTTAATGGAACGAAGCGGGGGCAGCGACGCCATTCATGAACTCCTTCCCAGTCGAGTTTTGGGCTTTGGATTCTCAGATCACGGAGCCAGTCTTTCACAAGCGGACTACGAGAGTAGCCGAGATGCCATCCTCGCAAAACTGGACCCCACCAACGAAACCGATACGAGTATTTTTTGGCTGAACAACACGCTACGAATGAATGATGGAATCCCCGGTATGGACATTGGAATTTTGGACCTGGAAAAAGGCGCCACCTCCGTTGAAACGGTACTGGAATCACTGGAAAATACCGGGCCACATGTGCTCAATACAAGTGTGGTGAGCAAATGGGTGTACGCAAAAACCGGCATCAGCCCCACTCAATGGGCTTATCAATATCCCGAAACTCCGGAACTGCCCAGCAGCCAAATCAATTCAACCAGCACCATTGCGAGCAACTACGCTAAAATCAAGGATTCTTTGGAATTTTTGATTGAAAAAAGCACCAACGACAGCAAGATCAACTTTGTGGATAGCGACGAACTGGTTTCCTTGTTCACCTCAACAGACTCTGAATCTTTAAGTGCCGAAGAGCGCCAAAACCTAGCGCTTTGGCTCCTCAACAGCTGGCGATCAGGACCCCCGGACTGGGCATATGACGGAGAAGATTTCTATACCCTCACCGAGTCCTTCTACGCCTTGGCGGAAGGTTACAACAGCACAAGCTCTGTTTCCTTGGAATGGATGATCGGGCCTTGGTCTGCAGACGGCAGTGCAAACACAGCGGGTGCAATCGACCTCGAAGACTTGGAGACTTGGATCGGAAGCTGGAACGGCGAAGAAATCCCCGAAAGCTTCACCCTTTCCGGAGCTGAGTGGAACCCCGCACAAGTGCTTTATGCGCTCGCCTACGCAACCGTGGGCAAAGCTGAGGGATGGGACATCAGTGAAATCCAGATTGGACAGAGCACTCCTTACAACAGCTTCTACCCTCTTTTGGAGGATTTGGGCTGCGTGGACTGCCTGGACAGCAGCTGGTCCCTAAAACCCGCCCGCTTCCAAAACTAGGCACCGCATCCAAGCTGATCTTGCCTAAATCCATCTTTTGTCTTAGGATGCGCCTACCGTGGTCGCGTAGCTCAGTTGGATAGAGCATCAGCTTGCGGAGCTGAGGGTCGCAGGTTCGACTCCTGCCGCGACCACCATTTCGATGGTGGCTTGCCCACCAGTGAAATGGTGTGCTTCGTCAGAAGCGGTCGAACCGTAAAAGGTTCGTAAGGGAGCTTTAGCGACCGTCTAGCGAACGAAGTGAGCGTCCTCCTGCCGGCGATCACCAACAATACTGTTTGGCTCTTTGTCAAGAGCCTTGTTTACCTTCGCACTAAAGCAGAAAAAGAAAGATGAGTTGGCTTACCTCACTATCAAGTGGATGCAAGGAAAATTTGAGCATGAGACCTTCTTCGAGTTTGAGGGCAAAAGTGTAGTAAGTATGGCGACTGCTGCAAGGAATAGACTGATAAACACAGTTGAAAAGGTTGATGTTTAACCTGTTGGGTTCAATTTAGTAGCTCTTTTTATACCACTAGCCTTGACGGGACTACAAGCTACATGATATACTGGGGGCACTCTTTAATTCTTCTATGAGAAACATCGGACAAGAAATCGCGGAGGCTAGAAAGAACCGCGGACTGACGCAAAAACAACTAGCAGAGAAGTCAGAGGTGAGCCTTAACACCCTCTTCAAAATCGAGCAAGGGCGTAATCAGCCTACCTCAAAAACTTTAGACAAGTTATCAAAAGCTCTTGGAGTCACTTTTGGGGGTCAGCAGGAGTCAAGGCCCTCTGTGATGATTGAAGGATCACTCCCTCTGAACGGCCTCAGTGCAGATCGTTTTGAAGATTTAATTCTTGGACTTGTAAGCCGCGTCGGTAAATACCCCAACCCTCTCAAGTATGGAGGGCCTGGGGATAAAAACCGTGATGTAATATCAAGAAAAGAAGGAGGGTTTGTCCTTTTTCAATGCAAACGGTGGAAATCTAATTCAACTGCGGAACTCAAGAAAGAACTGGATGGTATAAAAAATCGTTACTTCAATCAAACGCACATAGACGGTAAGCCTGCCGAAATCATTTTTTGTTTGTCGTGTACCGCATCTCCAACGAGTAAGGACGAAGTGCGAAAGTATGCAAAGGGAATCGGACTGCCTTTGCCAGAGATTTGGGATGTTGAAAACTTAAGCAGCCTTGTCGTTGAGGACGAACACTTAATGAGGGAATTTTTCAAAGGCACGAACTTTGAGCTCCTCCATAAGCAAGATCAGATCTTAGAGGAAAGCCTTGAAACACAAAGTGAGCTCCATGACATCAAAGCCGTTGGGCTCGCCTCGCATGAGCTGCTCCTCTCTCAATTTGATGTCTTGAAAGGGAAGGAGCGAATCTTCCGAGAGGTTCAGGGCTTACTTCAAAGAGATGTTGAGGAGGCAAAAAAGAAACTTCACATCCTCATAACAGGATTGGAGAAGACAAGTCCCGAAGATCCTGACCTGGCGCGTGCTTATAATAATTTAGGAGCATGTTACAACAGATCCCCTTCTGCTGGTGGAGACTTTGATAAAGCCGTGCAGTGGTTTAGAAAGGCCCTTGAGGTTGACCCTGAGCAGAAAAATGCCCAAATTAACTTGGTGAAAGCGCTGCTGAATGTGGCAACCAAAGAGACATTCAAAGAGGCTGAGAAGCGTATTACCGCGTTAATGGCGGGCAAAGATCAATCTGCAGAGCTTCAGGGGTTAAAACTTCAAGCCTTCTTGAGAGCTCAAAAGCTTGATGAGATGAAGCTGTTTGTATTTGACCATCTGGATGAGCTTAAAAAACTTTCTCATGATGACGAGTTCCTCGCTGCGGGGTTGATCGACTCGCTTCTGATTTTTGATGAAAGCACAGATGCATTGGTTCTTTCTACAGAACTAAAAGAGGTGTTTCCACAGTCCTCCCAAGTTAGATACTCACATGCTCGTGCACTCCTAGTCGTTGCTCAAAAGGAAGATGTAGATCGTGAAAAACCTACCCCAATTCCTTTCCTTAAAAATGGCAGCAAAGTTGCCATGGCCGCCAAAGAAATAGAGGAAGCGATTGAGTTGGCAAAGTCAGAAGGACAGGGCCCTCGTCTTGTGAACAACATGAAGGTAGATCTCGTTATCTGCCTTGAGTGGCTAGGGAAAAAAAGCGACTCCCTACTTAAAAGCATCACTCTTGAAGACTTGGGTGAAAATCAACTCCAACAACTTCGGGTTGCTGTATTTCACAAAAAGTTAAATGAGCGGCTCTTTGATGAGGCTTACAACTCTTTGATGCAATGGGAATCTTACAATGACATGGATTATCGAGAAAAATTTTATATTGCTCACAAGTTCTTACAGAGCGGCGCACCACAGCAGGCAATCAAGGTACTGAAAGAACTCAAGGCCTACGCCGTGGAAGCAGGAGACCCCAACTACTGGCTCAACCTAAGCACTGCATATGCCTTGGCTGATGAAAAAAACCAGGCGATTGCCACTATAGAAGAGGCAAAAAGAATTTTTGAAGAAGATAAGGAAGTGCTGCCACAAATACTCTCTCAGTACATGGCTCTGGCAATGAGGTATGGCTCTACAGAGGAAACCGATCGTCTTGTTAAAAATATGATGGAGTTGAATAAGTATGTAACGGTTATGAAACCAGTTAGAGTCCTGGATGCAAACGATCAACTCAGTGAAGAAGCTTTAGATATATTCAAAAGACAAAAGGAATTTTACGAAAAGGGAAAGAAGCTCTACCAAGAAAAAAAGCTCACTACCTATTGGCTCCAAAGGTACTTCGGGAAGAGCTACCCAAAGGCTCTTGTGGTTGGGGCAGCGAGCGGTGATACCACTTTTACGATTGACTACCACGACTGTCCACGCAGTCCAAAACAAAGGAAATCCTTCCTGGCAAAAAACTTGGTAGTGATGGATTACAATGCGCTGATCAATCTTTCCAAAAGCAACCAGCTGGGTCTTTTAATCATGTTCAATAAGACTCTCGTCATTCACCGTGAACTTTTTCAACAGGTACAAAACGACCTTCTTTCGGAAGAAGATCCAGCCCTTCGCAGACTATGGCAGTTCATCAATGCAAACTCAGAGAGCGTCTTACTCTACGACGACGACATTACCAGTGGGGTGTTCAATGTGAAAGGCATCGAAGAGCTTTTCCCAAGATGGCTTATAAACAGCGTAAGGATCGCTGAAAGAGATGGGATTACATTCATTACCGACGACGCTCAACTTTCCATAGCTCTCGAGAACGAAGGCATCGCAACTTCCAACACTTTCGCGATCTTTGAAGAAGCGCTGGAGGAAAAGTACATTGATGAAAAGCAGTTTGCGTTAATCAAAGGAGGGGTAGCCGAGCTTCTTTATAAATTCATTCCTTATAACGGTGCAGACCTGTTTTACATTGCTCTCGACGATTTAGAGAAAATTGAACGGAAACAGCTTCCTTCCCTTGAATTTAAAACTCCCACTGGGGTGACCTTCACTATTTCGATACGGATGTATCACCTGCTCAATGAAATCACCTTTCCAGGCTCAACTGTTTCGAGTTTTTACGGGGTAATTTTGAACTTCATAGAACGTTTCTTCAAAACTGGAATCCTCTTTGAGGACAAGGTAAATATGCTCAAAGCCATGACTCGCATTATGCTAGGTCACTACAAAACACTTGCCCTTCAAGAGGATAGTGAAAAGGAACTTTTCAAGGACTTTATCAAAGCTCTTTGGCTGACTGCCTACAGGCTCTCATCAGAGAAAGAGCGCCCCCAATTCAAAGAATTGGCGGAGGGCTGCCTAACTGGCGACAGTACGACCGACGAGCTCGGACTACTTCAAGAGATTAAAACGCTTTTAAAGCTGGACTCATAAGTGCCTACTTCCCCTTTAAGATCCAATATTTCAAACTGCTAGGCCCCTGAAACTCTGTGGGCCTTTTCAGTGTTGCACGGAGGGTAATGAGAAAGTAACCTTTCCGTAGCTGGACACCATTTCGATGGTGGCTTGCCCACCAGTGGAATGGTGTGCTTCGTCAGAAGCGGTCGAACCGTAAAAGGTTCGTAAGGGAGCTTTAGCGACCGTCTAGCGAACGAAGTGAGCGTCCTCCTGCCGCGATCACCATTTTTGAACATCAGGTCCCTCCACACTCGCCAGAACTGTCTGTCGCCTTAAAAAATACGGGGTGCGGTTTTCTCGACCAGGTTTCGAAGGAGCCGTGGGTGTAAGTGAATCCTGAGACTCCTGTTCTTCAAAGACCCAAGCTGTCCCTTGCTTAAACAACGCAAGCGCCAGTGCATCCAAATCCTCAATCACCACAGGGGAAACTACAATTTGCCCGGGATGATCTGCATTTGGGGAAACCGGCGCAAGCGTAGACAACGGCTCTCCATCAATGGATTGTATCGGTGCTTCAGGACAAAAAACTTGAGCCCTTTGGAGTTCTCTTACTACTTGAGGCTGGATCTCTTCATGAGACTGTCTACAAGCCTCGTCTCCTCCACACATGCTCAAAAGGAGAGGAGAAAGGTCTCTTCCCCTAATAACATCAATGGCGTTGCCAATCGATTTTTCTTCCTTCTTATCGCAAGGGTCACATAAATTTGAAAGTCGGCTCAGTGGATACCCATCTTTCCTCAACCCATCAAAACACTGGACAAATCCATTCCCCTCATCCGCACGCGCATCCGAAGCCGTTAAACCCAGTGCCAAAACGCTTGCGAGCCCTATTTCACGAGGAGAATTTTTCATAATAAAACTGGAATAGCCTTAATCATAACACTCGAAATTATTGAGTCAATATTTCCAAAAACTCACCATTGAAAAGCCGCCGGGAAAGGGGTACAAAGAACCCATGAAGAAATCTTTAAAAAATCCCATGAAAAACCCTCAACTCTTGATGCTCGCCGGTGTTTTAGTTTTAGGTCTTGGCGCCTTTGCCCTAAGTGACGCAGACTTCTTGGAGGGTCGTTGGGGTAAAGTCCAATCCGTGGACACAGATGGAGACGGTTTGACGGATGCCCTTGAGGCGGATTTGGGCACCGATCCAAAAGAGAAGGACAGTGACGGCGGAGGAGCTCCCGATGGAACAGAATTAGCAAACAAGATGGATCCACTGGATTCCGCCGACGATGTGATAACTGCACAAATCATGCAAGGAGGCAATGACGGTGATCTTGATGACGCTCAAATCGACCAACCCAAAGAGGACGCAAACGGGCCTGATAACACGCAGCCCAACCCTACGGGGTCTATAAATGAGTAAAAAGATTCAAGTCAGCCTAGTGGCTTTCTTGGCCTTTATCTTCTTCGCTTTTGTAGTGCCGTATCTTGTTTTCCAAGAAATCCCCGACCGTGAAGCCCTGCAGGAACTTATCCAAGGATGGGGCGTCTGGGGTTTTCTGCTCTACTTCATCATAACCACCATCACAGTGATTGTGGTGCCGCTCAACTCCACCCTGGTGGGTCTGGCGGGCGGTTTTGTGTATGGAACGCTCCCCGCCTTCTTGCTCACTTGGGTCGCCCGCATTGTGGCCACCGAAATCAATTTCTTTTTAGGCCGTCGCTTTGGTCGCAACATTTTAAAAATATTTGTGGAAGAAGAAGAGCTTCACAAATACGATGAACTCATTGAATCAGAAAAAGCAGTCTTATTCTACTTTGTCCTTTGTTCCATCCCCTTACTCCCCGGCGACTACGCCGCCTATTTCATGGGATTTTCTAAACTAAAGAAACGGGTGTTTGTCCCCGTTTCCATACTCGCCAATGCTATCTGCGCCTTCAGCCTTGCCTATATTGGAAGTGGCGCGGCCTTCACCGACCCCCTCTTCCTCACCATCTTCACCCTCCTCTTCTTCGGCGGAATCTTCTGGATTCACAAAGAAAAGAAGAAACTGAAGCTGGGGTAATTAATCGTGCGCTCCGTCAGAGAGAGGAAGCAGCTCGCGAACCATATCACTAATTTGTTTCTCCTCTGATTCTACACCGGCAGACCCTCCATCACACAAAGTAGGAGCTCCTCTTCGCTCTACATGCTCATCTCCAAGATCACACTCTGTATGCATTTTATCACCCATAAATTAAAAGTTAATAATAAAAGCACCCATACGCTAACACAGGAGGGGTTTTGGTCAAGATCTTAGGCTTGCGATAGCGGAAATTCGGTTGTCCGCGGTAAAAATAGTTGAACCTGCCACCAAGATGTTGGCTCCGGCCTGGACGCAGAGTTTGGCGGTCTCGGCATTGATCCCCCCATCCACAATAATATCCAGATCCGGTTTTTTAGCTCGCAAAAAGGTGATTTTTTCCAGAGCTTGCGGCATGAATTCCTGTCCGCCAAAACCGGGTTCCACACTCATCACCACACAGGCATCCATAAGCGGCAAAAATTCTTCAATAGCAGCGGCGGGCGTAGCGGGTTTAATGGCCAAAGATGCACGACAACCCAAATCACGGATTTTTTGGAGAACGGCGGCTGTGTTGGCACCGGTGGCTTCAAAGTGAACGGAAATGATGGAGGCCCCTGCCTTCGCAAAACCTTCAATGTAGCGTTCCGGGTTCTCAATCATCAAATGACATTCAATGGGGAGTTTGGTTTTGATGCATTTCACCACGGGCATGCCCACCGTGATGTTTGGGACAAAATGTCCATCCATAATGTCCACACTAATAATGTCCGCGTATTCTTCCACACTCGCAATTTCTTCATTGAGCTTCCCAAAATCAGCCGACAAAATGGAGGGGGCGATTTGAATTTTATTCTTCATTCTCAATGGCGGTTATTTTTGCGATGCGAGCCTCATGCCGTCCACCTTCAAAAGCGGTACTTAAAAAGATGTCCACCACTCCTTTTGCGGTGTCTTCATCCATCACTCGTCCTCCAATCGTCACAATATTGGCATTGTTGTGTTTTCTGGAAAGCTCGGCCTCGCTGCGGTCGTGCACATTGGCGGCACGAATACCTTTGAGCTTATTAGCGGCAATCGCCACCCCAATACCCGTGCCACACACCAAAACGCCGCGGCTCTCCCGATTTTCCCGCACTTTTTCCCCCACCTCCCTTGCCAAGTCCGGGTAATCCACAGAGTCTTCGTTAAAAGTCCCAAGATCAATCACCTCATGCCCCTGCCCTTTTATATGCTCACGCAAAATTTCTTTAAGAGGAAACCCAGCGTGATCGGCCCCAATATAAACCTTCATAATGCATCGGTTACAGATTTATCTTCATGCACACATTGAATCACTTTCGCGAGCATGGGCGCCACCGAAAGCACGGTGAGGCCGGGGAATTGTTTTTCTTTTGGAACCGGAATCGTATCGGTTACAATCACTTCCTTGAACTTGGTTTTCTTGAGCCGTTCCACAGCGGGACCGGAAAACACCGCATGCGTCGCCATCAAATAAATGTCTTTCTTGGCCCCACTCTTGAGCAAAGCTTGGTGAGCGGCACAAACCGATCCGGCCGTGTCGACCATGTCGTCCAACAAAATACAAGTTTTCCCTTCCACATCCCCCACCACCGAGGTGACCTCCGCAACATTGAACTTGGGTCGCTCTTTGGTGAGCACCGCCAAAGGCATGTCCAAAAAGCTGGCGAGCCGCCCGGCTTCCTTGGCCGCACCGGCATCCGGAGCCACAATCACCGCATTTTTGAGTTTTTTCTTCTTCAAATAATCCGCAAATAAGCGTTTGGTCTTCAAGTTGTCCATTGGGAAAGGGAAAAATCCCTGCGTTTGATCGCTATGAAAGTGAATGGAAATCACATGATCCGCCCCAGCGGCCGCAATGAGACTGGCCATGAGTTTGGCCGAAATCGGTTCTCGTGGTGAAGCCACGCGGTCTTGCCTCGCATATCCAAAATGGGGAATCACAAGGTGCACCGTCTTGGCAAAAGAACGCTTGAGCGCATCAATCATGATGAAAAGTTCCATGTAATCTTCATTCACATTATCCGTACAAGTTTGCACCAAAAACACATCCATGCCTCGTACCGTTTCCTCCGGTTTCGCGTAAATTTCGTTGCAGGCAAACCGAGTGATTTGCATCTTAGAAAGCGGCAGTTTCAATGCCTTGGCAATGGCCATCGCCAATGCGGGATTGGAAGAGCCGGAGAAGACGCGGAGATTTTTTGCGTTAGCCATGTCGTTGGAGGGTTGTGGCCGAGTGCCTACAAATTACTTTAATCTTCCTCAGGAATCAACAAAACCGCAGGGCCAAAAACTTTGAGCTCTTCTTCAAGGATATCCCATTTGCCTTCGGGCCCCTCCTCCACCAACTTCACATTGAGCGTGCGATCCGGCAATTCACAGTCGTCACTATCCATCCCATAAATAAGTACAATTTTCCCAAAAGCGGAAAGTCCTCCTGCAAAAGGGAGGGCCAACTCCGTGCGACCGGGCAAATGAATGAATCGAGACTCATAGGCTTTTTTGAATTCCGGGAATTTTCCGGTGGGAAAACTGAGGTCCAGAATCACCAGATTTTTTATCTTGAGGCCGAGTTGAGTGAGTTTGATGTCTAGCAGCATAAAAAGGGGTCAGAGAAGATGGGTACGGATTTCCTGCAGTTCCATTTCCGAAAAAACAGCGTCATCATATTCAACTTTTCGCTCCGCAAAAGGGACTCCGGCCGATTTCTTGGTGGGTGCCCAGATACAAGTGGGTTTTCGCAGCGTGAGGCGAGCCTTCATGATTCCATACACAATTTCATCGTGATCGTGGGCATCCCGCAGTTTAATCACTTTCCACCCAAAAGATTCAAAGCGTTCTTGCCACAAAATGTCATTGGGACTGTTCTCATCCAAAATCAAACACAAGCGATCCAGCTTTCGCTCCGCCGCAACCATAATCGCCTCCCAAGCAGAGCCATGATCCAATTCATAATCTCCAACCAAACAAAAAACATGTTGATTGAGTCGCCCAATTTGAATCGCCTGCGCCATCCCCACCGCCATACAAAGTCCATACCCGTGTTGCTCTGTGGTCACTTCCACTCCCGGGACCTTACGATTTGGGAAAAAGGGCAACACCTCCGGCAAAGAATATCCCGCTTTTTTCAAAACCGCGTGGAGTCCCGGCAAAGCTTCAATTTTTGAGAGTACAAAATAATCTCGCTCTTCCCACTGGGGCAAACGGGGGTCATGTTTAAAAATCTGTCGACCATTTTCTTCTCCAAAATAAAGCCCTTCAATAAGATCAATGGACGAAAGCATCCGCCCACTGGACCCCTCTCCCATTCTTGAAATGAGCTCCAACGCCTCGAGTCGAAGTGCCTTTTGCCTTGAATTCATATGAGCATTATGCCTGAGCCAAAAGCGCTTTCAACGGCTTTTTTAAAACGGGATGGACAAAATCCGGCGACAGTTCCAAAACACCTTCCCATGCAAAGGATGGAGCCTCAAACGCCTGGTCTCCATAAAAAATCACCCCAATGCTGATGAGCCCGGCACTCCCCGGCACGGGAGCTCCAAACTTCACATTCCCAACCGGGATCTCCACGGAACTTCCCATTTCCTTCTCCACGATCCTACAAACCAAAATCAGGTCTGCAAGAACAAGCTCCGTGCCACACTCCACCACTTGATGCGCCCCGTTTTCTTCAAAAACATTCGATTGTCCAAGCACCAAAACATCGTGCTTCATCAAAAGATCTCGTGCCGTGACCAGATTCATTTCCAAGTCCCCCGATGAACTTTCCAGACTTAAAAAGACATGCATGATTAAGCTCTCTCTTCATCATTATAAACATGCTCAAATTCACTTTTGTGATATTTGAACAAGTCATCTTGAGCAAAGAATCGTGCCACCTCTTTTTCAGCGTTTTCAGAAGTATCGGAAGTGTGAATGACATTGCAAGAAACGCTCATGGCAAAGTCTCCACGAATAGTTCCCGCATCCGCAGCTCGTCCCTTGGTCACTCCCGTGATGAGACGAACAGCCTCCACACATTCAAGACCTTCCCAACACATGGCCAAGACCGGAGAGCTTTTCATAAATTGAGCCACCCCAGGGAAAAACGGCTTGTCCGCAATGTGCGCATAGTGCTCACGCAAAATCGCCTCATCCAGGCTCATCATTTTGCACCCAACCATCTTGAGACCCTTCTTTTCAAATCGAGTAATGATTTCTCCAACAAGTCCGCGTTGGATTCCATCCGGTTTAACCAGAACAAGTGTTCGTTCCATTGCCATAAAAAATTGTTAAAAGACGGCAGCACTTTGCAGCAAACTCTCCCTCTTGTCAAAAAGGAACCCCGCAGTTTTATTGACTTTATGGTAAAGTATTTTGTAAGATATGTGCACAAGAGGCTTCCCATGAATTCAATACTCAGTGATTCTCTCACCGAACTCGGTCTCGAAGAAAATTTGGGCGCATTTTTGGCGACAACACTGATGCAAGAAGAGTGGGACTCTGCACAACTGGAAGAACTCTCTTTGCAGGGGCTTGAGGTGCTTTTTTATATGCTCATGGAATACCAAAAAGATCAGTCTCACTACATACAAAGAGCATTAAAACAGATCAACTACAAAAGGAATCATCTTTCAAGGCCCTCGGAAAAGAGAATGCGAGACTTAAAGGACAACTACGGTTTGGCAGATAAAGAGTTTGCGCTCTCCCTTAGGCTTGAAAGAAGCCTCAAGGCGGCTATCCAAAGACGGGTCAACGAACTCGCCGCAAATCAAATGAAAGAGGTGGGACTCGGTGCAACAGATATCCCCATCATTCTAAAAGCGACGAGCACAGGCATTCTCAGGGTTTGCTGGAGGAGAGAAGAAAACCTGGAAGCTTAAACCGTCAATAAGGCTTCAAATTCCGCCTTGTCGTCGTAGGGCCCAATCACCGCCAGGTGGATGAGTTCTTCTTTTAGAATTTGTGCCGCCACCCGTTGAATGTCCGCCGCCGTCACTTTATCCACCGCCGCAGAAATATCTGCGAGCGTTTTGATTTTATCGTAAAGAAGTTCATTGCGCGCATGCATTTGCGCCACGCTTTCGCTATCTTCAAGAGAAAGCGTCAACTTCCCTTTCAAAAATTCTTTCCCTTTTTTAAGTTCGGTCTCAGGGACACCTTCCGCCGCCATTTTTTTATACTCCTCAATAATGGCCTTGATCGCATCCTTGATGCGAGTGATGTCCACCCCGGCACGGGTATAAAAGGTTCCCGTGTCCAAATAGTCTTCGGTTCCACAAGAAATGTAATACGCAAGGCCCTTTTCCTCCCGCACCGCAAGGAACATGCGGCTGCTCATGTTGCCGCCCAAAATGGCGGACAACACTTTAAGAGTGTAGTGGTCGGGGTGTTCCTCGGGGAAACCCGGCACTCCACACACCAAATGTCCCTGCTCCGTTTTCTTGGTTTGCAAAGACACGCGCGCTCGACTCGGCAGATTTTCTGCAAAAGGAAGCATCGTCCGAGTAGCCTCGCGCGCTTGGAGCGGAAAAAGTTCCTGAACCAAGGCCACCACTTCATCATGATCCACATTGCCCGCCAAACAAATGACCATGTTGGCCGGCGTGTACAAAGATTCCTTGTATTCCACAAAATCATCCCGTTGCAGGGCTCGAATCACATCCTTGGTCCCCACCTCGTCCCAACCGATCGGCTGATCTCCAAAAATCCCCCGTTCAAAGTTCCACGCCACTTGATACATGGGCGTATCTTGATACATATTGAATTCCTCCATAATCACGCCTCGTTCCTTTTCAATTTCTTCTTGATCAAATCGAGCATTCATCATCATGTCGGAGAGCACATCCATGGCCAAACGCATATTGGCGGCAGCCGTTTTGACATAATACCCGGCATACTCCTTGGAGGTGAAAGCGTTGAACTCGCCTCCCACGGAATCAATCGCCTCTGAAACCGCTTTCGCATTGGTGTACTTTTTCGCTCCCTTAAAGAACATGTGTTCCAAAAAGTGAGAAATACCGTTGATCTCTCGGTGCTCATACCGTGACCCTGCCTTCACCAAGACCAAAGCGGTGACCGCTGCGGTGCCTTGAATCCGATCTGTAATAACCCGAAGTCCATTCGAGAGTGTGGTTTTTCTATGCATAACGAAGCTGGTATTGAAAAGTATTGCGCGGCGATGCTAGCAAAAGGTAAGATCGAAGTCCATGGAATCTCGTATCGGTCTCAATCGACTTAGTGTTCTTTTCCTAGCCGTCTATTTGATCACCGGCCTCATTATTGTGCGGCTTTTTTACCTGCAAGTCATCTCTCATGGGTACTATGAAGAAATCGCGCAAAGTGAACAATACGGATACACCACCCTCCCCGCCCGCCGTGGAGAAATTTTAATTGAAGATTACCACTCGGGTGAAAGTTACAGTTTGGCCACCAACACCACACTAGCCATGGTTTTTGCGGACCCTACTTTGATTTCCGAACCGGACACCGTGGCAGAAACGCTCACTCCCCTGCTCTTTGACCTGGAAACGGAGAGGGAATTGGAGCAAAAACGCTACGACGAGGAATACACCGCCATCATGAAAATGGAGAGTGAAGTCTTGCGAAACGAAGCGCTGTCCAAACTCAAACTCAAGACCGATGAGGAACTCTTGGCTGCCTATGGAACCGCACTGGAAGACACTTTGGCGGACAAAACCAGAGACATTATTCTCCTTTTGGAGCAAGAAGATCCAGACACCATCAAGGAGGTCACCGATTTAAATCTGGAAGGAGTCGAAGTGACCAGCGATGGAGACATTTATGCCTACCCGGCAAAAATTGACAACAAAAAGTCCGCCGCGGAAAAACTGGGGGCCGTTTTGGATTGGGATACCAAGGATTTACAAACCGTGCTCCAGGGAACCAACCGTTACAGCGTACTGAGACGAAAGCTTGATCCCATGATTTCCGAACAAATTGAGACCATTCTTAAAGAGGACTTGGCCACGGCAAAAGCCGAAAAAACCGACCCCATCTTCCTGGGAATCCGTCTCGTGGATGAGTATTTTCGATTTTACCCGGAACAGGACTTGGCCGCACAAATTCTGGGTTATGTGAGTGGAAATGGAGGACAATATGGAATCGAAGGAACTTATGACGAAGTCCTACAAGGAGTGGATGGAATTTTTACCTCCAAAATAGATGCAAACGGCAACCAAATCACCGTGGGAGACAGTATTATTGAAAATGCCGTGGATGGGGCGGATGTGTGGCTCACCATCGACCGAGCCATTCAAACCAAAGTGGAAGAATTCTTGAAGGCCGGCGTGGAGGAATACCGGCCGGACAGTGGACAAGTGATCGTCATCAACCCCAAAACAGGCGCAATCTTGGCGATGGCCCAATACCCCAGCTTCAACCCCAACAGTTTTAGCGATGTCTTTGACAAGGTGGAGATAGACATTCCCGAAGACAAGCGCGACAAAATTGTGGTCTTTGGCAGTGAAGAAGAGCCTCGATATTGGTACTACCTGCAAGTGGAGCCTGATGTCCGTATCGAAATTTTTAAAGACCCCGAAATATCCAATAAATACTACTCCTACAAAAACACTTGGGGGCCGGAGGTTTACAAAAACAAGATGATCCAAGAGGTCTACGAGCCCGGATCCGTGTTCAAGCCCTTGGTGGCCGCGGCCGCCATCAACGCGGGGGAAATCACCGCTTCCACGACCTTTATGGACACTGGCGCCATTGGAGTGGACTTCAATGTCTACACCAACGAATACGACTACTATATCGAAACCTTCAACAAGCAATATCACGGTCTCGAAACCATGACTCAGGTGCTCGAACATTCCTGCAACACGGGGATGACTTTCATTTCAAAAAAATTGGGTGCGGCCTTATTTTATTCCTACATTAAGGGTTACGGCCTCCTTCAAAAAACGGACATTGGGCTCGATGATGAAGTGCGGGGCGATGTAGAACACTACGACGGCTGGACGGAATCCGAAATGGTCACCAAAGCCTTCGGTCAGGGTATTTCCATGACACCCCTTCAGCTCATTCAAGCCTACACCGCTCTGGCCAACGACGGCACAATGATGCAGCCCTACTTGGTGAAAAAAATTGAGTACGCGGACGGAAGCACGGAAGAGTTTGAACCGGAAATTGTGTCTCAAGTGCTCAAACCCGAAACCGCACAAATGGTCACCGCCATGCTCACTTCCGTGGTGGGTCAATACACCTCCCAGATCGCTCTGGAAGATCACTACATCGCCGGCAAATCCGGAACCGCTCAAACTTACAAAGGCAACCGCGTGCTCAGTGGACCGGGAACCACCATCACCACTTTTATGGGTTATGGCCCCATCGACGACGCAGAGTTTTTAGTCCTCGTAAAAATGGATCGCCCGCGCGCCACCGAATGGGCGGAAGGCACCTCCGGCCAAGTCTTTCACAAAATCATGGAATTCCTCTTCTCTTATTACAGCATCCCCCCGGACAAAGAGTCCCTCAATTAATCTTCCTCCTGTAAATCCTCCAAAATAGCCTGAGCATCAATTTCTTCCAAAAGTTGCGTGGGCATATCTTTGGCACGGGCCAGGCTTTGACTCTTATTATTGGCTCGTCCCAAAGAACCGGTAAGGTCCACCAAGGCAGCCGGAAGCTGTCTACCTCCAAGAAGTTTAGAGACTTTGGCGGCACCACCAAAAATGAAGAGCGTTCCTGCAATAAAAGAGATGGACGGAGCCACAAGTTCTTTTTTATCCATCTCCCGATACATGAATTTCAAAACCTTCACGCAAGAACAAAAATCCTCATAGCTCATGCCCGAAACCAGTTGCACCGCCTCGCGCATGTCTTCATAACTTTGAATGGGATGCGCGGCTAAATCCCAAACCCCGGAAAGGACACCCTCAATACCATTGGCCGGTGCCAAGATGATTTCCTGGTAATTCTCCAGATCTTTTTGCCCGGTTGCCCACTTGGTGAAACGATCCACATGCGTTTCGGGAAAAAGCTCATGCCACAAAAGTTCCGCAAACGCTCGGATTTCTTCTTTTTGTTCCTCCGTGAATTGCTCTTCAATTTTTTCGGCAGCCGTTTTCCCGGCAGACATCACGGCCTCAACTTCTTCTTCATTTTCAAGAATTTCCGCCAACAACCCACTCGATAAAACGCCCAGTTCATGCTTTTGCACACGCTCCAGTCCCTGATTAAAGTCCTGGGCTTTCTCATTATAAGTTTGAAGAGGACTGCTGAGCGTGGAAAGCAGCTCGCTCAACACCTGCACCTTTGCCAACAAACTGTTGTGCAATTCCGAAAGATGCGCGGGCAGCTCGTGGCCAAAAACCGCGATGAGCCGTTCGATCCACGCTTGAGTTTTACGCAAAATTTCTCCCGACCGTTTGAGTATTCCATTTACTTTTTCCAAAGCATCCGGGGCTTTTGCAAGCGTTTCGAGTATCTGCTGTACCGTGGGTCCGTCAGGCAATTGAATAGTCATAGAATGGAAGTTTATATATCGTGGACACTTTAACACAAGCTGAACTGCTGTATACTCAAGACATGAAATCCTTTCTTCTAAAGTGCTCGGCCAGTGTGCTCCTTTTGAGCCTTGCTTTCTCATTCACAGTTGAAGCCAGTTTTTCAGACATTGAAGGAAACCCGTACCAAGAAAGCATCGAGTTGTTGCAGGAACAAGGAATTCTCGAGGGCTATCCGGACGGCAGCTTTAAACCGGAAGCAAGCATCAACCGAGCGGAACTCTTAAAGATTGTTTTTGCGGCGCTCGATGAGGATGCCTCCGAGGGCCCCGGCGGCTGTTTCCCGGATGTTCAGGAAGAATGGTTTGCACCTTTTGTTTGCAGGGCCAAGGAACTCGGAATTGTACAGGGTTATCCGGACGGCTTGTACCACCCCGAACAAGAAGTGAATGCGGTGGAGGCTTTTAAAATCGCAATTGAGGCCTTTGGCTTGATGCACGAAGAAGCGGAAGAGGGCGAAGATTGGTTTGAACCTTACATAGACTTTGTCCACAACAATAATATTTTTTCCAAATACAGTTATTTCCCCGATCAATCAGCACAGCGGGATGAAATGGCCTTCACCATTCACCAGATGCTCCGGATTTTTAGCGGGGTACAAGAGGTGTCCACCGAACGCAGTGCTGGCTCCGCGGGCTGCGGAAGCACTCCACCGGCGGAGGCCCCCACTTCCTTCACGGTAAACGGAGTGGAACGGTCTGCCATTGTGGTGATTCCGGAAAATTACAACAAAGACGAGCCCCTGCCTCTCCTCTTTGCTTTTCACGGACGAACGAACCCAAACACACAAGTAAGAAGTTATTACCGCTTGGAAAAAGCGGGCGAAGGCGAGGCTATTTTTGTCTACCCCGCGGGACTCAGCAACGGCTCCAGTTTCACTTGGTCCGATTCCGGAGACAGCGCGGATGAGCTGAGGGATTTTGAGTTTTTTGATCTTATGTATGAGGAGCTCACCAGCACTTATTGCGTGAACACAGATGAAGTCTATGCGGCGGGACACTCCCTGGGCGCCTGGTTCACCAACAGCCTGGCTTGCGCGCGCGGGGATGTTTTGCGCGGAGTCGTTACTTTGGGCGGCGCGCGCAGCACCGGAACTTGCAGCGGCCCTGTGGCCGTGATGCAGTGGCACAATCCCGCCGACAACTTAGCCCCTTTTTCCACCGGCGAAACCGCGCGCGACGATTACCTGGCCCAAAACCAATGTTCGGCGGCAAGCACCCCCGTGGAACCCACCTGGGGAAACTGCGTGGAATACCAAAACTGCTTGGAAGACGCCCCCACTCTCTGGTGTCCACACACCATCGATTACGACGAATACTCCGGCGAATACTACCCCCACACTTGGCCCAAAGAAGCCGGCTCCGAAATGTGGGACTTCTTACGGGGTTTGTAAGGAAGCAACTTACAAGAGAGTCCAACGCTATTGACTAAATATGAGATTTGTTTTAAAATAAATCTACTTATTTAAAATAAAATGGCCCCTACCCCCCTTGATGTTTCGCCAGAAAATGCAGGCCTCTTTGCTGAATTGGAAACGAATTTAGCTGAATTAGACCGAATTCTTCAAGAGCGCACTACAAATGTGATCCGTCAAAGCCCAGTAGGAGAAGCCGACAAAATGGCCACCGTACTCAAACGAATGTCCGATACTTTTATCCAATTACTGCGGGACGAAGCATTCCCCAAAGGATTGGATGCGGTAATACAAGTACGAAGGGCTGTCGAAAAATATTTGCGTGACATGCTTGAAACACAGGAAAAAAGACTGAACAGAGCTCGCTTGGGAGATACCCAGCTAGAGGAAGACATTATGCACATCCCTGCCCCTATGCCTCAGCGAGCCTTCGCAATCAAGATGCTCGCAGCCCTAAGTAAAGGTCAGGCCGTAGAGCAAGTGTTCCAAGGTTTATCGGCCACTCAATTCATTCAAGAAGTCTACCTTTCCCTCCTCTTCCCAGAATCTGAAGCTCCTGGAACAGAAATCGCTTATTCCAGAGATGATTTAGACCCTGAAGTTGATGCCTCCGCCAAAAGACTCACTGCTCTCATTCGAGAGCAGGACGAACGAGTCCATGCAGCTTATACTGAATATTCTCAGAGCCAAGGAGGGCAGGACTCTGACGTGGAACCCTCAACCCCTACAGTAAAGTATAGCATTGCAAGAGAGGACTACGATTTGGTGATACGAGAGGCAAAAAAACTGATTTTAACACGCATGCAGGAAGAGTTGGCTGGATTAAAAAATGCCGGTCAAGCCCGACAATTTCTCGGACTCTTGAGAGAACATGGGGTTCTTGCTCAAGAACTCCGAATCGGAAAAAACTCCCCGGTGAGTTTTTTTAGTTTTGATACAGAGATCCCGATCCTAGAGAATCTCGTCGTCGAACATTTTTCCCCTGCGCCAGAAGACAGCTTGATCCTTGAGATAGACGAAAAAACGGGGAAACTTCGAGAGGTTCTGGAGGCACCTACTGAACGACTAAAGAAGGGTATAGATGCAAGAGACATTTTCCCTTCCCTGGAAGCTTTTCTCGATTTTATGAAAACCGACCTCTATCCAAAACCCCTATTCCTTCAGGCTTGCGCCTTAACGCTTCCTGCGGCCGGAGAAAAATATCGGGGTTATATGGGTTCAAGCTACTGCGCCATTCGGGACATCGTCTTCCAAGCTTTGAAAGAAAACCAGACCCTCCAAGCCTGGTTCAACAATCGCCAAGGAAATGCCGGAGTCCCTTTGACGGTTCACATCGAAGAAGAAGTCGAAAGCTTACTGGAGGAGGATGAACGAGTAAAAGATTATAAAGCTCAGTTCGAAAGAACTTATAGGTATCTAAATGGCATAGGACGCCAAGCCGACTTCGTGAGGGAAATCGCCTCAATGGAGGAGAAGATCAAAGAAATAACCTTGAGCATCACCAGTGTAGTCGTTCATTTCCTTTCGGATCAGGCAAAGGGGGACAAAGGACTCGCTTTATTGTCTAATCCTTTTGCCATACAAGAACAGCGACAAAAAGATCCAAAGATAGAAGATGACCCAGAAAAAAATCCAGATTGGCCTGTATTCGATGTACGCAATCTTGCTCAAGATGAGAGGGACCAGATAGCTGCAGAGCGACAAGCGGAACATTTAAAAAACTCGTAGAATCCACCCTCACAAAGCCTTCACCACGCGGTATGCAAAGGAAAACGCCACGAGCACACCGGTGACCCAGTATGTGATTTGCATTGCTAAACTGCCTGTGTCAGAACCAAGAAAAACGCCATGAATAAAGAGTGCGACAAAAACGGGGAAAGTTAAGTAGTGCAAAAAGCGCCACGCCTTGTATTTGGTGACGATCATGAAGATGGAACTCAGCACGATGATCGCCAAAAGATAAAAACCAATGATGCCCAAACTCATGTATGTGGGGCTGAATTCAGAATAAAAAGGTACGAACAGATCGAGAATCGAAAAGTTCATGAAGTCATCGAGAAACAAGGCCACCAAGTGGATGAATACAAAAGCCATAAGCGTGATCCCCGTTGCCCTGTGAATGCGCCATGCAACAATGGGACCGACCAGCCGAAAGATGTAACCCGAAGATATGCCCACTCCTAAAATCATCAGAACAAAAAGGAGCAAGTAACTGGTGATTCCAGAAACTCGAGCAAGAACCCAAGACCATGCAATATCTTGATCCGGAAGTTCCGTTGTCGCCTGAGCAGGATCATTGGCATCTAAAGGATTTGTTTCATACAAAACCTCCGTCCCATCCCAATACCCATCCCCATCGGAATCAGTATTATTGGGATCCGTAAAAAAAAGCATAAGCTCGCCTTGATCGGTGAGGCCGTCTAAATCGGTATCTACAGGTGATGAATTTTGGTAGAGTGAACTGCTCATAATGTGGAGTGAATGTTTAAATTCTGATCGATGATCAAACCTTTTATGCTCGGGTCCGCAGCCAAGTATTCCATTCCCTTTTCAACGCCCAGGACAAGAACGACTTTCGCCATCACATCCGCCTGCATGGTGGAGTTTGCGAGAACAGTAACCGCCAGAATGGAGTTTTGAGTCGGTAAACCAGTTCTCGGATCTATGAGGTGATGCCAAGGTATTCCGTTTCTTATTCCCTGCCTTTTCGCGATACCGGAAGTGGCGATACCCTGACCTTCTTCCCGAATTTTCAAGCGGAGCAAATCTTCTTCCAAGCTCCTAGGATTTTGTACACCTATTTCCCAAAGATTGCCATCCTCCTGTTTCCCCTTCATATACATGTCCCCCCCTGCAGATATCCAAAAGTTTTGATGGGACTTCGCCAAGACTTTTGCCATCTTATCGACCCAATAGCCCTTTGCGATGCCGCCCAAATCAAGGCAAAAACCTTCAGGGGCTTGCAAGGTATTCTTGCCAATTTTCAGCGATTCCAGTCGAGGCCTTTCATTGAAATCTTGCTCGCCGTCCGAGCTATCATCGGGCTCCACACTAAAACTTTTATTGTAACCAATCAACTTGAGGGCGTTTAAAATCGTGGGATCAAAGAGACCCTTGCTCAGTTCATAAGCTTTTTTTGCTTGAGTGACAAGTTCGATCATTTCATCACTCACTTCAAGCTCTGCACCCATGGCAGTGTTCAACTGACTCACTTCACTTGTTGGGATAAAACGACTGAACTTTGCCTCAAACTTTTCCGCCTCTTTTTCACAATAGTGAATGAGTTTTTGCGCTTCGCTTTCGTCGGCACTAAACCCTAACACAACTGTGGTATCGAAAGCCTTGAATGAATGTGTGCGAAACATTTTTTTACTGATAAAAGAGCTCTTCCACCGCATCAACAATTCCATTTTCATTGTCATCGGTGACAACAATATCCGGAATAATAACTTGTTTGATGATCGTGGTTTGAGTGGGGACGGTTTCTTCAACTTGAACTTGCTCATCCTCCCCTTCTTCCTCGTCTTCATCTTCCTCCTCTTCCTCTTCATACTCATCTTCGTCCTCATCATCTTCAGCACTCACATTTTGCGAAACAAAAACACCACCCGTAAGCGTGAGCAAAAAAATCAAAAGTAAGCATAAAGTTTTTTTCATAAAATTGGATTAAGAAACAGTCGTTCGAGGAGGAACCGTGACTGGAGGTGTGGCGGGCGGTGTGGTCGGGGTTGTAACCGGAGGAGTGGTGGGCTCTATCACGGAAGGAGTTGTTTGAGTGGTGGTCGTGTAAATAGTTCGAGTATTCGCTTTTTGTTCAGTCAGCAAAGCATTTTTATTCTCTATGATTTCTTCATTCATCGAAGTCATTTCTTCAATTTGCATCTGAGTCAAAGCCTGGGTCTCTTGGTAGGCCAGTTGCTTTTCTGTCTCATAATCATAAACCGCATACAGGCTCGCCAGTATTACAACGGCAGAAGCTCCCGCCACCATTGGAAAGGCCCAAGTCCCTCGTTCAAAAAAAGACCGCGGTGAAAGCGTGAATCCTTCCGTTTTAATGTTCCGTTCTTTCACTCCCATTGCCCTCAAAATATCCACCATTGAATCGTGAAACAGCTGCGGCCCACAAATGAAAAATGTCTTTCCAGAAATATCGCCACTGATGGCTTTCGTAATTTCCTCTTGGTTGATCCGTCCAGCGGTAAATCCTTGAGGAGCGATTTCATCTTTGCTGGTAACATAAAAATCAGTTTTCAAATTGGGATTTGTGGCTTCAAGAGCTTTGAGCTCAGCATAGAATGGCGTCTCTTTGCTGGCCTTATTGCTGTAGAGAAGTCGCAATTTGTTAGGGAGTTTTTTCGCGCTTGCATAGCGGAAAATACTGACGAAGGGAGTGATGCCAATCCCCGCACTGAGAAACAGGGTGTCACTGTATTTGTTCTCATCAAAAGTGAAGGATCCAAAGGGCCCACGCACAAAAACGCGGTCCCCCTTCTTTAGATCTGCAAATTGCGATGTAAATTCTCCAAAAACCTTGAAGCCAAACTCTAGGGTTCCATCCTCAAGAGGTGAACTTAAAAAAGAAAACGGCCTTTCTTTAGACACCGAATCTCCATTAAAAAAAGAGATGAGGCCATACTGACCCGGCCGATAGAAAATTCTTTGAGCAGGATTTCTAGGAACCAGTTTTATATGCACCACATTAGCCCCAATGGGCTGAATCGAATCGATCTGGAATTCAATTTTTTTCATTTTTAAATTAAGTTTTTCTCGCAGAGCGCGCAGGGAGCATAGCACAAAAAACCTGCGGCGTAACTAATATCGTGCCTCCAACTCCTGAACTCTTTGTTGAATAAGAGGATAGTTTTGAGTGATCACGCTCCCGCTGATTCCACTGGCCACAAAAAAGAGCAACAAAAGGAAGATGAACAGATTCATCGAAATCAAGTTTTTATTCCTCACCAAGCTCAGCCCCCCCAAGAAAAAGAACAGCATGGGCACCAGTGTCACCACATAAGTTGCCGCGAGGAAAATCCAATACAAGACCCCCTCAACCGCAAGAAAATCATGGACCGTCAGGCCCGTTTGAGGAATCATGCCTCCGGAAAGTTGCCAGGTAAGTCCAAAACTGAGGCTGCAAACACCCGCAACTCCAATCAGGATAAACAAAAGACCAATGAGTCTTTGCAAAAAGGCCCCAAAGCTTTGCAAAAACTTCCCACTCCCACCAAAGACTTGTTCAAGAAAAACTTTAAGCTCACTGCCTGCTTTTTTTACGCCACTTAAGTCTTTTTTTTTAAGCATCTCCACTTCTCGTTTCACAGACTTTTCAATTTCATGCAAAGTGAGGCGCTCTCCACGCATTTCCATTTTTTGCGCCGTGCTCTCCGCCACCGGCATAACAGCCCAAAGCACTAAATAAATAAGAATTCCAAATCCGCCAAAGAAAATAGTGACGACAAAAATCAGCCTCATGAGCACCGTTTCAATCCCAAAATAAGCAGCCAGCCCACTGCACACTCCGGCAATAGTGGAATCATCGGGATCTCTATAAAGTTTTTTCTCACCGGAGCTTTTCACCTCCTCATTTTCATCCAAATCTTCCTCTTCCTCACTCATTTTTTTAAAGTCTTTCAGCGTACCGATTTCCTTCATAATATCCGCCACATCCTTCTCCATTATTGGCGCGGTTTTAACTTTTCTTTTTAAGAATTTTTCTGCAATGCTGGCCTCCAAATCCTCCACAATTTCATCCCCATCCTTGTCTTTGGAAAAATAGTTTTTAATGGAATTAAGGTAGTCAAAAAGCTGTTCGTAAGCGTCTTCCTCCACGCTCCAAACCATGCCACCTATGGTGATGTTAATAACTTTTTTCATGAATTGAGTGAGTTAATGGACATATAAAGGGATTTCCAAGTTCCTTTGAGGCTTTCCAAGGCCGTGCGCCCTTTTTGGGTTAGCTTGTAGTACTTTCTGGGCGGACCGCTCTTGGATTCTTTCCACGCATACTCCACCAACTCTTGACGCTTCAATCGACTCAGCAAAGGATACAGTGTTCCCTCCACCACAATAAGTTCCGTGCCCCGCAATTTTTTTAAAATATCCGAAGCATAAATTTCCGCCTCCTCAATCACAGCCAAAATGGCAAACTCCAAAATCCCCTTCCTCATTTGCGCCTGAATGTTTTCCAAGTAATCCATGCCTCCATGGTATCACTCAGTACTAGGCTATGCAAGGGCTAAGTGGCAGTCTCAACGGTTTAATCTATCTCCTCCTCAAGCTGCAGTCTGTCACTTTCCGAAGGATAATTGTAGAATTTTATTTCATCCCCCGTTATCACAAAGACTCCTTGCGGATGAAAGAGCCGGTGGTCTCCTTTTGGTGCAAACTGAAGTTCATCACGCCACAAAGATGTCCTATCCATAGACACAGGTCCGTCAGCCAAAGGCTTCGCCAGCTCAAAGGAAAACGATTTTGAGTCATAAAGCGATCGGTTCAGATACCAAGCTGCACCCCGGGACGGATACCCGGGAGCTAGGGGGAGTTGGACCATTACTCCCTCCGGCACAGGATACCATTCTAGTATCTGACCAAAAGTTTGGCCCTGAATACTGTCAGATCCATTCAGTAAAAAGTGTCCGCCATCATAGACAACAAAACCTTGAGGAGCGGGCATCCAATCCCGGTCCCTGGGTGCCCTAGACTGAAAGGTATACACATCCTTAACTTTGCCAGAGCGAGGCTCCACCCGTTTAAGCGTTCTATTCCTTAGCACATAAACTCCATCTACTCCAATTTTCCACCCACCACTATCTCCAGGCCCACGCCGGCTACATACATCTTTATCAACCTGAACTCCGGAGAAAAAAGGCCGCTCAGCGCCATCGAGATGCAAATCGGCCCCACGCCGTTCAACAATTCCAATAGGGCCCGCATCTTGTTCATCCGGCATTTTCCATGTAGTGGGAGTGATTCCATTCATAACCCACTCCGAAACGAGATCTCTTAAGGTCCTTCCATCTAAAATTCCCGTCCTACGGCGGGAAAGTACTCCTCTACCACCCGGCTCTAAAAAGAAGGGGCTGCGCCTTCCTTGTTTTAAATCATCATGCACTTCAAAACCCGCAACATTCCCCACCACTTCACCATCTTTCCACTGTCGAGGTTTTTGAAGTGCAACTTGAGCATCACCTAATTGTTGATGTAATTGCGCTAATTCCCCTATCAATGCTTGTACCCGTTGTCCTAATCCAGGATCAGCTTGACTCGCCCCAAGAACCCGTTCCACGAAGTCTGATAGTGATTGATACCCCATACGGCTTTGCTATGAAATAAATGTATTCCTTTTTAACAGCAATATTTGGCTTTGTCTAGCCCTATACCACGAAAGGACCCATAACTATGGGATACGAAAATACATTAATAAATCTCCTTCAAATAGCACTCTTCACAGTAAATCACCTCAAGCCGTGTGGGCGCGTAGGGAGTCTGAATGGATTTAGAACATTTTGCACAATTGCGTTGCCACAGCTGATAGGGCAACCGGATAGCAAGCCGTGCTTTATGTCGACAGTCGGGACACTTCCGAGGGATGGGGAAAGAAATCTTTTTATAGAATTCGAATTCGAGAGGAATCACTTTATAGTTTTTACCACACTCGATGCAGGCCAGAACTTCTTTGCTAAGAACATCAGTCGCCTCCAAAATAGAATCGGGAATCACACAAGTTTGCGTCCGGTACTCTTTGGGGTCAGGATCTTTCCACTTCCAAGCTTGTGCCAAAACCTCTTCTTTTTTCAAAGGAAAATATTCTTGAGCGATGCTCTCGTTGTAATCGAAGTAAGAAATGCGAGCTGGTGGAAATTCACCCCACTCACCACCTTTTTTCATGTGTTCAATGATCTTCGGAACCAAAGCCTCATACTCTTCCTTTGAGTACTGTTTATTGAGAATGCTGTATTTAGCTCGGTGAAGAGAAACACATCCAAAAAGATGTTCACTGCTGTGACAATTGATCCCATAAAGTACGAATTTATTTTTCCAAGAGAACCACGAAAAATGAGTCATAAACGAGTTGTCTGGGGTCATGCCTTCGTAACACCAGTTGGGCTGTCCACTATTAAAAATGTCGTAGCTGAACATGTTATTATCCCCTTGATGGCAGTACTTACAATTTTCCGCATCCAGAAGACTGAATCCCTGAGTGTTTTTACAATTGAACAAATCATTTCCCTCACAGTTCTCACAATTTTGTTGGCTCGTGCTTTTATGTGGGAACTGCACAATCCAGCCCAAAAACTGTTTCTTAATAAGTTCTAAATTTTTATAGGAGTCTAAAGCAAAAGCAGTGAGTTTTTTCTTGTACTCTGCTTCACTCAAGGGTTCATTAAAAAAATAAAACTCCTTCTGCCTCAGACCAAAACACCCAAAACAATTTCTGCATCCTTTGAGATCAAACCCGAAGATGCAGTCACTGCAATTTTGGGAATTTTGTAGAAAAGCACAGTTGTAGAGCGCTTGGGAATCCAGGCTTTCATACACGAGCTCCGATTTGGAAACATTGATGCAATCACAAATAGACCGATTGTGGGAAGCATTCACATTAGAGTAAAAAGAGTTTTCTGTATGCCACGAACCAACCACAAAATAACAATTTTTCCCATGAGCAAAATCCTGGCAGTATTGGCAATTTTCACTGCCATTTCCCTCATCATTTTGAATGGCCAACTGAGGCACCACTTCCATCACCTCTCTGAGTTGATCAAAAAACGGCCGTGAAAAATCGACCTCTCTTCCATAGTGGTGTCCATCCCATCCATCCCCCCACCAACACGCGTTGCAATAAACAGGATGAGGCTTACCCGGAGAGTAAACAGAGACAATATTTTTTTTGCACAAATCACAGGCTCGCATATAAAGTGCCCTTTCATTCCTCCAACTGATCCTCCTTTGCAAGCGACAGTCTGGACACAGCGCAGGTTCTGGAATCAGGTACCTCACATTATTAAAAACCGGTGAAATTTTGTGGAAAAATTCCAAATCTTCTTCAGGAATTTCGAATCTTATTTCGCAGTGATTACAGTTTTTTTCCATTTTAAAAAACAAATGCTTTCGAACTATATCACAAAGCCCTAAAAATGCTTATTGGCAGGCCAGCGTGGAACGAGTTCGACCTAATTATACGAGGGATCTAAATTTTCGTTTCGTACGATTAAAAGGGTTCCGGATTATGGGGATTTACGCGTAACTTCCATGCCATTTTGGCAAGTTCAGCACGAGTAATCGGATTATTAGGGAGAAATAGAGTAACTCCCTCAAAGTATCCATTCACCACACCATGAATGTCTGCAAAGTGAACATAGAAGCGCTGCCAATCCTCGGTGACATCGGCAAATCCAAGTGCAAGATTTTGTTCACTGGCCACACCGTATCCTTGTTCTAAGTAAGCCGCCCAAAACTCTCCATCATTTTCTACCGGATCACTCGAGTATCGATCATAGTTATCATACCAGTCATCAATGTCATAATAGTCACCACAGGCAAAGTAAGTTTCCAGAAGAATAGATAACGCTTCGGCACGGGTGACGGTTTGATCAGGCCTAAACGAACCATCGCCATAACCAGAAACCACACCAGCCTCGGTAGCTGCTTCAATATATGTAAACCCCCAGTGAGATGAATCAAGATCCGTGTAAGTGGCAGTGTAATCTTGTTCTAAGTCAAAATCATAAGCACAGGTGTCGTTTTCAGAAGAGGGATCAGCGATGGCTTTTAGCGCCATGACAAGCACCTCCGCACGAGAAGTCTGCTGATCCGGTTTATAGGTACCATCTGTATACCCTAAAACAACTTCATCAGTAGCCAAGGCATTGATGTAGTTCTCCGCCCAATGTCCATTCACATCAGTAAAAGGCTCGTCGAGTTCATCAAATTCGATGGTAAAATCTCCAACAACAGTCTCAAAATCCACGACTGCGGCCACCTCATCAATAGTGTAGAGGGTGAACTGATACCAATAATGAGCTCCGTCTTGAATGAAATCCTGCCCACCGAGTGAAATACCACCATTATAAGATTCCCCTTGGCTGATCAAGTAATCCCCTGATCCTAAGGACCTATCACATTCACTACCACCCTCATAAATCACTTCATAATCGTCGTTTTCTAAAGGATCTTCCTCGCTAAGAATAAGTTCGTAGCCACATGTGTAAGTCGCATTCCAATATACTTCATCTTCAGTATCAACGCTGATAATGTAAGTCCCCCTCAAAGAACCCGAGACACCCTCAGATAAATCTTCACTGTAAGACATGGAAAAGTTCATTTCGACATCGTAGTCAGCCAGAGAGTCAACATCTGCTGCCAAACTGATAGTGGGGAAAGCAAAAAAAAGGATGACGGAAAGCGCGAGGAAGCGAATCTTCATGGTAAAGTTTTTAAGCTAAAAACATAGTACTCCTAGAGGATGAAACTAAGAAACACTAAAATGGATACCACCAGAACCCCAACAGGAATCGAACTCTCACATCAGGTTACTTGGCAGGCCAGCGTGGAACCAGTCCGAACTAATTATAGAATCCATATGTCTAACTCTCGTACTCCTCAGGATCCCAAAATTTAGTCACAACCTGCTCTATACCTGGAGATGGATCTATCGGATTTAATTCAACTAACAGTAGTGGTCGGCACCCCTGTTGACCTATTTCTGTACTTCCTCTTAGTAGTGCAGCTTTGTCATCTGCATCAAAAACTCGCTCTAACGAGGCCAAACCTTCCTCTACAACACGGTACTCTTGACCAGCCTCAGACATAAAGAAGTATCCTCCATCTCGCTCAATAAGAATCCCTCTAGCTTCACCGATCTCAGCTTCTGGCGGAGTCGGAAATCTTCTCAATGCATCAGCTACTCGTATGCCAATGCTTGCAGGTAACCTGAAAGCCTGTGTTGGTAGAACAGTGGAGGGTTTAACCGATAAAGCATCAATCGCCAATCGAAATATTTCTTTAGTAACAGTAACACCAGCTGCAAACGCAATTTGACCTTGTGCATTTGGGTACGCGAGTGGGCTAAGTGGACGTGATACCCTTTGCCCTTCGACAGTTAACCTACTAACATCTAAACCATATTCATCTTCCAAACAGGAAAGAAAAGCCTCAACATCAGGGAATGTACGCCTACTAAGCTCCTCATAATCTATAGGTGTTTCTGGAGTGCTCATGTTTTGATTGTAGAGATTAAATTTGTTACTTCGTAAATATAGTACATATTTTTTACAATATGTCAAGAGGCCCTGCGGGAATCGACCCAAAGTCACAGGTTAATTTGGCAGGCCAGCATAGAACGAGTTCGAATGGATTTTTAACCTATAAAGAAATGACCTCTCCATCCGAAATAGTACCTGCAAACTCGACCATCCCTGAACCCTTATTCAAATAAATCTCGTGTTCATCCGTACCAGGAAGAGGTACCCCTGTAAAAATTCTTTCCACAGGGATATTCATCTCTGGGGTCTTTTTAGTTCAAACACCTTGACAAAACTGAGAAATACATATAAATTATACGACATGGGGGATACACCTTTATCTATAGAAGAACTAAGAACACTTGAACCAGGAACAAAAGTTCTGATTACTGATATGCGTTCAGGTTCAGCACACGAACGAGAAGCTGTTGTAAATTCAGGGCTCGGCATACCCGCAAATTTCTACGGTGCCGTCGAAGAGTATATGAAGCTGCAAACTAGTCTTGAAAGCGGCCGCAGCTTTGAGCAAGTGATCCAATTCTGTGACTTAAAACGAAAAGCTATTTGGCTGACCCTATTGGCTTAGCGACAGAGCCAACGGGAAACTAGTTCGAACATCCATTAAGCAAAAGCTAAGAAATGGCTCGCCGAGTCCTAATGTTCACTTCAATAGGTTTAACCAAGAACTCCACCACTCCCTTCACATCCAAAGGAAGACTCTTCGACTTCTCACGAAGAGCTGCGATGGTTTGAAGTCCATAGCGATCTTCTTCGGCAATCCACCTTTGAATGACTTCATTTTGCACGGCTGTTTCTGGATCGCCAGTCAACTCGTCCTGGCGCAGCCCACTCTCCTTCACCACCTCCAGCGGAATAAAAATAATCCCTTTGGAAAGTTCCGGAATCAAATCTCTAACGGCATACAAGCGCCCTTGAAGTTGAAAAAGATCAGCAATGGCCTCACCCGAACAACTTGACCCCAATGCTGCGAATGCGAGCATATGAGGTGGCCCAAAGGAGCCTCTATAAAGTGCCTCGAGCTTCTCACGAGTGAGAACCTCTCCCTCCACTCGTTTGTCATGTTCCACCTGCATGGCATCAAGAAAAAGGCCCATTTCTTTTCGTATATCGATAGTAGGCACCGGATGCTTGTCCAGTTTTTGAAGCGTGCGTTTTAACAAAAACTCTAGGTCGGTGTCTTCAGCAGACAGGGCAGAGCTTCCAGAAAGATGAACTTTAAGTGCGGCTACCAAAGCAGCAAAATCCTTATAAGACTCCGGCAATGGCAGATCCCCATCCGCAACATCATCCACCCAACGGCAAAGGTGGTAAGCCACTTCAATGGCTGGAGCATAACCCTCCGGCATAGTTCCTAAAAAGCGTGAAAGGGGGTTGAAAGTGGCCAGCACCTTAAAAACGGCCGTGATATTTTCATACTTTCCTGGAGCACGCGAATGCAACCGATCATTTTGTTCTTGAATCAAAAGATATTCTCTCATTTCAGGTCGAGCAGCCACCCACTCAGCCCACGCAGTGAATTCACCTCCCACCCACGCTCTCAACCGATTCACCATAAACAAATAAGAAGCGCCCAATCTATCAAAGAGGAGGCGGCTTGTCTAACTATTGCTTGGCAGGCCAACGGGGAACTGGTTCGAGCCATTAGATAGATAAAATCGGAGAAATAAGGTATAATTAACGGAACAAAAAACTCTTATGCCCAATGATCTCCTCAAGAACGCCGATAAACCCAAAGAGCCTCGCTTTGTAGCTATTGCGGGAGATCTGTATGAAATCGACGACATTATCGACGCTCTGCACGGACGGAGTTTCATGGCCACCTTGCATATATTTGATCTGCAAGAGCTGGGCCAAGGCGCGAGAGACCCTAATATAGTCAATATAGCTCAGCGACAAAAAACGGCAGCCCTGCAAAGAATCGTCGCGCAGTCCACGGATGGCCTAAGGGACAATCTCCCCAATCGCGCCGCTATTTTAATGGCTTTGGAAAAAAATAGCGCCTTGCGTTTTAACACCATCACCGAGTTCATTGCTCAATTTGCTCAGCTCACCCCGGCCGATGCAAGCAGTGTTGCCGCAGCCGCGAATGAGGTACATGGTGAAGGTCTGCGAGTACTGGATGGGACTCAACCCTTAGGAGGACGGTTTTCTCAGCCAACCGGCCACTCTTTCTTCAATGGTAGATTCATCCAAAGCGCTTTAGGAGAAGGATGGGTCGGAGGTGTCTGGGCCCAAGTGAACACTGCCATTGTTGAACGAGCACTGACCGGACAAAGTTTCACCGACGACGACTGGGTACAAATGTTTTCGGGAGATGACGCCCGTAATGAAATATCCCGTGGCAGTACTATGTCCTTAAAGGAGAGAACCAGCGAGTACGCTACAAGGGGATTCGTAGGAGGGGCGACTCTGACCGTGGCTTCACTTCCCGTCGTATTTGCAGTTGGTGAACCCATGGCAATAATCGCACCAGCCGGATTCATGGCTCTAACTGCTGTTAGTGCCGCTACGAGTGTAGTCATACAAGCCACTCCAGACTCTTGGCTCATGTGGATAGCGGATAAAGCGGCTGCGGTTAGGCGCTCTACGCGTTCCACCAGTGCAAGTTCTCGCCGTGCAGCAGAGTTTATACCTAGGTACAAAAAACTCTTTGAAATAACAAAAGCTCGTATAGAAGAGCTGAGGAAAACTCCGTCCGGACAAGTAAACCTCCTCCTCATACAAGAAATTCTGGGCCAGGAAGGGGGCGTGTTCACTAGAGATGAAGGGGTGCTGGAAATGCTGCGTAAGTGGGGCGACGCTCTACAAAGAAGCAAAGTACTTAGAGAGCGATTCGACGACTTATTTGAAGGGTACCCTCCCGAGGCTTTCAGTTCGGCTAAAGAAGCAAGACAGCGTTTTATAGAGTTCAACAGCGCTCAAAAGACTTCTTAATAAGTTGG
Organism: Candidatus Gracilibacteria bacterium; assembly: GCA_041661045.1. NCBI lineage: Bacteria > Candidatus Altimarinota > Candidatus Altimarinota bacterium. Next base: position 561,506 of record JBAZVE010000001.1, on the reverse strand, counting down.
CAGGCCAGCGTGGAACTAGTTCGAACTACTGCCCAAGGCTAAGGTGCGCACTGTAGACAAGCTCGTCCTCTTGAAAAAGCTGAGCAGTAAAACCTCCAAATATCCCCACAACTGAATTCTCAGTCCCTGAATCCAATGGGGAGGAAGCATACAAGTTCCCATCCGGACATTGCTTCACCTCAAGCTCTTCTTCGTACAAAAAAACATCCTCCTTCACCATCCCATGTTCGTTTCCTTTCACCACCCATTCCAAGCGAAGTGAGTCCCCTTCACTTGAGATGCCATCCACGCGTGCAAAAAAAACAGCTTGCTCACCCACATAGGAAAACCATCTATCAACATCAAAGTTCAAAACAGCGTTGGGCCTCCCACACTCGGACATGTCGGCTTCCAATGCAAAACCATAGTCAGGAATCTTGAGTCTCTCTGCCTCTTCCTGAACCTGAGTCGAACAGGTGCTCAGTAGGAATAAAAGAGGAAGAAAAAGAAATCTTATACGCATTGCAATCATTTTATCATGGCAGGCCCAGAAGGAATCGAACCCTCGCTAACGGTTTTGGAGACCGCTGTACTACCACTATACGATGGACCTATGGTAACGATGTGGCTTGCGCCACCTTGTTGCTTAGCCTCCGCTTCGCTTCGGCTTGGTGGGAGGATTGTAGCAAAAGCTCAGATTTTGGGAAGGGCTCGTCCAAAAAACTTTTTATAATACTTGAGGGCGTCCCACAAATGGATGCGGAGCGTGGGCTTGGTGAAAAAGGAAAGAAGTCCGCCGGAAGAGAGGCGGGCATCGTTGTGAAGGGCCTCAGTTTCCCCAACAAAATGGACTTCAAAGCCACGGGCCCACGCTTGTCTACAAATGTCCACATCAGACATAAAAAGGAAGTATCGTTCGTCGTTTGGCCCCACTTTGTTCCACGCCTTGCGTGTGAAAACCTGGAACGCGCCCGTGAGCCAATCCACCGCTTCAGACTTGCTAGGATCTTTGTTCCACATCAAGTAACGGCGCATGCGGGCCGTAAAAAAATGTCTCAAAAAAAGCCGCTTAATAAAATGGTCGATCAAACGAGGGAAAGACCGGTAATTATCTTGAATCGATCCATCCGGATAACGAAGCCGCGGGGCCGCGATGCCCACGCGGGGGTGAGCCTGCAGATACGAAAGCACGACTTCAAATGTATTTTTCTTAACCTCAATATCCGGATTCAAAATACAAAGGAATTTCCCTTTGGCCATGCGAAGCCCAAAGTTATTTCCCTGCGGATAACCCTGATTCTCAATCTCAAAATAACGGAGATCAAAAGAAAGATTGGAGTCAAAAGGAATCTTGGCATTGGCCCCCTTCTGCCCATTGTTGATCACAAAAACTTCGGTCTTCTTGGGGAGTCGCGCGGCCTTCAAAGCTTGCAAGTTGGCCGTGACCTCCTTGGGGCTTCCGTGATGCAAAATGACGATGGAAAGATCCATGAAAGAATATTAATCAAACAAACTGAGCACTGCTCTTGGACGAACGCGTCTTTTACTGCGGTCCGCGGGAACAAAAAACAAAGTCTTAAGTCCCTGCCATAAAATGCGTGGTGAGCGGAACAAAAGGTACACGGCTTTTAAAAATTCGTAAAAGAAAACGCGCGCAAAAACCACCGGCCCATAGCGCAAAGAAAAATTGTTTTTCAAAAGCAGAATATGATTTTTGTAGGAATGAAGTCGTCCATAGTCTCGCTTTTGAGCATCGGCTTTTCGGAGCGCGAGCAGGCTCCTCCCCTCTCTGTTGGCCACCGTGCGCGCGTGCCAAGCCCAAACTTCCGGAAATAAAGCGATTTTCTCTCCGAGCCAGCGGAGCCGATACGACAAATCAATATCCTCTTTATACATCCACATGCGTTCATCAAACAAAAGATGCGCCTTGCCATGCAGTTTGGGAATAACCGAAGTGCGCAGCAAAAAAACCGCGCCGGAAATCCCAAAAAACTGCCCAAGTTCATCATCATATTGGGCCCGGTCCACCTCCCCATGCCCACGGTCATAAAAATGATGCCGTTTTTCCGCCACAATTCCAAGCGAATCAATAATCGAAGTTTTTCGTCCAGCCTCAAGGTCCCAATGGTGATTTTTGCCGGCGCACAGGGCAATGGTGGAGTCTTCCTCCATCCGCTCAATAAATTCAAGAACCGTGGGGACGGAAAGCAAAACATCACTGGTGCTGAGCAAGAAAAATTCGTGACCGGGATGATTTTTTAAAATCGTATTGTAGCTCCGACCATATCCGGAATTTCCATCCGGATGCCGCTCATAAATAAAGTGTGGATATTCCTGGGCAAGAAAGTCTTTGAGTTCATCACTGCCCGCCGTATCCATCAAGACCACTTCCGCGGGAAGACTCAAGCGAAGCTCCTCCACCGCAGGCAAACTTTTTTGCAGCAACGGAAGGTCATTGTAAGAGGTGAGGCCAATGAGAACTTTCTTCATTTTTAGAAACGAACACTCAGTCCGCGAGCATTAAGAATCCGCCAAAACGACTCTCGTAAGCTTCTGTTTTGCTTTGAGCGATCATCCCCAAAAATCCTTCAAGGAAGTCTTCAAGCTGAGTCACTTCCTCCGTCAATTCACCGGTGAGCTCTTCCGTTTGAAGCGCACGGAAACCTCGAACCATTTCGGCAAGTTCCTGAGCGGAAACCAGAACCAATCCTTCATTTTGTTCCGTCACTTGTCCACTCAAATTTTTATAGAGTTCACTATCTTTCACAAACTCGCCGGTCTCATCCCAAGCAGTGAGCGTAGAGATAATAAGTCGCCCATCCGAAATTCCATAAACCAATTCCAAGGCCCCCGTGCCAAGAGCGGGCAACGGAGATTCCGCACTTTGTGGAAGGGCCGAAAGGTCTAAGTTGATGTGAGCAAATTCTTCTCCCGCCCAAGAAATGGTATCTTTGGTGATTGCTCCGGGAAGTGCTTGTTCCGCAATAAGCAGGAGCCCGCTGAGCTGCCCATCCAGCTTGTTCACAAAATCTTCAGCCTTGTCCGGATTGGAACTGATGTCCACAATGATACTCAAACCGGGTATCCAGGTGTTGGCATTTCGGTGTATTGCAAAAGAATAACCCTTATCCATAAAGCTCATGAGGTCTTCGAAATCCATTCCAAAATAATTGCGCGTAACTGTTTTGAGCTGCTCCAAACTTCCGGTGCTGTCTCCAAGCGCCTCCGCTTGAGCAAAAGTTTGTGCGAGTCCAAAAGATTCGAAGTAGCCCACAAGTCCGGCGGCAGGAATTTTTTCGAAAAGATAAGGTTCTGATCGAGGCACGCTATCAAAAGAAATTCCGGCCTCTTTCGCCTTCTCTTTATTGGCATCCATCCACGCTTCAAAACGAAGTCCTTCTTCCTCTGCCCTCACGACCACAACCTGTTGATCCACCACCGCGGGGATGCTGCCCACCGAGAATCCGGCAAGTGAAGACAGCTCCTCACCATAAGAAGCGGGAAACATCACTCCGTACAAAACAAAGTCACTGCCCACTCTTTCCACCGTATCTTGGTACAAATCACTTCCCCACAAACTTTCGGACTTTTTCTGCTCCGTCATTGCCACAAGATTTTCGCCCGTGTTGCTCACAAAAAGCAGATCCTCATGCACCGTCATAAAAAGCTTGTCTTCTTCTCGTACAAACGCATCGATTTCGCTGAGTTTTTTGTAAGAAAGCTCTTCAGTGGAAACAAAGGATTCCAGCAAGGCGGTCATTTTTTCTGAATCTTCCAGCGTCACCACGGTAAAGCTCTCCGCTTCCCCTCCTTCAACGGGACGAAGGCCATAAACCATATGAAATTGTTCTCCAAAAACCGGCTTCAAGTCTTCCTCAAAATCAAGACCCTCCCACCCGAGGCCCGTGTCCAAAGTCTGCGAAGCCGTTTCGGAAAGCCGTCCTTCATCTCCAAGCGCAACTTCTAAAGCTTGCACCGCCGCGTATTGCGCATCATCACGAGTCGAGTACGAAAGCAGCAAACCAATGTCCGCGGGAATATACGCTTCGGGGATAAAACCTTGTGTACTGAAATGAGCCTCTTGAGTGCCTCCCTTGGAGCAAGAAGCCAAAACGAGACTCAAGCTCAAAAGGACCAAAGAGAGACGGCGACGATTAATCATTGAGTGGAAGTTAAAAAGCCACCCCAACTTAGCACGAAAAGATCATCCGGTGAAGCCGTGTTTCGCCGGCAAGTTCAGGATGAAAGCTGCTGCCCCAAACCTGGCCATAACGAACCAAAACCGGACTCCCCTCATGAGTGACCAAAACTTCAAGCCCTTCACCCTGCTCCGTAATCTTTGGCGCTCGAATAAAATGCCCTTTAAGGGTTCCTCCTCCCTCCACTTTAAGCTCCGCCACAAAACTGGCGCTCTGCCGCCCATACGCATTGCGTGAAACCGTCGCCGGTAAAAGCCCATACCGCGCCAGCAAAATGAGCCCCGCGCAAGTTCCATAGATGGGAAAATCCGCCGGCCGGCCCAGGAGCCAGTCCTTAAGCCCATAGTTCGTCATAAACAAATCCATCACCGTGCTCTCTCCCCCGGGAATAATAAACCCCGTGAGCCCCTCAGTGTCTTCGAGCGAGCGAACCTCCTTCCACGCCAAACCAAGCTGATCCAAAACCTGCTCGTGTTCTGCTACGCCGCCTTGAAGTGCCAAAATTCCAATCATGTCAGCAGTGTAGTTTAGTTCCCCCTCTCCTGCATCCTCACTTCCAATCCCCCCACCTCCAGCCCCGGCATCGCTTCGCCAAGCCCCTTGGAAAGTTCCGCAATTTTCGCCGGATTTTCCCAGTGAATCACCGCCTCCACCACGGCTCGCGCCATCCGCGCAGGATCCGCCGCTTTAAAAATACCGCTGCCCACAAAAACCCCGTCACACCCCAAGTACATGCACAGCGCGGCATCCGCCGGAGTGGCCACCCCGCCCGCCGCGAAGTTCACCACGGGCAGTCGCCCCAAGTCTCGCACCCTTTCCACCAATTGCATCGAAACCCGCATCTCTTCCGCGGCGGCCATGAGTTCTGGAATCGTCATGCGTTTGAGGGCCGCAATTTCCGCCGCAATGGTTTTAATGTGCCGCACCGCCTCCACAATATTTCCGGTCCCCGCCTCACCCTTGGTTCGAATCATGCTTGCCCCCTCGGCAATGCGCCGGAGCGCTTCCCCAAGGTTCCGCGCCCCACACACAAAAGGCACTTTGAACTCACTTTTGTCCACATGCGCAAACGGATCTGCCTGAGTCAAAACCTCACTTTCATCAATAAAATCAACATCGAGGGCTTCCAAAACTTGCGCCTCCATCGTGTGCCCAATGCGAATTTTTGCCATCACCGGAATGGTCACCACCGCTTGAATTTCTTGAATCATGGCGGGGTCGCTCATGCGCGCCACACCCCCATCTCTTCGAATATCCGATGGCACGCGTTCAAGCGCCATCACCGCGCAGGCCCCCGCCGCTTCAGCAATTTTTGCTTGTTCGGCAGTGGTGACATCCATAATCACGCCGCCCTTAAGCATCTGAGCCAAATTTTGTCCCGTCTGATTCATTTTAGAAGCAAAGAAAGCGCCCACAGGGTAACGAAAAGCACCGGCGGATGCAACAAATAAATGGCCAAGGAATGCCGTCCCAAAGCCGCTAAACCGGGGATACCGGCCAAAGCTTCCAGCGCCGTGGGCTCGCGCTTCTTATAAACGGCCTCCCCAATCACAAGCCCCACCAAAGGAGCCGCAAGCCAGGGGAAAAGAGGGAAATAGTCGAGCGAAGTGAATCCGGAGTTCAAGAGTCCAAACGGGAACAGCCACTCGGATTCCACTCGAAAACTCAAAAAGAATTCTCCCAAAAGAAAACTCCCTGCCGCAGTCCACAGGGCCAAAGCAGGCCTCCCTTTAAACAAAGAAACCACTGGAATCGCCACCATCGCAAAGTGCAAAACGCCAAATCGTACAAATTCCTCCGGAAAAAACAGCGCTGTGCCCAAACTCACCAAAGCCGCCGCCCCCGCCAAAATTCCCGCCCGCTCAAGCTGCCCTCCAAATCCGCGTGAAGACAAATGCACCGAAACTCCCATCAGACCCAAAAACAAAAATTGCACCGCTCTCACCGGCACAATCAGTGGCCACCCATAAGGTTCAAACTCAATCAATCCAAAAATCAGCGCAATAAACGCCGCATGGAACAGCACCATCCCCACAATGGCCACTCCACGAAGCGCATCAATTTCCGGCAGCCGTTTAATCATCATTTTAAAAGAATCAGCGATTTAAAGCCTTCTGATACACGGCCCACATCTTCTGAAAAGGAGGATAGTGCTTGAGCAAGTCGTCAAAACTTCCCTCCGCCTTTAGTTCACCCTGTTCAAAGAGGTAGATTTTGTCGAATTCCGGAAGCAAGTGGAGCCGATGAATGGTGGAAATGATGCAGCGGTCTTTAAAATGCTCAAAGAGAGACTCGTAAATTTTCACCTCATTTTTGGTGTCCACACTGCTCGTGGGCTCGTCCAAGAGTACAAAACTGCTGTCTTTGGCGGCAAAAATCCCACGCGCCAAGGCGAGCCGCTGTTTCTCTCCTCCCGAAAGATTCACTCCTTTTTCTTTAATATTCGTGTCGAGACCACGCGGCAGGCGTTTCACCACCGTATCAAACCGCGCCAAACGAATCGCGTCCGAAATCTCGCTCGCTCGATGGGAGATGCCCGCCGTCACATTGTATTCAATGGTGTTTTCAAAAATCTCCGGGTCTTGCGGAATCAAAGTCATTTGGCCCGATAAAGCGCGCAGGCCAAGCTCCTTTCCGTCCACCACCACTTTGACATGATCCGGAACTTCCAGGCCACGAAGCAAGGCGAGCAAGGTGCTTTTCCCACTGCCACTCTCCCCCACCAAGGCGATTTTCTTGCCGCGCTCCAAAACCAAATGAACATCTTTTAAATTGTGGGTTCGATGCTTTTCATCCTCATAACGGAACGAAAGCTCGCGGATTTCCACTCGTTTCCACTTGGATGAAATGGGTTTCACTCCACTTCCACTGCCCAGCAGTTCCGCCGCCTCCCAAATGGGCCCCACCGATTTAAGATTTGTATTGTAACGAACCAACTGTTCGTACTTCCATGCCACATCAAAAAACACATTGGTGAATCGATGCGCGTATTCATAAAGCGCCACCGTAGTTCCAATCAAAATCACCGTCCCACTCGCCCACTGTTGGTACAAATAAATCAACATCACCAGCGAAGACAGGCCCGCCAAAACCATGCTGAGAAAAAACCACTTGAGCTCGTTCACCTTGGCGTTCTTTTTCCAGGTTGGGAAGAGCTGTAAAAACCGTTTAACCGTCTCCTTTTTCGCGAGTTTTTCCAGACGCAAAGTAATAACCGTTCTCATATTCACCACATAGTCATAGAAAGAAGCGTCATATTTATGCCAATCTTCGTTCATTTCCGTGTTGTAGCGAATCAGCTGTTTATCAAACCTAAAAATAACAAGCGCACAGACCAGGCCCAGAGCCAAAGCCACCAGGCCCGCATAAGTCGAAAGAAAAAAGAGAGCCACCGCCGAAGCAAAAAACCGCACCACGGTCTCGATGTACTGGAACCCTTCTTCCACAAAATTTCTCAGCGCTCCGGACCCCTTTTCAAGCCGACTCATGGTTCCCCCGGAATGGTTGTTTTTGTGCCACTTGAGGGGCAAGGATGAAAGCAAATCAAAAAGCTTTCTCCTGTAACTGTCCAGAATGTGGTACGCATTGATGCGCTCAATCACCCGCGCATTCCCATGGAAGAGCCAAAACAAAAGCTGAATGCCGGGGTACGCCAATAAATACAACAAAATCTTTTTCTCATTTTCAAGCCCATGCAGCTGCACTTCATTGAGGAACAAGCCCAAAATCAAAGGCTCCGCCATGGCCACAATGTTCGCCATCGTAAACATGCCATACGCCAACACAAACCACCCCCTTCGCCCCTCCGCAAAAGTCCACGCCGTCTTGATCAATTGAAAATACGCATTCTTCATGCCCCCATTAAAGCACAAAGAAAAACTCCCCACCATTTGACTAAAGTTTGGAATATGTCTAAACTATGCGCATGACTACGGACCGGCACCAAGAAGAGGAGAAGGAGGAGGAATTCCACCCTCGTAAAGGAGAGAGATTTGTTTCCGTCCAAAACCTCGCTGCCTTTCAACAATGGGCCGAAGAAAGCATGGGGAAAGAAGCGCTAAGCTTGTTCAGCAGAACGCTGAAACGAAGGATCCACGCTACAATGGCAAGTCAGGAAAATCGACAAAAAAACACGGCCGCCCACCAGTTCAGATTCATCCCAGAAAAAGAATTCTTTGAACTCGAAAGAAGAATGCAAGCCCTCGTCGATCAAATCAATAAAACCAGAGACCGGGGCACCACAAAATAGAACCTAGTGCTACACTCTAGCTGTGCCCAAGAAAATCCTCATCAACGATTCCTTCCAAAACGGCTACTACCTGCTGACTTGTCCAACGGGTAAAGATTTCGATCCTGAATTCAAACCGGAGCTCACCCCCAAAGAAATGCTCGAGCTCGGCGTCTTCAATGGAACTTACATCGCCGATGAACCCGACGAATTCCCCAAATCTTGGTTTCTTCATGTGAAAAAATCGAACTGCTTTGGCGTCGAAGCCTCCATGCCACTCGAATACTGGCAAAAGAAAGGCTGGATACACCCTCAAGATCCACGAGGCTGGTTCCAATGGTATTGTCGCTATTATCTCGGCCGTCGAACTCCCGAGGAAGACCAGAGGCAAATCAAGCGTTGGAAGGCCATGAAACGGCACATCGCACAAATTCAAAAGAACTGTGAACCTGGCCAGCAAAATTGCCGCCGCAAACAAAGACAAGCCCTCCTCCACTGGGCCTACGACTCACGGAAGATTTAGGAGCTTAACAGGTCTCTCTCATGTCCACAAAGCCACGAATCTAAAACTTGAGGAGAAAGCCCCGTCGGCATACCTGCCCGTTCTGTACCCTCAAGCTTCGACCATACGGACATAATATCACTCAACTCCTCTGGGGACTGAGCTCCCGACGGTGACTCCCCAACATAGTCCAATGCAGGCATTAAAAAGTCGAACAAAACCATCTTTGCCATGCCCCTTACCGCCTTGTTTGGATGATAGTGATTCAATCTATAAAACCGCATTAAAATGCCAGCCCGTTTATAGTGTTCCGCCAAGTCCAAAGCCACTTGAACTTTCGGGTAAAATTCCGCCAATAAATCAGCTCGATTCAAAGTAAGTTTATCGAATTCACTTAAAGCCTGAAAGATGCTGCGTTTTCGTTCAACCGTTTGAGGCTCTCCATTTGCGAGCAAGCTATCTGCCAATTGTTTCGAAAGACCAGCAACAGCCATACACACTGCCATTTCATCCTGATCAAACCCCCTGCGTGCATCCGAAGGGACACTCCTTATGACTAAATGTGCAAACCTCAACTGTTCCAACAAAACAAAGGCATCTCCATCGAGTCCTCGTTCAACACGGCCCAGCCTTGTATGGCTCAAAGCTATCTCTAAGTGACGATGCACAAACCCAATGTTTTCCGCATCACCTTGCACTGCGGGATCAAACACACGCCCTGCTTCCAATTCACTGTTAGTGATCATATCTAAAATACAAATCGACTGAAGTGACAATAGTACATGAGGTCTTCAGAAGCTACAAGCCTGGCACGCTAATACCGTTCCGGATACTTTTCCTTCAAGTCCCTTCGCTTTAAACCTCGAAGTTGATCATGAATTCTTTCTCCATAAAGTTTCGTGAGGTCGAGTGGACGAGAACCCCCAGACAACCTCCGTGCAAAATCTGCTTCAAGTACGGGCTTTCCCATTAACGACCCATCAACCGCACTTAGATATTCCTGATGCCATCTTTGAAAAAGACCATTTTCCCTCCTCGCAATATCGTCACCCATATCCACTCCATCTCCATACATACGGCTCACCTCAAAACGACCCACATCGCCCACAAAAAGCCGTTCAATCTCAAAGAGCGTGGGTATCTCCATAAAGCGACCCTCCGAAACACGAATATTCGCTTGAGACATCCCATCGTACCAAGACCCAACAAAACGGTTAACAACAGAGGTTTCAAACTGAACATCACCCAAATAAATATCACCACTAGAGGGGTCAAGCCCTCTTCCTCGATCGAGAACGCTCGGTTTATAGGCCTGCCCATCAAAAAGAAGAAATCCATCACGATACGCAAGCCCGTGCATACTCAAATCTCTCTCATCATCCAACGCGCCGGGCGCAAGTCGATCTTTCGTGAGAGTCGATGCGAGTTTTGCAGTCATAGCCATGCCCAGTGGATTTTATAGTTTGGCATTCAACCATGATTACTTATTTGATGCAACCTTATCCGCACATACGATGCCATCATCAGCCTTCAAGGTAAGCTCTCACACGCCAGGCCATCCTTATCATTGCCATCAAGGTCATGCACATCATAACCAGCTTGCATTAAGCAGCCCTCGTAAACGGTCTGTGCTTCGGCATGTGTGGAGAAATCGGAACAGTTATAAACATTCGAACTACAACTATACCATGAAGTAGGTGCAGGTGCGGGGGCAGGATCTGGCTCTTCATAAACCGGAGCAGGGGCCGCGCTCTCCGGTTCCACCACCGTGACAGATTCTTCTACATCTTCTCCGGAACTTGCTGTTTCTGGCTGCACCTCAACTTTTGTATTTTCTTCCAAGACTTTCCTCATGGCAGGCTCAGCTGCTTCAACCAATGGCACCTCCTCGGAAGACTCCACGCTTTGATCTTCAACTTCAAGATTTTTAACAGGAGTCGGAGCGGTTAAACCAATCCCAACAAAACTGACCAATGCGAGAGCAGAAAAACTCCCGGCAAGATTCTTACGAGTAGCGTCCTTCCCCAGTACTTTTTTAGTTACACCTTGAAACAAAGTCGGGTTTACTAAACCAACCGGCAGGGCTAAGAGCGAAATCAGCAGTACCAGTGCAAAGAAATTAGCCATGAGAATAAATTAGAAAACTTTCTTCAATTCAAGCACATCTATTCAGTCCTGGAAAGTTTTAACCACCAAAAATGGAGCCACGATCGGGAATCGAACCCGAGACCTCATCCTTACCATGAAATTGGTCTATAGAATGCACCACCTTTTTGGCTTAGCTTAGCCATCCGTAATAGAGCGGGCTCGATTTGTGAAGGAACTAAGTAAAGAGTACATTCAAGGACAAAGAGATTGCAGCAAGAGGCTCGAAAATGCCAGCTGATTAAGAAATGCAAGTGAGGTCAAATCGAAAGAATAAAAAACAAAACAAATGATTTAAACGAGTTATATTTGCAAAAAAACCTGGAACATGAAAATATCTTGATAAAACACAGCATGCGCAGAATCCTCAAAAAATGTTCCGACTGGGGTCTCACTACAATCACTTTCGTATTTAAAATACTTTTGAGGGTCTTAGAAGAGATTTCTACTATATCGCAACTGGCTCCTTTAGGGCTAAAAACTAATACCTATGGACAATGCTCTTGAAGTCGCCTTCCAGATTTTCATTTCAATAATACTGCCAGCAGTTGTTGCGTTTCTTACAGCAACTTATTTGAAAGAACATGAGGTAAAATTCACCAAACTCCATGAGTTACGGCTAGAAAAAATCTCACTGCTGTATTCCAAGATTTCGCGCGGACATAAAGCTATATATGGTGTCATACAGGCCCATAAACTCGACAAAGAGAACTATAATGAAATATCCACGAAGTTGGATAGTGCAATCGAAGCATTATTTGATTTGGATGACTTCTTTGACGAGAACGCAATTTTCTTTAGCGAGAAAATAGTTCAAAATATGTCTACGCTTTCCACTACCTTAACAGATATAGCTGCGGACTTTATCGTTTACACAGATCAGAAGGAAGCTACTGAAAATGAAAGTTATGCAAAAGAAGCATTAAAAGCCCTAAAAACAGCCGCAAAAACATTTAATAATGTAACCCCAAAAGTAGTTAAAATTTTGGAAGAAGAGTTCAGAGCTTTAATGGGTGTTGCGGCTTAGTTCAGACAGTGCATCTCTACTGCCTTCGTCATCTGCTGATTCGAACAAGAAAGATAAATCGCAGTAGTAGTGATTTTTGTATGTCCCATGGTTTTCGAGAGCGTATAAATGTCGCATCCACCCTCAAGCATCAAGCGAGCAGGGGCGTAGCATTTGCCACGCCCCTTTAAAACTAGCTCTTGAGAAAGTCCCAGCAAGGTTGCGGTAGCCATCCCCAACGATTGCGGTGAATTTCCATGACCAAAAGTTGGTCATTTTTGTCTATAAACTTTGCGAGTTTATTGTAAACAGTCTCAGCAGTAGGATCGCTGGTTTTTATAAACCACGCCGACTTCATCGGCTTGATGTGAGTATAGGTCTTGATCTGGTTAAGCAAACCAGTGTAATCCTGACCGACTTTATTCAGGTCGTAAGTAATAAGGTAATACATATTTTCAAAAAGAGTTATAGGGGATTGCCAAGTCTGGGAGAACCCACTAAAATCCTTGTGCAGAAAGATTTTTCTTGTGGGGAAGACGGATCAGCCTCGGCGAAGTTCGTCTTTTTCATTTTCGGAATGTCATGGACAAGGGGGTTGAAGTAAACGGAAAACACTTTACCATCTAGGTAATGTATTTTCAAGAAATTTTAAATAATCTACTTGAAAATGATTTACCGATCAGGTAAAGTGAACTTAGCCATTAGCCCCCTCCACCCATGACAAGCAATGCCCTGAACCTTCTCCCAATCAATCATGGAAATACACTTCCAAACAGAAAAACTTCGGAAAATAATTGAAGATGAGTCACTACTTACAAGAAAACACGGTGAGCTAGCGAGGAAAATCACTCAGCGCTATAAAGAGCTCCAAGCCGCTGATTGTTTGCAAGATATGCCGCCCGCAGCGGGAACGCACCCCCTCCATAATAACCGAGATGGACAGTACGGACTTACACTCAAACAACCCTATAGAATGATAATAAGGCCCGTCGGAGACTTCAACCCTCCAGACACGGCCAGCATAGTAGCCATAGAAATTATAGAAATAACTGATTATCACTAAAATGACCCCTCATACCACAATTCTCGTACACCCCGGAGAAACTCTAGCAGAGAACCTAGAGTTCCTAAAAATAAGCCAAAAAGATTTGGCTATACGGACAGATTTATCTGAGAAGCACATTAGTCAGATCATTAATGGATCGGCCTCAATTTCTCCAGAAACTGCCCTTCGCTTTGAAAGAGTCTTGGGGATCAAGGCAAGCTTTTGGAATAATTTAGAAAAGAACTACCAAGAATGTTTGGCAAGAATAGAACAAGAAAAACTTATAGATGCAGAAGAACAACATTTAAATCAGTTCCCCTGTTATAACGAACTTGTCTCATTAGGGTTCGTGAGAAAAACTCGAGTTAAACGCGAAAGAGTATTAGCTTTACTAGATTTTTTCAAAGTACAATCATTGTCCCTAGTTCCCTTGTCAACTGGGGTGAACTATCGAGAAACTGGCAAGAAATCGACAGAACAAAATATTTTCTGTTTGGCGGCATGGATAAGATGTGGCCAGATTACAGCAGAAAGAACACCTGTAAAAGAGTTTGATGAGAAGAAACTAAGAGTAAACCTTAGTAAGTTTAGAGAGCTTACCAAGGAGCCTAATTTTGAAGACAAGCTTAAAGAATTATGTGCAGAGATTGGTATAGTTACGGTGCTTATGCCAAAATTTGGGAAAACAAAAATAAATGGTGCTACTTTTTGGTTTAGAGATAACCCAATCGTGCAACTTAATGAAAAAGGTAAACGTAAAGATATAATTTGGTTCACTTTCTTTCATGAGCTTGGCCACATCCTCAAGCACGGAAAAAAGGATCTATTTATAGAGTTTGAGAAATCTTTAGATGAACGAGAGAAAGAAGCAGATGAATTCGCTGAAAATACACTGATACCTAAAGCTGACTACGAAAGTTGGGCCAAAGATATTAACTTTGAAGAGCTAAGTATGAGGGGTATAGCACAGGAAGTTACTAGTTTTGCAAAGAAAGTAGATATCGGGGTAGCAGTAGTAGCCGGGAGGTTAGCTCATACGGGAGACCTACATTGGTCTAAAGTAAATGGCCTGAGAGAACATATCTCTTTTTAAGGGAATCTAAAGTTCATTAATCTATGCCCACCCATCCCCCCCTCCACGGCCTCTTAATAAAGACTTCCTACGCAGTTGTAGGAGCATTGTTTTGAACGATGGACGGATAAAGTAAACCCTAGTTGCAATCTGTTGTTGGCATATTTAAAAAATGGAGCCACGATCGGGAATCGAACCCGAGACCTCATCCTTACCATGGATGCGCTCTACCAACTGAGCTACCGCGGCCCTTGGCGCAGCTAGTTAAGCAGATTCTATCCCTGCACGCCAGTCTTTTTTGGCTGCGGCAAAAATTTGGCCACAAATAACAAAGGGCGACTATATACCGTGGAGCCGGATGTATTTGGAGCGGTGGGACACACCGTGCGCCTTGCGGCGCCCAAAGTCCATCGTGATGGATCTCACAAGTTTTGTCGTCCTTTTGTCGTCAAGGAGTCTACCTACGAATTGTCTACTCGTCAAGACAAAGTGGACTCAAACCACAAGCAAAATAGCCGCTTTGAGCCAATAAGTGAGCTGGGAAACCGCAGTCCAAATGAAAGACATGCCAAAAATTCTTTCGAACAGGTACAAATCCACCAACATTAGAGCGATAAAATACGGTAAACCTTTGCTCAAAAACAGTTCGTATCCTCTATAAAATCGCTTGGGGATAAAGAGGCCGACAAATTTAGATCCGTCCAAAGGAGGGATGGGGAGCATATTGAAAAGAAAAAGCACCACGCTCAGATCCAAAACAGCACCTCCCAACTGGTAAAGAGGTGAAATGGAACTCAAGTAACTGTAAGGAATAGCACCAAAAAAGGCCAAAACGAGGTTGGCGAGTGGCCCCGCCAAGGCAGTGAGCGCTTGATCTCGCACAGGCTTTTCAAAGTGTTGAGGATTCACGGGAACCGGCTTCCCCCACCCAATTCCAACCAAAAAAAGCATCAGAGTCCCCAAAATGTCGATGTGCGCCAGTGGATTAAGCGTAAGCCGCCCTTCTCTTTTTGCAGTGGGATCGCCCAAACGGTTGGCCACCCAGGCATGACTGAATTCATGAAAGGTGAGAACCAAGACCAAGGCCACCAGATAATAGATGCTCAAAAACATAAATAGAGTGTAGCAGAAAAGAAATTCGCTTGCCAAACAGAGCTTCGCCCCTTAAAATGCCTTGGCTAAGAGCGTAAACCACATCAATCTTATGTCTAAAGTTTGTCAATTAACAGGTGCGAGACCCCGAAGTGGACACAAGGTGTCTCACTCCAACAAGAAGTCGAATCGACGATTTTTGCCCAACTTGGTGAAAAAAACCGTGATCGATGCTAAAACCGGAGAAAAGGTTTCTTTGAAGATTACAGCTCGCGCGCTCCGCACGCTCGCAAAGAATCCAAAGAAGTTTGCAGATCAAATTCATGCATTCGCAAAAAAAAGCTTGAAGAAAAAACTAAAATAAAATATAGTTTCGTTGCGTTCAGAATAAGCAACCAAAAAAAGCTCTCAAAACTTCGGGGCTTTTTTTGGTATTTGGCGCTTTCTCCTGCAGCTTTTTCCTCAAAAGGATTGCGCTTCTTCCTCTTTTCAGCTAAAAATATTGGGCTCTTGCAAAGGGCATCACGGAAGGGTCGCATAGTGGCCTAGTGCGCTCGCTTGGAAAGCGGGTAAACTCGAAAGGGTTTCGGGAGTTCGAATCTCCCCCCTTCCGCCAGTCATCATCTTTATGAACACTCTCGTCTTTTTAGGCGCACTGGTCTCCGTCTGTGCAACGCTGGCCTACACTCGGGACATGCTGCACGGCAAGACTCAACCCAATCGAGTGTCTTGGATCATGTGGGCCATTGGTCCACTCATTGGAACAGCAGCCGGTTTGGCAAATGGCGTGGGCTTAGCGGTTCTACCGGTATTCATGGCGGGCTTTACCTGCATTCTCGTCCTTTTAGTTTCCTTTACAAGTAAACAAGCTTCCTGGAAGCTCAGCTCCTTCGACTACGCTTGCGGCGCCCTCTCTGTTTTAGCGCTACTGTTATGGGCCATCACCGATCAGCCCGCCGTCGCCATTGTTTTTGCCATGATAAGTGACTCCATGGCCTACATCCCAACCATCATCAAAGCATGGAAAAATCCAGAAAGCGAATCGGGCCTCACCTATGCCGCCGGCACCTTCAGCGCACTGACCGCTTTCACCGTAATGGAGTTGTGGACTTTTTCAGAGCTGGCTTTTCCCATTTACTTAATAGTGGCAAACTCGATCCTCATCTTCTTCATCTGGAGGAAAAAGTTCTTGACCCTTCAGGTGTAAAGACATACTATTTAATAAATTATTAATTTATTAAATATGAATGTTGTCAAAGTCACCACCAGCGGACAAATCACCATCCCCATTCACTTGAGGAGAAAATTGAAGACCCAAATGTTTTTTTGCGATTTAACGGATGAGGGCTTACTTTTCCGCCCCATAGAAATACAGAAAACACATCAAAAGAAACCAAAATATACCTTAGAAGACTTCAAGAAATGGAAAATTAAAAAGAGCAAATGCCCCACCGAACACAACTTGGCTCAAAATATCGATAAAATTATCTACACTTTCTGATGGTTCTTCTGGATTCCAACATGATTATTGCCTATTTCCGCCCAGCGGAAGACCACCATGAATCTGCTTGCAAATTCATAGACCCCCTCGAGTCTTTTGCAATCCACGACTATGTTTTGTCTGAAGTGGCAACCGTGCTGCAACTGCGTGAGGGACATGCTGTCGCAAAGCAGGCCATAGACTTCCTCCAAAGCACAGAGGGCTTAAAGTTTCTCCGCCTCAGCCAAGAAGAACTCGAGATGACCTTAGATCTTTTTTTAAAACAAAACGAGAAAATCTCTTTTATAGATGCAAGTTTATTGATTTTAAGCAGAGAGCGGGATCTAACACTGGTAACCTTGGACCAAGATCTTGTGAAATGCGGGAAAAAACGCTTTCCTCCAAAGCACTAAAAAACCCCACCGAAGCAGGGCTCTCTAGTCTCAGGCGCGAGCCCGAGTGGGGGAGAAATTATTCCTCCTCAGCGCTGGTCGTATCCTCTTCTACCACTTCTCCTTCCTCTTCTACCACTTCTCCATCTTCTTCCGTGTCAACTTCTGTTGTGCTGCATCCTGCAAGCATCAAGGAGAGAACTCCGAAGCTAGCGAGAAGCATTTGCATGAAGCTTTTCATGTGCAAATTTGTTAAAGAATAAATACTGAGCAGCAGTGTAGGCCGCTCAAATCAACCTGTAAACAGATTAGCGTTGCCTAGAACTTAAAATTGACGGCTATTATACAATTCTTCTATGCTCTATTTATGGAAAAATCACTCATCAAAAATAAACGGGCATTCTTCGATTATGAAGTCCTGGAGCGCTTTACCGCGGGCATCGTGCTTTTGGGGCACGAAGTAAAGTCCCTCAAAAACGGCGGCGGTCATTTTACAGGCTCTTACATCACCGAAAAAGGCGGCGAACTCTTTTTGGAGCACTTCCACATTCCTCTCTACAAAAAAAGCACCCTGCTCCATTACGAGCCCGAAAGACCAAGAAAATTGCTGCTTCGTAAAGCGGAAATCACAAAAATAGCTAGTGAGCTGCACACGGCGGGTGTTACCATCGTGCCACTTGAATGCGGCCTCCAGAGCGGGAAAATCAAAATTGACTTCGCGCTGGCGAGAGGTAAAAAACAATACGACAAACGGGAGTCTCTAAAAAAGAAAGACACCACGCGACGCATCCAGAGTGCCCTGAAAGATTACTAATCCCCTTCCCATGCACGCCATCGCCTCCACGCTTATTCAAGAAGTACATGCTTTTGCTAAAAAATCCGGTTTCACTAAAGCCGTCATCGGGCTTTCCGGTGGCCTGGATAGCACCCTTGCACTCTGCATTGCCATTCGAGCTTTTGGTGCAAAAAATGTCACCGCCATCATCATGCCGGAGCTGGGAGTGAGCCCTTACGAAGAAACAGACCACGCCAAAATGATTGCGGAGCACTTTGAGTGCACTATGCATTACGAGCCCATCAACAACTTTTTGGTGGATTACCAATTTGTGGCTTGGGAAAGGGAGCCCGGAGCGCTGGAACACCTCAAAGCTCGTCTCCGTGCCATGCTTTTGCTCGATTATGCCGAGTGCACCGGAAGCATGATTATTGGAACCGCAAACAAAAGCGACCTGCAATTGGGCTTGGGCCTCAAAGACGGTGAATTCATCGGCTCCTTGCATATTTTGGGAGACCTCTATAAAACAGATCTCATTGAGCTGGCCCGGCACCTGAATCTGCCTTCCGAACTCATCACCGCTCCTTTCACCCGTGGCCTCTGGCCCAAACAAACGGACGAAGACGATTTGGGAAGCTCATGGGAAAACATCGATGGCATCCTTAGGCAAATGGCAGACAAAGTCGATCCCGACACCATGATTGAAAAAGGAATGGACGCCCTCCTGGTCCACAAAATCGTCCGCCTCACCCAAGAAAACGACTCTCTCGCCAAAAGCATCCCCGTCCTCCACATCGGCCGCATCCCCGAATCCATCAAAAAAGCCCAAAAAGCCGAAGCCGAAAGCATGCTTTAGGCCAGACCAAGGTAAGGAGTGGGGTCAACTTTTTCGCCATTCTTTTTAGCCTCAACATGCAAATGTGCAAATGTGGTTCGCTCACCAGTATTGCCAACTTTTGCGATAACGGCACCCACGGGAATGGTGTCACCATCCTTCCAAAGGAGAGATTCAATGTGTCGTAAAGGAAGGACGAGTGATCCTGTGGGACTGTTTGGATCCTCCACTTCAATAAAATTACCTCCCTTTGGCTCCGTCCCCGTACGAGAAACTCGTAAAGGACGCGTAGCAATAATAGGCCTTCCTATGTCTTCATTCCCAGCCGCCAAAGTGATATCTACCGCTGCATGATTCTGCCTCTCCCCCGAATCCTCCATAGGATCATCTCGATTCCCAAAAGGGGAAGTGATTTTGGGGGATTCTTCTTTAGAAAAGGTGAAAAATGGAGCATTGGGATTCAAAAGTTCCGGTAAGGAATAGATTTTCTCTCCAGCCGCAGCAACAGCTGGTTCGTCCTCTTTTTCAAGACCCAGTAAGCCTTTCAGCCAGTTCCCAAATTTTCCACCGGTTTCCATCAACCATTTGCTCACGGAGGTCCAGGTGGAAGAAAGTCCGCTCAACACACCGGTAATCCATTTGCCAAAACCTTCTCCACCCTCTTCTACCAGGTTTGTGGGAGTCGTGGATGGGGTTGATCCCATCGCAGCAATCGCAGCATCTGCATCAGCGTCCACTTGCCCCCCGGTAATCTCTGCACCAAGTTCAGTGAGCTCTTGTCTTTGCGCACTATGCGCTGCCGCTTCAACAGCTGCGGCCAGTTCTTCCGGGCTTGGCACATCCACCGCTTCAGGAGCAGTTCCAGGGGCCATACCGGCTTTTTCGGGACCGTTTATAGTAGACATCAGCTAAAGCTTAGACCATAAGGCTCAACGGCAGCAATGGCTCTGTTTATATAAGGGCCGCCAAGTGTGGCATACCCACCCTTAATCACTTCCTCCAAAAATCGTTTCGGCTGATCTTTAAATTTGAACGCTGCTTTGTAACGGCTAGTCGAAATCAAGCGAGCATACGCCCTAAAAGATTCACGAATATTGGAGTAGGAGCGGAACTTTGCGGGTCCTTTCACTGGAGCTCCATCTTTGATCTCCGTAGCTTCCATAGTGACAAAAGAGCCGGAGTAATGCTTGCCCGCTTTATACCCAAAACAGTTGAAGCCCTTGCGGCTCAGCCCACTTTTCCCAAAACCAGATTCCAAACAGGCTTGCGCAACCACCACTTGATACGGGATTCCAAATTCTTTCTCAATCTCCTTCCCAAACTCCACGGCCACCAAGAAAAAGTTCTTTTTTTCATCACCACTATCGGTGATGCCAAATTCTTGAAGCAGATTTTGAAGGTCTTCCAAAAAAGAGTTTTCAGGAATTTCTTCAGGTGCTTCTGCCACCGCAGGTGCTTCTACCTCGGCTTCCTCCTCTTCCCCACCAAAAACCCCCTTCACCCAATCCCAAATTTTGGTTTTACCGGAACTGAGGGCGAAACCGAGCGTGGAAAGAGCGGCCATAAAAGTACCCTTACCGCCCGTTTTAGCCTGCTCAAAATAAGTGGAAAGACTGGTCAAAAAGCCGGGTTCTTCTTGCGGAGCTTCTTCTTCCGGAGGAGTTTCGGCCGTTTCCGTTTCAGCGATCGCGACCGCAGGATCCGCTTGCTGATCACGCATTCGAGCATCCACATCAGCCAGTTTCAAATCGACAGCCCGGACTCCGCCTTCTTTAATATCCTCCGGGAGCACCTCTCCCACCAAGGGGTTGGTGCTCTCTCGAGGAGATTCCGGCAATTGGTCTAAAGCAGTCATTCGCGCATGTTAATCCTACTATTTTACCATTTTTGTGGTTTTTTTACCAGATCTTGAGCTAAGATGTGTCCATGGTGAATCCTCTCATTTTTCGGGCTTACGACATCCGCGGATTTGCACACAAACCTGTGAGCGAAAATCCACCCGACCTCACCCCGGAAACCATCCGGCTGATAGGAAAGGCCTCCGGCACTTATTTTAAGCGCCATTTTGGGACAAATTTAGCCGTGGGTTACGACTGCCGCATCAGCAACCCGGAGCTGGCGAATGCCTTTATTGATGGGGTGCTCAGTACAGGATGCACCGTCACGGTTTTGGGCATGGTCTTCACTCCCCTCCTTTATTTCAGCGTCTGCCATTTTGGCTTTGACGGAGGGGCCAGCATCACCGCAAGTCACAATCCCAAAGAATACAACGGAGTAAAGCTGGTGGGTAAAAACGCCCATTCCATTTGTGGAGACGAGTTGCAGGAAGTGCTCAAACTGATCCAAGCGGAAGATTTTGAAGTCGGCCAAGGGGAGCTCAAAACGCTCGATGCCTTCCCCGCTTACCTGGAAAAGCTGCAATCCATTGTAAAGATCGAACGACCACTCAAAGTGGTGGTGGACAGCGGAAACGGAGCCACGGGGCCTTTTGTAAAACAGTTTTTCGAAAGCTTGGGCTGTACGGTGATTCCACTCTTCACGGAACCGGACGGAAACTTTCCCAATCACGAGGCAAACCCGGAAGAAGTGGAAAACATGCAAGATTTAATCGCTGCCGTGAAGGCGGAGCATGCGGATTTGGGCTTGGGTTTTGATGGAGATGGAGACCGTGTGGGCGTGGTGGACGAAACCGGAAAGCACTACCAAGCGGACCTCTTGCTTTTACAGGTTGCCAGAGACCTGCTTTCTCGCAAACCGGGCTCAAAAGTTGTGTTTGATGTCAAAGTTTCCCAAGTGCTCATCGACGACATCAAAGCCCACGGAGGCATCCCGGTGATGGCTAAAACCGGACATTCTTTTATTGAAAAAACAATGTTGGAAGAGGGCGCGCCGCTCGGCGGCGAGATCAGCGGACACTTGTTTTTTGCTGAGAACTATTATGGTTTCGACGACGCCTTTCTTGGAGCGGCGCGCCTCCTGGAAATCCTTTCCCGCAGCCCAAATTCTTTCTCTTCACTATTTACAGAAGTCCCGCAAACCGCCTCCACTCCGGAGTTCAAATCTCCCTGCCCTGACGATAAAAAATTCGCCATCGTCGAAGAAATTGCCAAAAACCTCGGTGCCAAATATCCTTCCATCACCATCGATGGTATTCGCGTGAACTTCGATGCCCATTCTTGGGGCGCCGTGCGTTGCAGCAATACTTCGCCAAACCTCACTTTACGCTTTGAGGCCCCCACCCCGGAACACCTCAAAGAAATCATCCAAATCATGTTGGAAGAGCTCGAAAAATACCCGGAAATCGACCTCTGGTGGGCAAAACAATTTAAATAATCACATTATGCCTCAGCTTCTTGTCGGAATTGCCATCGCCATTTTCATTCTGGTTTATCTCTTTTATTCCAGCCTCACCATCAAACACGCGGCCCGATTCCGCTTTTTAAGCCAACGAACCGTTTACCTCACCATCTTTTTTGTGATATCCAGCGCAGTGCTCATTATCGCCCTGCTGTCGTTTTACGGAATGTTTTTGTTCTAGGCTCTACCGCACCGCTGTATCAATCAAAAAGGCCCGCTCCAACCTGAAACACCGGCAACTGATCCGCCGGTTCGTATTCTAAAATAAAGGAGTTGTAGACCACTTCCCCTCCATGCTCCGCCGCGTAATTGGAGAGCTGTTCGCCTTCTTCACACTCAAGCCATTCACCGGTATCCAAAACTCCATCCACCACCGGGTGACAACGGCGGAATTGACGGAGCAAATTGAGGTCATATTCTCGCGCAATGTCATAAGTCTCCGTGGTCGTGCCGTCTCCAAGCGTGTAGTACTCAATAGCGTCCACTCCACCAAGCACCCCAGTCGCAATGCTTCCGTTCACCGTGTTGAGCGAGACCAAAGATCCTCTCAAATAGAGCTGATGCATCAAGGCCTCCAATCGTTCTTCATCGCTATCCCAAGAGGGATACACTTGCCCCACGGGAGCCGTACCGGTGCTGCTGAAGAGGCTTCCATCCAAAAAGATATTGGCGTTCAAGTCCGTCACATCATTACGAATGTAGGCGTTGCCCCCCACTCCATCCTTTTTAAAAGCAATAATCCCCATTCTTCCATCCACAATATCTGAATTGATGAACACATCGCCTCCAATCACCACCAAAGTTTTGGGGTTTCCGTCAAAACCATTAATGCTCACATCTCCCTCGGCATAAACCAACCGTCCACCCATGAGCTGCTTGAGCCCGCCCGAAGCCCGGCCACTGGTATCAAAACTTCCCGAGCTGGCGCTTTGACCCAAAATATATCGCGCCACTTGCGCATACATTTGATTCCGCAAATCAATGGTTTCCGTGTTTCCCAAAACAGAAATCCCATCCCCGCCGGACATTTCTTCAAGCACCGCGTTGGCATCAATAGATGCATTGATGGCACCAATCACCAACATGCTTTCGGGATCCGCATGCCTGTCGATGTGAGGCAAGTAATCCGTGTAGTAACAGGAATCTGCTCCGTTTCCTCGCTGCGCCGCCGTGTCACACACCCACTGTTCAGCCGTGGGGTCGTCCACGGTATTCCGAGGTGCCACAACACAACGAATCATGGTTAACGCACAAGCCGCATCCGACTGCCCGTACTCAAGGACATAAGATCTAAAGTAATTGGTGTAGGCGGAATTTGGTGGCGTCAGGGTGTCCATTCGACGAGTCTCATCCGCATTGTCGGCATCAGCAGAACCCGGAGCGTCCACATCAATCAAAAGCCTCAAATCCCCAGCCACAAATTCAGCCGGATCCGAGTTCACATCCATTTGATAGTTCACAAAATAAGTGGGCTGTTCGCTGCCCGCCCCCCACTGAGCTTGGTACGCCGCTGAGGTATCAGAAACGGTGGCCCTCGTCCGCAACTGCATTTCTGCATCCTCATTTTCATTAAAAAGACTGCTGTACTCCACCCCATCCGAAACCATCACAAATTCGTTGAGCAAGAATCTCGGGCGATAAGAAAGTGTTCCCAAATCGGTGCCGGGGAAGTAATGCCAGGTGTTCTCATCCACCTGCACCAAAGAATCGCTCGTTCCAAGCACCACTTCTCGGTCAGCCCTAAATTCAAGGTCCAAGGCCAAGTGATCAATAATATATTGATTCCGGTCCACTTGTCGATTCTGAAAAACATCCGCCTTACTGAGACTCGTGTCTCCGGATCCATCCGGACAGTCAGCAACGCCTGGGCTAACAAGAGTTTCTTCTCCCTCTTCCTGGTCCGGGTAAATCCATCGGCATCCATCACGATCGGAATAATATTCAATCGCCGCATCCGTATCGTCATTGAGCCCAAGCATATTGGAGGTGGGCGAAGAGGAGTAAATAAAAGTATTGAAGCTCCAAGAATCGTCCTCAGTGTTCATAAGCCCATCGTCACCAGCCTCTTGAATGGTGCACACTGTGGAAGCCATCGCATCAAAAGCCGAAGAACAATCATAGGGATAAGTATTGCTATGGCTTTCCACAATGGCATCCCCGGTGTTCTCCACCTGATTGAGGTACACTCTGGAGTCATCGGTCTCCACCACTTCCATTCCAATGGAAGTGAGCTCATAAGGATCTATGAATTCCACTCGCGTGCTGTCCCAAAACTGCACTTGTACGCGCCAAAATTCCGCTCCATCCGCAAGAGGAGCATTCTCATAAGCCACGCTATCGGCATCCCAAGCACTGTCATTTGCATAAATGCTCACATAAGTTTCGATGTTCTGCGGAGCCAGTTCCTGTTGAAATCCATGGAAAGAAATAAATTTCTTAAGGTAAGGGCTCCAGGCGTATCCTCCAACTTCTCCCGTCGTAAGATTCGTGCGGACGAAATAGTTTGCAGGGTCCTCATTGCAGAGTGCACTGGGGTTCACGGGCGTACAGTTCCACTCAAATTCAATTCCACTTTGTGCAAAAGGAATTGTCGCCGTCGAGCTGAGCAACTTTGCCTTGCCGCTCCAAAGCCCCGTGACCGGGTCCACAAAAACGGAGGTGTTGGCGTCGTAATCAAAATCAAGCGTATACGAATTGGGGTCGGTCTCAGGATCCGCAGGATAGTAATACGCCAAAGATTCTCTACCGCTACCAGAATAAAAATATCCACTCTGCTCCACACATCCTTGATCCATATTGGAAACTTCGTCAAAAGAAAGGGTTCCATAGCCGGAAGCGGGCGTGGCGGCTCCATAAATAAATCCACACTCATCCCCCACGGCAAAACCATCACCCGGATTGTCATCAAATGAAAGTAAGCTTTGCGCCTGATTTACCAAAATAGGGCTCACCAACAAAGCAACAAGCAAGACATGGAACAGTTTTTTCATAGACGAGGTGTAGAGTGGCTCCACTTTAGCAAACCACAGGTCCCTTTCCAAGGCCTTTCCCTACTCCTCTTCTTTCTCCTTTTTCTTTTTCCCCTGCGCCGCTTTCAATTCAGCCGCGTGCTCGCTTGAGCTAGGCTTTTCCCAAACCGCGAACTTACATTTGGGGTATTTATTGCAACCGTAAAAAGGTTTGCCTCCCTTGCGAGTGTGCCTCTCCACCAAATCCCCCTTTCCACATTCCGGACACTTAATTCCAATGGTTTTCAAAATAGTTTCGCTGGTCTTACAAGCAGGATAATCCGTACACGCCAAGTACGAACCAAAGCGCCCGGTCTTCACCTCCATGGGCTTGCCGCACTTGGGACACTTTTTGCCTCCCAGTTTTTTCTGCAAATCCTCCATTTCCTTTTCCTTCACCTCGTCCACCCCTCCAGTCGCCTCATCCAGCGGCTTGGCATTTTTACATGCGGGGAAGTTGGTACAAGACAAGAATTTCCCATAGCGCCCAAATTTAATCATCATCGGTTTGCCACATTGGTCGCAAATTTCATCCGTCTTTTCGGTGATTACATCTTCCTTTTTAATGTTCTCCATTTTATCCTCCACCAATTTGTGGAAAGGCTCATAAAATTCGCGGATTTCCTCCTGCCATTGCTCTTTTCCGTCCTCCACCTCATCAAGCATTTCTTCCATTCGCGCCGTAAACTGGTAATCGAGCACTTTTGGAAAGTGTTCCACCAAAAAGTCATTCACCAAAAATCCAATGTCTGTGGGCTTGAGCTGCTTCGCATCCTTTTCTATGTACCCTCGCGTGAGCACCGTTGAAATGGTGGGCGCGTAAGTAGATGGTCGTCCAATGCCTTCCGCTTCCAACTTTTTAACCAAGCTCGCTTCCGTGTACCGTGCGGGTGGCTTGGTAAAATGCTGCTCGGGCAAAAGTTTTTTGAGTTTGGGGTGCTCGCCTTCGGTGAGTTCGGGCAAAATGCCCTCTTCTTCCTCATCCTCATCGTCCATGCCCTCCAAATACACCTGCATGAATCCTGCAAAACGAACGGTCTGTCCGGTGGCTCGAAAAGTATATCCGTTCGCCTCAATGTCCACGCCCACTTGATCCAAAATAGCCGGCGCCATTTGGCACGCCAGCGTTCGTTTCCAAATGAGTTCATAGAGTCGCAGTTCATCTTTTTCCAGATACTTTTTGATGGAATCCGGCGTCCGTGAAAGGTCCGAAGGTCGAATGGCCTCGTGCGCTTCCTGTGCACCCTTTTTACCTTTATAAAGCCGTGGTTCTTTGAGCCCATATTCTTTTCCAAATTCTTTAGCAATAACTTCCTGAGCTTGCTTGAGTGCAATTTGTGAAATATTCACGCTGTCGGTACGCATGTAGCTAATGAGACCTTCATGCCCCGTGTCCAGTTCCACACCTTCATACAATCGTTGCGCCACCATCATGGTTTTCTTCACGGAAAAGCCGAGTTTTCGCGCTGCTTCCTGTTGCAAAGTGGAAGTGGTGAAGGGCGGAGCCGGATTACGATTGCTTTCCTTTTTCTCCACGCTGGTGACTTCGTACGCCGCCCCGTCGAGATCCTTTAAAATGTCTGTGGATTGCTTTTCGTTCGTAACTTTTAAAGCCTCCCCTTTGAATTTTGTGAGCTTGGCGGTAAAGACATCCTTACTCTTTTCAGGAGTCATCTCCGCGGTAAGGCTCCAATATTCTTCCGGCTTAAAGGCCATGATTTCTCGTTCACGATCCGCCACCAATCGCACCGCCACACTTTGCACGCGTCCGGCACTAAGTCCGTATTTGATTTTTTTCCACAAAAGCGGCGAGAGTTCATATCCCACCAAACGGTCCAAAATGCGGCGCGCCTGCTGCGCGTCCACCAAATGTTTGTCGATGCTTCGTGGATTTGCAATCGCCTCCAAAATCGCGGGTTTGGTGATTTCATGGAACACAATGCGTTTCAAGTCTTTTTGCTTCGTGAGTTCCAGCGCCTCCACCAAATGCCATCCAATCGCCTCCCCTTCGCGGTCCTCGTCAGTCGCGATGTAAACGGTGGTGTCTTTCTTTATTTTGGCCTTCAGCCCACTGATGACTTTTTGCTTCTCTTTGGGAATAATGTACTTGGGCTCAAAATTGTGCTCGGTATCAATCCCCATTTTAGTCTTGGGAAGATCGCGAACATGGCCCATAGAAGCCATAACTAGATAATCGGACCCCAAATATTTGGAGATCGTTTTGATCTTTCCAGGCGATTCTACAATGACTAAATTTTTTGCTGGCATGCGGGCATACCATAGGGATGAAGCCGCATCTTTGTCAAATAAAGAAGATTTCTTTTTGCTTGTCTTAACGCGTTTGAGCTTTATAATAAGCCGTGATTTATCTCTAACTCCACCGCCATGACAAAAGGTGATCTTATCAACATTGCCGCACAAAGTGCAGGCATCACAAAGAAGGCAGCCACTCAAGCTCTTGAGTCTGTTCTCGAAGCTGTAACCAAGAGCCTTTCCAAAGGACAAAGCGTTACGCTGACCGGATTCGGAACTTTCCGAGTTTCAAAGCGCGCTTCTCGCACAGGTGTTAACCCTCGCAACCCAAGCCAAAAAATCAAGATCCCAGCAATGGTTCTTCCTGCTTTCAAGGCTGGAAAATCCCTCAAGGACGCCGTTCGATAGTCACTCGACTCTCACTTTGTGATTCAAAACCCCTCTTCGGAGGGGTTTTCTTGTAGTTTTTTCTCACACCAGCTAAACTCACGAACCATAATTTAACCAGCATCCGATGCCGCCCACTATAATTGGAACTACTGAGATACCTGTGGTCCTAAACTTGAATCCAGAGCGCGGCAGTACTCTAACCAAAGGGGTAATATTAGGCCCATCAGACTTCTTAATGTTGCTGGACGACGAATCGCGAGATAGCGTTCGTGCTTGGCTAGAAGCATACCTGCACAGCCCAGAAGAAAACTCCGCGGAGGTCATACGCTTCACTGAGACGCTCTTAACTCCACCCGAAGGACAGATTGCTGTAGCTTTAATCCGTCCATTTTACCCCGAATCGCTGGTCTATCTCACGATGGACCGAGAAACTCTTCCAGATCTAGCGGCCGGACAACGAGAATGGACATTCGAATGGGACGAAAATGGAAACACCGTGATTAGACCATGGACGCTTGAGGACCAAGAAAGGGCGGATGAGGAGCTGAGGGGCTTGGAAGAAAAATTCTTAGAAAGTGGGGGGCATTAGTACTCACCCAAACCGCGGGGTTTTTGTTAACTCGTTTCTATTTCGTAGCCCCCCAAGTTCACCTATCCTACACTCAATTTGCCATTAATGCAAATTTATGCTAAAATACAAACAATTAACCTTATCTTACTTAATATGCGAAATCAAGTACCAAAAGCTAGAGATACGGTAGAGGTCATCGGTGGCGAAACCCCAATGGGTGATATTGTTGACGAAGACCCACGTAGTGGCAAATTACAAGTAATAGTAGGCAATGTCCGTAAATGGTTCGATCCAGACCAGTTTACAGATCCACGTAGTGTTGCTAGCCGATCTGAAGCTGGCATAGACTTTTCCAGTTTGCCTCCTCGAATAACTCAACAAATAAAAAGTTCACGCAGTCAATGGGTTCTAATTTGGGATCAAGGAAAAGAAAATTTAGAAAGATAAGTGCATTTTGGGCTTTTTTCTTCATCACAGAACAGTGAATAACCGGCTCACTTCGTTCGCTCAAAGTTGCTAATGGTTCACCTTCGGCCTATTTTACCATTAGCAAACTTCAGTTATTCACAACCGTTAGCGGAAATGGCATTGCAATTATGATTTTTTTAAAGCTATGAAATTCATTCTTTTATTCGGTCCACCAGCTGTCGGAAAAATGAGTGTGGGCAGAGAATTAGAAAAGCTTACCGGACTTAAGTTATTTCATAATCACATGACGATCGAATTGGTAATCCCCTTTTTTGATTTCGGAACACAGGCTCACAATCGTTTGGTGGGTTTGTTTCGTAGATCAATTTTTAAAGAAGTGGCAAAGAGCAATTTAAAAGGCCTCATTTTTACATTCGTATGGGCTTTTGATCTTAAGTCGGAAGAAAAGTATGTTGATAAAATAGTAAAAATTTTCAAGGATGTCGGGGCAAAAATATATTATGTGGAACTTGAAGCAGATCTCAAAGAAAGGCTTCGACGAAATAAAACAGCAGAACGGTTAGAGCACAAACCCACCAAACGAGATATTGAAAGTTCTGAAAGAATCCTGCTCGAGCATGAAAGGGATTATCGTTTTAATACAAAAAAGAATGAATTTCATAGAAAGAACTATTTAAAAATCGATAACAACAACTTGAGTGCCAAGCAAGTAGCAGAGATAATTCAAAAGAAGTTTGGACTGTAAGGAATAAACTAATTATGAGATATATTGCACTGCTCAGGGGAATAAATGTTGGAGGAAATCGAAAGGTTGAAATGAAGAAGCTAAAGAGCCTTTTTGAATCTTTTGGATACACTAATGTTTCTACCTATATCAATTCAGGGAATGTTATTTTTGAGTCAGAAGATGGGCTGAAAAACGCTACTGAAAAAATCAATATCGGTTTGAAAAACTATTTCGGTTTTGAGATCCCCACTATTGTTAAGACAGAAAAAGAAATGAAAAAGATTGCAGAGGCCATACCTGAGAACTGGGTGAATGATTCAGAACAAAGAACCGACGTTGCGTACTTGTTCCCGGAAATAGATTCGATAAAAGTTATTGATGAACTGCCTGTCAAAAAAGAGTTCATTGATGTTCGTTATATCAAAGGCGCTATCTATTGGAACCTTAAAAGAGAAGATGTTTACAAAAGTCAGTTGGCCAAAATCATTAGCAATAAACTCTATAAGTCTATGACTGTAAGAAATATCAATACTGCAAGGCATTTAACTGCTCATCATTTTTTGCCCTGACCCCCGAGCATTTTCAACACATCTCTATTCAAGGCCTCGTGAGATGCTGCGGTCCAGGTTTTGGTGTTTCGTAAAAGCTCGTCGCAGAAACCAGCCACATCCTCACCCGTGATTTCCAGCACGCGCCTGCCGTCCGCAACGCCGGATTCAAACAGGTCAATCAATTCGTATTGAACCTTCAACATATCCATGCCATCACCTCCCGCACGACTAAACATATAATTCTGGATCTTTTTGAACACAAATTGATAATCCTTGGGCATAGCTTTGACCCGCGCCATCATCGATCTATATTCTTTCTTATCGCCGATTATTTTTCTGAAAAAATCTAACATATTAAGTTTTTTTAAGTTTATAAATCTTTGACGAAACGAAATCCCATTTTATCCAGAAGCTTTCCAATTCCTTACGGCCAGCTGCGTTGAGCGTGTAGAACTTGCGTGATGGGCCAATGGTGGACGGCCTTTTTTCGATGTTTACGAGACCATTTTTTTCGAGCCTCAGAAGAATGGTATAAATCGTACCTTCTACAACATCCGTGAAACCGAGCTGACGAAGCGACGAAGCAATTTCATATCCATAGGTTTCACCGCGGCTGATGATTTCAAGCACACAGCCTTCGAGAGCACCTTTCAACATTTCGGTAAGATTTTCCACTGCTATATCGTATCAACGAGTAGCCAGGCTGTCAATAGGCTTGGCATGAAAGGCGAGGGGTGGCCCTTGATCGCCATCAAAATCGTGTGTATAATGAGTGTGTAATAAACTTACACCAAACCATATGCCCACCGCAGTAGCTCAAAGAAAACGCGTAAACTTCATGCTCGATGTAAGTGTTCTGGAGCAATTAGAGGCACTCGTGCCCTCAGGTGACAGGAGTAGTCTTGTAAATACTCTTTTGGAAGAAAAAATGATCGACCTGAGCAGAGAAAAAGCTTTTGAGCTTATTGATACATTCAAAAAAACTCACCGTCACAAAAAAATGACTGATGAAGAATTATTAAAATCCATACATGAAGCAAGAAAAGATCTGCTCTAAATATGTTGCTGATGCTTCGGTGCTAATCAAATGGTTTGGCAAAGAAATCGAGGATTTGGAGCAAGCCCAGAAGTTCGAAGAGGATTTCAAGAAAAGGCACATAGAAATTCTGCTGCCTGCTTTTGCATTTTGGGAAGTGAGCAGTCACCTCGGGAGAAAGTACTCCGTATCGGAGGCGACTCACTTGTTTAGTGCCTTTAGTTTATACAGGTTCAAGCAGTTATTTCTCACACTAGGCTCAAACTTCCTAGCCTTTAAAATAATGAAAAAATATCCCAAAGTTTCTTTCTATGACGCCTCTTACCACTCTCTTGCAATGGAATACGGGGCTATTTTTCTAACGGCAGATCTAAAATACTACAATCAGGCGAAATCTTTCGGCAACATCATGCTCCTAAAAGACTACAAGTAGTTCACCTCTAGCCAGTCACGGCACTCCTTGCTAAACTACGCGCATGCAAGAAAAGCTTAAATCTCTTCGTACCGAGGCTTTAAAAGACCTCCAATCCGCCGAAACTCTCGAACAGCTCAAAGAAGTGGAGCGGAAAGTTTTGGGTAAAAATGGTGAGCTCACGGAGCTTCTTAAAGGAGTGAAGGATCTTTCTATTGAAGAGAAACAGAAAACCGGAAAGGCCATCAACGAGCTTAAAGTGGTGTTGGAAGCGGAGTTCAAGCAAGCCGCTCGCGTTCTTGAGCGAAAGCAAATCGACAAAGCGCTGGAAAGCGACTGGATAGATCTCAGTTTGCCGGGAGAAAAGTTCGCCATGGGCTCCGTGCATCCCGTTCCCCAGACGCAAGAAGAGGTGGAACGGATTTTTCAGCAAATGGGATTCACCGTGGTGGATGGACCTGAAATCGAAAGTGAATTTTATAATTTTGAGGGGCTCAATGTGCCCGCGCATCACCCCGCGCGCGATATGCAGGATACTTTCTTTTTGGACAAAGATACCGATCATGAAGAAGGAAAGCTGGTGCTGCGAACGCAAACATCGCCCAATCAAATCCGTGCCATGCGTAAATACGGCGCTCCGCTGCGAATCATCGTGCCGGGTCGCGTGTTCCGCAACGAAGCCACAGACGCTTCCCACGAGCACACTTTTGACCAAGTGGAGGGACTTCTGATTGATACCGATGTTTCCATTGCAAGTCTCAAGGCCGTGATGCGAGACTTCTTGAGTCGCCTCTTTAAAAAAGATATGAAAGTTCGGTTCCGCCCGGGGTACTTTCCTTTTGTGGAGCCCGGAATTGAGTTGGACATGTCCTGCGTGTTTTGTGACGGAAAAGGCTGCCGTGTGTGCAAAAGAACAGGTTGGATTGAGTTCATGGGCTGTGGAATGGTACACCCCAATGTACTCAAAGCCGGCGGCGTGGACAGCAAAAAATACCAGGGTTGGGCCTTTGGCTTTGGCCTCACCCGCCTCGTAATGATGCGTTACGGCATCGACGACATTCGCCATTTGCAAAGCGGCGATCTGCGTTTTAACAAACAGTTTTAATGAACATTTCACTCAATTGGATTCGGGAATTTGTGGACTTGCCCAAGCTGAGCGGCAAAGAGTTTGGCTGGGAACTCACCGTACACACGGCGGAAGTGGAAGGCGTGATTGACGAGGCCAAGAATTATGAAAACATGGTGATTGGGAAAGTGCTTTCCGTAAAAAAACATCCGGGGGCTGATCGTTTGAATTTGGCTCAAGTAGATATCGGCGACCGAACCGAACAAATTGTGTGTGGCGGGCAAAATTTATTTGAAGGAATGCTGGTGGCCGTGGCGAAACCGGGGGCTTGGGTCCGTTGGCATGGTGAAGGAGAACCTGCGGAGCTCACCGAAGCAAAAATTCGCGGCGAAAGCAGTTATGGAATGATTTGTGCAGGCGAAGAAATCGGCCTCGCGCCAGACAACACGGCAGAGACCAAGGAAGTGCGCATTCACGACCTCACAGCCACCAAAGCCAAGGTGGGCACGCCTCTGGCGGAAGCCTTGAATCGAAACGACACACTCCTGGAAGTGGACAACAAGTCCCTCACCCATCGTCCGGATTTATGGAGTCATTATGGTTTTGCACGAGAGTTCGGCGCCATCTTTGGAAAACCGCTTAAAAAACTCGACCCTTTCTTGAAAATAAAGCCTGCAAGCGGCAAAGAAAAAGTCTCCATTAAAATTGAAAACTCTACCCTGTGTCCGCGGTTTTCAGCGGCCATTATGACCGGAATTAAGATTGAAGAGTCACCCGAGTGGATGAAAGCCCGCCTACGAGCAGCCGGAATGAATCCCCACAACAACATAGTGGATGTCACCAACTTTGTGATGCTGGAACTTGGCCAACCCATGCACGCCTACGACCGCAAAGTGGTGGGCGATGATGGCTTCATCGTGCGCACTGCAAAAAAAGGTGAGAAATTAGTGACCCTGGATGAAACTGAGAAAAAACTACATGAGGAAGATCCACTGGTCTGCAATAAGTCTGGCGAAGCGCTGGGCTTGGCGGGAGTTCAGGGTGGACTAAAATCCGGGATCAGTGATGCGACGACCGAAATCATTTTGGAATCCGCCGCCTTCAACCCCGTGGTGGTCCGCAAAAGTTCCGCACGGCACGCCCTACGCACCGACGCCTCCCAACGATTTGAAAAAGGCCTGGACCCCGGTATGACAGAAGTGGCCATAAACCGCGCCATAAACTTGTTGCAAGAGCTTTGCCCATCGGCAAAACTGGCCGGTCCAATCGTAACAGAAGGCACTTGGAAGCCTAAGAAAATTGTGGTCACGGTGAGTCCGGAATCGGTGAATAGTAAGATCGGTGTAAAAATCCCGACCAAAGAGATGGTGAGCATTTTAAAGTCTCTCGAGTTTGAAGTGGCACTCATGGGAAAAAATCTAAAAGTCACCGTGCCGGCGCATCGCGCAACGGGAGATGTGAGCATTGAAGAAGATCTTGTGGAAGAAGTGGCGCGCATCTATGGCTACGACAATATCCCCGCCGTTCTCCCACACAAGCCCATGCAGCTCCCTCTCGAAAATCCGGAGCGGTTTTACAAACACGCCACCCGTAATATTTTTGCACTTGGGCTGGGCTTCACCGAGGTGGTGAATTATTCTTTCTACAGCAAGAATCATTTGGAAAACTGCGGACTTCAGGAAGAGGGGCACCTTAAGGTTTTGAATTACCTCTCCGAAGATCAAACTCACATGCGCCGCTCGCTCATCCCCAAAATGCTGGACAATATCGCCACGAACCAACGCAATTTTGAAAAGGTGCGAATCTTTGAACTTGGCCACACCTACGAGGAAGTCGGCGACTACATGCCTCGGGAAGAAAAACACTTGGCCGCCATGGTGGCGGAGCCCGGCGAACCTTTTTTCGTCATCAAAGGGGCCTTGGAAAACTACTTAAAAGCGTTTGGAGTCACTTCCTTCCAGCTGCACGAATCCAAAAAACCACTGGCCTATGCGCACCCCAAGAAATGCATGGACATCACCGTGCGAGGCAAAACCGTTGGGCACCTCTTCACGGTGCATCCGGGGGTGCTCAAGGCCTATGACTTGACTACAAACAGTGGCGCCTTCGAACTGAATTTCAGCGCTCTGGTCCAAAACGGCCGCGAAGAAAAACGGTTCAAGCCGCTGCCCAAATTCCCATCCATGAGCTTTGATATCTCCGTACTGGTTGATAAAAAAACAAAATCCTCAGAGCTGGAGAGGGCTATTCGCTCAGGAGATGAAGCTAAAATAATAGAGTCCGTCGAGCTTTTTGACTCCTACGAAGGCAAGAATATCCCGGAAGACAAAAAATCACTTTCTTATACGATTGTCCTCCGCCACCCCGAAAGGACTCTGACCGAAGAGGAGTTCCAAAAAATTCACGGCTCCGCCTTCCTTGCTATCGAGAGGTCCGGTGGTATAATCCGTGGGCGTCTATGAAAACCTGGACTAAAAAACACATTCGAGACGGCTGGGAAAAGCTAAAACCCCGCCCGCACATGTCTAAAAAAGAACGCGGTCTCCGTTTTGTGTTGATTGGAATACTCGGAGGAGGACTGTCCATCGCTTTTTTAACCTTCGTCTACGCCTTTTGGCTCCTCATCAGCTTCAATCCTAGTGAAGCACAGGCTAAAGATTCCACTCAAATCATGGATCGCGAGGGGAATCTCCTCTACACCATTCACGGTGAAGAAAACCGTGAGTCCCTCAAAACTCTTGAAGAGATTTCTCCTTACTTGATCGATGCCACACTGGCCATTGAAGACGATAAATTTTACAAACACATTGGGATTGATGTCCCCGCTCTTTTCAAAGCAGTTCTTTCACAATTTGGCATAGGCACCCCAAGAGGAGGTTCCACCATCACTCAACAGTTGGCAAGAAACGCCATGCTCAATTTGGAGCACAGCTACATTCGTAAATACCGTGAAATTCTCATCGCCTTGGTGATGGAAGTAAAATTCAGCAAAAATGAGATCCTTTTGATGTATCTCAATGAAATTCCATACGGAAACAACGCCTACGGAATTGAACTTGCTTCCAAGCGCTATTTTGAAAAAGATGCCAGTGAACTCACTTTAGGAGAGTCCGCTATTTTGGCGGGAATCCCGAACAAGCCCACGCGTTACTCCCCTTATGGAAACTACAAATATTCCGTCTTGGCCTTTGAGCTCACGGAAGAAAGTTTGAACGGACGAGTCATTAAGAGTGAAGAGGACTTGGGCTTGGACGAATTCACTCGAGGTCTTTTGGGGACGGCGTTCACCATGCCGGACGGAAGCACCTTTTATATAAGAGGCCGATCGGACTTGGTGCTGGAAAGAATGGTGGAACTGGACATGATTGCGCAGTCAGAAGCCGACGCCGCACTGGTAGAAATCGCAAGTATTGAGTTCAAAAATTACAACGAACTCGATACCGCCGAGCACTTTGTGCTGTGGGTGAAACAAGAATTGGAAGAGACCTATGGGGCGGATGTGGTGGAACAAGGAGGTTTACGCGTCTACACCACGCTCGATCCCGACTTCCAAAAAGCTGCGGAAGAAGCCATCGAAGAACGCAAAGACACGCTGCTGGACACTTATGGAGCGAGCAACGCCGCACTGGTCTCGGTGCAACCTCAAACCGGACAAATTCTTGCCATGGTGGGCTCCGTGGACTTCACAAATTCCGAAATAGATGGCCAAGTGAACATGGTCACCAGCGCTCGTCAACCGGGGTCTTCCTTCAAGCCCTTCGTGTACTCGCTGGCTCTGCTCAACCAATACACGGCCGCCACCGTATTTTATGATGTCAAAACTAATTTTGGAAACTGGAGTCCTAATAACTTTGATGGTGGTTTCAAAGGTCCAATGACCATGCGTTACGCCCTCGGCCAATCCAGAAATATCCCCGCCATCAAAGCCTACTTCCTTGCGGGAGAGGAGAAGGCCATCAAAGAATATGCTAAAAAATTCGGCCTCGACAGTCTGGTTTACGATCCGGAATATCCCTCCGGCCCAAGTTTGGCACTGGGAACTGCGGAAGTAACGCCGCTGGAAATGGCGGAGGCGTACAGTGTTTTTGCAAACAATGGCACCCACACCGAACTGAGCTCCATCTTAAAAATAGAAACCACGGATGGAAAAGTGCTGGACCAATGGGACGAAGCTAAAGTAGAAAAAACCAAAGTCGTGGACCCCCAGGTGGCCTACATCATCAATGATATTCTCTCAGACTCAAGCGCGGGCTTGGGCGCCAACATTTACCTCCCCGCCATCGACAATGCGGCAAAAACAGGGACCTCCAATGTACCCAACACTAATCTGCCCAACAACAACTGGATCGCCGCGTACACCCCAACGCTCGTCACCATTGGGTGGGCCGGGAATGCCGACGGAAGCGCCCTCAATTCCAATGGAGAGTCCTACAGCACCATTGCCCCCATTTGGAAAAGTTACATGGGCAAAGTTTTGAATCGTCTGGAGCCCACGGAATGGCAACGCCCCAGTGGAATTCGTGAAATAGCGGTGAGCAAGGCGAGCGGAAAACTGGCGGGAGAAAGCACTCCACCCGACATGGTGGGTACAGAAATTTTTGCGGACTTTGCGGTTCCCACCCAAGTGGATGATGCCTTCGTCACCGTTAAAGTGGAAACCATCACAAAGCGGCTTGCCACGGAATATTCCCCCGAAGATGCCGTGGAAGAACGAAGTTATCGCATCCATCGTGAGGCCTGGGGAAATTGGCAGGACGATATTGATGCCTGGGCCAAAACTCAGGAGGAAGATTCTCAGCCCCCCACCGAATACGCTTCCGATATTCACAACGCAGAGACCGCCTCCAATGTCCCTGAATTGGCCATCACAAGCCCTCAAAGCCTCTCTTCTGTTTCCAGAGAAGATCGACTCCACGATGTCACCGTAGAAATTTTAGATGAGGGAAATGGCATCGACCGCGTAGAGTATTTTGTCAACGAGGATCTTCGCTACACCTCTCTGGAATATCCTTACGACGGAATCATCGTGATCCCCATCACCTCCCGGTCGGGCAGCGTTTTGGAAATCACCGCAAAAGCGGTGGATCAGTATGGATACTCTTCAGAAAGCACCATTCAATTGCGAGTGAGCGACGACGGTGAGGACTCCAATAACTCCGGCAACTCCGCTGAGCCCAGCGACAACAGTACAAATATTTTAGACAGCATTCTTCCTAAACGACGCGGGCAATAAGCAGCCCATCTCCCACCGGAATCTCAACCACTTTGAGTCCGGCATGTTTGTGCGTGGCCTCAATAAAGCTCTGCATTTTTCCAAAACGATGAGACCGAACATTGTCCACCACAATCATGCCACCTGAAGGGATGCGTGGAAAAATAGCATCAAAATAAGACTGGTGCTCCTGCTTGGTGGCATCAAAAAAAGCAAGGTCGATGCGCTTTGGCAGGATGGGGTTTTCCGTAAAAATCTCCGGAGCATGTCCCCTCAATTGCAAAATGCGGTGCTCCAATCCCGCCGCTTCAATATTTCTTTGAGCCGTGTGGAACCGTTCCTCATGAGACTCAATGGTCCACAGCTGCCCCCTTTGATTTTTCTCGAGAGCGGAGGCCATCCATAGGGCGCTGTATCCAACCGAAGTACCAATTTCAAGCACCACTTCCGGCTCCAAAACGCGCACCAACCAGTGCAGCATTTTCCCGGTGGCAGGGCCAACAATCCATTGGTCTTGCGCCTCATTTTCGGTCTCTATTCTTTTCAAAACATCTTCAAGCATGAGAGCAGTTTGTTAAAGGCTTTTCCGCGGTGACTCACCGCATTTTTTTCGTCCAAAGAAAGTTCCGCATACACTTTACGGTATCCTTCGGGGTAAAAAATCGAAGAGAGCGGTATCCCCTGGCGAACCGGAACTTGTGGTGCCATTGCAAGGGTTCCCTTTGTGTCCCCCACAAAAACTCGCTCCCCTTCGGGCCCGGCATAAGCCGCCGCGCACACAAATTCGGCGTTCCGATTTTCTTCCGACTCCATTCGCTTTAAAAATTGTTCGAGCCACTCTTCATCACTCGCTCGTTCTCCCGCCCCCCATCGACGCGTCTTTACCCCAAGCTCACTTTCAAGCGCTTCCACAAAAATACCACTGTCGTCGGCCACGGCGGGTATCCCGGATTTCTCAAAATAAAACCTCGCCTTTCCAAGTGCATTTTCTTCAAAGCCATCCCCGCCCTCAAAAAAATCGTCACTAATCCCCACTTCCGCCAAAGACAAAAGCTCGGCACCAAGTGGAAGCAACATTTCTCGAATTTCCTCAAATTTTCCTGGATTTTTTGTGGCGACAAGCAGCTTCATAAAATCGAGTTGAAAAGGCCTGGTATAATGTACAATATCCCCAATGATTAAAAAAGCCTTCCCTTTCGGTTCCATTGGCATTGGACTTGCCCTCCTCCTCTCTTTGGTGGGTGAACTGAGTCGCTTCCACGGGTTTTTATGGATCGACCTCTTCGTCCCGCTGTTTGTTCTCACCTGGACCACAATCCAAGCCATACAAAAGCGCCCCATTCGCCTTCCCAAAACGGCCCTCCCCGTTCTTATCTTTCTCTTCTTTGGATTCGCTTCCCTGCTCCTTCATTCCGGCGACATGTCCGGGCAAGAAGTGCTGGAATCCACTTTTTACGGGGTCCGTTTCGCGGCCTTCTTTTTACTTTCCGTGGTCGTTTGGAATCAAAGTGCGGCTGAAAAAAAACACTCCCTCCTCGCCCTGCTCTTTTTCATTTTCCTTTTGTGCGTGGCGGGCTTCATCCAACTCAAAATCATGCCGGATTTCACCACCATGGAGCTCTTGGGCTGGGACCCACACCAAAACCGCCTGCTCTCCACTTGGTTTGACCCCAACTTCGTGGGCGGCTTCCTGGCTTTCATGCTCCCCATTGTGGTGGGGGTGGCCTGGGATGCTAAAAAACACCGCGCCGTGCTCGCCGCCCTGGCTCTCGTGATGCTTCTGGCTCTTGTACTCACCCTTTCTCGCAGCGCCTACCTGGCGCTCATGGCGGGACTTTTTGTTTTTGGACTGCTTCGCTCCATCAAATTGCTCTTTGTTTTTATGGCCATTCTTCTTGTGACCCTAAGTTTTTTACCCCCCGTTCAATCTCGATTTTTGAGCCTTGTGGAAAGCATCGAGTCCGCCTTTGTGGAAGATTATTTTCTCCCCGACGCCTCCGCCCGACTTCGTTATGATTCTTGGGGAGAGGCCTGGCAACTCTTTTTGAAGGAGCCCTGGATTGGGCATGGCTACAATCGATACAAACACGCCGCTCTGGAACTGGGAACGCTCAAAGATCTTGAAATTCACTCCGCCAGCGGTTCCGATTCCAGTCTACTCAACATTTTGGCCACCACCGGACTCCTCGGCTTCATTCCTTTTCTGGCGGCCTATCTCCTCCTCGCCAAACAAGCCTGGGTTCACAAAAAATCCGGCTTCGCCGCGGGCTTCCTGGCCGGTCTCTGCGGCCTCTTCATCCACGCCATTTTTGTAAACAGTCTCCTCTTCCCCCTTTTCATGGCTCCTTTTTGGATCACTGCGGGTCTCTTGCCTCATTCAAAGGAAGCCGAATAGTCCACTCCGCCCCAGCTGTCCACCCGGACTCTCCCCTAAGCGACCCACGGCTCAGGCTTCCTCCGGCCTTTTCACAAAGCGTCTTGCACTCATCAAGGCCATACCCATGCCCCGTCGCTGCATTGGGCCTACTGGCAAAAGGCTCGGCAGGAAACCCGGGTCCATTGTCGAGCAGGTGGATGACAAGGCTGTTCCCTTCAACATCAAAGCTAAACTGAACCTCAGTAGCTCCTGCCTTCTTAGCATTATCAATAAGGTTGATGAGAAGTCTGCTGAGGTTCATGGTGCTGAGCGGAATCTCCTTCCCCGTGAAATAAAAAGGGATCTTCGTGGGATCCCCGTACCGCAAATGCATGTCATCAAAGATCTGTGACAATTCTTCAAAGTGCATAAAGAGTGCGGCGGGAGCCCCCTCTTGACCGTCCAAAACACTTAAAATTTTCTGGACAATAACCCGCGAATGCTCCAAATCTGTACCGGTAGGATTTGGCCGTTCCAAGAGGCTTAAAAGTACAATAGTAAGGTTTCGAACATCATGGATGCGTCGTGCCAAATCAAGACGAGATCTTCTTTTCACCAC
Source organism: Candidatus Gracilibacteria bacterium (assembly GCA_041661045.1). Lineage (NCBI taxonomy): Bacteria > Candidatus Altimarinota > Candidatus Altimarinota bacterium. The sequence continues at coordinate 520,769 of JBAZVE010000001.1, read as the reverse complement.
CACCGGATCCGGCCGAAAAGTGGCTGCCAAAAATTCAAAAACTGCTTGGTCGGCGAAGCTCAAGTCTCCACCCGGCATCATCATGCTCAAAGACGCCTGCAATTCAGAAAGGCTTGTACGAACATTTAAAGGAATAAAAGGATCAAGCACCAAGTCCTTACAGGCTAAGTTCACCTCGTCCGCCACACGAGTCCACGCGGCAGGATCTAAGCGCGTAGGACTAAGTTCTTCTTCTACTCGAGCCTCACCGGACTCTAAAGAGTGTGACATAGAAGAAATTATACAACTCTTAATAGGGTTGTCAATATCTCTAGTGCCCGCTTCTGCTCAATAAAAAAGGGACTGGTGGCCACCGTGATGAGTGAAGCATTTTGGGCGTGCTTCAAAATAAAGCGCCGGGCCTTTTGAAAATCGATGTAATTCATTTCCGGCGCAAAAAAATCGAGATCGATATTGAGGATTTTGTTATCTCGAGCACAAAAGGACTCATCCTCAAGCGCTTGTTCGCTGGTCACAAACTGCACCTCCCCCACAAGCCCACCCCGCTGCGCCGGCACAATATAATTGCCCACATTCAAAACTTCGTTCGTGTAGGCAAAAACTTCCTCAAGGCTTGCTCCCGTAAAAGGCACACCGGGATCTCGCGCATCCTTGTGTTGATCAATATGAATCAGTGTCGCGCCCTCTCGTAAAAACCCACGGGCCCGCGCCTCATGCCAAAAGTAAAAAACATGATTGTGATTGTCCACAACAATAACGGGGATCCCATTAAAAGAAGTCCTCACAAAGTGCAAAAGTCCAACACAATTCTGCAAAACCCCGTACTCATCCCGATCGGAAAAAACAACTTCTGTACCCTCCCGAATATCCTCCAAAGATCCTTCCACAATGGCGGGTATAAAAAGTTGCGGCGCCTCCCCGCGGTCTTCATAAGAAAACACATTGTTCCCTCGCTTACCGGTTAAATAAAAAGCTTTTTCGTACATCATTCAACGGAAGGAGATTTATTAAAATTGAGGGGTTCGGCGATTTTCTTTGAGCTCGCCTCGGTGCTTTTTTTCATCCAAAACTTTTTCTTTCGCCTTGCGGCTTCGGCGTTTTTTTTGCTTGCGCAGCTTAAAAGCTTTTTGCATCAACTCGGATTTCTTCCCCAGTATCTTTTCTTCAATTTTTAGGATCAAAACCCTGTACGCCGCCATGCGATTAGCCTCCCGCTCCCTCTGATCCTGAACTTTCACTTCCATTGCGGTGGGTAAATGTTTGAGCCAAACCGTACTGGCGGTTTTATTCATTTTTTGTCCTCCGCTGCCGCTTCCTCTCACAAATTTCTCCTCAATATCTTCAGGGAAAATCCGCAGCCTCTCGGCCTTTTCAAGAAATTTCTGCTTCAGCGGAACGGGGAAATCACCCATAAGTACGGCTCGCGCCAATTTAATAGCCCTTATTCTCCACGAATTTCTCCAAAAGTTCCAGAGGATAAACCGATGGGCTTTCCGCAATGCCTTGGTGAAAGAGCACCGTGGAAGGAGTAAGCCCGGGAAGCGTATTCACTTCAATCAAAATCAGGTCCCCGGTGTCTACTTGAATAAAGGCATCGATCCGAGAGTACCCTTCGATTTTTAAAACTTGGGCCACTTTTTCTATGGATTTTTTAACTCGAGCCAAAACAGCAGGCTTCACATATTTCTCCGGAGGCGGGGTGAGATTGATTCCCGTCCCTCCTTGAAATTTTTCTTCCACCGAAAGCACCTCCCCTTCCGCAATGGTAAGGCTGGGGCTGAGCGCATGAATTTTACCCTCCATTTGAAGCACCCCAACCGTCACTTCAATCCACCCCCCTTTACGGTGCCATTTGAGACGATTCCCTTTTACCCGAACCGTGTCGGTTTCAATAAATTTTTCAAAAAGGAGGTGCGCAATGGGCTGCAGAGGCATTTCAATAGGGTCCTTTTGTTTACTAAAAGACCCGGCGGGAATTTGGGTTTCTCCACTCAAAACGAAGTGGATGTACTGCTGCAAATCATGCCAAGTGAAGAGGCGCACAATGCCGGAAGAGCACCCCTCATCACGAGGCTTAACAATGAGCGTTTTAGAGCCAAGATTCTTTTGGAGTTCCGTGAAGTATTTTTCAAAATCTTTATCATCCCATCCGTCAAAACCACTTGAAAGAGCGGTTTGCTTGGGCGCCACAAAAATCCCAGACTTCTCCAGGCCCATGAGCCGGTGTCCCGTTTCAGCCTTATCCGCGCACACCCTGGAAGTTTCCGCGCTGGGTCCATTGAATTTCACTCCGCTGTCCGCAAGCATCGCTTGAAGTGTCCCGTTCTCTCCAATTCCACCATGAAGGCCCAAAAACACAAATGAACTCTGCTCAATAAATTTCTGTAAGCTCATTTTTCGCGGGATGAAGAAGGGCTCGCTGGCCTCCCCCTCTCTAAGCGCTAAACGAAGCCTCACTTTTTCCTCCAAAAATCGGAGCCGTTTTTCCCCTTCCTCCGCTTTCTCGCAATTCTCTAAAATCTCTTCCACCGTGTGGTTGAGCGCGAAGGCATAAGGGATCTCCCACACCTCTCCATTGAGATCCAAGAGATAAGGCCTGGGGGTATATTTTTCGCTGCGCCGTAGTTTAAGCCATGCATTTGTCCCACTCATCAAAGACACCTGCCGCTCGGAAGTGCTGCCCCCAAAAAGGACATTCACCGGTTTCTTTTGCACCGCAGCGGAAACTTTTTTGGGCGGCATCGTCAAGCCGTAACGATCCGCGGCATGCTGCACAATGCTGTACAAAAGATCTCTGTGACTGAATCCAATGCGGGCCGTTTGTTGGAAAAGAAAACTATTTTGCTCCATTCCACTGATGGTATTGAAATCGGAAAACCAGATTTTCCCGTCCGGAAGCAGCCACCCATCGAAACGAGCAAAGTCACGATGTCCCATGATCTTAAAAATCTGTTCCGCTTGAAGTTGAATGCGCTCAATGGTCTCGTTATCAAATCGTGGTGGACAGTGGTATCGAACCTGGTGCGTGGGCAGGTACTTTTTCCGAAAATCAAAAATCTGATTCTTCGTGTAATCCGTCTCAATTTCCGTGGGCAAAATGGCCACCGGCATATTGAATCGATTTTCCAAAATAATCACCGTAAATTCCGTCCCCTCACAAAAAGGCTCCAAAACAAGCCGCGTGTCCATCCTTCGCCCAAAAAGCAATTTAGCCTTCTCCAGGGCTTCCTCCGGGCTGCTCACCGAGTAAACCCCAATGCTGGAGCCCCCGCTCGCGGGTTTCACCACCGCTCGCTTTATTTTATTTTTCCTAAAAAACTCCTCAATAATTTTCTTGTGATCCGTGTGATGAATTTTAAGCAAGGCCGAGGGCAGCGTAAAAAATCCATTTTTCCTCAAAAAGCCATTGGCCTCAAATTTGTCCCACAGTTTACACGCCTGGAGTCCCGCGCCCACAAAAGGAACCTTGAATCGCTCCAAAATTCGCTGAATTCCACCATCCTCCCCAAACTGTCCATGCATCACAGGAAAGGCCAAATCACAGGATTTTAAAAGATTTTTCAGGGCAGTGGCGCTCAAAAATTTGGCTGTTTCCCCTAATTTAAAATCAAAGTCGGAGGGCGTGTTGGAATACAATTGCGCCGGCGACAAATGATAGGCTCGTTTTTTGTGGTCAAAATAAACAGGGACGATTTCTACTCCATCTCCCTCAAGGTGGTTGAGCACACTCCGCGCGGAGTTGAGAGAAATTCCTCTTTCGAGCGAAGGCCCCCCACAAATCAGTGCAATTTTCATATATTTTTACAGTAAAATTTTATCACAAAGTAACCTTAAAATACAGACATTGCAAGCAAAATCTATATTTTAGGTACATTTTTTTACAAATTTTGCCAGCCTACGCCTTCTTCCCCCTCAAAAGTCGCAACCCCACATATAAAAGCGGTGAATAGAGGGCCCCCATTGCAACCTTATAAAGCCACCATGTCACAATAAGACTAATCATCATCTTGAGCTCATAAATTCCGTAGAAGGCGATGAACATAAAAATAACGGTGTCCAAAAGTTGAGACCATAAGTTGGAAAGCATAGATCGAAGCCAAAACAACTTCTTCCCAAACCGTTCTTTAAGAAAGAAAAAGGAGAATACATCCTGGTATTCCGCGATCAAAAAGGCGGCTAAAGAGGCCACGGCAATTCGAGTGGAGACCCCGAACATGAGTTCATATCCTTCCCTTGCCCAAAGGCCGTCATCAGACCACGGCATCCAAAGGGAGAGCAGGGAGTACGCCACAAAAAGTGCGGTGCTCACAAACCCTGCCAAAACAAAAGACCGCGCTACTTTTTTACCATACACTTCTCCAATAAGATCCGTCATCAAGAATACAATGGGGAACGAAAACACGCTCACGGAAAGGTGCCCTCCAAACAAAAAAGGCATCACTTTGAGGCCCAATGTATTTGCAGCAAACAAAGAAGTAAGGTAAATACTGAGCGCCAAAATGAGCTTTTTAAAAGCCCCATCGGCCAAACGGATTTCTTGCGTTTCAGACATGGTATAATGGTTAAGACCTCGGGGATTTTACCCTAAATCCCAAAATAAAATCTATAAGAAAATATGCTCGTCACCAAAGACCTCTCTTACGAAACTTCTGCCGGCCCCCTTTTCGAGGGAATCAGCGTGTCTTTGGACGGAGTTTCCAAAAAACGCGTGGCCATTGTGGGGAAAAACGGTTGTGGAAAGTCCACCCTCCTCAAGCTCCTCACGGGAGAGTTGGAGCCGGAGCAAGGGAGCGTCAATCGATCTCAGGAAGTCATTGCTTACCTCAAGCAGGACATCCTTTTCCCAAACGAAGAGGAGCTGGTGGGCACTTATTTGGAAAGCAAATTGGAAGAAGAATGGATGTCGTATCAAATCGACATGGTCCTGGAAGAAGTGGGCCTTGCGCAAGAAATTCTCCTTCAGCCCCTCAAAAGCCTGAGCGGGGGCCAACGCGTGCGCATCGCGCTCGCGGAGCTTCTACTCCTGGAACCCACCATCCTTCTTTTGGATGAACCCACCAATCACCTGGATCACGCGAGCATCGAGTGGCTCAAAACTTTTGTGAACGCTTTTCGTGGAACGGTGGCCTTTGTCTCGCACGATCGCAGTTTCATCAACGCCGTGGCGGACCAAATTTGGGAGATCACCGCGGAGCATGGAGTGGAAGTGTACAGCGGAACCTACGACCGATTTTTGGTGGAACGATTTGAACGCTACCAAAAACGACTCCAACTGCATGAGTTCAGTCAGCGAGAAGTCAATGAGCTCGAGGCCTGGCTCGCGGAAAATGCGAACCACCCCAAATACAAATTCACCGCCACGGTGGCTCAAAAAAAGAAAGCCCTGGAACGGATGGAGAAAAAAGCCCCACCCGCTCCCGTCCCCGACCCCCGCGTCAAAATGAAATCCTTGGTGGCTGGACAAGAGGGCTTGGTTTTAAACCTCCGCGTCAACAGCAAACACTTTGGGGACCACGAACTTTTAAAAGACACCGTGCTCAAAGTGGAGCAGGGCGACCGCGTGCTCATCGAAGGCCCCAACGGCTCCGGCAAAAGCACTTTGCTTGGCATTTTAAGTGGAACGGATGGAGATTTTGACGGCACCCTCAAGCTCCGCGCCAACCTCAAAATTGGTCACTTGGGGCAGTTTTCAAAGCTCGACCCCAACAAAACCGTGCTCGACGAATTTGGAGCCAACACGCACATTGAATACACTTCCGGCCGTAGCGTTCTCGCCAATTTTCTTTTCCCGGCGGAACTTGTGGACAGCAAAATTAAAACCCTGAGTTACGGCCAACAACGCCGTCTGGAGTTCGCCATTCTGCTCACCAATAAGCCCGACCTTCTTCTTTTGGATGAGCCCACCAACCACCTCGATATTTTCCTGCGTGAAGATTTGGAACGCTTTCTTTTGGATCAAGAAATCGCCATGGTGCTCATTTCCCACGACCAATATTTCATCAAAAAGGTGGGCATCACAAAAACGCTCAAGCTCCGTTAAACCCTAGCGATTGATCTGAATGATTCGCATCGGGCACGCCTCCGCCGCTCGCTCATTGGCCTCCAAGTCACAATCAAAAACTTCAGCCACAAAAACAGCCTTCTTCTTTTTTCCTCCCACCAGCACCGCCTTCCCCTCTTTTTCGTCCATCATCCAAGACTGGGGTGCAATATTCACACAAGAGTTGCATCCAATGCAGTCGTTCTGGAAATGGACAATCTTAAAGGGCATTGAGCGCTCGTTTTTTTAGAAGATAAATCTTGTCGTTCTTTCGCACCGTTTCGACCAAAGGGATGGTCGCCAAACCCTGTCTACCACACTCCTCCACCTCCGCCCCATCCTTCATCATGGACTCCACCCGACCAAAAACCGCTCCCGTTGTTTTTCCAATAACCACAAATTCATCTCCTTTTTTCAGTTCATGGGCGAGCAAGTTCAGCTCCGCAATTTTTGCTTTTGCAAAATAGTGGCTCACCTCTCCCGCATAGATTTTTTCATCCGTGGCCTTGCTGCCGGAAGATCCGCTCCACTCGGGGAGTTTTCGGCCCAAATAATACCCTTCGGAGAACCCGCGGTTGTATACACTTTTGAGTTCCGTCATCCATGCTTCAATCCTTTCTTTTGTGAAAGTCCCTTCCAAAATCGCATCTCGCGCTTCACGGTACACCTGCACCACCTTGCTCACATAATCCGCGCTTTTTCCCCGCCCTTCAATCTTAAAAACAGACACCCCTGTCTCCGCCAGTTTATCCAAAAAAGGAAGGCAACAGAGGTCCGTTGGGCTGAGCACAAATCCATCTTCAATCACCATTTCCGTGCCGGTCTCCTCGTCCGTCACCCGGTACTTTTTCCGGCATTCTTGCAAACACGCGCCTCGTTGCGCAGAAGTATTATTGGTGATCAAACTCATCTGGCAGCGTCCACTTTGGGCAATGCAAAGTGCCCCATGCACAAACACTTCAATACGAACCAAGGCTCCACCCGGACCTTTAAGCCATTCCTCTTCAATCTTTTTACAGATTTCTCTCATCATTTCCATATCCACTTCTCGTGCCAAAACAAGGGTGTCCGCAAACTGCGCATAAAACTTCACCGCTTCGTAATTGGAAATGGAAAGTTGCGTGGAGGCATGCAAGGAAAGTCCAATGGATCGTGCGTACTGAATGGCCGCGATGTCTTGAACAATAACCGCGGAAATCCCCGCCGCCTTTGCCGCATCCAAAATTTTACGCATCAAAACAAGGTCATGCTGATACAAAAGCGTATTCATGGTGAGGTAGGACCGAACCCCACTCTCCTCACAAAGCTTCACCACCTCCTTAAGTTCTTCCAAGGTGAAATTATGGGCCGCTCTCGCCCGCATATTGAGCTGCTCCACGCCAAAATAAATACTGTCGCAGCCGGCATTTATCGCAGCCGAAAGCGCTTCAAAGGAACCCACCGGGGCCATGATTTCAATTTTTTGCATAAATCTATTTTTAACGAAGCAGACCCGTTTTAATGAAAAATCACCTCTCTGTAAAGGCACAGACTCGAATTCAATCTCTTGCTATCTAAATGAAGTGTTGTATAATTCGCACCTAAACCCTTCCCCCAAATGAGCCTCGACTCCCATACCGACACATATGAACCCGATACTCCTCCCAACCTCGCTCGCATAGACGAGCTGCGGGGGGAAATTGAAGCGGTGGATGAGAGCCTCCTCGCACACTTGGCTCAGCTCCACAGCTACAGAAACGAGATGAAGGTCCTGGAGGCCAGGCTCAGCCCCTTGCGCGCCAGAAATGCTGCTGCCTTAGGCGTGCCCCTCCCCCTCGTTGAAGGGCTCTTTGCGCTTCTTGCAAAAGAATCTGTCGAGGAAGTTCCTGAGCCCAGCACCACAGAGATCCGTCAAAAAATGATCGAGGACGCAAGCTTCAGTCTCATTGCCCTGCTGGCTCAACGCCTGAATTGCATCAACCGAATCGGCGCAGTAAAAGCAGTTCTCGGTCTTTCGGTCTGCGACTCCACTCGTGAAGCAGAGCTCAAATCCTTACATGCCAGAACCGCAGTACCCCTAAACCTGCCCCTCCCCCTCGTTGAAACGGTTTTCACCCTCATCCTGGAAGACTCGAAGGCGTGTCAGAGGCGTTCCCGCTAAACTCTCGCCACCCCACGGAATCCCCTGGCGGCATAATAGGACTCCGCACCATTGTGGTACACAAAAACTTTGTCGTAGCGACGATCACAAAAGAGCGCCCCGCCCAGTTTCCGGACGGCCGCAGGTGTTTTAATCCAGCTTGATGTTTTTAAATCAAAATCTCCAAGTTCCTGCAACCCTCGGTACTCCTCCTCAGATAAGAGCTCAACGCCCATCTCCCCCGCCATATCCATGGCACTGTTTGCCGGCTTGTGTTCCTTCCTTCCATCCAAAGCTTCGCGATCATAACAAACACTTCTCCGCTCTTTTGGGCTTTCCTCGCTGCAATCATAAAAAAGATATTCTCCCGTTTTTTCATCCTGACCCACAAGGTCCGGCTCTCCACCCGTTCTTTCCATTTCATAAAGCGCCCCCACCTTTTCGCCATTACCCTCCAGCCTGGCCTGCACCTTAGCCCACTCAAAACCTTTATGCCGATTCATGTTTTTTTCAAAACGCGCCTTCAGTGCCCCAAGAAACTCTTTTTGTTCTGCTGTATTCATACAAATATCTTAGCTCATCACACCATGAAAAGCTCCTCTTTTTTCTTCCGCGTAAGCTTTTTAATCTCCACCTCTCTTTTCCGCGCCGCACTCAAGCTCTCACACTCTTCGCTGTACACCAATTCCACCGGCCTCCGCGCCCGCGTATATTTCGCCCCACTTTTTAAGTTATTGTGTTTATGCAGCCGCCCCTCAAGATCCCCGGTACTCCCCGTGTAAAGCGTCCCATCACTGCACCGCAGAATGTAAGTAAAAAATGGCATAATTGAATGGAAATCAATAGCACACACGCCTACATGGGTTTCGCCATCGCCCAGCAGAGTTCAAAAATCACATTCTGGTAAAAGTACGCGATGTCCTTGTTTTCGATGATCGTATTGGTGAGCTTGCCTTCCGTGTAAGACATGAGAGACATGGAGTCGTTCCAAGAAAAAATTCCGGATTTCCACTGGAGTTCCGGTGGCAAAAGTCTCACCTCAATATTGTACTCCTTGGCCTTTTTGTTCACTCGCGTGGCGAATGCGCAGGGTGGAAAAATCAGACGGGTATAAATGCCTTTCTTAGCACGGCGAACAAAATAATCTTCTAAATACTCGGGCCCAAGCAACTTAGAGAACAGGTCAACATAAGTGAAAACAAAGACCTTACCCCTCGCCGTCAAAGTCTCTTCGAGCATTTTCTTGAACCCGTCCAATCCTTCATAAAACTTCACCGTCGGAATACTTTTATCGACCGCCTGCACCGAATTCAATAGACCCGTTACATAGTCCAAATTCGACTTCAGTAGCTTCATTTCATTCTCGCGTTTTTGAAGCAAACGATGCAAAATGTCCGGCTCTTCCGCCCCAATCAACCGTCGATTTTCTTTTCGAGTTTCATACAGCAAGCCCTTTTCAACAAGTTGTTCCACCGCGCTGTGCACGGTGACGCGATTCCGCTTCATTTTCTTTGCCAACTCTTGCACGGTCGTGGGCCCCGTCTTAAGCGACTCCACATAAATTTTCGCCTCGCTTTCATTGCACTCAAACTGCTTGAGCAAGGCCACAATTCGACTTAAATCGGTAGCAGTAAGCATACTGTAGATTAACTTTCTACATCAATTATACCCTGTAATTAAACAAAATGACAGCTTGTTGTCGACATGATACCAAAAATGAGTCATAATACTCTCTTGGCTCTAAACAAATTAACCCACATCACCATGTCTGGAAAACACACCCCGATCGCACTTGTCTACAGAGACAATGACCTATATGCGACCAAACTCCCAGAGATAAGAGCCAGGCTTGAAGCTGAAGGCCATCCTACAACATTGGTGGCATTCCCGGTGGAAGCCACTAATGAGGAAATCCAAAATAAAATACTAGATGTACTAGGGAAAGATCTTTCAACACATGTGCATATACTTGACCGTACAACTTCAATTGCACTAGGAGAGGCTACTCCTAAAGGTCAGGAAAGGCTCATAGCCGGTGAGACTCTAGATATGGTGTTTGACGATGCTTTGAAATACGCTGACCAATTACCTGATGACGAAGGAAAACGTAGGCAAATGCTTTACTCAATCGATGGATTCTCAGACGAATTTTACAAACAAAAAATGGATGCATTTGGGGAAAGGTTGAAAGAGCTTATAGCGCCCCACATGGAAGCGAAAGGCCTCACAAAAGTTTGTATAGTAGGAAGCAACCTCGGCGATCATCCACCATTTTCAAGTATTAGAAACTCATTTTTTAACGGAAAAACACGAGCAGAACACATTAAGACATGGATGACCGAGCTAGGCATAGCGGAAGAAAATATCACAATAGTAAGTAATCTTCATGAATTACGGTCCCTTCATGGCTGTAATGTTGGAGGAGATACTGACACTTTATATATCTTGGATCGCCACGTATTAGGAGTTCATGGTGAAGCAAGGGGGGGAGGGGCGGACGGAAGAATAGCATTACTTCCTATGGAGAACCTGGTGGCTAGCGTAATTCCTCTTGAGGATTCACCGGAAAGAGAAGCCCTCAAGAAAAGAAAAGAATTAGATAATATTATCGCACGCATTAACCGGTTGGCGACATGGGCGTTAGACCCCCAAGAAGACCGCGAATAGAAAAAGGGTATATAACACTCCCTTGTGCTCTAACAACAACCATTATGCCTTTCATACAAGAATTCCAAAATCTTTTGCGGACGCAGCCCCGTTACAACCTCAAGCTCGTCATGGCCGAAAATTGTGGCTATTCGGACACCGCGGTGAAGTCTAAAAACTGCTATTACTGCTTCGGCGTTTTCTACTGCGAAGATGTGTACTACGGTCGTTATTCCCGCAAATGCAGTGACTGTAGCGGCGTGTCGTTTTGCGTGAATTGTCAGTGGTGCACCGAATGCGTCGATTGCGTCAATTGCTACAGCTGCGACTTCTGCCAGGACTGCCAAAACTGCGCCGAATGCCAATACAGCCAAGACTGTTACGGCTGCAAAAATTGTTTCGGCTGTGTGGGGCTCTATCAAAAACAATATCACCTCTTCAACCAGCCTCTCAGCAAAGAAGAATATGTGCAAAAAATCGCCCAATTCGATCTCTCCAATCCCGATCACCTCGCCTTCATCCAAACACAAGTGGAAGCGTTGAAACGCAAAACCCCTCTCCCCGCCTTCCATCAAACTATGACCGAAAATTGCACCGGCGATCACATTACGGAAAGTAAAAACTGCTTCAACTGCTACGACATTTTTGCCTCCGAAGACTGCCTCTACACCGTGGAAGCCAATGCCAACAAAGACTGTGTGGACCTCACCGTTTGTTTCGAAGCCGAGGCCCTCTACAGCTGTGTGCAGTCCCCACTCTGCTTCAACTGCAACTTCTGTCTCCACACCGACCGCTCCAGCGATTCCGAATTCTGCGCCTACTCCCGCAACCTCAAAAACTGCTTCGGCTGCGTCTACCTGGAAAACAAGGAATACCACATTTTAAATCAGCCCTACTCACCCGAAGACTACGCCAAAAAAGTCGCCGAAATCCACCAAGAGCTCATTGCAGGCGGCCACTACAATCTCACGCCCTACTTCATCTCCGACTACGAACACAACCGCCTCCAAACCGAAACCGATTCACCCTTAATCCTCTAAACACTATGAACGCCTCTCCTTCCCTTCAATGCAGCACTCCCAACTGCGGAAGAAACTTCCTGGTCATCAGCGCCGAAGCCGACTTTTATAAGCGCAAAAATTTGCCACCCCCCACTCATTGTCCAACTTGTCGTCACCGCCATCGCATGGCACTTCGAAGCGAACGGCAAATGTACAAACGCACCTGCGCCAAATGCCAACAAGACATGCTCTCCGTCTACCCGCCCGAAGCCCCCTACACTATTTACTGCCAAAAATGCTTCTGGGAGAACATTGGGTGAAGCTTTGGCCCCCACAAGATATTGACACAAGCAGCGTTTTGTGGCATCCTACCCACTTTAGCTTACTCTCCAAAGTATATGCGAGCACCGTCTTTATACACAGGGGCACGCCCAGCCCAAGGGTCTGGTCCTGTAGATGCACTTGATCGCTACAACGAGCGCATGAGGCCCATAGCAGATTTCTTAAAACTAGAGGAAGAGGCGGGCCTATTACTATCTCAAACGAGGCGAGCGCTCAGAGAGAAGCCACCATTGGGGATACCTACGGTAGAGGATTTTGGCTTGCGTTCACTCGTTGCTATCGATCCTCGCGATCTAAGGCCGGGCAATGTTATTTTAGTAGGGACTGTCGAAGAAAGAGACGTACAAACCCAGGTAGGATTTGCTTTTCATGTTTTGCGCACAGATGTCTACACCGGCAGCCCTATTAAGGGAGATCTTGATGTAGAGGTGGAGTGCCTCCGTCTCGGCCCCCTTATGAACTTGCTTGAGTACTGCCCCGACGGGATAGCTTACATTCAAGATCCTTTGATTTCCGTAGGCAGGTGTGCACATTTTTCCAACCGCAACAATACTCCTGCCACTGCTACGGTGAGGGCTTTGTACTGTGTGAGATCCGTCGAAAGCTTTGGCTCTACATATCCTCACCTAAATAGGCTGCTTGTTGGTTAGGCTTCCACATTTTTTACCCTCTCTTCATCATGACTACACTTCAAACTACAGAAACACCTTGGGGTCGACTCGAAAGTTTTTTACAGGAAACGCAGGGAGACCTGTCGGTGTCCGCTGCAATTGCAGCGCTTACAGTTTTCTTGGGGGAAAGTGATGGGGAGCTTACTTCACTACTTAAAGTGCTTTCGGAAAAGGGCAAACTAGTGACACCCAATAAAATAAGAATACTTGTTAGTAACTGGGGGCCTATGAGAGGAATATCGGTCATGTGTATTGAATCTGGAATGGCTGTTGCCCACCTTGGTGCACATGGGAACCCTACGGTGACCGCTAAAGACACCCTCATCCTTCTTGAGGATGGTGTGGTCAAACATCTTGACGATATGGAGTGACAAAGATTAGCGCTTGGAGTAATATTTGCGCTTAAGCCTCCTGCATTTGTTTTTTGCATTCAGGTATGCTTCAGTAAATTCATCCTATCCAATTTATGAAAAAACTTTTTCTCCTTTCATTGCTGACCCTTGGACTCACCGCTTGTGCAACAAGCCCTAACCCGGAACCTATTGTCGAAGACAGCCTGACTCTCACCGAAGACCTTCTGGTCTCGGGAGACTGGGGTCCTGTGGGGGTTCTCGGCGCTTATATCGAGTTCAACGAGGATGGCACTTACCTCGACTCCTTTGCGGGTGAAGGCGGTGCCCCCGTCGAAGGGGCCTATCAAATTGAAGGAGAAAAAATGATGCTGACCCCAAGAAACGGTGAAGCGCCTTGGAGCATGACCTTGGGCGAATCCGCAGACAGCCTCTACTACACCGTCTATCTGACCGCGGACGGGTCGCCAAAGTACTGGGACAGAAATACACCTGTCCCTGCAGGCAGCAAACGAATTGTGGACTCTTATTCCGTCATCATCGTGGACTCCGATGCCCAGGTGACCCCGGAGGCTACGCCAAAAGCAAAGCCAGAAATCGGCTCTCCGGTCTACGAATTCCGATTTTGTGCTGAAGGCTGCGAAGTGGGAGAAATCGAAAGCTTCGCCGGAAGTTTCACCGGCGTACTTGCACGGACAGAAACTAAAGAGACAGTGGCTGGCCTTGAAGATTATTGGTATCTCGTGGGCGTTGAACTCGGCTGGTATTCCGGTGCTCTCATCGACGGAGAGCCCGCCTATGGCACCAAAATTTCTTACGCCTGGGTCCACGGATCAGAGCTTCAGTAGAGTCCCGCCTTCCAACTTGTTTACTTGTTGGAGCGTTGAACTAACTTAAACGGTGAGATAATATCTGCACATGGGAACAGAGGTCTTAACGATCATCGGACTTAGTCTTACGGCAAGTGTGGTCTGTTTTTTCACAGCCATGACGGGGTCGGGCTCCGGTCTCATTCTGGTTCCACTCTTAATCCTTGCGGGGCTCAGCCCCGTTCAAGCCATTGCGGTGCACAAGTTTAAAGCGCTCTGGACGGTCGTAAGCGGGCTCCGTTATTGGAAAAACAGACAAGTCCTCACCTTAGATTTCCCTTGATACCTAGCCTTAGGTTCAATGGGCACCGATGAAGTTAACAGGTCGGTGCAGAGGGACCGTTTTGGATTTAATCTTGATTCTCCCCAACGACACCATTGTCTGCGTCTGTGGGAAGTCCTGCACCAAGAATAGTCCAGGCAGTCCAGTAGGCCTCCGTGGGAGAGACGGTCAAACCAGGGATAGCTGTATATCTAATGACATCGCCTCCGGGGTTTGCGGTTGAGCCTACCTTGGTTACAACAGTAGCTAATCCAAGCATTTCTGCTGCGTCTATAAACCGGAAGTATTTTGTCCATCTCTCAGGGGATGACTCCTTTGATGTTTCAATTGACACGCCACTTTCTCCTTCTTTTAAAACCCCTGCCTCTGCGAGAGCAGCCCGTACTTTCTCGACACCAAACCGCTCAACTAAATTCACTAAATTAGCGTAGGATACTTCTTCAACTTCACCCTCAACATCTCCTCTATCCACGGCCCCCGCTTCTAAGCCGTCAACCGGTACCGAATCACCCTCCTCAACAAGGCCATCGCAGTCGTCATTTGGTCTAGAAGTGCTCATATGCAAGGAAGGTTTAAAGAGTTAGAGTATGAACCTTATTTCTACTTTTGTCAAGTCCATTGCGCACGCAAAATCAATGGTGGAGATGGCGGGAAGACGCTCACTGCGTTCGCTAAACGGTCGCTTCGCTCCCTCACGAACCCATCCTTCGGAGGTTCTCCCTCGCCAGTCTGCTACGCAGACATCGTAAAAAGCGCCAGCCACAAGGGCCGTCGTTTTTCCGAATTCTCTGGTGGAGATGGCGGGAATCGAACCCGCGTCCAAAAAGGAAGTGCGAAACCGTTTACTTTCATAGTCCACTTTGTCTACGGCAGCGGTATAAAAGGTGGACAAAAGCACCGCTGTCGTGTCTTCAAAGTTTCAGTACGCCCCCGGAACACAAGCAGGAGTTTCCCTAAGCCTCGATTATTACACCCATTTCATCCACAAGGCGTCGATGAGTGAGCGGAACCGTACTTAATGACGGTTCAAGATCAACTACGCAGCGAGTGCCAAAGCACGGGCTGGTTGAAACGCAGAACGAGCAAGTCGTAGAGCGTCTTCGCGGATGATCTCTGCAGTGGTTTTAGCACTTAATTTGCTTGGACGGGTTAAGGTGGGACCAAGCAACCACCTGAAAGCAGGCAACGGACTTCTAATCTTTCTGTCAAAGCCTGTACATCCCCACAATTTCAAAGAGCTGGGTTATTATAACAGATTCCTTGCCCTGAACAAGCCCTTGCTGGGCACAAACTTTTGTGTTAAAATGTAAAGATTTCATAACACAAAAACACATGTCTATTGAATCCTCCCGCGACAACGGCCCCGAACAAAGCACTCCCGATAAAGCCAAAGCGCTCCTCGGTCGTCTTGAAAAAGGCGAGGCCGTCCAACTCTACAATGCTATGTCAAAACTAGGAGACGATCCTAGCTTTGTGGGGCGTATTAACTTCATAAAACGAAATCCTTCCTTCATTGATGGCTTTAATAAGAACAAGCCTGCGAACATGGCTGCGCTCAGCACTACTAAAGATGCCTACGGCTACAAAGGAACGGCTGAACAAAATGCAATTTTTTTCAAGACCTATCTGGAGCTTAAGGCTGCCGGGCTAGACAAAAAAGGTGAGGTAAAAGAAACTCAGCCAGCAGAAACCGAGACAGACCCGCATATGCCAGGGACTGACCCCGCAGATTTGGATGCTTACTTAGCCTTCCTACCTAAACCAGAGGACTTGAACACCGGTGAAGTATATTTTGGTGGGGCCCATCCCAACCAAAGCACACCCAAAAGCCCTGGTTTCTTCAGAACAGGCGGAAGAAGGGATGTGATCCAGAATGTGCGCAACGAATTTGGGACCAACACACAGGTTGAATACACTTCCGAACGAAGCGCACCCGATGCCAAAACTGTGTCTCAAGAGCTTCCTACGTCAGACGCCCCCAGGGGCGCCGTTGATCTTGCCTCAGTAGCCCCCAATGAAAGAGCCGCGACCGTCGCAAAAGAATTGGCTAGGGAGGCGGGTGACTTGAATTACCTTCTCGAGGCTTACCCTATGGCCCTGAGCGCTGCTTCCACAACTATCCTGGAAGGATTGGGCTCCAACCCCTACGACAAGCTGGCCCAAACTAAATCGGCAAGGCTGGAGAATGGAGCTGTCATCTTAACACAAGCAGACGGAACCCATCTCACCACCTCTCTCTTCACCGACGACGCCTTCCACCCCAAAGACATCCGTGGAACCGCGGAAGAAATTGCCGCCAAGGAAGAGGCCACGGCAAATGGTCTTATTGCCAGCGCGAACCGTCCCAAGGATGAGCTCAATCCCGACCTCTTCAACGATGACGAGGAATTCTTATTTGACGACTCAAAAAAGGCGTCCTAAGTCCATGCTTTTCACTGCTCGCCCTTTACCTCGTCACCACCTTGAAAGAAAGGCCGTTTTGTGGTAGAATTACGAGATAAAACAAACCCGTATGGCAACCTCCACCGACCGTGTCGAAGCGCTTGTGGTGAAAAACCTTCTCCTGAGCAAAGCACAAAAGGATCTGCTTCTGAGCGAGCTCAAAGGCATGGACGACTTTGAGAAAACGGCGCTGATTTTAGTTTTAGAAAAAAATGAGGCCTCACTTAAAGCCCATCTGAAAGAAGCGGCCAGCCCCTCTTCCATGAAAAGTGTGCTGAAAAAGTGGGGTGTTTTGAAACGAAAAACAACTCGTACCGTCCACGAGTCTTTACACAAACAAGAAGTCAACGAAGCAGAGTCAGATCTAACGAAAAGCCTCTCATGATAAATTCGGAAAACTCCATCAACAAGCAGCAGGAGCGGGTCCAAAAAACCATTGAGGCCTCAGACAAACCCATCCTGGATGATGCTCAAGAAAAAGACCGGGCTCTGACCCTATTTATTGAGGGGGTGGACCGTTTCCAAGAAACTCTCAAAAACCAAGTGGCAGAGCCTGCCCTACAAGAGGCGTTTTCACAAAACATTCTTGGTCTGCTCAAAGAGGCCTCCTCGCCAGAAGAGATTAGCCGGCTGCAAGCGGACCTCAGCCAAACCCTCGAAACCCTCTCTACCTCCATCGCCGCTTACCGTGAATGGAAAAAGGGAAAGTACCCTGTCGAAAATGGGGACAACCTGTCTCTGATTGTTGAACGAGAGCTTGGCATACCATGGAAAGAAGATCCAAGAAAACACTTCGCCATCATTCAGAAACTTCAGGCCGAGCGCACTCAAACGGGAACCACCCCTTTTATTGATGAAAATGGTGAGTTTTCTTTAAAAACAACCCAAGCACGGCCTGATCAACTGGAAATCGGCGAACACTTAAACCTCGCAGCGGCAGAAACTACCGCCATCCCAAGCGTAGAGGCAATCCGTTGGTATGCCGCGGTCGAACCTAAGTACGCAAAAGCCCTTAACGCTGTTGCCGAGGAGCTGGACACAGAGGTCGCCATGCAGACTGACGATCAGATCAAAGAAGATTTAAGCGATGCCTCTATTGCCAATGGAGAGCTAAGGGCAAGCTATATTCAGACCCTGGTTGAAAAAAGGCTCGCCACCGAACAAAACGAGGAGGCCGGCCGTAAGCTCGCCCTGGACGAAGACTTTGAAGACGGTTTTGTTCTGGATCCCACCGCCCACGGGACCGTCGCTTTTCTGGAAAAAGCGCTCACCGCGGCAAATGCAATGGATATGTGGGACGACCGAGAAAAAGAACAGCAAGCCTTGTCTCAAATCAGCGCAGCCTGCCAAGAAAACTTAGAGGGCCTATCCGCGAGCCTCACGGAGGCTCTGCCAAAAGAAAAAGCCACCGAAGAGTACAAAAAAACGCGCGACAGCTACCTCACAAACAGCAAGCGCTTTGTAGAGCTGAGCGCGAACATCGATGAAACCCTTGAGAATTCCGCCGCGAGAAATATTGAAGCCGCCATGCAAGTGACCCAAACCACTATGCCTCTCATGTCCATCGACGAAGCAATCGGGTGGACACTGGAACTCCATGAAAAAGTAGACAACAACGAGTTCCAAAGTGACGAGCTCAAGCTGGATTATCAAAAGCTCTTCACGGTAATCAAGCAACAACTGGCCGAGAAGCTCACCACCGAAAAAACCGGTGGGGACTACGCTTCCTACGCAAAAAGCTGTGTCGCCGTTGCCAAACTATTCAGTGGAAGGCTGGGCTCTATTGATGATGATCTCCGCGACCCAGGATGGGCGTCTGATTTGGCTCGTGAAGCCGCCAACAGCGAAAAAATCCTGCTGGAGCTCATCAACGAATCCGGCGAGCTGCTTCCTGATAAAGTGGATATCGCCCAAGTGCTTAGCGAAGAAAAAACGGCAGCTCTTACCTGGATTGAAGAGCAAAACAACCCAGACTTAAGCGCAGCAAAAGGGATCCTAACCGCTCCGGTGAACAGCATTGAAGAGCTAGGGGCTTCCACCGCCATTATTTTCCAAATTCAACATTTGCGGGATGGCCAAGCCCTTCCCTCGGATGAAGCCCTCACAAAAACCGTTCAGATTTTTCTCGGTCCATGTCTAGAGGGCGCTCAATCCCAGTTTGAAGAATACCTCGAAAAAAATGCTTCTTCTCCCGAAGAAATTCAAAACAACTTGGGCATTTCCCTGGAACCTTACCAGGTGGAAGGCGTCAACTTGCTCACGGACATCCAAGGCTTCGGTTCCTGGAATGCCAGTGACAAAAGTTGGGCCTACGCAAAAATGGGCACAAAAATAGCAGCGTCTATTGGTGTGGGCGTGGCGGTGGCCATTGGAACGGGTGGGCTGGGCGTAGTGGGTGCCGCCTTGGTGGGCGGAGCCGCCATGACGGCCTCCAACGCGGTGATCAATCAAAAGGGGTTTGAGGATGGCCCTGAAGGTTTCGTGGATGCTTATGGGAAAGAGATGGCCGTAAACACGGTGACCATGGGTGCAGCCCGATACATGGCTGCCGGTCGCGCCGTTTACCAACTTCAACGCTCCGGAGCCATTGGATCCGCAGTCGTACGAAATGGGCGCCTCATGGCCCTCTCTCCCGAAGCCAAACAAATCGTCCGCCTCGCCACGGAAAAAGGTGGCATGCGCGTGCTCTCCTCTCTGGATGACGGCATGGCCCTTGGAAACCGCTTGATTGGCGCAACCATGGAAGGGGGCGCAGATGTTGCCCTGGGCACCACTCTGGACACCATTTTCACCGGAGGAAGTTTTGCGGAAAATCTACAAAACAACGCCATGTTTTTCGGCCTTGGAGTCGGCTTTGAATTCGGAGGCCCAGCCCTTCGTCGTTTCACAAAAGGAGCCGTCGAAGCGGATGATGTCACTCTCAATAATGTCAGCCGCGTAAACAAGCGCGGTGTCCAGCTCCAAAAAGAAATGGCCGCCTTCTGTAAAGAAAACGGCCTAAAGCAAGAGGATTTCCTAAAAATGGTCCGAAATGAAATTCCTCTTCCCGATCATGTAGACGCAAACCGAGCGAAAGCCCTTGTCGACGAGTACGCCAAGCTCCAAGACGAGCTTAAAAAAACTGTAGGTACACTCCTGGAACGGGGCAAAACCGCCGAAGAAAAGGCGCCAACCGAAACAGAAACTCCCCCACTGGTCCTCCGCCCGAAAGAAATCTTGAAAGCCGTCGGTCAAGTTTGTGAAGGCGTCGCAACATGGTTAACAACCGTCGACGAGACCATGGAAAAGATCGTACAAAATTCCTACATTCTCCGCGTCCTGGGCGGGGGAGACATCCTAAGCGAAAAATGGGTTCTGGAGCTTCGTAGTCATATGGATAGTATCGCTTCCCAGCGGCGTCTTCTGCCAAGTATCTCCGACTTAGCTCTTCGTGCTGACCTTAGTGGCCGATTAGAATCAGCCTCCAAAGCGCTCTCAGAGCGCATCCGCAAAGATCACCAACTTTTTCTTCAAAATCAAGACCAGTGTGGACTCCGCTACCCCTGAGTCCGTGCAAAAAAAAGCAGCCGACTTAGACCTCCTCCATTTAAGGACAAAAATCAACGCGGAGGCGGCCCTCTTCAAAAAGCTCTATCCCCTCGGCATAGACTCTAACATTCGACAGGGTCAAATCGGCGTTTGCTACCTCTTGACCGCCATAAATGCCATTCGTAAAACATCGCCTGAAGTGTTCAAACAAATGGTCGCCCAAAATATCAAAGAAGTGGGTCCGGACTTGTGGGAAGTCACCATCCCGGGAGCCAAGCACCCAGGCCCCTATCGAGTAAAACGAACGGGGAGCGACGAATGGACCCCGGCGGGCGTGGTTAGAAGCGCTGAAGCATGGGAGAAATATCATTCAAAAACAAACGCTCCTTTGGGGGACATTATTTTGGAACTCGCTTACGCTTCCTCAAGAAGTATGGAAATACATGACGCACGAGGGGGCACCATATTGAAAGACAAGCAAGGGGGCTACCCTGTGGAAGGGGGCTATGGGGAAGAGGCTGTGGCACATCTACTTGGGAAAGGGCTTGCCTTAAAGCCCATAAGCATTTCGGCTAAGAGCGCTCTGAGTTCCCTGGAATATTCTGCCGACAACCCGGGAAGGCGTATATTGACCGCAGGTACTCCTAGAATACGCGGCGAAATTGTTGTTGAAGGTCACAAATTGGTTGGCCCTCACGCCTATGCGATAATTGCTTACGACAAGGTGCGCCAGTTGGTCACCCTGGAGAACCCCCATGACACATCAAAACCTTTTCAACTTTCAGTGGAGGCCTTTCAAAATAATTTTGAGGTACTCTCCTTTGTCATATTAGCCCCACAGGCCTCACCCCTAAGCCAAACCATTGCGCGTTTAAGAGAGATTCAAAGTGAAATCGTTATGAAGCAGGTTTTGACGGAAAGGCTTTCTGGCGGAGACCTTTTCGCCTTACTTGGGGTAAGAAACGGAGATGTGGCTGGGCTGGGAATGGCCATGCGTTCGCTCGTAGACCTAGAGACAAATCCAACCTTAAGTGCAGTGCTTCTTGATGAATTGCAGCGTTTAGCCCCTGGTTTCAATAGCCTGCTCCCGGCCAGTTTAGAGGCGCATGCTTCCCCTCTCGGCAAAGCGTTGGAAGGCTGGAGAAGTTTGTCCAATGAAACCGCAATAACGGATGCCATTCATCGCGAATTCGCCAATGCAAATGTTTATGACTTATTGGGCGTACAAAGAGGGGATAACCAACAATTAATAGTAGCGATGAGAACTCTCATTCGGTCGGAGGCCAACGATCGCATTAGAGCCGCTCTCTCCGAAGAATTTACCGCAATGGAGAAAAGCGTGGGACTAGTCCTCCGCCCAGCCGCATAACCCTCTTTTATGGATGCTACCTTACCCGAAGTACCGCAAATACTAGACCTCGACCCGTTGGTCTGTTTGTATCTTGACCTCCCTACTCATAACAACATGTCCACGAAAGATGTTTTGACACAAGCCGCAGCTCGTCTCTCGGGGTTCAGCCCTGAAGAAGTCTGGGAACTCCTCAAATACTTGTCAGAATCCGCACCAGCCATTCCGGAGCCGCTTCAAGAAGAGCTCTTAAAACTTCTGCGTACGCCAGACCACAAGATTCGTAGAACGCTGTATCGCATTATAGGGCGGGGGGGTCTCCAATTCAACGGGCTCATTTTAGCGGAGCAGCTGGATTGGGAGTCGGATCCTGTCGCAAAATCTTTGCTGATCGATGCCATTGCTTCCCTTGGACTTAAGGAGGTCCTGCCGCTTTTAAAGCACCATCTAGCTCAAACGCCCTCCCCAGAAGGCTCGGAGCCCTCCGCGATTGCAGTCGTCAGAGGCAGTCTTAAAAATGCCGTCGCCGCGCTCACTTCTCCACCTCGCTTCCGGGCACATTCTTAGCTTTTTTGCCCAGTGCGGCGAGGCTCTTTTTGAGTTCTTCCACCCAGCCCACGCCGAGGTCTTTGAAGCTGATTTTGAGTTTGGTGCCGGAGATGATCCACTTGGAGTTGCATTCCAGCATGGACAAAATGTTTTCCGGCTTCACAAAAGAAGACATGTGCAAAATGATTTGGCGGTCCTCGCTGCTGTGCACATTTTCGGCTTTCACATTAATAACGCGGGCTTTTTTGGCGAGCATCTTGATTTCAAGCACGCGGAACAAGTTGCCCACTTCTTCCGGCATTCTTCCATAATCTTCGGTAAGCTCCGTGCGCAGTTCCGTGAGGTATTCCAAAGTATCGGCGCCCGCCAACTTTTGGTAAACGGAAATCTTTTCTTTGGAGCTCACAATGTATTCATCCGGCACATAGGCGGGCAGCGGAATTTCTATGGTCACCTCGGGGATGCCATTTTCTTCGGCGACCTTTCGTCCCTTCTTGAGGTCATCCACGGCTTGATTGAGCATGCGAATAAAATGCGAAACTCCCACCACCTGAATGGCGCCGCTTTGATTTGCGCCCAAAATATCTCCCGCTCCACGGATCTCCAAATCTTTCATCGCAATTTGGAATCCGGCGCCGAGTTCATTGGCCTCCACAATGGCGCGGAGCCGTTTTTTTGCGTCCAGCGGTAGGCGCTTCATGTGGTACAAAAAGTACGCGTAGGCTTGTTTTCGGCTGCGCCCAACGCGCCCGCGGAGCTGGTACAATTGCGCCAGTCCAAAGCGCTCGGCACTGTTCACAATGAGGGTGTTGGCGTTGGGCAAGTCAATTCCATTTTCAATAATCGTGGAGCTCACTAAAATATCGTACTCCCCATTCTTAAATGCCAAAATTCGCTGCTCCAGGTCGTCTGGGCGGAGTTTTCCGTGCGTAACCACAATCCGAGCCTTTGGGAGCAAGGATCGCAGCTTAGCGGCCATGTCATCGATGGTTTGCACGCGGTTGTGCAAAAAGTAAATTTGCCCGCCCCGTTCAATTTCTTTTTCCACCGTACTTTTAATAAGCCCGAGTGAAAACCGCCGCACCTCGGTAACAATGGGGAGCCGTCCGGGAGGCGGCGTGGTGATGGTGGAAATGTCCCTCAGCCCATGCAAAGAAATGTTGAGCGTTCGTGGAATCGGCGTAGCGGTCATCGTGAGAATGTGCACCTCCTTGCGCAAGTCTTTAAGCGCCTCTTTTTGCTTCACTCCAAAGCGCTGTTC
This sequence comes from Candidatus Gracilibacteria bacterium, assembly GCA_041661045.1. Taxonomy (NCBI): domain Bacteria; phylum Candidatus Altimarinota; species Candidatus Altimarinota bacterium. Next base: position 497,320 of record JBAZVE010000001.1, on the reverse strand, counting down.
CTCATCAATAATCACGAGCCCGAGGTCTTTAAATTTGATGTCGCCTTGAAGCAATCGATGCGTCCCAATAATAATATCAATCTCTCCCTTCTCCAGCGCGCGGAGAATTTTCTTTTGTTCGGCGGGCGAGCGAAAGCGGCTCAACATCTCGATGCGGACATCAAATCCCTCCATTCGTTTCTTAAAGTTTTTGTAGTGCTGGTCCACAAGAATGGTGATCGGCGCCAAAACCGCAACCTGCTTCCCCCCTTCAACCGCCTTAAACGCGGCCCGCATAGAAACTTCCGTTTTCCCAAACCCAACATCCCCACACACCAGTCGATCCATGGGCTTCTTCCCTTCCATGTCTCGCTTCACATCCAAAATGGCACGCGTCTGTCCGGGCGTTTCCTCATACTCAAAATTCTTCTCGAACTGAATCATCCGTTGAGTGTCCCCACTAAAAACAAAGCCGCGAGCGCTTTCCCGTTCGGCGTAAAGTTCCAGCAGTTCTTGTGCGATTTTCTCGGTTTCTTTGCGTACTCGATTTTGGAGCGTACTCCATTCCGCGCTGCCAAGTCGTGTGAGTTTTGGCGGCCGGTCTCCGGACCCGATGAATTTGGAAACCTTGTCCGCCTGATCAATCGGCACAAAAAGCTTGTCGTTTTCGGCGTAGCCAATCTTCAAATACTCACGAGTCACTTGCTCAATGGTGCGCTTATCCAAGCCCAAAAACAGCCCAATTCCATGATCACTGTGCACCACAAAATCTCCGGTTTTGAGTCCGGTTAGAAAGTCGGTGTACACTTTTTGCCGCTCCGGCGCGCGCTTCTCCGTCTCCACAAAATTCCCAATATTTCGATCCGTAATCAGCGTGAGCTTGAGCGCCGGGTTTTGAAAAGCCTCGGGGAAAACATCCTCCTGGCCAATGGGGAAAAGCACCACTTCCGCCCCACCGCGGTAATCTCCATTACTGTAATTCCTGCACGCTATCCCCTTTTCTTCAAACAGCTTGTGGTACTGCTCGGGATGTTTGGTGAACAAAAAGACCGTCCACTCTTGCATGATTTTTTCTCGCAGATCGGCGATGAAGTCGAGCGGATTATAATATTTAAGAACCGAAAGATAATGAAGGTGGTGGTGGTACGGGGTCTCCTCCATAAAGGATCGGAACTCGATGTATCTGGATTCCGAATTCCTTTCCGCCATCGCCGCTTCAAAGGCCTCCGTTTCACTGTCCGGAAATTCCACTTCGTCGTCCAAAACCAAAGACCCCCGTCCAAAAGTGCTGAGCAGCTTGCTGCTGCCGTCCGGAATGTCGATGGGGTAAATTTCCACCGAAGAAATCTCAGAAATGGCTTCTTTTTTATTCTGGTCGAAGAGGGTTATTTTCTCCACCTCATCAAAGGCGAGCTCAATGCGCAGCGGCAGCTCACTGTTCACCGGCCAAATGGTGAGCAAATCTCCGTGCCGAAAATACTCCCCTTTTTCCACAAAAGAGTCATCGGCAACCTCATAACCAAGTTCTATCAAAGATTCAAAAAAGTCCATGCTGTCGATTTCATCTCGCTGAGAAAGTTTTAAAACGCTTTTCTCTATTTCATTAAGGTTGGGGTATGTGGGGAAAAGGTCCTTGTATTGAATGATGTAAAATCGGGCCGCCTCTTTTTGAAGAGTAAAACTCAAAAACTCCATTTTCTTGACCTTGTTCTTCCGTTCCACCTCTCTATTTCTTGTTGGATTTTCTTCGAGATTAAGGTCATAAACCGGAACCTCACTCCACAAAGAAAGGGCACGAATAATATTCTCTTTGTGGTTTTGATCACTGCAAATCCAAAGCACTTTATTGATGTCTTTGAGCTCTCTTAAAACATCCGAAACTAAAAAAGCCTTTGAGGAATAATTCCCGCTCCCTGAAAGTGAGGAATAACCCTGGTCTTTAAATTGCTCAATGACCTTCAGGTTTTGACCGGAAGGAAAAAGCTTGATCAAATGTCTACATTCTTTCACTGGACTCAAAAAGGTTGGCACCCGTTAAATTTTGAGGGGCATAATGATATGCAAATACCCGCTCGCTTGGGCAGGCGTCACCATAACAGGAGAAAGTCCGTCGTTCAAGCTGAAATGAACTTTTTCATCTTTTATGTGAGCCAAAACATCCAAGAGGTATTGAACATTGAGTGCGGTTTCAACGGTTTCTACGCTCCCACCCTGTACTGGAATTTCACAGGCCCCTTGTCCAACTTGAGTTTCATCACTAAACACGAGTAATTTATCTTTTTCGGTACGAATTTTAACATTGTTGTTGTTTTCTCGTACAATCACGGAAAGTTTTTTGAGGGCTAGAATAAAGTCTTCCTTGGAGAGTGTGAGTTCCGTTTTAATTTCTTTTGGAATGATTCGCTCATAATCTGGAAAAGTACCGTCGATCAACCTGGAAATGATTTCCACACCGCCCACTTTAAATAAAATCTGCCCCTTTCCTATTCGAACTTCAAAACTCTTTTCATTCGTGCTTTCCAAAATCTTTAAGAGTTCTTGCGCGGTCTTTGAGGGGATTATAAAAGAAAGTTCTTCGTCATTTTCAGGAACTTCCACTGTTTTTTCACCCAGTCGATAACTGTCTGTGGCCACTAGTTTTAAAACTTTTGCCTCGAGTTTCCAGTAAAGTCCGGTGAGTACGGGCCGAGAAACATTTGTGGATGCTGCGAAAACAACCTGTTCAATCGCTTCTTTAAGGGGTTCCACTAAAAGTGTAAATACTTTTGGGTTTTCGAGTTTGGGTAGTAAAGGAAATTCTTCGCTCGAGATTCCCTTCATCTTACTTTCGGATCCATCGGTACGAATAACCAGCGTATTTCCATTTAAAACGCCCATTTCCACGGTATTTTCCTCAAGTAAACTCGCGTACGCACTAAAAACTTTCGCAGGAACAGTCAGCGTTCCTTCGTTTTGAACATCTGCATCAAAAGATGCACTGATTGCAATTTCCAAATTGGTGGCACAAAGAAAAAGTTTTCGCCCCTCCGCTTTAATTAAAATATTATTAAGCACGGGAAGGGTGTTGTTTGGGCTCACCGCTCTATTCACCAAAGAAAGAGCAAGAGCAAGGTCGGCTTGGGAACAAGTGAGTTTCATATAGATTGGGAAATCGAACTCATACAATCAAATTTTATCCACTCTGTCCATAAGCAATTTTCTAAACAAAAGTAATATATATAAAATTGTAGTTATAAATAGTAAGGTATTGCCAAAACACCCAAAATTAAGGCCCAATACGCATATTTCTTGTCGTTTAGACAAAAAACCCTGAGGTTAAAAAAACAAGAAAGTGCAAAACTTTAACCTCAAAAGTAGTAAATTTGTGCAAAACTCGTGTAAAAAGAGTGGAAACAGTGGACAAGTTCGGCATAAAACAAGAAAAAGAACAAAAACACGAAAACAAAAAACCAAAACCCGCAAGCAAAAAACAATGTTTTGAACAACGGTTCGTTCAAAACCGCTCAAGCGGTATCAAACCACTTTTGAACAATTGCACAGTCTTTTACACAAAGACCACGACAGGGAGAATCAGGGGCCGCTTGTTGAACTTTTGCACAACAAACCCGGCCAAGTCACTCCGGATCACATTTTCATAGTCCCGGAGGCCAGGATTTTTATTCCTTTTCTGCAGTTTTAAAATACTGTCCCGCACCTTTTTATCCATTTCTTTGAGACTTTTATCCATATCTTTCCCGGCCAAAAACCCTCGTAGCAAGAGGAGTGGCGAACCCAGCACTCGTCCATGGCTCATCTTAACCGTAACGCTCACAACGCCATTTTCCGCCATGGTTTCCCGTTCTTTAAGAACCTGAGACCCCAGGTCTCCACGGCCAAGGCCGTCCACCACAACATAACGCACCTTAATATCTTCTTTTTTGAAGTCCACCTTGCCATCCTTAATTTCAATCACATTCCCGTTGTCGAGCATGTGGGTGTTGCCAATAGGGATACCCACCGCGGGGGCTAAATCTCCGTGAGCACGGCGCATGTAAAAGTTCCCATGGATCGGCACCAAATGTTCGGGCCTCGCAAGGCTCATCATCAGCTTCAAATCCTCCTGCTGGCCGTGTCCGGAGGCATGCACATCCGCAATTTGATTGTGAATCACCTTGGCCCCGAGTCGGGCCAAACGATCGATCAAAAACTGGATCTGGCGCTCATTCCCGGGGATGGGAGAAGAAGACATCACAACCGTATCTCCATCATGAATTTTCACCTGAGCGTGGGCATTGGTGGCCATGCGGGAGAGCGCGGCCATCGGCTCGCCCTGCCCACCGGTACTGAGGATCAAAACTTCGCGATCCCCGTAATGGGTCACCTCGCGAATACTGTGCACCAGTTTGTCATCAAACTTCAAAAAGCCGAGCTTCTTGGCAATCTCAAAGTTGGCCTCCAAACTTCCCCCGGACAAAAACACTTTTCGTCCATGCCGTTGGGCAAACTGCAAAATTTGTTGAATACGACCGATGAGGGAAGCAAAAGACGCGATCACAATGCGGCCCTTGGCGTTGACAATGGCGTGCTCCAAGCCCTCGGCAATCATCCGTTCCGAAATCGTGTGCCCCGGCTTCAAAGCCGCCGTGCTGTCGGAGAACAAAATATTCACGCCGCGCCGCCCAATTTCACCAATCTTTTTAATGTCCGCCTCAAGCCCGTCGGCAGGAGTGAAGTCAAACTTAAAGTCGCCCGTGTGCACAATATTCCCCGCCGGACTCTTAAGGTAAATCCCCATGGCATCTGGAATGGAGTGGTTCACGCGGAAAAACTCCGCCTGCATTTGGCCCAGTTGGTAGCTTTGCTTGTTGTCCACCACCTTAAAACGAGTGTGTTTGAGCAGCTTGTGCTCCTCCAGTTGTTTCTGCACCAAGCCCAAAGAGAGCGGAGACCCGTAAACCGTCGGAAAGCCCAGTTCAGGCAAAACATACGGCAGCGCCCCAATGTGATCCAAATGTCCGTGAGTGATCAAAATGCCGCGGATCCGGTCCTTCCTTTGCACCAAGTACTCGATGTCCGGAATAATGTAATCCACCCCAAAAAGTTCATCTTCGGGGAACTGAAAACCCATGTCCACCACCACAATGTCGTGCTCGTATTCAAAAATCATGGCATTTTTCCCCACCTCTTCCAGCCCCCCAATGGGGATGGCCCGCAGGACCTTGGGATGAGTCGAAGGACCGCGAGTCTTTTTAAGAACCGCCGGCGCAGGAGCTTGAGCGCTTGGCACATGCGAAACCAGCGGAGCTTTGGTCCCGCCTTGTACGGCATCCTTCAGCCATTCAGACAATTTGTCGAGTTTATTCATTCGGATTTTTTCAACAGAGATATTCTAGCAAGCCCACCCCCCAAAGTCCAAATGCAGCCCCTTGACATCTGCATGAAAGAGTGTTAAAGTAAACCCCAGTCTTAACATTGATACCATGAACAATCTCTTAAAAATTGGTCTGCCGGTGGCGGCACTGGGGCTCGGCGCCCTTACCCTCGAAGGCTGTGGACATGTCGATGTGACAGCGGAGAGAGGTGAAAACGCCGTTAGGGCAAAGGAACTTTATGAGGACGGTTTTGTGGATATCACCACTCCGTCCGGGAAAGCTCGTGCAACAGTCGACGAGTGTACAGATCGAGAAAAAAACGCAATTGAGCAAGCACTTCAGCTGGGGCGGGAGATGGGCTTTGTTGCCACCGATTCAGAGCAGGAGTTCCGCTGCGCGCGAGAAGCGGTAGGTACGGCCGGGAAGCCGGTTCTGGGCTACACGGACATTGGGACGCCGGAATCCAGCTGGTGGAAGTTTTGGGAGGAGCCCGAAGCGCCCGGGGACGCCGCCGTCGTGGCCCCAGCCTTTTTCCGGGAGGACCCCTGTGAGCAGGCCGCCGGCGCTTTCATCCTCACTGAATGTGCAAGGGGAATAAATGCCACCTGCTCCACCTACACCGGAAAAGATACAAGACCGAGCGGAGTCGTAGGCCTAGGCGCCAAGGACATCAAATCCGAATGCGAAGACAGGAGATAATCCAAATCTAAGCCAATTTCTCTGAAGCCTTCTTCTTAAACTCTTCAGGGATAGCCCCAAAGAGATAAAGGAGGCCGCCGTAGAGGGCGGCGCCGCCCACGGCGAGCACCAAAACATTGAGATTCTGAAGGCCCCACAGATTGTAAGTGGGGTCTTTGAGTGCATATACGGCGCCGCCCATAAGCAGCCCGGCGAGCGCAATTTTGAAGAGCCCCACAAGGTCGAAGCGGTAATGGATGTACCTTCGCGCCACCAGATACGAAAGCGCCAAAATAAAGAGCTCCACCCCCACGCTCGAAAGTGCCGCACCGCGGAAGCCAAGCCGCGGAATAAGGTAAAGATTCACCACAATGTTCAGGGCCGCGGCGCTCCCGTTGATCCACAACAAGTGGTTTTGCTTCCCCAACGAAATCAGGGAGTAGTTAAAGGTGCTGTTCAAAAAGGAAAAGAACATGGCCAGCGCCAAAATCCGCAGCGCGTAGTCGGACCCATAAATCCCCTTATCCAGCTGGCTCAAAAATTCCGGCTGAGTGATGAGAAAAATAATGGGATACGCCAACAGGTAAAGCCCCACAGCCATGGGAAATCCCGTCATAAATAAAAAGTTAAACGCCAGCTGCACAATCCGTTCCACCTTCGTGCCCCCTTCCCGCACCGCCTTGGAGAGCACCGGCAAAACACTGTTCATAAAGTAAACCGGAATCACATTCAAAATCTCCAAAATCCGCATGGCAGGCCCCAAGTACCCAAGCTCCTTTGGCCCTTCCATAAATAAAAGCATCAAACTGCTCACGCGAAAATACACCATGTTTAAAATAAGAGCGGTTCCGTACGGGGCCGCCGTAATGGCCACTTCTTTCCAGTATTCCCGCGTAAACTGCGGACGAATCCGCTGCACCTTGAGCGCAAAATAAAAAGTATATAAAAACGAAAGCAAATTCCCCACCACCCCCGCAATCATCAGTTGATTAAAAGCTGCTTGGCTTGGCTCATCTGCAAAAAAGTAAAAGATCACCGCCGCCATCCAAGCCAAAGAAACCGCCTTCCCCAACACCAGACCCCAAGTGGCGTGTTGCATGCGGAGCTCCACCTGCAGCACGCTGGAAACCGTACCGTGCATGATCGCCAGAAAAACCGACAAAGACGCCACAGCCACGCCCACCGGAATAAAAGTGTCCTGGTAGGCCGGAATCAGAAACGCCGCCACCGTCGCCAAGGACATCATCACCACGCCCAGCGTCATACGCATGCCCAAAATATTGTTGGCAATAAAGGTTTTGTCCCGCTCCCCCTTGCTCATCTCCCGCACCGCAATCGTGAACAACCCCAAATCCGCCGCAACCCCAAAAAACGCCAAAAACTCATAAACCGCCGTGTACTGCCCATACCCCTCCACACTCAAAAAGTGCGAAATAATCTTCAAAATCACAATGCTCAGCCCCGCCATAATAGCCCGTCCAAACACCTGAATCGCCGTATTGCTGAGAATTTTCTTTGCGGTAGACATCCCCGCCATTCTAATGCGCAAGCTTCGGTAAAACAACTAGCGCAGCACTAAGAAGCAGGCAGCGCTTGTGCGGAGGACTGGCCAGGTGCTAAAGTGCAGCACTATAAAAAATTTTTATGGAGATTCCCCACACCAAAGAATCACTCGAGAGCCCCAGAGCCAGATTGATAAAGGAAATAATGAAAGCTGAAGAGAATTGCCAAAGAGAAGGAAGTCATTACATATTCAGTCTTCCGTCTGGAGAAAGCTTAACGGCAGCTCAACTCAAGGCCGAGGTTGGAGGGGCCACTGACCTGGGAAACCAGGTTCTCCAGATGTTCTTGGACGCCGAGCAGCGACCAGGCTGTACTAACCTACGAGCCCAAGCCAACACCGTAAGACACGCCATTGCAGAGTCCATCGAACGAATCCGCGAAATATTGAAGGGGGTAGTACAGGGTGATCCAGAGTTCCCGCGCTGGGGAGGGTGCGACAATTGACGCATTTTGTACAAATTGTTACAATTGTACCAACCTACAATAAATCATGAGACATTACACGACCACAGAAGCGCGAAAGCATTTGAGCGAAATCGTCAGCCAGGTGAGATACCAAAAAATCATCATCTCCATCGGTCGCCGTGAAGAAGAAGAGGTGCTCGTGGTTCCGCGAATCACCCTCAACGAAGCACTCCCAATAACAGAGATGAACGCTCAGTCCACAAGCTTTCAGTTCCTTGAAGACGAGCCCGACATTTATTCCATGAAAGATCTCAAAAAACGATATGTTTAAATTCGGAGCCATCGTTCTGGTGCCATTCCCTTTTACAGATTTAACTTCGACCAAGGTTCGCCCCGCCCTAATCCTTTCCGATGCGGAAGCGGGGGCAAAAGATATCATTGTGGCCTTCGTCACTTCTCGAGGGAGTGAAGCGGACGCCAAGGGGCATTGGACGCTCAAAACCAACGAGAAATATTTTAAGGAAACAGGGCTGAAAGTGGACTCGACCATTCGTTTCGATAAGCTCGCAACCCTGAGCAAAGGAATTGTTTTGGGCGAATTAGGTCTTCTAAAAAAGGAGGTCCTAAAAAAAGCAAAACCAAAATTTCTTCAAGTATTCGGCTTCTAACTCCCCCATGCAAGAAATCAAAGATAGACTGCTACTGCTCCAAGATGAGGTGAAGAAATCCCTCAAACATTTGGATTTGCCTGCAAAGAAATCCGCGCTCTCCACTCTGGAAGCGGAAATGGCCGCACCCGATTTTTGGAGCGATCAAGCTCATGCGCAAAAAATATCCAAAGAGGCAGGGCTGATCCGTGAAACCATCGGGTCCTGGGAAAAATTGGAGCACGACGCTCAGAATCTTTTGGACCTCACCAGTATGGTGGAGGAGTCCGACAAAGAAACCGTGAATCAGATTGAAAAAGACACCGCTGAAGCCGAAAAGCTGCACGGACACCTGAGCATTGAGCTCTACCTCAGCGGCCCATACGATGCGGAAAACGCCATCCTCTCTTTTCACGCGGGAACCGGGGGCGTGGACGCGCAAGATTTTGCCGAAATGCTCATGCGAATGTATTTACGGTACTGCGAAGCCCGTGGCTGGAAAGCCACTCAACTGGACCTCTCTCCCGCCGAAGAAGCGGGAATCAAAAGCGCCTCTTTTCGAGTAGACGGCGCCTACGCCTACGGCTACCTCAAGCACGAACACGGGGTGCATCGCCTAGTTCGCCTCTCCCCTTTCAACGCCAAGCAAAGCCGCGAAACTTCTTTCGCCATGGTGGAAGTGGTGCCGGATCTGGATGAAGTGGAACTGGAAATAAAGGAAGACGACTTGGAATGGGACTTTTTCCGTGCCGGTGGCGCCGGAGGGCAGAATGTGAACAAAACCAGCACCGCCGCCCGCGTCACCCACCTTCCTTCAGGCCTCAGCGTAGCCTGCCAAACCGAACGCAGTCAGGTTCAAAACCGCGAAAACGCACTCAAAGTGCTCAAAACCAAACTGCTCGCACTGCAAGAACAAAACCATTTGAGCACCATTCAAGAAATCCGCGGCGATCATGTGCAGCATTCCTGGGGCAACCAAATCCGCTCCTATGTTTTGCAGCCGTACCAAATGGTAAAAGACCACCGTACCGATCACGAGACCAGCCAGGTGGACAAAGTTTTGAACGGAGAGCTGGACGAATTCATTGAAGCCAGTCTAAAATCACAGTAATCATGGCTATCCCCGTAGAAAAAGGAACAGACAATACCATTCTTCGCACGGTTTCCACCCCCATCCGCCAGATCACAGCGGACATCCGCAAGTTCGCGGATGAAATGACCAAAACCATGTGGAAAGAAAACGGAGTGGGCATCGCCGCGCCTCAATGCGGGCGCAACATTCGCATGGCCATCGTGCGCCTCAACCCCGGAGAGAAAAACGAAATCATCTTCCCCATCATCAATCCGGAAATTCTTGAGCGATCGGAGGAAACCGAAGAAGGGGAAGAGGGCTGCCTGAGCCTCCCCGGAGTGTGGGGCAAGGTGCTCCGCGCCTCCCGCCTGACCGTTTCCTACAAAAACCTCAAAAACCAAGAACAAACCCTGGTGCTCGAACACTTCAACGCTCGCATCATCCAACATGAGGTGGACCACCTCGACGGCGTCCTCTTCATCGACCGCGCCTTCGAGATTGAAGAGAAAAAACGCGGCAAAAAAAGCACAACAGAACAGATTTAGCGGCGCAAGGCCTTCGCCACACGATAAATCCACCACCAAAGCCGCCGATACACAAAGACCCTGGCCTCGGTGTACTGCACTCGCACCCCGCCAAAGCGAGTTTTAAATTGTGTGACGCCCGAAAGCACATGGCGCTCATCGCCCTCCGGCGCCACCCCCAGAAAATCATAAAGTTTAAGCTCCGCTTTTTTAGCCTCCCGCATCGCGAACCACTGCAACAAGTAGGGCGCCTTTTTTTCTCGATGCGTAGCCCCGGAAGCCCCATAATAATAAGTTGCCACCGAGCCAAAGTGCGTCACCAGCATCCCCGCAACAGCCTCCCCCTCTGCAAAGGCGAGGTAAAAATGAGCACGATCCCCCAAAACCCGTAAAAAATCGGCATAAAAAGCCTCTTCGTGCACAAAAAAAGCATCGCGTTCGGCCGTGCTCATCAACAACGCATAAAAAACAGAAACCTCTTCGGGCCGCCCCCGTCGCACCGTTACCCCCCGTTTCTCCGCCAACTTGATGTTGTAGCGCCCCTTCGGAGTCATTTGAGCGAGTAAATCCGCCTCAGACAGGCTCAAATCCAAAAGCAAAGAATCTTGGGGCAAATAATGCTCAGCAGAAGTCTTTCCCCCAAAAAAAGGCGCTCGCTCGGCGGGATACCCGGGCTCGATCCGCAAAAACACATCCCCATCGGCGCGGGCCAGCGCCTCGGCCGCCCCCTGCAGCAGTTCCCACGCCTCCTCGCTCCCCTCGGCAGGCAGCAAGGGCCCGCGCGGACACCACAGCCAAGTCTTCCCCATGCCCATCACCTGCCGCACCACCATCATGCCGCCGCGCAAATCGTCCCCTTCAAAAACTCCAAAAACAAAAAAAGCCGGGCGACCGGGGATTCGAGTCTGCAGCTCCCCCCACTCAAAGCTCTGCTCAACGGAGCCGTAAGGATGCGCCGCCACCATGGCATTGAACCGCTCTTTGTCCCCAATCTGGAGTTGCCTGATATTCATCCACATTAGTCTAGCAGAAAAAAACAAAGAACGGTAAGCTTGTCTCATTCTTAACTTCCACCCCATGAACGCAAAAATCTTATTTAGCTCATTGGCCGCCCTCTCCATCCTAACAACAGCCTGCTCAGGGCAAGACCTTCAGGGCCGTTGGGGAACAGATTTTTGGGGCATGACGCTCGGAAGTGGAAGCCCCAGTGGAGCTCACGCAGTCTCCACTCTGGATACCGTGATGGAGTTCACCATGGAATTTGAAGAAGACAGCACCATAGCCACAGGAGCGGTGTTTCGTGTGGACTTCATTACAGACGAAAGTTTGGATAGCGCAGGCGTGGGAACTCCGGTAACGCTAAACATGAAAGGACTGAGCGCCTCAGTTGGGACCGCAAAATTCGGCTTAATCGACACCACCCGTTTGAGCGAAGGAGTCGCCCTCATAAAGACAACCACACCACTATCTTTTGAGGCGGGGACCACCGAAATCTTCACAATCGTAGCCGACACAGCAGCGCTTTTGGACGAAGAGGCCGGCGTAGAAGACGCCCTTGTGGTGACTGTGGAGCACAACGGAAGAAAGATCACCGGAAGCACACTCACCTACTAAGCCGCACAAACTCCAAAAGATATTTTGTAATGAATGGTCGCCTCCCTCCGTTCTATACCGCGGAGTAAGCAACCGTAAAGAGAACCCCTAAACGCGGGTTCTTTTTATTTGCCCCCCCGTGGGGCTTGCCAAAGTAGGCTCAGTATGTTATAATAACACGAAGATTTTCATTTTTACCCTTAACAAAAACAAAAATGAAGTCAAAAACAAAAGTTTTCTCCATTGCCGCCCTCGGTCTCCTCGTGGTACTGGGGCTAAGCCTTTATGCATCGGGAGGGCTCGACAGCCTACAAGGTAAGTTCAGCACTGCTTCATCAGCGCTTGGTACCGTGAACTACGCACTGTCCACTTCAAGTCCAAGTGGATCCAGGACAGTGAGCAGTTCCGATGATGTTTTGGTGATGACGGCATCCACCACAAGGTCAGCCTCTATCCCAGCGGGAAGCACCTTCACGGTCTACTTTTGGACCACTATTCCAGCCTACATCGACGCTGCCGCTGATGGAAGTACGGTCTATTTGAAAAATGGAAGCACGACCATTGGTACAGGAGTAGTGGACCGTACAGATCTCGGAACGGCCTACGCTACAGTGACGACCACATCCAGAGTGAGTCTCACCAGAACTATGCCCGCTACCTTGACGGTCAATATCGACTCCGCCACAGTCTTGGATGAAACCCCTGGAGAGGACGACCCCTTTAATGTTGCCTTCAAGTACGGGTCCACCTGGACGGAAATGGTTGAAGGGAATGTTCTAAACTACTAGTCCCCTTAAAATCCCATTAAAAAGACCCCCGCAAGGCACTAAAGTTCATCTGTGCCGGAGCGGGGGTCTTTTTAATCAATTTACTTCTGCATCTTCTGTCGAATGAATGCCGGAATATCGTATTCGTTTCCGGTGTCTTCACCCATGGGCATAGAAGGAGTGCTGGGACGGTTGTCCTGCATGCTCAAAGGCTTTTGCATGGGAGTGTTCATGCCACTGCTCGCGGGGCGATATTCCCCAAGAGGTCGTGCAATTTGAACGCCGCGTTTGATGTCGTCGAATCCTGTAGCCACCACGGTGATCTTAATTTCACCGGTGTAAGAATCGTTGATAACGGCTCCAAAGATAATATTAGCCTCAGGATCAGCCGCTTCGGTGATGATGCGAGCCGCTTCGTCCACTTCAAACATGGAGAGATCGCTTCCTCCGGTGATATTGAACAGAATTCCCTTCGCTCCTTGAATGTCGAGCTCGAGCAATGGGCTTTCCACGGCGGCACGGGCCGCTTCGGTTGCACGGTTTTCTCCTGTTCCGTATCCAATCCCCATGAGGGCGGATCCGGCATTTTCCATGATGGCTTTCACATCGGCAAAGTCCACATTGATCATTCCATGTACGGTGATCAAATCGGAAATACCTTGCACGCCTTGTCGGAGCACATCATCTACCACTTGGAAGGCTTCGGTGAGCGGTGTCTTTTTGTCGATGAGGGACAAAATCTTGTCGTTCGGAATCGTGATCAGCGTATCCACCTTGTTCTTCAAGTTCTCAAGACCTTCTTCCGCTTGCGTTCGACGGCGGTGTCCTTCGAATGAGAACGGCTTCGTTACCACGGCAACGGTCAAAATACCAAGGTCGCGGGCAATTTCAGCAATCACAGGCGCGGCTCCGGTTCCGGTTCCTCCTCCAAGTCCACAAGTGATGAACACCATCTCAGCTCCATCAATCGCCTGTTTGATTTCTTCGGAAGACTCTTCGGCGGCCTGTCGTCCAACATCGGGGTGACTTCCGGCGCCAAGTCCACGAGTCGTGGCCTTACCAATATTGATCTTGGTGGCCGCTTCACTGTGGTAGAGCGCTTGAGCATCCGTGTTGATCGCAATAAAATCAATTCCTTTGATGTTGGAACGAATCATGCGGTTGAGGGCGTTTCCTCCTCCCCCTCCAACACCGATCACTTTAATGCGCGCCACCGGAGTCACATCTGGAGTGACTTCAAAGTTGCGTCGTTTTGAGCTGGTGCTGGAAAAGAGATTTTTCAAGCTGTCGTCTTGTTGGCCTTGTTGAGAAGCTGCCATAGCTTAAGGGGGTTAAGGGAGTAAGCCGCGGAACCAAGTCTTTAAACTTTGTCCGGCCTTTTCAAAAGAAATATTCTTAAGATTGAATCGATTGGCGTACCCATCTCCCTGAAAACGAGAGCCCCAAATAACAAGCCCGATCACGCTGGCATAAGCGGGATCCTCAATTTTATCCACAACTCCTTCGTAATTGGTGGGGAATCCGATCTGCACAGGCAGATTGAGCACCTCTCTCGCAAGATCAATCACGCCCGGCATTTTAACCGCCGCACCCGCCAAAATGGCTCCGGCCGGCAGCATCCCATCTCTTTGAACTTTAGAAAGTTCGTCTTTCACCATCATAAAGATCTCGTGGTATCGCGCTTGAATGATTTCAGCCAGCTGCTTCTTAGAAACCGTTTGCGTGTCGATTTTTGAAAGCAAAGAAAGATCGATGGTTTCACGGTCATGAATATCTTCAGGGATGCAGGAACCGTACTCAATTTTAATTTTTTCAGCCGTATCGATGGAAGTACGGAGGCCAATGGCAATATCGTTGGTCACATTATCTCCCCCAACGGGAAGAGAAGCGCTGTGCAACACGGTCCCCTCTTCATACACGGCCACATTCGTGCCTCCGGATCCAATATCAATCACAACCGTACCCAATTCTTTCTGTCGTTTGGTGAGCACAGATTCCGCAGCGGCAAGGCCACAAGGAATAATATCGTTGATATCCACACCCGCTTGATGCACGCATTTTTCAATATTCTTAACCGCAGGCACGAGGCCGGTCACCAAGTGAGCCAAAACCTCCAAACGGATTCCGGTCATTCCCACGGGATATTTGATTCCGGTCTGTTCATCCACGGTAAAACTCTTTGGGATGATACGCAAAATTCTTCGATTGTTTGGAATCGCCACCGCTTGGGCCGCCTCCAAAACTCGGTCCACATCGTCTTCAATAATTTCATTTCCGCTGTGAGAAATGGCAATAACCCCCTTGCTGTCCATGGAGGAAATATGGTCACCGGAAATTCCCAAAAACACGGTGTGCACCGGTTCTCCAGCCATTCGTTCGGCGTCCTCCAGGGCGCTGGCGATATTCGAAACCGTTTCTCCAACATCAATAATATTTCCCTTTCGAAGTCCACCGGAAGGAGACACTCCTACTCCAATCACATTGGGAGTGGTGCTTTCTTCATCCATCACGGCGATGGCAACACGAATTTTTGAGTTTCCAATATCGAGGCCGGCGATGATTCGGTGCTTGGGCATGAACCGACTTTAGACCAAGAGTTCCGCCCCCGCAAGCCTTTGTAAGCAAAATAAGGGCTTTTCTAAGCCAAAAAACGCCCATCGAACTCAATTTTTACTCAAAAAATAGGGCTAAAATAAGCCAACACTCGCACACTCGCCACCGCGAAATTTTTGGCTTGCTTTAGCCAAAAAATGTGCGCAAGAGCATCCTGTGCCGCCGCAGGGCTTGAGCAAGCCTTTTGTCCGCGCCCACACTGATGAACAAAAAAGAAGTTCAATAAACCTCATTACAGGCATAAGCTAGCCACAAAACAAACTAAACCAGCCAAAAGTCAACCGCTTTCCGGACACTTCTATTCAAGTCCCGCGTTAAAGCAAGTAGCGTATCTAAGCGGCACGCACCTAACCCCTCTCTATGTTTAAAAAAGCCCTACCCTTCTTGTTGGCCCTTACCCTAGTAGGATGCCAGCTCATCCCCACAGAGCCCGATCCTGAAGCAGAACCCGAAGAGCCAGAGGCACCTCAAGAAGAGGAAGAGGAGCCGACCGTGGATACCAGTGGTCTAGTGGCCTGGGAAGACAGCATTTCCGCAGAAGTTGACTTCTATGAACCTGTGGAACTTCCTCTTTCAGAAATCATGGACGCCAACGAAAGCTATTACGCAGAAAACCCACTGGATGACAGCGACAAGGGAAGAAAAGCTTGGAAAATAGGAACCATTCTTAAGGCCCCCTATGCGGGACAAACCTTAGTATTAGCAAGCCCGCCCTACGATGGGGGTGGAATGGGCGGAGACACGGCTTTCCGGTTTGCAGTTGATGAAAGCACTCAAGAGTGGACCGTTTTACTGAATGCATCTGAGAATGCATACGATGGAGCGTGGGAAGATGCGAGGTCAGAGATTTTCCCAGTGGTAGAGGAAGACACGGAGACAAGAATCCAAGATCTTGAAGTGCCCGATACCCTCGATCTCTACGAAGACACGGAGGTGAGTCTAACAAATGATTTATATATGCTTGCGGCACAAAGCTTCGAAAATCCCAGATCGCCAATCACGCCACTGGAGCTCAATAGTTCCGAGTTTTCACACTTTTACATGATCGATAATTGCCTATACGCTCTCAATAAAGATGGCACCTTGGCGAGGTACAAGCTCACGCCAAAGATATTCAATCAGCTTGAAGTAGACGAGTACCTAGTGGGACAGGCCGAACTTTCATTCACTCCAAATGAAAATGCGCCAAAGCTTAACCCAGAGACCAAGAATTACGCCTTGAGCGTCAACAGCGGTTGCGGATTTGCAAGCGGTTGCATTGTCCAACACTTTCCTACGGCTGAGCAAGAAGCAGAATTGGAGCTTGCGGGGGACTTGGACGGAGAGCCCGTATTCTGGCTCGCTGAGCCTGGAGATTTAGACGAAGAGTCCCCATTTGCCATCGCATTAAGTAGCGCTTATTACGCTTACAAGGCTCGACTTCAATACGACGAAGGGAAAAGTACAGAAGAGCCAATGGCGATCGAATCTTTTGCTCACAGCGGAGACTTCTTTTTCATAAAGCTAGACACGGGAACTTATACCAATGTTGCCAACGCCGCTTACGCCCCCATGGCGGAATGTGGAAAGCCGGTGATCTACTTGTATCCGGAGGAGGAAACCCTAGTGAGCGTTCGTGTAGACATCCCCGTCTTCACCAAAGTGGAACCTTTTTACGGTCCTCGAGGGTGGTTTGTAAAAGCCAAGCCGACGGGAGAACTCTGGAATATTTTTGACGGGAAAACCTACCCTTACTTATTTTGGGAAGGTCAGTCGGATGAAGAAATAATCTTGCAGGACGCAGGATTCACCCTCGCCGTGAGCGAAGTGGCTAAAGCTCTGCCGTCCCTCTTGGTGGACATGGGCCTAAACGCACAAGAAACTGCGGACTTTATGGAATTCTGGCTGCCGGAACTTCAAAAAGTAGAGACTCCTTACATTGAATTCCACTTTGTGGGCAATGCGCTCATGGATCAAGTGGCTCCTTTGCACATTTATCCTCAGCCCGATCAAGTGATTAGGCTCTTCATGTTCTATGAGCCCGCTGCCGAGCCGGGCTTGCCCGCTCCCGAATACCGCGCGCCGGATCGTTATGGCTTTACCGTTGTAGAATGGGGAGGAAGTTTATACTAGGCTTAGTGGCCCTCACGGCCCTAAGCGCCTGCCAACCCGTGGAGAAGAGCTCGTTCCAAGAGAGCTTTTCTTCATGCACGGTTTCCGACATCATCCTGCTCCCTCACCACGCTCTGGTGGAGGACTGGATTTTGGCGCTCTACGCCAGCGTAGACCGAGCGAGTTTCGATAAAATCATTGTGCTCAGCCCCAACCATTTTAGTACCGGACCGGAAGCCATTGCCCGCCCTTCCGAGCAAGAGCACGGCTATTCTCTCCACGAAAAATGGAGCACAGACATGTTTCCGGGCGTAGAAGTGGAGGGCTGGATGCTCAAAACGCCCGGCTCGCCCGAGGCGCTTGAAGCCTTTGCCCAGGAGCTCTCAAGAGCCATCGATGAAGACAATGCCCTCTTGGTTTTTAGCATCGACTTTTCACATTACCTGCCTGGAGAAATCGCCCTACTGCACGACCTTCGCTCCGCGGATATTGTGGAATCCCGCAGCATCGAAGAAGCCGCATCACTGGAAATAGACAGCCCCGCCACCGCCGAACTTTTGCTCCGGGTGCTGGAAGAGCAGGAACTCAGTCTGGAGGTCCTCAAAAACACCAATCCCTCCCTGGACATCGGCCATGACTCATTTGAAAACACCACCCATCTTTTTGGGTGCAGCAGCCCCGCCACGCCGCTCGCCCGCCAAGTCTTCACGCAATCGTTCTTTGCTCACCCTCGTGAATGGTATGAAGGGAAAACAGGGGAAGACCGCTACCTCTACGGCACCGACGAAGCCTTTTTTGACCAAGGCGGCCAAGACCACGCCATTGTAAAAAACGCCGCCGGCGAAATCCTCCAAGAATTCACCTTCGACTATTTCGATTAAAACAAACTGGTCTGAGTCTCTCCGGCCCGCAATTTTTCCCAATCCTTGTTGAGCTTTTCCACTCGCCCCAAGTGTCCACGGAACCCAAGTTCCGCAAACAGCGTTCGCACCTTTTCCACCGCTAAATTGTGGACCTTGGCCGCGTGCAAATCCACCGTAATGCCATCCTCTCTTATTATAGTGGCCAGTTTTTTACACAGATGAGCCTCCGCCTCATGCGCTCGCATCAGTTCACGAATGCGTACGGGCTCCACTTTTTCGATATTCTCATAAATGCCCTCCACGCTGCCCCACTGCTCCAGCAATTTAACCGCCGTCTTTTCCCCAATTCCCGGCACCCCGGGAATATTGTCGCTGGTGTCGCCCGAAAGCCCCTTAAAGTCCGGGACCTGCTCCGGCCACACACCCATTTTTGCCCGCACCGCCTCTCGATCATAACGAATCACCTTGGTGTAACCACTCACCGGAGCCACCACCGTGATGCCCTCTCCCACGAGCTGCAGGGCGTCTTTATCCGCCGTCACAATCAAAACCTCAATGTCCGGATGTTTTTTTCTCAGTTCCGTGGTCACAATTCCCAGGTAGTCGTCCGCCTCCAAGCCCTCTTTTTCAAAACAAGGCACCGAAAGCGCGTCCAGAACCTGCCTCACTCGAGGGAATTGGCCAATCAACTCATCGTCCGTTTTGGCCCGCGTCCCTTTGTAATCCGCAAACAGGGCATCGCGAAAGGTGGGCCCCTTCATATCCCAAGCCACGGCCAAATAATCGGGGTGTTCGTATTCCAAAATCCCCAAAAGAATCCCGGTGAAGCCAAAAACCGCATTGGTGAGCTCACCTGATGGAGCTCGCAAAGTCTGGGGAACCGCGTGGTAGCAGCGGTGGATCAAGGCATTCCCATCAATAATCACGAATTTCTTCACCATAGAAGAATAGCTAAGAAGCCCTTTTAAATCCACCCGTTATCTGCTATAATGTCTTAATGTCATCAACAACCACAAAGCTCAAGGTCCGGATTCCTCACATCGTACTCGATGTGCGCGGCGCTGACCCCGCTCTGGTGGACAGCCTAACGCCGGGCTTGGAAGAACTCCCCGCCCGCTTCCATATTTTGGGAGGATCAGGGAAATCCATTCCTCATGTCTTTTCTCTCGAAGAGGCCCTGGAGGAAGCCCACATTTGGGTGGTGCTCAGCCCAAAACTCCCCCCCCAGTTTTCCATGATCGTGGATCACGGCATTGTGCCGGTCATGCTTCAAGGCTTGCATAAAGATGCCGAAAATTACAACCCGGTAGAAGAGAGTGGCAACGCCATTCTTTTTCAAAAGCTTGGGGTGTGGAATATTCACGCCGCCCTCGTCCGAGTCATTGAAAACTTCGCCTTCGTCTACGATTGGGAAAACCTCCGCAGCCAAGGCAAGGCCCTGATGAAGATTTAGTCAGCCGTTCAGTCCAAAGACCCCCCGTTGGGCCCCCCGGAATCTGCTCCAGAGGTGATGTTTGCGATGAGATCAAAAATCTCACCCAGGTTGATGTATTGAATCACATTCAGCCCCATGGCGCGGCCGATGATGGCAACAATCGCCACGGAAAACATCGTCACCACAAGCCCGACAATAGCATAACGGATCGTGGAAACGGCCTGTTTGATTTTATCATCCTGTCCACCGGAAAGAATAAAGGAAATTCCGCCAAAGAAGATGAAAACCACGCTCAGAAAACCCGCCACAATAATGGCGTACGCAATAACTCGATTGATCACCTCAATGGCATCGTACTGCTGAGCAACATCCAAAACGGACCCTTCGGTAACAGCGGCAATAACAAGTGTGGAAAGATTCATAGCCCAGCTATACTACACGGACTGTCCTTCCGGTTCAATGATTTTCAAATTGTATCGCGCATCCAGCTTGGCGCCCATCATACGGAGCAACACGCGGAGCGATTTTGCCGTTTGGCCCGCTTTTCCAATAATCTTTCCCATATCTTCCTTATTCACCTTCAAGGTGATGAGAACGCCAAGGTCATCCACCGTTTGAGTCACCTCCACTTCTTCGGGGTGGTCCACAATCGCTTTCACTACAAATTCAATAAAATCTCGAGCGTTGTCGTGCAAGTCAGAAGCCATAAAAATGGGAGTTAGGGATTAAGCAGCAGGAGTCTCCTCGGCTGGAGCCTCGGCCACAACGGGCTCTTCGGCTACAGCGGCGGGCTCTTCAGCTACAGGTGCCGCTTCAACCGCGGCGGGCGCAGGAGCACTGGCTTCAGGAGCGGCCTTTGGGGCAGCCACTTCAGCGGGCGCACTCTTGCTTCGGTGCTTTTTATTACGAAGTTCCATGAACTTTTCCATTCCGGACATCCCATTGGTCTTTAAGAGAGACGCAACGGAGTCGCTGGGCTGAGCGCCCTTGGAAATCCAAAATTCAATCCGTTCTTTATTGAACTCGATCTTCTTCCCCTCTGCAGGGTTGTAGAACCCAAGAATCTCTTGGTTGAGTCCTTTTACAGCGTTAGATTTTTCAGCCAATACAATGCGGAATGCCGCTTGGTTTTGCTTACCGATTCGAGTCAGACGGATAACCTGCACAAGTTCAGGGGTTAAAATTATTGCCTACCGATTGTAGTTACGAAGCAAGAATTGTCAAGCAGAAAGCGGAAAAATGGCAGGGAAAGGCCAAATAGTCACCCTCCCCGCCCACCACACCCTAGACAAAACCACCAAAACCCTCCCCATTCACTCTTAAGAGTATGGTTTACAACAAATTTGGACGGGTCAAGCCAGTGGCCTTTCAGGCTCGGGGTTCTCTAATTTGTAGTCCGCCAGTACCTGGAGGATATCATCGGTGCTGCTTGCGGAGTTCAGCCTGCCAAAGACGCTGGAAAATAAGGCTTGAGGAATCCAAAATAAAACGAGCGTGCGGTAGATTAAAAACGCTTGAGAGGGCATATCTTTTTCATCCGGCCAAGAAAATACACCCGTGCGGATTTGTTGAAGTTGGTCTTCTGGCAGAAAGGCAGAGAGGGTGTTTGCTACTTCATCACGCCAAATCGATTCTTTTCTGAGGCGGTCAAACAAATCCCCGTAAATTTTTCGCAAAAAGCCCTGATCGGAAGGAACTCCTTTTATCCACTCTTGAAGCTGAACCTCGGCACCACCCGAAAAACCACTTACAGAGAGATAAAGAAAAGAGAGTGCACGATTGATAGCCGTAGGATAATCAGGAGCGGTACCCACAAAATACATCAAACCAGGCCGAAGCCTGTCCGCCACCAAGCGGCCAAGAGCAAACGCAACAGATTCTGGGCGTTCCGACCCTTCCTTCAAAATATCCTGTCGAATGCCGAGAGTGACCTCCAAAATTGAAAGATGACTCTGGGTGACTGATTTAGCCGGCAAAGCATCTACCCGGCCTGCCAAACGGATAAAAAAAAGGTCTACAGTCAGGCCTGACTCTTGCAAGAGCTCATCAACAATAGGCTCACTAAAAAAAGAAGCAGCAAGAGACAAACAGTCTTCGGCATCATAACCTTCATCTAAACCAGCAATCATCACCTCTAGGTTCCTCATCAAAGGGTCATGAACTAGAGGATAGCTCGATAAAAAATCCTCACAAAAAGCCCTCAACCCCTGTAAAATGAGTTCGTGCGGAGGAGGAACCGTTTCTAGTTTTTTCTTCTTAGTCATAACTATTCAACCACCGTCCTTAAATCCTTAACCCAGTCCTTTCCAAGGTGCAGGTTGAGTTTGAGCAAGAGCTCATGACGATGAACAAAGACCCGTTGGGCCCAGATGCTGCTGGGGACGGCCACAAATAAGATGCCGGCTTTTAAAAATTTGGGATGCACGGCTTCGGGCAAGTCGTCGCCCACAATGGTGGGAAGAATGGTGCGGAAGCGCGCGCACACCAAACCGGCCCGGGCCTCGCGGGTCAATTTATATTTTTTGAGGGCGTTGGGGACGAATTGGGAAAAGTGGACAAAGTCGTTCATAGCGAGGCCTCATTAAAGGGCTTCATTGTACACCGCCAGGGTTCTTTCCGCCATCTTTTCCCAAGAGAACTTGAGGCTGTGCTTGAGTCCACATTCGCGCAACTCTTTTTGCAGAGTCTCATCGAGCAGCAGTTTTTGGATGGCATTGCAGATGTCTTGAGGGTCGTAAGGGTCAAAATAGAGAGCACTGGCTTCCCCACAAATTTCCGGAATGCAGGAGCTTTTGGAGGCCACCACCGGAGTTCCGCAGCGCATGGCTTCAAGCGGAGGAAGGCCAAACCCTTCGTAAAGTGAAGGGAAAACATAAGCGGTTGCACTCTGATACAAGGCCACCAACTCTTTTTCGGGAACCATGCCGGTGTAAACCGTGTGATGTTCAAGACCAAGTTCTTTCACGGTGCGCTTCACCTCGGGGTAGTAAGGATCCTCCTCACCCGTGATGACCAATTGAAAATCAAAAGCCTCGGGCCCCTCACGGAGCAGCGCAAAAGCCCGGATCAAATTCACCAAATTCTTGTGCCCGCGCCAAACTCCGGTGTAGAGCAAAAAGTCCCTCGCAACACCATATTTTTGAAGAATCTGCTCCTGAAATTCCTTATCGCCGCGCGGCCCAAACTCTTCTCCAACCCCCTCGTAAATCACTTCCACTTTGGCGGGCGCCGTGTGGGCGATTTCGATCAAATCCGCCTTGGTATTCTCAGAAACCGCAATCACTTTTTTAGCATTTTTAACAGCCGATTTGAGCACAAGATTATAGGCGGCCCGGTAAAAGGCTGAGTTCATTTTTTTGCCCGGGAAAAAAGACAAAGTCAGGTCATGAATGGTCACCACGCTGGGTGCGCGGTAAAAAATCGGTGCATTGAAATGAGTGAAATGCATCAAGTCCAACTTGGCGCGTTTCAGCGTCCACAAATAACCCAGCTGTTCTCGCAAGGAGTAATGCTTGGCTTTTACGAGAACTTTTTTGACGCGGCGCGTTTCCTCAAATTTTTCGTATTCCGGCGAATTCATGAAAAGGACGAACTCGTTTTTATCATCCAGTTCCTTCAGCTGTTTAACCAATTCATACACATATCTTCCAATTCCCGTAAACTCCGTGCTGTACATTCGAGCATCGATGCCGATTCGCATGGGAATATTTTAAAGCGAAACTGTTTTACCCGAACTCAGCCCCCCGCGCAAGCGGCACCCAGGCACTTCAGTGCCTAAGCAATAACGCCGCGCAAGAGGCACCCCCCGCTTTCGCTTGCATAGCAGTTCTTGCTTTGCTACAGTGCGCAAGCCCTTAAGTGGGATGGTAGCTCAGTTGGTTAGAGCGCTGCCCTGTCACGGCAGAGGTCGCGGGTTCGAGTCCCGTTCATCCCGCCACTTTTTGAGTTCATTGAACTTCTTGAACTGAAAATCTGGCTGAGGCACCAAAGAGATTTCAATGGGCTCCCCCCCCGAAAGCTCCAAACGCAAAGTGCCAAACTTGAACAGATGCTGAAAGGCCCCAATCTGTTTTTTTTGAATGTCCTGAATTTTACCCAAGTCAACGGCGGTCTTGCTGTCCCTAAAAAATACAGATTTATCCAAAATCACCACGCGCATATTGGTGGCGATCACCGTGCTGAGGTAGTAACGAAACACACAAAGAAATTGATGATGAATCAACCCCGTGATGAAAAGAAGGCCCAAAACAATGAGGCCCACCATCAAATTCGTGGGATTTTGAGCCCCAAAAGTGTAAATGAGGAGAAAGATGAAAGCAAAGAAAGAGAGGGGCAGCGTGGTCAAAGGAAGTGCGATGTGAATCCAGTGTCGACGAAAGTAGGAGAGCACCACCTCATCATCCATCTGGCCTTTAAAATTCTTGCGCGGAGAAGTCATGATTGAGGAGTGAAAAGGCAAAAATGAACCCGGCGATGGTGGCCAAAAAGACAATGGTGAGGTAGGCATAAACAAAATATCTCAACCGCACAAACCCAAAAAGAAGCGTGTACACCGATTCAGCAAAACAGTACGCGCGGATGTATTTGTAGAGCCTATAAACACTCCAAAAACACAACGAAACAGAGATCAGTTCCGCCGAAACCAGAAGCCAAAAAATCCAGTTCATAGGCAGTGGTTACGAGAGTCTTAAATGCTACCCTTTTTGTGAGTGGAGTCAACGACTTGGTCTTGCTATAATCAAAGAGATGAAATTCTTCAGTGAACTCAATACGCCGTTTGAAGGGAAACTTATTTTTTTAGATATAGATGGGACCCTCACGGAGGAGGGTTCAGACAAAATAAAGGCGCCGGTGCTGCGGAAAATAAAAGAGCTTAAAGCCAAGAATGAACTGCATTTGTGCACCAATAGCAAAGACATAAGCCGGAACAGAAGAGTCGCAAAAACTTGTGGGGTCCCCTACTTGGAGACCAAGCTTCGCAAGCCGAATAAAAAGCTACTGGATCTAGTGGGGAATGAGGGCGGGAAGCCGCTCCTTGTGATTGGGAACTTGGCCATCATCGATGGGCGCCTGGCCCGTAATAGTGGAGGCGATTTTATACAAGTTAAAACCCTCGTGGGTCGGGATGAATCGTGGATCGACAAAGTGCTTTACCTCCTGGACGCAAAAATCTTTTCCCGGCTAATATGAAGAAAGCACTCGTCATTTTCAACCCCGTTTCAGGGCACAAGAAATGGGGCGACACAAGCGCCCTATTTCAAGGTATTTTAGAAAAACACGGTTACGACTACACATGGTACGAAACAAGGCCAAACCAAGATCTTTTGCCGCTTTTTAAGAACCCATACGATCGAGTGGTAGTGAGCGGCGGCGACGGCACCGTGGCGGAAGTGGTGCGCGCCATGATGGAGACCAAGGCGGAAATGCCACTCGTGGTGGTGCCGCAAGGCAGCGGGAATTTACTCGCCCTCTCGTTGGGCATTCCACTGCTCCAGCCCGGTCGCGCCCTCAAAATGGGACTCACCGGCAAACCTCGTTCGTTGGACATCATGCGCATCAACCGCACGCACTACGGAACCATTGCGGTTGGCCGCGGCTACGACGCCTTTCTCATGCAAGAAACTCCGCGCGAACTCAAGCGGAAACTGGGCCTGCTCGCTTATGCTTGGGTCTTTTTAAAAACAGCTCTGTTTTACCGGCCGGAGCCTTATAAACTCACCATAGACGGGCAGCGAAGTGCCGTGTTTGCCCGCAGCATCATGGTGTTCAACGCCTTCCCCTTTCCCCTCGTGCCCATCCGGCCTGACGATGGAGTGCTCAATATACTCGTGCTTACTTCCAAGGGCTTACTGCAGCACCACAAGGGTAAAACGATTTCTATCAAAAGCCCCAAAGAGTTCAAATTCCAATTGGATGGGGAGGTGTTGAAAGGAAAAGTGGTGACCGTGGAAACACTCCCCGCCGCACTTAAGATCATTTGTAAAAAATAATGGAAACTTTTCAAACCATCCGCAAACTGCTCCGCATTGAACAATGGTACAAAAACCTCATCATTTTTGCTCCGGTGTTGTTTGCCACAAGCGTCCAGCCTTGGTCGAATCTCCTCCTTGGGTTCATCGGCCTCTGTGCAATTTCTTCCGTGACCTACATTGCAAACGACTGGCTCGACCGGAGCAAAGACCGCCTCCACCCCACCAAAAAAAACCGCCCCCTCGCCAGCGGAAAAGTCACCGGGAAGGAAGCACTCGCGGTTACCACCGTTCTCTTGCTCATCGTCGTGGCCGTTATAAGCCAAGTCGGCATTTTTTATGGACTGCTGATTGGGCTCTACTTTCTGTTCACCACGGCCTACTCTCTTGGGCTCAAAAATCTACCAATACTCGATCTTTTACTCATTGGAGCCAACTTCATGCTCCGCATGGCAGCAGGCCTAAAAGAGCCCCCCGAAGCACTTCAAATTCCCTACTTTGTTTTTTTATTTTCACTCATTCTCCTCTTCCTTACACACAAACGCCGTAGTGATATCAAACTGCTCGGCAGCACTCGTGCCGCAGAGCACAAACCCGTGCTCCGCTACTACACTCCATTTGTCTGCCATCCCATCCGCATCGCCGCCTACTTACTGATTGTCGGTTCTTCCTATCAACTGTATAAAGCGGGCTGGCCTCTCCCCCAACTCATCCTACCCCTGGCACTGATCATGTACACCAGCGCGCTTTTCATTAAAGATCCGGCTCTGGTGATCAAGCCCCACTACCTTTTGAAGAATAAAGCCTGGGTCGCCTTACTTTTGCTGTGCGTCATTGCGGCTTTAGTGTAGCTTCCAGATGGTGTCACCGCAGCGCCTCCACCCTTACTTCTCAAACAACTCCCCCTGGAACCCAGCGCTCAAAAAAATCTTTCCATCAGGCCCGATCAACATGGCTTCCACCAGACCGCAAAGCGACCCATCCGCCCCCAACAGAGCCTTGGCTTTTTCATAGCCCATCACAAAAAGTGCTGTGGAGTACGCATCCGCCAAAAGGGCCGCGCTTGACTGTGTGTAGACCGCCAGCATATCGGAGGCTGGCTGGCCGTTACGGGCATCCACCAGGTGGTGCTTGTCTCGCCAGCTTCGGCGCGAAGGACTGCTGCACGCCAAAGCCAAATCACTCGCGTCCACAAAGCCAATGCCCTTGGTGATATCCGTGGGATGCTCAAAAACGATCCGCCATCCTCGGCGGAGCTCTGAATCATCCCCTCGCACACGCAAATCGCCGCCGGCATTGATGCACACATTTTCAAAGTCCTGCAAAAAGCTATCCATGCGGTCGATGGCGTAGCCCTTTCCAAGCCCGCCGAGTTCCATCGCTGCTCTCAGTCGCACTTTTCCCTCCAGCAGGTCAATTCGCCCCGTGTGCCCGGGCACGCTTTCTTTTAAGGAATAGTTCGCATCGTACCCCCAGCCCTCCAAAATGGTTTTCACAGTAAGATCAAAAGCGCCGCCTGTTTTTTGTTTCACCCGCTCCCCGAACTCAATCAACTTGTAGAACTCTTCACTCACCGCTGTCCACTGCCCCACCCGAGCGTTGAGTCGGCTCAGTTCGTTGCCTTCCAAGAATCGCGAATAAGTCTGCTCAATTCGGTCCGCCTCTGCAAAAGCCAGTGCCACGGCCGCCCGTGCCCGCTCTTCATCCTCTTCTGCACCCAAAACCACCGTCACCAAAATGGGCGTTCCTAGCGCACGATGCTGGAGCTCAATTCTCACAGAGCCGCTTCCATTTTAATGCTGGCCAAGGCCTGATCAAAACCATTGGGAGTGAGTGAGCTGCCATTCACGGAGCTGTATCC
Source organism: Candidatus Gracilibacteria bacterium (assembly GCA_041661045.1). Classification (NCBI taxonomy): domain Bacteria; phylum Candidatus Altimarinota; species Candidatus Altimarinota bacterium. The sequence continues at coordinate 469,909 of JBAZVE010000001.1, read as the reverse complement.
CCCGATTTCGTCCAAAGATTTACCGATCACTTGAGCGGAAATCCCCTCCGTAAAAAGCTGCTGATAAATGACGCTGTTTGCATCGGTGGCTTTATTCTGAATGCTCACGCTTGTGACGATGTCGTTCTCAACGATCAAAGAAACCCCAATGCTCTCGGCGCCGGCGGGGCTGGTGTAGCTGCCATCAGCGGAATAAGTGCCATCTTCATACACACTGCTTTCTTCGGCAGACGCAGAGTCACTGCCGGTGGATCCGTTTCTAGTGGAGCTGGTGTCCTCGGGGTCGTCCTCTACTTGAGGCACTGGATTTCCATCCTCATCCGTCGCTTCATCCATTTCGAGAGTGTCTATCCCGGTCGCCTCCTCAACTTCTTCAGCAGTTGGGATCTCCAAATCAGGGTCCACCACTTCACGATCACAGGCTGTAAAAAGAAGTCCGCTGACGATGAACAAAAAGAGTGCGTAACGAATGGTATTTTGCATGGAGAGTGTTAGAATACTGTGGAAAATACTTTCTCACACACGCCTATGAAATTCAAGCTCGATCCCATCAAACGGTTTGCACTCTTCCTTTCGGTTTTTGCAGCAGTGGCCTTGGGTTACAATTGGGGAAGCGCAAGCGTACTCCACTTGGGGCTCACGCTGGGTTTTGGCCTCTTGCTCTACGCGTTTTACACGCGGTTTTCGAGCAAGCGTAAGAACATTTGGGACACCGTGGTCACTTGTTTATTGATCTTCCTCGTCTTGCATCCGGCAGGCGGACTCCCCGCGCTTGTTTACCCCGTGCTCGCCACGGTCACGGCCATCACCCTCAAGTTTTTTGTAGAATGGAAGAACTCTCCCATCATCAACCCCGCCGCAACGGGAATTTTAATCAGCGCGGGACTGGGTGCCATCGTGGGCTGGGACCTCCCCTTCGCCTCTTGGTGGGGCGCTTCCTTTTGGGTTGTGAATTTTTGGGGCGTCGAACTGCCCATTTCCCTGCTCTTGATGGCGGTATGGATTTTTGGAGGATTTGCCGTGTGGCGTAAATTTCCTCTGGTGGTCAGCTTTCTTGCGGTCTTTGCGGTGCTCCATTATCTCCGCACGGACGCCGAGGCCCTTCGCTTCACCTTTATGGATTCTTTCATCTATTTCTTTGCCTGCATCATGCTTGCGGAACCCAAAACCTCCCCATTCCTTCCATGGAAGCAGGTGGCGTACGGAGCCATGGCCGCTGGGATTTTCGGAATCTTTGCGCAGTTCAGCCTTCCGTATCCAGAACTCTTTGCTTTGATCGGTGCCAATTTGGTGAGCGCAGGATTCAAGTGGGAGCCCGCATTCAAGCAAACGGCAACTACTTGATCACTTTCCCGTTGAGGTAAACGGCCACTTCCTTTTGAGTTTGCAAACGGAAAGGAGCACCATCCACCACCACCGTTTGGTCCAAATCCCCATGTTCTCGGGTTTGGTTCGCCGCAATGGTGAAGATTTCCAATTTTGCTTGTGCGATTTCTTCCTTTGCCGCCTGCACGCGTTCGCGGTATTCGCTGTATTCCAAATTGTCCGTAAGAATCTGCTTCAAGTGTTCATCTTTACGATCCTTGGCCTGTTTTTTGAGGTCCTTGAGTTGAAGCATAAGATCTTCCAGCTCCATGGGGATATCGTCTTCAATATCCTTCATCAGACTTTTGAGCTCTTTGAGTTCTTGAAGTTTCTCTTGAAGAAGCTTGATCTTTTCTTGCATAACAGCGTCTGCCATGGGTGCTTGAGTTAAAGTGCCGCCAGCTTAGCAAAGGGCTTGAGACGGAAGCAATACATTTGTATGCTTTACTCATGAGCATCGTCACCAAGTCCGGAGATCAAGGGGAAACCAGTCTGTATTCGGGAGAAAGAGTCAAGAAAACAGACCCAAGAGTGGAAGCCGTGGGCGTTTTGGATGAGCTCAATTCCAACCTCACCGGGCTGGAGCTCGAAGACATTCAGGAAAACATTTTTTTGATTGGATCTTTGGTGGCGGATACGCGTGTGGATGCCGGCCGCGTGGTGCTTGAAGAAGAGCTCAAGCGCTTGGAAAAAAGCATTTATGAATTGGAGAACGAACTGCCTCCGCTCAAGAATTTCATCCTGCCTGGCGGTCATCCGCTGGCTTGCCAAGTGCACCGTGCCCGCGCCATTTGCCGCCGTGCTGAACGCCGAGTGTGTGAAGTTTCCGGTCTCCCAAAAAACATCACCCCCTACCTCAATCGCCTTTCCGATTTTCTTTTTGTCTTGGCCCGCAAAATAAATATGGATACAAAAACGGATGAAATTATTTGGAAGGTATGATACAGTGATCTTCCGTTTAGCTCTTAACCCCGCCACCATGAGAATTCACAAAAGGGTCCGCAATCTTACAGAGCCGGAACAGGAACAATTCGAAACTTATCTGGCCAAAAAGTTGGAGGCATTGATGCCAGTGATTGAAGCGCATTACCCGGACTCGGATGCCGTACATTTCTTTCCCGAAATTCAAAAACACCACAAGCACACCGCCTTCGCGTTCACCTGTATTTTGGAGATTCCACGAAAACGCCTCATGACCAGCGAAACCAAACACACCATCACCGAAGCCCTGGATTTTGCCATAGAAAAATTGGAGCAAAGACTGACCAAACATTTAAAACGCTTGCGCGAACCTCCTCGAAGACAAAGATCCATTCGTACGATGAAATCTTTGGCTCCGGAGCTGAGCTCTGAAATGGCGGAAGAAGCCTTTGTATGATTTATTTAGACTATGCCGCCACTACCCCCCTCGACCCGCGAGTGCTCGAGGCGATGATGCCGTATTTGACGGAGCATTTCGCCAACGCCTCCTCCATCCACCAAATGGGTCAGACGGCTCGGGGCGCCATCGACAGCGCGCGAAACACCTGCATGGAACTTTTGGGAGCCTTTTCTCCACACGAAATCATTTTTATGGGAAGCGGAACGGAATCCTGCAACACCGCCATTTATGGCGCAGCCTTTGGAAGACAAGAGAGAGGCAAGCATCTGGTGGTTTCCGCCATCGAACACCCCGCTGTTTTGGAGCCCGCCCGTTACTTGCGCGACAATTTTGGCTTTGAACTCACTGAAGTGGCGCCGGACAGCGAAGGGCTTATTCACCCCAAAGAAATTGAAGCCGCTCTGCGCAAAGACACCGTACTGGTTTCTGTGATGCTGGCCAACAATGAGGTGGGCACACTGCAGCCGATCAAAAAAAGCGCAAAAATATGTAGAGACCGTGGGATTTTGTTCCACACCGATGCCTGCCAAGCTCCAGGATTTTCAGACATCAATGTGGATCACTTGGGGGTGGATCTGCTGAGCCTCAATGGCGGTAAAATTCATGGCCCCAAGGGGATTGGGCTCTTGTATATTCGCGAAGGGCTGCAAATCACGCCGCTCATTTTAGGGGGCGGACAAGAGTTTCGCATGCGAGGGGGAACCGAGAACACGGCGGCGATTGTGGGTTTTGCCAAAGCCTTGGAACTCACCCTCAAGGACAGCAAAAAAGAAGCCGCACGAATTGGAGCTTTGCGAGATGAACTTTTAGAAGGCCTCCTCACCATTCCGGGCCTCTCGCTCAACGGTTCACAAGAACATCGTTTAGAAAACAACATCAACATCCATGTTCCCGGTCAACTCGGCGAAACTCTTGTCATGCGCCTGGATCTGGAAGGCCTCGCCGCCTCCAGCGGCTCGGCCTGTTCTTCCGGAAAAACCGAACCCTCCTCCGTGCTCCTCGCCATGGGTCAATCCCCCAAAAAAGCCGGCGAGTCCTTGCGCCTCACTCTGGGCCGCGAAACCTCGTCCGCCCAAATCAGCTCTGCGCTCAAAATTCTGAAGAAGGTTCTTAAATGAGTAAGCTTAGGGCCGCAGTCACTACTTTTCGAACTTCTTGGAATGTTTGTATAAATGTCGGGGGGAAGCTTAGAGCTTGGTCTTCCGCCAACACTTCTTCGCGGTAGAGGCATTCCTCCCTATGTCTTTTGCAGTATTGCGCATAAACAGCCTCAAGCCCTTTTCGTCCATAACCGGCCCAGCTCCCCCACTTCGCTTTGGGATGGGGCTGGTCTTGCCACTCCTCCGAAGCCAGTTCCACAGCAGGGTCCAGTTTATATTTATCACAAAAAAACCACACAAACTCACTAAAATCCAGCAAGCGCTTCTCGGAGGAGCATAAAAAACTGTCCGGCAAAACAAAAACCCTATCGGGCCGCGGACCTTTAGCTTCTTCTAGTGAATGCATATGCTTTACGATTGGCCGCATCTTAAGCTAAAATGCGGGTAAATTCAATTCTATGTCACTTCTCAGCCTTTTTGTCGCCCTCATCGCCGCCGGAATTTCGGGTGCCGCAGCCTACTTTTTAATTCATCCACAAGAAACGGGAGACCTAAAAGACGCGGAGCAGAAGCTCAAGGAAGCGGAGGCGGAGGCAAAGCAAATCGCTCATGAGAATAAAGAACGCATCTTGGCCATGCAGAAAGCCTTTGCAGCGGAGGAAGCCAGCATGGAAGAAACACTGGAGAAAAGCGAAAAACTCATCAATCAAAAAGAGGAAATTCTAAAACGGAGAGAAGACCGAAACAAAGGGGTGGAAGAGCAAGTACAGCGCCTCAAGGCGGACTTGGAACAACTTTCAAAGGCTGAGGAAGAGCTCGGCAAAAAGACGGTGGAGGAACTGGGCAAACGCAGCAAACTCACGCCAGAAAAAGCCCTGGAAGAAGCCCGGGCCAACCTGGACGAGCTCATCCAAACCAACGCGGAAGCACGCAAAAAACAAGCGCTTGAAGACTTGGAAGAAGACGCATCCCGACATGCCAAATCCATTTTGCAAATTGTGATCCAACGCTTGGGCGTGGGCAGTTCGGTGGATAAAAACAACACCTCCATCACAGTAAAAGACGACAAGTTCAAGGGACTCTTGGTTGGAAAAAATGGAATCAATGTGGAATATTTCGAATCCCTGCTGCCAGTATCCATCATCTTCAACCTTGGAAACCCTCAAACCATTCATGTGGGTGGAGTGAATTTAATTCGAAGAAATATCGCCAAACGAGCCATCGAAAAACTTCAGACGCTGGCAAAAAAGAAAGGGTCCATCGATCACGAACTCATTAAGCAAGCGGTGGATGAGGCGGACAAGGAAATCATGGCACTTTGCGATCAGAAAGGAGCAGAATCCCTCAAACTCTTGGGTCTGGACCCCAAAACCACCCCCGCCGAGTTGGTGAACTACACCGGACGACTCTACCTGCGAACCAGTTACGGACAAAATGTTACGGGCCACTCCAACGAGATGGCCTTTGCCGCTCGCATGATCGCGGATGCGATTGGAGCGGACACGCAAGTGGCGATGCAAGCAGCCTTTTATCACGACATTGGCAAAGCCATCGATCATGATGTGGGAGGCGCGCACGACGACCTTTCCAAAGAGATTTTAGAAAAACACGGCTACGACCCCCGCATTGTTCACGCGGCCTTTGCGCATCACGACAAAGTGCCCTGCGTGGCACCGGAAGATTTTATTGTGAAAGCAGTGGATGCCATATCGGGAGGCCGCCCGGGTGCGCGCCAAGAGTCGGTGACCAACTATTTTGAGCGCATCCAAAAACTGGAAGAAGCGGCCATGTCCTTTAAGGGCGTGAACCGAGTCTTCGCCATGTCGGCGGGGCGTGAACTTCGCGTGATGGTGGACCGCGACCGCATCCAAGATTCAGACATGCAAGCCCTGGCGGAGAGCATGGCGGACAAAATCGAAGAGGAAGTTGCCTTCCCGGGAGTGATCAAGGTAAACTTGATCCGCACCACCAAATCTGTGGACTATGCCCGTGAACTGCATAAGCCTCGCAAGTAGGCACTTCAGTGCCTAAGCAATAAAGTTGCGCAAGCAACATCAATAAGCTCCACAAATAACCCCCGACTTATGTCTGAAGAAAATGGAAAGAAGAAATCCAGCATGGATGACATCATCATGGGTGCCATTTTGGGCACGGCCATCGGATCCGCCATCGGAATGGGATTGGCGCCAAAGAAAGGAAGTGAAACGCGTGAAGTGGCCAAAGAAACCGGCACGGGACTTTTAAAACTGGGTAAAAAACTGCTAAAAAAGGCGATCCACAAACTCAAATCCAGCCCAAAGGCTGCGGTGGACATGAAGGAAATTCCAAACGAAATGGAAATTTTGCCTCCAAGCGGACCCACATCCAAATCCCTAGATCATGACTAGAAGTCAGACTCAAGTGCTTGCCGGAGCTTTGCTCTCCGTGGGGCTGCTTTCTTTTGTTGCGGCGGCTTACCACATCACAAAGCTCCCCGATGCCCACTTTTTAAGCAGAATACACGCCGACCAAGTGGATTTTTCCGCATACTCTTCGTTTGAAGAGGCCGCGCTCGCCCTACAAATTGAAGAAGAAAACTTCCTCACCGCTCCCCTCACTCTCGTCTCCGAGCGCGGCCAAATCACCACTTCTCTCGGAGCCCTCGGCGTGGATGCACAAAGCGAAGACAGCGTTCAATATCTGCTCAATTTCCCAACGGATGCCAACGCCCTCGACAAAATCACCCTCTATCTTTTTGGGCAAAATTTGAGCCCCACCCTCACCATCTCGGAGCAAGCACTCAAAACCGCTTTCGCCGAGACCGGAATTGAGCAGGGAAATAAAGATGCAAGCTTTGGTGTGGAGAATGGACAAGTCGTGATTCTGGAAGAGCAAATAGGATATGGAATAGATCTCAAAACCCTCACCAAACAAATCGAAGGATATTGGGAGAATGGAGCCACCGTTCCCGCCTCCGACACCCTCCCCTTGCTCACCAGCGAACCCGCCATCCGCACGGCGGAACTCGAATCCCTTCTCCCTCTCGCGGAAAAATTTGCAAAGCGCAGCTTCACTCTCACCGATGAATACGGGGACTCTTGGGATTTGGCGATGATCGATCACATCGATTGGATCAAGCCCGTCACGGAATTCAGCAGCACGGGAGCGGAATGGGAAATCAACGAAGCGCCCTTCATCACATTTGTAGAAAACACCCTCGTGCCGGAAGTGGAACAAGACCCGCTTCCTGTTGTGATCACAGAAAAAGAAGACGGATCTTATGAATTCACCGGCAGCGCCCGATTTGGCCGAGAAATCGATAAAACCGAGCTGCGAACCGCACTTTTTAATGCGCTCCAAACAGAACCCACGGAAGAGGAGCCCGCTTCTTCCATTGCCCTCCCCCTCATTCAAACTAAACCGGAAATCACCGTCCCCGATTCCCTCAAAGAGCGCGGCATCACGGAGCTTGTGGGCGTGGGCTATTCCACTTACAAAACCTCACCCACCAATCGAATCGCCAATGTGAATCGCGGCTTTCAGCAATTCAACAGCATCATTATTGAACAAGGGGCGGAATTTTCTTTCACCGGTCTCATGGGCCCCATCGATGCCGCCCACGGCTGGCTCCCCGAACTCGTGATCAAAGGCGATGAAACCATCCCCGAATACGGCGGCGGCCTTTGCCAAGTGTCTTCCACCATGTTCCGCGCCGCCCTCTACAGCGGCCTCCCCATCACCGCGCGCAAAAATCACTCCTATGCGGTTTCCTACTACGCCTACCCGTACGGTTACGGCCTGGACGCCACCGTCTACGATCCCAATCCGGATCTCCGCTTCATGAACGACACCCCCGCCGATCTCCTCATTCAAGGCTACACCGATGGCTTCGACGCCTACTTCGTATTTTATGGAACCAACGACGGCCGCACCGTGACCATGGAAGGTCCTTACAGTTACGACTACACTTCCATCAGCACGCCCCAAATCACCATAACCGACGAACTCGCCCCCGGCGAGCGCGTGCTGGACTCCTACGCCCACACCGGCTTCAAAACCGACTGGTACCGCACCGTGCTTTACCCCACTTACACCGAAGACCAGCTCACCGACCCCAACTTCATCATCAGCCCCTACGCCGCCACCGCCAGTGGCGTGCGCGAAAACATCCACTCCGCCTACGAAGCCCGCCCCGCCAAGTATTTAGAGGGTGCCAGCGAGTAGTTAAAACCCGCCAAGGTTCAGCCATTGATGGTCACCACTGGATGTCCAGCCATCACAAACATTCACACCGTTACTATTCGTGTGGATTTCATCCAGACTTAGGACATCATCTCCTTGCATGGTAAACACTTTCGCAGACGCTGACCCCGATTTTGCACTTACAAATCTATAATTTACCCCCGCGGCATCAAAAGCGGACTTCGCACTGAGGGCGTGCGCCGCACCCGCATAAACAACCACAAAATCTTCACCAAAACCAAGAGCCGTTTGAGCTTCACCTTCGGCAACGACCGTTCTTCTAAGTTGAGACCCCCTATTATTATCCTCCTCAATCTGATTCAAGAGTCCACAAAAACAATCCTGTCCCTCGGGACTCAGTGTGTCAGCCTCCGTCGCCCGTATGAGTTGTGAGAGAGTATAAAGCTCACCCCCTGAGGCACAAAAAGATTGGCCAGGGGTATCGAACATAGCCAGGCCCTCATCAGCGTTTCGCAAAAGCTCAAGAGACTCTCTTTCAAGCGCTTTATCATATTGTGGTGCAACCAGACGAATATCTTTAGGGTAAGCAACGGCAGCAGCCATGCTGGCTATTACAGGTACAATCCCAACCAGTGTCTCCGCCTCTCGAGGCCTTTTGCGGGCAGGCAAGTCGTAGAGTTCCACAAGAGGCAGAAAAGCATCGCGATAGGGATGGTCTTTGGGCACGCCCCGCGAGCTGGCAATCCATCCCTCCAAGGATTTTTCGGAGAAGTTTTCTTGTACCAGAGGGAAAGACCCTCTTCGACGAACCAAATCTTGAAGAATAGCAAAATTATCCCTTTGAACCAAAAGACCCTCTTGGGTTTCGGGGTGCTCGTCCATAATATAGACGATGGTTTGTACAGCACCTGCAATATCACACCGTTCGGCAAGCACAACCCCCTGCTCCGGAGGGCGCCACCCGCATTTGTCTTTGGGACTTCCCTCTACTTCTTTTGCTCCCGCCAATGCGAGCAACCCTCCTGTCAGTAAAAGACCAAGTCGATTGCTCATAAGTCATTGTTTGATAAGGCCGAGAAATAGAGTTTAAGCATTAGCCCAAAAAGCTTCCTCGGCAGTGCGCAGGATTTTCTCTCTCGTCATAGCACTGCGAGTAAGAAGAGGCACCTGGTTCAAGTCCACTGGATCAACTACCCCTGCCCATAACCTTTCGATGGACTCATGCACTTCCCGCACCTTTTCTGCCGTAAGGCCCCTAGGGTGCACGCCCAATACTCGTTCAGTTAGCCCATCAAAACCACCCCGTACATTTTCAAGCATATGAAACAGCGCATCATAACGGGAACGGAAAGTCTCTGCATCTAAAGCGGGCCGTCCACCAGTCCACCCACTATTGCTTCCATCCTCACGAAGATGGCACCATTTACCGTCTTCAAGATAAGACAAAACAATTGCTTCACTATTATGTTTTAGATGCCAAACCCTTCCAATGCCAACTTCTAGACGGCAAGAATTTTGCCCATCAAAACGACTAGCGGGCTTCGCAAAAGTCCCATTAGGACGACGAACGACATTCTTAGAACTTCCATCAGGACGACGAAGGACTTCCTTAAAAGTCCCATCCGTCACAGAGGCCGGCAAGTTGGCGTGAAGATATGAGCTCGCGCCATCTTGAGGGTCAACAAGGTTGCCAAACACCTCATGCCCTGTAGTTTTCCCCGTATGGTCAGTACCCGGAAGAGATAAGCCATGATTAGGAGAGGAGTGCTTGATAAGTTGAGCAAGCAATGGAACCAGCTCATCGGGGCGTCTAAGGGTTTCAGACATGATAGGCATGTTAAAAGGAGCGAATCATAGTATGGTTTTCATATATTGTCAAGAGCCTATTCCCCCGCCTTCTTTTTTAGAAGTCGTAGCCGTTTTTTGACCTCTTCGTTGTAGGGGTCCAGTTCCAAGATGCCTCCCAGCGTATCGATGGCTTCATCCAAACGAACCAATCGTTCGTAGTAATCGGCCAAAATGAGCTTGAGCTCGATGTCTTTAGGTTTACGGCGGGCGGCGCGTTCAAAATAGTGCAGGGCTTTGTCGTCTTCGCCGAGTTCAAAATAAACCTGGCCCAGGCTTTGCAGCCGTTCTCCTCGTTTATCATCCAGGGCAATGGCGTTTTCGTACGCCTCGGCAGCCTCCACCAGCCGTTGTTGCTGATACAGCGCCGCCCCAAGATTGCTGAAATACACCGGATCCTGCTTCAGGTTCACGAGCTTGGAAAAGTACAGTTCCGCTTGCCCAAAATCCCCCTGCTTCATGAACAAAAGCCCCAATTTGTGGTGAGCTTCCAGGTGGTTCGGTTCCGCGTCAATCACGGCCAGCAGCAAAGGCTCCGCCTCATCGAATTCCTTGCGGCTCATGTGCGTATCGGCCGTCAAAAAAGTTTTGCGCACGCTTCCCAAAAGTTCAGTTTTTTCATCATCCACTTCCGCTTGGTTGAACTCTTCTTCTTGAGTGGCCTCCTCTACAGCCTCTTCCTCCTCCTTATCCAAAGTTTCTTGAAAAATGAGGTCTTTTTGAGTCATGCGAAGCCGGCGGAAAAAAATGAGCAGAAGGCTGAGACCGGAAGTGATGAGAAGGAGCCAAGCAAGCATAGTTTAGGGTACAAACGAGAGTAAAAGATTTTCCAAGACCAATTTGCGATTCACATTTTCATCGAGGAGCTTTTTGCTCTCCTCGGTGCGCTCCATGAGCTCCCATGTTCTCGCACGACGGAGAAGGATGTCAAGCGTTTCCCCAAGAAATTCACTCCCTTCAAACTTCCGCACCAGGTCAAAAACGCGGCCAGTTTGGGGGTTTTCCAAAAAGCCAAGGATGTCTTGGAGGGCCGTTTGATGCGCTTCAAAGTAGGCCGCGTCCTCCAGCAGTCGCTTCAACTTTCCGGGTCGGCCCATGGCAAAAAACAGGAGCTGATCCTCAAACACATGGCCGTCCGTCATCACCTTGAGCTCTCGTTCCGGTACGGTTTGGAACTCCACTCGGTGGCAGCGGGACTCAATGGTGGGCAACACCGCTTCATCCCGATTCGCCGTTAAAAAGAAAAACACACCTTCACCGGGCTCTTCCAGAGTTTTGAGCAAGGCATTGGCCGCCTCCACCTTCATCCGGCCGATGTTCTCGATCACAAAAATAAGGTAAGGACTGCTGTGGCTTTGTGCGGCACGCGCCACGATGTTTCGCACTTCTTCAATCGGGAGTCCTTCCCCGGCATCCAGGAACAAAACCGTGTCCGCGTGCGCGCCTTCCAGTATCTGTTTTTTTAAAATCACCTGATCCTCGGCACCTTGCAAAAACACACTCAAAAGCAGGGCGAGTTTGGTCTTGCCGATGTGCTCCGGCCCCACAAAAAGCTGAGCGTGGTGGAGCCGCCCATTGGCCGCCGCCTCCTTCAACTCCGCAAAAAGTTCTTGATGCCCAATAAACATTAGAGTTTGCTTAGCCAATAAGGTTCCTGACGAATCAAAAGCTCTCTCGCCTTGCTCGGGTCTTTCATACACAGTTTCACCAGGTGTTCCATCTGAACTCCGGTTTGGGACCCTTTGGCCAAGACCGTGTCATGCCTCTCCAAAATATTGCTCAAAAATTGCCCCGCTTCTTTAGAGCTTTTAAAGGTATGGATCATGGAGGCAGACATGCCTCCGCGCTGTGCTCCTTCGGCAAGTTCCCGTGCCCGCTCACCCACCGCCAAAAGCATATCTGCGTGCTCCGCCGCCAATTTCCCAATCTTAATATGCTCACTCTCACTGAGCTCACCCAGTTCATTCATGGTGCCCAGGGCCGCAATCTTTCGTCCATGGAACAAGCTCAAAATTTCGAGCGCTGCCGCCGTGGTGTCCGGCGACGCATTATAAGAACTATCGATAATCAAAGAGCCCTCCTTCCCCTCAATCTTATTCATCCGCCCCGGCGGCAAGTGATACTCCCTCAGTGCCAAATCAATGGCCTTCCAAGGCAAGCCCTGAATAAAGCCCACCGCAATGGCGGCAAGCACCATGGTGGTGTGTTGGCGCCCCAGCACATGAGGCAGCACCACCGGCATCTCTTTGTCTTCATACTGCAGGGTAAAGCCAAGCCCATCCAAGCCCATATGAACCGAAGTGGCACGCAAATCACTGCCCTCCTCGGTCCCAATGGTCACGGCGCGCGCGGGCAAATGCCCCTCCAGCTGCCGCACAAAAGGATCATCATGATTCAAAACCACCCATCCTTCTTTGGGAACCGCCGCACACGCTCTCGATTTTTCGCTAAAAATGGCTTGTCGATTTGGGAATTGCCCCTCCCCCAAATGCACATTTTTAACATTCAAAAACACCATAATATCCGGGGTCACCGCCTCTAAAATCTGACTCATTTCTCCGGGTCGATCCACCCCCATTTCCAACACCAAAACTTCATATTTTTCAGGAGTTTTAAAGGCATCTGCCACGGCCTTTAGCAAAATCTTCCCCCATGCCGATGCCGAGGAATAGCCGGATTTAAGTCCCAAAATGGTCAGAACCACCCCGAACTGAGAGTTCAGATTTTTCTCACTCTTCTTGGTCACAAATCGTCGACTGAGCACCTCATAAATCACCTCTTTGGCACTGGTTTTCCCCGCACTTCCGGTGATCCCCACCACAGTGGGCCGAATGATTCGGAGCTTCCGCTTCGCCAAAATCTGCAGGATTTTGAGTACCCAGTCTCTTAAAATGGCTTTCATAAGCGCTTTTTAGTGGCCATCAGATTAGCAGAAAAAGTGCCAAAAGGCCAGCCTTCTGTTTATCGTTTAGCCTCTTCCACCAGTTTTTCGAATACGGCGGGCTCATGAATGGCCATTTCGCTCAGGGTCTTGCGGTCGAGCGCAATTTGCTTGAGAGAAAGCTTGTACATGAACTGGCTGTAGGAAATTCCGAATGGACGAACGGCTGCGTTGAGGCGTGCAATCCACAGACTTCGGAAGTCGCGCTTCTTGGTCCTGCGGTGACTGTACGCATGCATGCCCGCTTTCATGACGCGTCTCTTTGCGTGTGTATAGAGACGGCCAGATACTCCTCGGAATCCTTTAGCCGCTTTCAAAATTTTATTGTGGCGACGGCGTTGTACCGTGCCGCGTTTGACGCGTGCCATAGAACTAAAGGGTTAAAAATGCGGCCTTAGGCGGGGCAAACTGCCATGGGCCAGCGAAATAAATAAATTAAAGTTGCAAAAGTGCATTGAGCCGTCCTTCATCACTCTTGTGAATGGCGGTCTTGCCTCCTCCCAGATTTTTTTGTCGGGAAGACTTTTGCGAGAGACGGTGCCTGTGGGCAGCCTTCTCCATACGGATCTTACCGGTTCCGGTTCGGTCCGTTCGCTTCTTCGCACCGGAGTGCGTTTTCTGCTTTCCAACTTTTCCCATGCGTCCCATTATTTGAGGGGTGAAAGAATCATAATCAGGTTGTATCCCTGTTTTTTTGGCTCTTGATCAATTTTGGCGATTTCTTTGAGAGAATCGCGTATGGTGATCATTTTTTCGAGCGCTAGGTCATAATGTGTAACCTCTCTTCCGCGGAAAATCAAGGTGAATTTCAGAGAGTTGCCTTCTTCCAGGAAGCGTTTAGCCTGATTCAGCTTCACCGCGATGTCATGATCTCCGGTTCGGAGACTCAGACGAATGCCTTTCACTTCGCGGCTCTTTTGAGAAGCCTTATGCTTTTGTTCCAGTTTTCTTTGCCTATACAAGTACTTTCCAAAGTCGATGATCCGGCACACAGGGGGGTGAACCGTGGGGGAAACTTCCACCAGGTCCAAACCTTGCTCTTTAGCCAGGGCACGGGCCTTCTCAATGCCCATGATTCCGGCCGGACCGCCCTCCTCTTCCGAGATGAGACGAACCGTCAGAGCACGGATCTCTTCGTTCTTACGAAGCTGTTTACTTATATAATCAAGTTAAAGACTTCGCGTATTTTAAGAGGTAAACAGGAGAAAGTCAATAGAGCAAGAGGTTCCCCGTGAGCACAATACTCTCCACGACCCCAAGCCATTGAATGGTGGTCTCGGTATCGGACCAGGTGAAACCTCCGGCGCGTACCACGCCATCCGTAGCAGAACCCAAATCAATGGAGAAAGTAAGAGGGTCATCAAAACCGGCATCTTCATCGAGAAGGGCCGCCGTACTTAAGTTGAGCGTCAGTGTTTCAGTCTCGCCCTCCGCAACCTCAAAATCCGTTGGAACAAACGCAGCCTTAGCATGAGAACTATCAACAAAGCTGATCACCGCACTCGCCACAGTAATTCCACTCTCCTTCAGGTAAGCGGTCACCACCGCATCGGTGTCAAAATCCGCGTCAGAACTCATGTCCACAGTAATCCCTTCAATCTCCACTCGTTCCCAGTCATCCGCCGTAACATGGAAAATAAAAGCATCATCACTGCTGCTCACGGTGCGGGTTCCGGAAGGAGAACTGCTGGCGACGCTGAGCGTGGGCTTGGTTTCATGCACATGCATGAGATTTGTAGAACTTAAGAATCCTCGTCCGGGCAAAGCGTAGAGCAAAGGGTCGTTGTCTTCGTAATGGTTATCACCCGCGTCATCCATCATCACCACCATCACTCGATCACTCACGCCAACCGTACCTCTTGGCCAAGCCGTAACAATGAAAACATCCTCGGAGCTGCAAACGCCGTTCCCGTTGTCGTCCACGCAAACTACGGTTCCGACAGGAAGTTTATTGGCATTGTCTGAAGTCCCGTCATCCACGCGGAGTGCCGCGCTGCCCCCCACTCGAACCGAAGGAGCTTGATTCCCCGCCAATTCCACAATGCCATCTCCACTCGTATAGGAAGCCCCACCAAAGTCCACCTCTGCAGGGTTCAACGCTTCACCGCTGTCCTGACCGACCGCTTCAAAATTATTGAAGGCAAGGTTCAGTCCAATAAGTTCGCCGGAAGTGGCGCCTCCGCTGGTAATGGGATTGAGATCCGCCAAAACAGTCACCGTCGCGGAGTCATCTTTTTCCACAAAAATATCGAGTCCGGAAAACTGAGCGGTTCCATTCACAAGGGCTGCCGAAGCCACGGTCTCCAGTCCGCTGGAGTCGATATAAGACAAACTCACCTCAGCAATATTATTGTCAGCATCCCCAAGCGCAGCCGCACTCACACCCGATTGAATGTTGTTCACGCTGAGATCGGTCACGGTAAAGGCTTCAACGGTGCTGGTGAAACGGTAGGCGGACGACTCAACGGCGCTGCTTCCAGCCACCACAATGTCTTCAGGAGGAGTGCTGGGATCCACAGCAACCGTGAGGGATCCATTTTGCGCCGTGGTGACGAAAGTGGTTGAAGCGTTGTTGGCGGAACCGGAAGGGATGAGGGTAGACCCATCCACATCTTCAGCCGTAACCCAAGCCCCACTGGGGAGTGCAAAGGAAATATTTTCCGGATCAAAATTTGCATACGCCAAAGAAGACAAGTCTCCCATCACATAAAGCGTTTCGGTGTTTCCGGCCTCAATGCTCCAGGAGAAATCGCCAAAGGTGGCTCGGTAAGAAGAGGACTGAACGGCCTCCGGTCCTGCAACAAGATTACCCGCTCCGTCTTCCAGCCATACGCTGCTCACGATGGAGCTTAAGCGAGTGCGATGGTCGCTAGCATCAAAAGTGGAGTCGAAGTCATTGGCATCCCCTTCATCATCCAAACGGCCCTGCACAAGCAGATCGGTGACGGTACAATCACTGGCCGCACCGCAGTCAAAATTCATTCCCACAAAGGGGACATCATCAGCGTTACGGGTGTAGAGATTGGATCCGGTAACCGGAACGCTGGCCAAAGAAATGGTCAAGCTGGGGACGCCTGCTGCGTGAGCGGAGCTGACCACAGAGAACTGAAGGACCAATGCCAAAACCAAAAACCTCGCAAAGAAGGTTCTAAAGGAGGATAGAGAGGTCACCATAGAAAAGGTGTTAGGGGTAAAATCAGAGACTGTGACGGCGGAGGGAAAAGAAAGATTACAAGTTTACGCCCTAAACCGCTTGTCATCAAGGACGAATTATTGCAGGAGCTCAAAAGCACATTTAGGCAAGAAGTTTTGTGTAAGGAAGTCCGCCACCACGCGTCACAGCAGACGAAGCCTTTATTTCTAACCCTTATTCTATGAAACGCTTCCTCGTTGTTCCCATCTTGCTTGCCAGCATGGTGCTCACGCCTCTTGCATCCGCTTCTTCTAGCGGAGGGGATAAACCCTTCGATCGCCACCAAAAGGAGGAGCCCTCCTACATGTTTTGGCTTCATCAGCCTGAAGCTGTGGAGTTGATCGCCGAAGCCTTTGACCTCGATACGGATGCCGTTGAGGCAGAGTTTGAATCCGGCAACACCCTTAGAGGTATGGCCGAAGAGTACGGAATTGCAAAGCCGGAGTTCAAGGCATTGACCTTTGATCTCAAGGCCCTGCACCGCGCATGGATTCGTGCCCACACGCAGTACCGCATGTAGCTCTTAGCCAGAGAGCTAAAAGCAAGAGTTAGGGAAAAAGCCCCGCCATCCGGCGGGGCTTTTTTATTTACTTAATTGTAAAGGTAGCCACGGCCGGTAGAAAGCCTACGCCGGGGAGGGCGTAAAGGATGGGATCCCCATCATCATTAACCTGGTCTCCGCTATCATCTACAAGAATCCCACTTACAGTGTCCTCCGTTCCTTCCTTGCCGCTTGGCCATGCCGTTACGACGAAGATATCTTCAGCAACACAGCTAGCAGAGTTGTCATCGTCAACACAGAGGAGCGTTCCAACAGGAAGTTTATTCGTATTATCTCCAGACCCATTATCGAGAATGAAGGTGACTTCAGAGCCTAGATCACCAGAAAGGGTCTGGCTGCCATCCATTTCAAGAGCGTTGTCGGCATCGGTATAGGTAATCTCCCCAAAGTCTAAATCTAGGGTAGGATCGAGGCTTGCATCTATCTTTTCTGGACCAAAAACAGAGCCCGTGCTTTGGCCAACAGCTCTAAAATTATTGAAGGCTAAGCTGGCGCTCAAAATAGAGCCGAAGGTAGCCCCTTCCGCTTCCGTTTTGAAGTCAGCCTTAACAGTAAGTGTGGCTGAGGAGTCCGCAGGGATTACAAAGTCGAGATCCTCAAAACCAGCAGTTCCTGAAGTTGGGCTTGCCGTATCTGTTCGAGATCCGCCTAAACTGTCCTTGTAGACCAACTTGATAGACTCAATATTGTTGTCGTTTTCCCCCAAATCTTCTACCAAAATTCCTGATTGCGAAACATTTATAGACAAGCTTTCAACCACAAAATCCTCCGGTTCCACATCCGAAGTGATGGTGGGCTGCGTGAAAGAGTAGACAGCCAAGGTTACATCCGAGCTTCCAGCCGTCGCAGAACTATTGCCACGAGGGGTGCTCCGTGCGAAATCTACATTTATCGAAGATCCACTCGAAGTACCTGAAGGCATCTCTTTACCAATGAGCTTAATTGTATCAATGTAAAAATCATCCTCTGCACTCAGTGTGTCAGCGTCGTTGAAGCGAATACCCACAACAGAGTCTAGCGTATCTGTTGCCATTGGCATACGAACACTTTCAGCATTGTACCAAACTCCTTCCTGCAAGTATCGAGGTGAGCCTGTAAAGTTATAACGACTCAAGGTAGTGGTGTTGTCTTCTGTGCCATCCCAGACATCAGCCGTGAAAACAGAAAGTTCTTCGGGAAACAAAGTGTCGGCAGCGCCATCATTGTCGTCCCAGTAGATCCAGAAAGAAACCGAGTTAAACTCCGCGAGCTCACCCAGATCTGCACCAAAGCCCACTGAATCCCCCACAGTATTGACAGCCGTAACTTCACAAGAAGACCCATCGTGACTGATGGTGGTGTTTGCGCTCGTGGTTAGCGTTGTTCCCATAACGCTGTAGACAGCACATGTTTCCAGCTCAACGGCAGAGATGCCAGGTTCACCTGAGGGCCCAAATCGGCCCTGGAGGAGCGCGCCGGAAGTAAATCCATAAGCAAGGCCGCCCAAAACCAAAACGGCAAGAGCAAAAATAATGTACTTTTTCATATGTTGGTGTGGATAAAGTGGCTTTAATCTAACAAAACTTAAACCTCTTGGAAAACCAGATTCAGGTGAAGAGGCTTGTCTTTATCCCTTTCTGTGCTTTAATCCTATTATGACCATTCCCCGACGCAAAACTCGAACCTGCACCATCGGTGTGGATCCCGCGCGCCAAGTTAAAATTGGCAGTGAGCACCCCGTGGCGATTCAAACCATGTGCATGGGAAAGACGGAGGACATCGAGGCCACCGTGGCCGAAATAAAAACCGTGGAAGACATCGGCTGCGACCTCATTCGTTTGGCCATGCCGAGTTTTGATGCGGCCAAAGCCATCCCGCTGATTAAAGCAAAAACCAAACTCCCCATCGTGGCGGACATTCATTTCGACCCGCGCCTCGCCATCGCTGCGCTCGACTACGGCGCGGACAAAATCCGCATCAATCCCGGGAATTTTTTTGACCGCTCTTATCTTGAAAAAGTCATTCTGCTCGCGCAAAAAAAGAACGCCGCCATGCGCATCGGCGTGAACGCCGGCTCCCTTGAAAAAGACCTGTGGGAAAAACACGGCGCCCCCACGGCGGAGGCTCTGGCCGAATCCGCCCTGCGCTGGGTTAAGTTTGTGGAAGATCTGGGCTTCACCAATTTCGCCGTGTCCATTAAAAGTGAACGCGTCCCCGTGATGGTGGAGGCCTACCAAAAATTCGCGCAAGCCACCGCCGACCGCCCGGACGCCCCGCCACTCCACCTCGGCGTCACCCATGCCGGCCTCCTAATCCCCGGCACCGTTAAAAACGCCCTCGGCATCGGAACGCTGCTCATGCAAGGCATCGGCGACACCATCCGCGCGTCCATCACCGACGACATTGTGAAAGAAGTGGAGGTCTGCAAAAGCATTCTCAAATCCATCGGCCTTTACAGCAAGGAACCGGACATCATCGCCTGCCCCACTTGCGGCCGCATCGAAGTGGATCTCCCAAAAATGGTGCACGAAGTGGAAGAAGCCACGCGCCATCTCAAAAAACCCGTGCGCATCGCCGTGATGGGCTGCGTGGTAAACAGTGTGGGCGAAGCCAAAGAATCCGACTTTGCCATCGCCGGCGGCAAACACGCCGGCGCCCTCTACTACAAAGGCGAACTCTACAAAGCCAATGTCCCCGAAGCAGACTTGGTGCCGGAGTTGCTCAGACTTATTGACAAAAAGACGAAGTAGCGTATTATCGACCCTCGCTCCTCGCTCTTAATTCTTAATTCCTAGTTAACCATGTCACCACAATTAAATTCAACTGATAAGGATCAGGTAGAGGATATCGTCAAAACTGGATTTGAGTCCTCAAGAGAAGCAAATGCCGGTCTCTTTGGGGAGCCTGGTGTGCCAACCCTGCCTGGGAGTAAAGAGACTATAGATCATATCATTCGTACGATGCAGGGGGCTCTTTCGAAAGGGACGATTGACAGTTTGAGGGAGGGAGGGGCTGAAGTTATGTATCAAAACAAGCTGGTCTCTCCAAGAGATAGACTTGATCTTGTTACAAGACTAGTGAATGGGCAGCCCAGAAGAATGGGGACTGAAGCAAGCCCACAACAAGATTTAGATTTGGATGCAGAGGATCAATGGATAGGATCTTATTTAGCTGATAATAGGCAGCCACAAGGCGAAGAACGCTTTCGTAACATTAGGTTATCTCCGCCCCCATCGAGAGTGCAAAACCCTACTTGGTTTGGGGAATTAGTCCATGGAGCCCAGTCCGTCACAAAACCTCAAGGATGGGATGATTCTAGTCTTACTTCAGACGATAGGTTTAGGATCTTTTGGGAAAAAAAGAGAAGAGATGGAATAAGGGGTACAGACATCCACACATGGGCAACTTTAACGGCTCTTGGGCTCCGTGAGGGGAAACCACTTGATATTAAGTTTCGGGATGACAGAGCGGACACCGAAGAAAAAACGGAACTTCACCCCACTTTCCTAGATGAAGAAGGCTTTTATGAGTTCGGCTACACTTGGGGTAGTGACAGGACGGGTGCAAGGTGGACGAGCCCCAGCCATTTTGCCGCTATTATTGGTTATTTCCGCCCGGACTTACGCATGCCTTGCTTAGATATGTTAGGTATTCTTACTGTGAAGGCCAAGCAAGTTTTCGAAACGAGAGCGAGAGGATATACGGAAAAATTTAAAATAGGCCCCCTCACCTACAGCAGATCCCACTCATATACAGATACTAGATTACTCGAAACGACTGCGGAAAAAGTTTCGTATCCAAGGCCCGACCTACGATTTCGCGCCTCATTTGATGTGCCCCTTAATTTGAATCGCTAATGAGGACAATAAGTGCCACATATGATGGGCTGAGGCAAGCGTGTGATGGAGCTCTTGAGGGAGGGGGAATTCCTTTAGATCCGCAATTGGTAAGGAAGGTTAGGGTGGCTTTAGCTAGGGGGACCGGTTTAGCAAAAATCCACGAGAGATATCCTGACTTAGAGGCAATAGTAAACCATACGGAAATCGTTCAAGCCCGTAAGGAATATTTGCTGGCAGTTCAGGAGTGTATGAGTCGATTAGGTGTTGATAAAGAACGGGAAGAGATCCCTCTTCGTAGACTTGACCTCCAAGCATTGGAAGCGGTTTTAGATAATGATGGCCCTTATTTGAGTGATGCAAAAATTGATTCTATGGGGATAAACGCAGCTTTGGCTAGGCTTCGTACAAATAAAATTCTTATAGATAAAAGAGATAAGAGGCTACCAGGACGGGGTGAACCTCCACACCTTTCTTTAAAAGACCTTTCTTCTGAGGAGCAACAGGCTATTAGAGCATGTCCAGAAATATGGAATCTACTCCCACATCAAGACGCTAGGTTTCATGTACTGCTACGAGTGATTCAGAATTCCTTGAAGGGGAAGAAGACCGGAAAAGCAGAGCTGGCCACCTTATTAAGGAGCGCAGGTTACACGCTAAATCCCAATAGTATCTTTGCAGTGGCTCGATCATTAGAAGCCGTGGGATTCAACTCATTAAAATTTTGTCAGGGACGACTTACAGAAAGAGACCTTGTGTTAATGGACCCCGCTGACCGTAGTAAATTGCGCGAGGGTGTGAGGAAGAAGGATAACTTTGTTTATTGGGTTGAATTGAACGATCCAATTACTGATTCTGAGCGTGACGAGCACACTGAGACAGTGTCGGAGGACCTATTGCCACAGTTGGTCATTCCAGTTTTAGCTCAATTCATGGAGCTGTGGTCAGCCTATCAGAGCCCGCCCCCTCTACAAAATTGCCTGGAGGAACTTTCAAGACGCCTGAAAAAAGTACCAAAAAACTGGCTTACGGAAGGCAAACTGACACAAGTGAGTTTCAATAATTCTGATAAGCCAGAGGATTGGAATTTTGTTTTTACAGTCCAAAATAGTATTTAATGTGCATGTTTTTTCACTGAAATGATCAAGAAAATCCCAAGGCTCATTGCGGCCACTACTTAAGAATTCGCCAGGTGCAGATGATCAAAACGATCACAAGCAAAGCACTCACCACGCCAAGGCTCGAGTAGAATAGCGGTCCCGAGGCGTCATAGGTGCTCGCTGCGCTTTCATCCCAAAGCTTGGTCTCCCCCAGTTCGGGAAGTTTGCTGAGATAGTGTGCAAAGGTGAACACCACATACGAGAAAAATGAGCTCACGGCAGCCAGCCCCAACAAAAGGAGGCCAGCGACAACCCTGAGTAGAGAAGGGCGATTTTTCATAAGACCAAGTTTACATAAGCTTTTTGCGATGGGCAATTTTGGGTTTATGATTGGCTTCAAAGAAGTAGACAAGCCAATTTATGAAAACCCTAGCCCTCTTCGGCTCCACCGGATCCATCGGTAAGCAAACCTTGGAGGTGCTCCGTGCCTTCCCAGGTGAGTTTGAAGTAGTGGGACTCACGGCGCATAAAAATGCCGAACTACTGGCTGAACAAGCTGGTGAGTTTTTAAATGAGAATGGCTTAAGTAAGCCACAAATCGAGGCAAAATCTGTGCGTGCGCACAGATTTCCACGCGGAGCTTTTCTCGCACCCACCCCCGAGCAAGTCGCCGACCTCATCGCTCGCGCCGATTTCGTCGTCAATGCCGTGCCCGGCTTCGACGGCCTCGCCATTTCGCTCGCCGCCGTGCGCGCCTCCACACCGACCAGCCCAAAAATTCTCCTCTCCGCCAACAAAGAATCCCTCGCCATCGCAGGGAAATTCCTCCGAGCGGAAGCGCAAAGAACTGGCGCCGAAATCCGCCCGCTCGACAGCGAAGCCTCCGCCATTTGGCAACTCCTCACTGAAGCCGCACCCACAAAAAACAACCCAATTTCCTCCGTCACCCTCACCTGCTCCGGCGGCCCATTTTTTGGCAAAACCACCGCCGACCTCGCCCTCGTCACACCCGCCCAGGCCCTCGCCCACCCAACCTGGAAAATGGGCCCAAAAGTCTCCATCGATTCCGCCACTCTCATCAACAAAGTGCTGGAAGTCTACGAGGTCCACAATCTCTTCGACATTCCGCTCAAAGACATCCACATTAGGGTCCATCGCCAAAGTTTGGTGCACAGCATGGTGCACACAAAAACCGGCGCCACCCGCATGCACATCACACAAAACGACATGCGGCTGTTTATTTCCTACGCCCTCCACTACCCCGAACAGCCCAAATGCCCCTGGCCCATCCAGCGCGCGCCCAAAAGCCAAATGGATTTCACCCCGCCCGACAGCGAGACCTTCCGCCCCCTCAAATGGCTGAAGCTTCACGCGGGCAACCCCAACTTCCCCATCATTTTAAATGCCCTCAACGACATCGCCGTGGCCCGTTTTCTTCGCGGCGAAATGACCTTCCTTGGGATTTATGATTTCATCGAAGCCGGCCTGGACCGCTGGCTCTGGGAAACGCCTCCGAGCACTCTGGAGGAGCTACTGGAGTTTCATGAAAAGATCACCCATCATTCATCCGAACCGCCGGTACGCATAAGCTCCAAGGAAAGTAGAGGAGCCGATGCTGAGGGTTAGCGCAGCTATGACCAAGAATTCAAATCCATGGAGTCCATTCGGCAGCCCAACGGCAAACCAAAGGAGGAGGATGGGGACGATAAAAAAAGACAAAAAGCCAACCGCTCGAAGTTTTCCTCGAAAAATTGCTTGGAACACACTGCCACCCGCAAAAAAAGGGAGACAAAGAAGGAAGAAAATATTCACGGAAAAAGCGGGGTAAGAGTCGTACACATTAAAACCAAGCGGCAGAAGAACGAAAATCAAAACAACCGTCAGCCAGGCAGCGCAAGCAAAAAGGAAACGAAGAAAAGTATTTTTCATAAAGAGGATCAGCGAGGATTCAACAAAACCCGAAATCTTTCAACAAACGCTAAGCAGACACGGAATTTCGTAAGGAGGTTCCGCGTCCCACTAAGCTCAGCATCAAGTTCATCCATCGCAGCACGCAAAGCGATCAAAGTCTGTTTTTCCCTTATCAGTGCCACGAGTGCTTGTGCCGCTTTGTGTTGGGCCACCATTTTGTCCTCTTGAGCCCTAGCAGCCTCCATCTTCGCCGCCGCTACTCGTGCATCTGCGTCCGCCAAATCTCCGGCCGCCACGGTTGCCACCGCAGTGCAGTAAGACTGCAGTATACGAAGGAGCTGCGCAGCCTCTTCCGGAGTGCTTGGCTCTATCTCTGCACCCGTCAAAACAGCCAAATTAACCATTTGATTCAACTGTACGCCATCGCCGGGAGAATTTTCATCCATCGCAGGGAAATTTACCAACAAAAATCGAATTCAGCAATAGCCCTTGCGGTTTAAAGCCCCCAAGCAGTAGAATTCAAAACCGTAACCAAACAAGTATGTCAATCAACACGCAGCCCACTGCCCCGCTCACAGCGGAAGCCGCCACGGCCGTAGATCACTCCCATGGATCAATCAATGCAGCCCTCCAAGAACTTTTAAACGCCGCCCTCAGCAAGCTTCCCAAGCAAGATCAAGAAAAGATCAATGCTCGCACGGATCTGGATTTAACTCTTAAAAGGGTCTTGGCTGAAAATATTTTTAATAAACGAATGGGAACGCTGGAAGGAGTGGAATCTGTCGAGCAAGGAATCCGCAGGCTAATAGCTGGGCTCCGCATTGAAGATCTCCAATCTATTCACAAGCGCTCAGTAGAAGGGCTCAAACGAGAGTTTGTAGGTGTACCCAGGAGATAAATCTCTAAGTCTTTGTCCACATGAACACCGTCATTCTTTTGGCCGCCGGGAAGTCTCAGCGAGCCGGGCAAAATAAATTATGGGTGCTTGTGGGCAATAAGCCACTTTGGACGCGGGCCTATGAAACTTTTTCAAATCACCTGGAAATCGACCACATCGTACTGGTGGTGCCCAAGGGAGAAGAATTGCGCTTTCTGCCGTTCTTGAATAACGAAAAAACACAGGTGGTGAGTGGTGGAGAGACGCGCATGGAATCATTTAAGCGAGGGCTGGTGGCCGTGGGAAGTGTGGACAGTCGCACGGTGGTGCTGGATCACAACGCCGCGAATCCTTTTGTGACCAACGAGGAAATTTCAGCAGTGCTGGAAGCCGCCAAAATACATGGGGCTGCGGCAGTTTCACACGAGTGTGTCGACACGGTATTGGAAGTGGAAAATGGATTTTATACCGCAAGCATCCCGCGCGAAAAACTTCGTCTCATGCAAACGCCACAGGCCGTTCGTGGGGACATTCTTCAGGATATTTTGAATAAAAGCGCACTGTCCGATTCCACGGATCTCAGCACCGCCCTTCTCGACTTTATTCCCGTAAAAATTCTCCCCGCCCACCCCGACAACAAAAAAATCACCACGAAAGAAGATTTGGAGCACATGTTCGACAAGGGTGAGAGGGCCTCACAAACTTTTCTTGGTGAAGATTCTCATCGATTCTCCGGCACCGGTACGCTCACACTCGGCGGCCTCTCGATTTCCGACTGTCCGGCACTGGAAGCCAATTCGGACGGAGACATTATTTTGCACGCCATCGGCCGCGCTTTGGCTCAGGCCAAGGGGACAAATTTTTCCGAAGTGGCGGACCCGCTCATGCTCGGGGGCAACTTCGACAGCCAAGATTATTTGGAGCCCCTGCTCGAGGGCATCTCCATCCAAAACATTTCACTCTCTTTGGAAGGCAGCCGCCCTCAAATAGACCCCATCGCTCCGGCCTTAAAAAGCTCCCTAGGGAGGATTTTACAGATTGAAGCTTCTCAAATTCATATCTCCGCCCACACTGGCGAAGACCTCACTCCGTTCGGCCGTGGAGAGGGCCTGCGGTGCCTTGCGTTAGTCACGCTTCATACAAATCATGAAAAAATATTTTCCTGAGCTCGGACTGCTTTCAGCCATACTCACCGTAGGAATGTTGGTGGTGGGGAGCAACAACGCTCATCTCGCTGAACTTCAAGCTTTTTCAATTCTCCCGCTCATGACCTCCATCGTATTTTTTTTCTTGGCGTATAGAAAATGACCACAATTTTCGCCCCCGCCAAAGTGAACCTGTACCTCGCCATTCTGGGCAAGGACGCTTCGGGCTACCACGAACTGGACACGGTGTATGCGCGCTACGAAGCCCTGCAAGACGAAATTGAAATCGAAACCGCGCCCCTCGTGGGCCACGCAAGCGACATCCGTTTCATCCCGGCAGACGGCATCGATCCCGAAGACAACACACTTATAAAAGCGCTCCGCGTTCTTGAAGCGCACACGGGCCGCGTTTACTCGTACACCATCACGGTCCACAAAAACATTCCGATCCAGTCCGGGCTCGGCGGTGCCTCCAGCGACGCGGCCGCCCTGCTCCTCTATCTCAACACCCACGAAAACCTCAATCTCTCCGCGCAAACGCTTCTGGAACTTGGAATGCAAATCGGCATGGATGTACCCTTTTTTCTTTCCGGATTCGCCGTGGCTCGCGGAACCCATTACGGCGAAATCCTCGCCCCCCTCCCCCCACTTCCGCCCGCCCTCCACCTCGAAGTGGGCTTCACCGGCATTCCCGTTTCCACCAAAGAAGCCTTTGCAAAATGGGACCGCCTCGGCCTCAAATCCACCGCGCCGGGTCTCGCCACCCTCTCAGCCCTCGATCTCCCCTTCCCCCTCCACAACGACTTTGAACAAATTTTCTCGGACCTCTCTTTCAAAAATCCCACCACGGTGCTCACCGGTTCCGGTGGGGCCTTCGTTCATCTGCAGACGGGCTTGCCAAAACAATGAAATTGGCGGATGATTCCAGGCCCGAACACCAAGAGCAATGAGAGAAACCGTCCACTATGTCCCATCCGTGTACGCCACTCTCGGCCCATTAAGACCCGTAACGGCGCCGGAGCTCGAGGACTTGATAGATATCGTGCGGGGGCTACTTTTTACCTATGACTCACCCGAGGAGCAGAGGGAAAGGATCCAAGCCACTCAGATCTTTCTAAATAGACTTAAAGAACCCCATTTAAGCAAAATCGAGTGGCGTATCCCCACGCAGACGGATGGAGTGAGGTTCAGTGGACTGAATGCCGAAGTGGACAGGCTCTGGAACTTAGATCTTCCTGGTGGGAGTAACCCAGAGTGGCGCATCCTTTCCAGCACTCCAATGATGGTTGTGAAAAGGGCAGTAGAACTCTATCTTGGGGTACGAAAAACCTTGGCAGTACAAACAGAGCTTCAGAATTTCCTTGCAGGATATGACGGAGACGACTTGCAGATGGCTGAGATTCGCAATATCTCCGCACGAACCGCCTCCACCATTGGTAACATCACAACGCGCTTTGATGCAGATCTTCTTATCGTTCCTCCTGAGTACCGCCGCTTAGAGGCCGGTAGGGCGATAGGGAAACAACTCTGTGACTTCCTTGGGCGCCCCATGAGCCTCACATACTCTGCCTTCCCTGCATTGCCCGAATCAGAGTAGCGTCATCGGTGTATTCCAAATTTCCGCCGCTCGGAATGCCGCGCGCAATGCGGGACACGGCCAGCTCCCCCCAACTCGTCAGTTTTTGTCGTAAAAATAAAGCCGTGGTGTCTCCTTCCAGATCCGGGTTGAGAGCCAAAATCACTTCTCGCACAGTGCTCCCCTCTGCTGAAACGCGCTCAAAAAGTTCAAAAGCCCGCAAATCCTCCGGCCCAATCCCATCCAAAGGCGAAAGTTTGCCTTGCAGCACATGATACAGTCCGCGGTACTCCCCGGTTTTTTCTATAGCGATCAAATCGAGCGTGCTTTCCACCACACACAAAACTCCCTGATCGCGCCGCGCATCACTGCAAATGCGGCACGGGTTTTCCGTGGTGAGTGAAAAACAGGTGGAACAACTTACAACGCCGTCTTTTAGACCCTTCACCGCCGCCCCAAACCCCTCCAGCCGCCCATCCGAAGCTTTTAAAAGATGAAAAGCCAAGCGCTGCGCACTCTTGGGCCCAATGCCCGGGAGCTGCTGAAACTCTTCTATAAGCCGCACAATCGATTCGGGGAGGAAATCCATGCGCCTATACTAGAAGATCCCTCATCTTCGGCAAGGGGCAAGAACTTGACAGACTGGGCTTAACATGCCAAACTAGCAACTCGTTTTATTCCCCATTCATTCTTATGAAATTAGCCCAAGCTGCCCTGTTCATGGCAACACTGTCCGGGCCCGCCTGCTCAGATACTGATGAAACTAAAGCCGCTGGAGGCAATTTTTATTTAGACGCAGATCAGGATGGATATGGGACTGGAGACAGAATAGAAACAGTAGGTGAAGTGAGAAAGCATACGGGGCGGCTCGCAAAACAGCCGGGGGACTGTAATGATGCCGATCCATTGATCAACCCTTCCCAAGCAGATATCGACCCCAATGGGAAAGACGACGATTGCGACGGCGTAAAGGACTTCATGCCAGCTCCGAAGGTGGACAAGCCACGAGTAAAGACAAATAGTGGGGGAAAAACCATCCTCACTCCCGATTCAGTGGAGTGGCATGAAATGGTCACAGCAGTTCTAGATAGCACCCGGCGCGAAGACTTCACAAAGGGGCAAGATCTTTCAATCAAAGGCCCGGGAGTCGGTATATCCTACGGACTTGCAAAAGGTGGAGTGGGGCATGATCGCGAGAAACAGGAAGAGCTCTGGGCTTGGGCAAGGCCCCATGTTGAAGCCCATCTTAAGGCCTATTCTCCCGAAGAAAAAGGACAAGTCGCAGTTTGGCTCCAAGCAGCGGAAGACTACGCCGCAATGCTCGCGGACCCCGACTATAGAGAAACAGAAGACATATATTTGGCCGCACTCCAAAGTACAGACTGTACGGATCTGTTCCCAGATAAAGAAGACAAGAGCTGCTCCAGATTCTTCAATCATTATGGGCCTTATGACAGTTGGGATAAGGCCATTGAATCCGCCAAAGCACGAGCAGGGGCTCTGAGCGAAGAAGATAAGAGACACGGCTTTGTCTTCATAGGGAACATTGGACCTGAAACCGAGAGGGAACTCACTCTCAACCGCGAGCTCCAGACAGGGGTATACCGAAGGCTGGGAGACGGGATCTCTCCAGAAGATTTAAAGTACTGGACTGGCGCTATTAGAGAAGACCTTTCCCTCATAGTGGGTGAAGTTCAATAAGTTCGCATAAACAACGATCGAAGAAAAATCTGTGCGTGCGCACATATGTTTTTGCGAACTCCTTGATTTACCCAAAGTGTTGAAAGAACCGGCAAGCCCTTGGCAAAACAACACATATATTGTATAATTAAAGGATTTATTCACGCCACCATGCCTTCTTCCGAGCACCTGAACGCCGTAGAAAACAGCCTTTTCACTTCAGCAGATCCCATTGAAAAGGCGGCCACAAAGCTTGAGATGCTTCGTAAAAAAAGCGTTCCACTTGCACTGCCCACTCAGGAAACGGGGAGGGCTCATTTGCGTTTTGATCCTCAAAAAGGCGACCGCGGGCTCTCGTTTTTGGTGAAACGATATTATCAGGAAGTGGGCGGCTACTCCGATCAGGATGCCCTGTCCGCCAGTCTGGCGGTTTCCGCGCAGTTGATTCGTAAGCTGCACGAAGCAAATCCTCAGCTGAATCCTGGGGACGAATTGAGTATTTTTGGAAACAAAGTCACCTTGATGCGGAAGACAATGAAAAACGGAACTCCGAATTATCAAATCGCGAGCCTTGAAGTGGAAGACAATATCCCGGGGGCGCCTGCAGTCACAAAAAAAGCAGAGAGTTCCAGAATGGTTCTTATGAGAGAAGTGGATTCCAGCCGAGGCGATAAACCGCTTCGGGCCAATTTGGACGAGGGACTCAAGCTCGGGAAAATCGCTGGGTTCATGTTGGAGGACAAAAGCCTCCCCCATCTGGGTTTGGAGGCCTACGAGCTCACCCTTCAAAATGGGAAAAAGTTTTATCTCGCTGCACAAACAGAATCGGCCACACCAAAATTCCGTCTCGCCGAAGGCGATATGACCGGGAAAACGCTGGTCAATTGGGACAGCAGTTTTGACGCGGTGCTCTCTCAACTTGTTTGACACTTTTGTCAGACAAATGCTAGCATGGGGGCATGAACCTCGTTATTACCAATCGCGAATTGCTCCGCAACTACAAGGCTTTAAAGAACAAACTGCTTCAAAAGAAAGTGGACATGATTGAAGTGAAATTGGACGAAGATCACATGCTCGAAATCAAACTGAGGAAGCGGAAGCGAGCCAAAACGCCTTTTGAGCGACTGTTGGAAGACATTCAAAAACATCCCATAAAGGGAATTAAAAGGCCGGAGGCCGATCTTTTTGACTACATCTGATGGAAGAATATATTTTAGACACGAACATCCTCATTTATCTCTTTGAAGGGCGAGAAAGTATTGCAAGTACTCTGCTCAGCCTTCATCGAGAGTATTTTTTTACAAGCGTGATCTCACATTTTGAGTTCTTGGTCGGAGCCCGTAGTGAAGCGGAGGAAAAGGAGATAAGAAGCAAGTTGAAAGAGACAGCACCCTTGGATATTCGTCTGGAAATCGTCGAAGCGGCAGTAAAACTCCAAAAACAGTACAAGCTCAAATTCAAAGATCTCCTTATCGCCGCGACCGCGCAAGTGGAGGGGCTCACCCTGGTCACCGCGGACAAGGATTTCAAGAAAATCAAAGGGCTCAAAGTGAACTTGATCCGTGCCTGATTTCTTTGCTACAGCACTTCGTCTTCTATGTAGTCAAACAGCGTTTCTACCGCGAAGACGCCCTCGTCGGGCAGCGGCGTTTCACCCATCACCTCCCCCGCTTCCCCAGGCTCTCCAATCAGATGCCCAATGGAGCTTTGTCCTTGCAAAATAAAGTCCCAAGTAATATCAAAACTCTTCAACGGATTTCCGGAAGAAATCGTGGCTTCGCGGGACACCATCAAGCCATTTTCCCGAATCAGCAAAGTGATGGCCTGCAGTTTATCTTCAACTAAAATGAAGGATTCTTCCCAATCTCCGGAGGAGTAGGTGAACTTATCGTCTTCGATGAATAAACGGCGCGTGGTGGAGTGGCCATCCTCTCCGACCTCGGTTTCCGTGTAGGAGAGTCGTACTGAAAAATCGGTGGATCTGGGTGCGGGGACAGCCGAACAAGCCGCGAGAAAAAACAAAAGTAAAGCACCAAGTCCAAAGGTGAAAAGAGTTTTCATAAGCGATGGGATCAAGTGGGTTCACTATACACCCGATTGGGCTGCAACCGTTAAGCTTAGCTTCACAAACAAATCAAGAAACAATATGATTAAGTTCACATAAACCGACTCCTTATGGAACCCACTGAACTGCTTTACATGTCTGACATGGCGGCCACCGAAGGCACAGCTACGGTCCAATCCGTGCTGGACAGTGAAGGGAAGACTATCGTCTTTCTTGATCGAACTCTTTTTTACGCTCAAGGCGGCGGCCAACCTTACGACAAAGGCAGCATCACTTCCGCCGCCGCCTCATTTGAGGTGGACGAAGTGCGTTATTTGGATGGCCTCATCAAA
The DNA here is from genome assembly GCA_041661045.1 of Candidatus Gracilibacteria bacterium. NCBI lineage: Bacteria > Candidatus Altimarinota > Candidatus Altimarinota bacterium. The sequence goes on along the minus strand of JBAZVE010000001.1, from coordinate 438,839 downwards.
CACATCGGGCATTTCACATCCGGACGCTTTGCCGAAGGCGATGCCGTTTCACTTCACATTGAGCCAAGTCGCCGTGCCCTGCATCGCCGCCTCCACTCCGGCGGGCATGTCGTGGATCTGGCGCTCAAACGGCTGAACATCGATTGGATTCCGGGCAAAGGCTACCACTTCCCCGATGGACCGTATATTGAATACGAGGGTAGCTTGGAAGGAATGAACAAAGAGGAACTTCTCACTGAAATTGAAAAAACTTGCAATGAAATCATTCAAGAAAACATTCCAACGCGCATTGAATTTGTGTCTGCCGAGGAACTTCAAAACCGTGGCTTTCAAGTCCCGCCCTCGTTGAGTCCCGGCAAACCCCTGCGCATTGTTTATTACGGTGATTTCGGCGTTCCTTGCGGCGGCACGCATGTGGATCAAATGGGCGACCTTGGGCACATGACCATTCGCAAAATCAAACAGGAAGGCGCCAATATTCGTGTGGCCTACGCCGTGGAATAAAAAAACTCATCGCTGCAACCGCGCAAGTGGAGGAACTCACACAGGTTGCAGCCGACAAGGTGAAATCTTAGTGGCCTTGGAACTTCTCGTCTGCCTCGGCAATTTTGTCCATGCCCACTTGAAATAGGTCGCAAATAGTCACATCGCCCTGGGCCGCTTCCAAAGCGTTCACCATCGCTTCAGTGACGCCACCCTTAGTGGCCACTTCCTTAATTTTCGCTGCAAAGTTTCCTTCGCGCAGCACTCTGGCTTGAAGCCGTTGCATGGCATCCCGAGACACACCCAGCATTTCATGAGTGAGTTCATTGTGAGCCCTGAGCCACGCCTCCGCTCGGGCCTCATTCTTCAAAAAATGCCACGCGCTGATACCCGGGTTGCAGGCCACCAGCGTAGTGTGTTGGTCCACGGCAAATTCATCCGCCGTCTCCAAACACTCATCTTCGCTCAGCGCATCCATTAGAGTTTTCATGCGCTCATCACCCCCGCAGCGCATGGCTTGTTCAAAGTTGAGATCCGCCATGGCTCGCCCCACCTCTCCATTGAAACGAGACTGCAAAAAGTCCAAAGGCACCGCTCCCGCAAAAGAGAGGAGGCCGGCCCCTTCGCGAGTAGCTCCTTGTACGCCCGCAAGAGCCTCCACCACGCGGTCGGGCCTAACCATTAAGGCTAAAAGATCCACAGTGCGTGCCAGCTTCACATTATCGTGGCCGGTGGATTCATGCAGTTCCCAGCCTTCCAAGAGCCCTTGCTTTTGTATTTCTCTAAAACGGTTTCCGAAAGCTTTACCCATGTGGCCCTGCGCCCCAATGGAGCCAATTTTTAGATTCCTCATATTTTAAAAGTTTAAGAATAAAATTCACAAAACAATCATGATGATAGGAACCCCTTGCGGGGTAGTCTTCGGACCCATGGCTTTAAAATGAAAATAAACATAAAAAAACCCGAGATTTCGTCTCGGGGAAAGGTTTACGCAAACACAAAGTTCCCTCGAGACTAGGCTCGGGGTCGAGGGTTTACGAGTTGTGAATTATTGAAGGTCATGAGAGCCCGCTTGGGGGATAAAAAAACCGCTTTTCAGCGGCCAGTTCCAAAATAACAACATATAAATTATACACCCCTACCTCACCAAAAGGCAAACGAAAAAGTGTTTAAGATATAAAAATGTTAACTTTCTATATTTGAAATTAATAATGTGTTATAATGTTTTCATGCATTTTCTTCGATTGGCCAAGGGGCTCCCCAAGTTTTTCTCCACAAAAACCGTACAAAATGAACTCGGCATCCAGGCGGATTCCGCTCGTGTGCTTTGCGCCCGCTACGCCAAAAAGGGAATTTTCCTCCGCCTCAAAAGAGATCTTTATTGCTTTAAAGAAGCTTTTTTACATTTCTCACGGGAAGATATTTTGGAGCTCAGCGGACTCATTCAAGAAAACACCTACCTTTCTTTCACCACCGCGCTGGCGTATTACGGCGTGCTGCCCGGCGTGGCCCACCACATCGAAGCCGTGAGCTTTCAGCGCAGCACCGAAAAACAAGTGGGCCACCTCACATGGAAATACCATCACCTTCCCAAAAACCTCTTTTTTTCGACTCAAACCCTTGCAAAAGGCGCAATGACCTTCACCATCGCCACACCCGAAAAAGCCTTGCTTGACCTGCTTTATTTACACTCCCTCGGCCGTTACAGCGTGGACTTACGGCGCATCAACTTGGAGCCCCTTTCCCTCGAAAAACTTTTTGAACTCGCAAAACAATTTCCTCCCCGCACACAGCGCTTTTTACTCCTCCTCACCCGCCGTTCATTTGACCCAAAAGGCAAAAAGTGATTGAGTGAGACCTTCTAACAAACACTCCATGGGAAAACTTGATTTTGCTCCACTCCTCCTTGCCTTGGCAGCATCCCAACCTCAAGAAGCGGAAGCCATGCCTCGCCAGGAGCAACCCATTGCCCTTAGCAGTGAAGAGTTAGTAGCCCACGCAAAAGATATAGGAGCAATCGTCTCCATTTTGATTACAGAAGCTGATATTCTCAGGGACAGAAGCGCTCATTTGCAAAATAAGGATGACGGGACTACCTTCGAACTACCAACGGAAGATGGCAAGGGAGTGGCGATCTATAATCTTAAAGTGGTAAACCCCAGTCCCGAAGATCGTGACGGCTTTTACTCAGTAAGCCGAATGGTGCGAGCCGACCTCAATCCAGAAACAAGTGAGATGATCCCGGCCTATACCATTCAGCAGAATACAGGCAAATCAGTCGCTTTTGTTCGCGGCACGACTCAGGTCATCTGTGATTTACCTCCACGGCAACTAATGGTTTGTTCCACCAATCGAGACGCCAAATTCTATCCAGGTGTAGATCAAGAAGCAGAACTGAGGGAAGCCGTATGGACATTCCAGGGACTCTTCGCCCCCAATTTATTCCCGGAAGACTAAACATAATGACTCCAAGGCTCAATAGCCAAATCGTCTAGGGTGTAGCGTTCCAGCGTGTCCACCATGAGTTTGGCGACTTTGAGGTCGATGGTGAGGGGGATGTTGTTGTCGATGGTGAAGCGGCGGATGGTGTAACCCACGGTCATTTCTTCGTGCGAGGTGTTACGGGGAATATTGATGACCCAGTCCACCTTGTCTTTACGGATCAGTTCACTGAAGTTGGGGTGCAGATCGCTGTCCATTTTGTGAACCACTGTGGCACTGAGGCCGCCATCCTCTAAGACTTTTGCGGTGCCGGGAGTGGCGAACAAGGAGAACCCTTTGGAAGCCAACTTGCGGGCGGCCGGTAAAAAGTCCGCCTTGTCTTCAATCGTTCCAATGGAAATCAGAACATTTTTATGGGGGACTTCAAAGCCGGTGGAAAGCATGGCCTTGAAAAAGGCTTCATGCAGATCATCCCCAAAACACGCCACCTCTCCGGTGGAAGCCATTTCCACTCCAAGCACGGGATCCGCCCCCTTGAGGCGAGAGAAAGAAAACTGTGGAGCTTTAACACCAACGAAGTCCAGATCCAGCGTTTTGTAGTCTTTTTTCTTGGCGATTCCAAGCATGGCCTCCGTGGCGATTTCAATGAAGTTGTAACCGGTCACTTTGGAGCTGAAAGGGAAACTGCGGCTGGCACGAAGGTTGCACTCGATCACTTTAATATCATTGTTCACAGCCAAATATTGAATGTTGAACGGCCCGCTGATTTCCAAAGCCTTCGCGATTTTCTTGGTGATGTTTCGAATCCGTTTGATGGTTTCCAAGTAGAGTTTTTGCGGAGGCAAAACAATGGTCGCATCTCCACTGTGCACGCCGGCATTTTCCGTGTGTTCGGCAATGGCGTAAATCATAATCTCGCCGTTTTGTGCCACCGCATCCACTTCAATTTCTTTAGCACCCAGCTCAAATTTGGTGATCACCACAGGAGCCTCTTTGGAAATGCGCACGGCCTTGGCCAAGTAAGCCTTAAGATTTTCACCATTCTGCGCCACGGCCATCGCCGCTCCGGAAAGCACATACGAAGGCCGCACAAGAACCGGATAACCCACGCTTTCGGCAAAACCAATCGCCTTTTCCGTATCGGCAAACTCTTTCCACTTGGGCTGATCCACTTCCAACTTATCCAACATTTGAGAGAATTTGTGACGATTTTCCGCTTGATCAATGCTGTGGGCGGAAGTTCCAAAAATCTTCACCCCGGCTTGGTCAAGTTTCATCACCAAATTATTGGGCGTTTGCCCACCCGTGGAAACCACCACGCCCTCCGGATTTTCGAGTTCGTAAATATCGAGCACCCGTTCGAGGGAAAGTTCATCAAAATAGAGTTTGTCACACATGTCGTAGTCGGTGGAAACGGTCTCCGGATTGTAATTGATCATAATGGTCTCGTAGCCGTTGGCTTTGAGGGTTTTTATGGCATTGATGCTGCACCAATCAAATTCCACACTGGATCCGATGCAGTACGCTCCGCTGCCCAAAACGATCGCGCGTTTTTTTCGTCCTCCAAACGACACATCATTTTTTTCACCGTGATAGGTCGCGTACAAATAATTGGTTTTGGCGGGCCACTCGGCGGCCAGCGTGTCGATTTGTTTAATGCACGGAACCACCTTTAATTTTTTGCGCACCGCTCGCACCGCCATTTCCTCCATGTCTTTAGCGATGGCGATCTGCTTGTCGGAAAATCCGTACCGTTTGGCGCTGCGGAGCAAATCCTCGGTCAGCTCTTCTTTTTCCAATCGCGTGCTCATGTCCACAATATTTTTGAGTTTGCCCAAAAACCAAGGATCAATGCCGGAAAGTTTGGTGATTTCTTTGATCTCCCAGCCGTCTCGCAGCGCTTCCGCAATCGCAATGATCCGTTTGGGCGTGGGATGAGCGATGGCTTGTTTCAGATTTTCGGTATCGAGGTTGAGCCGTTCATTTTCCGTAAGTCCAATCAAACCGATTTGCAGCATGCGGAGCCCTTTTTGCATGACTTCTTCAAAACTACGCCCCAGCGCCATAATCTCTCCAACCGATTTCATCTCACTGGAAATTTGGTGCGAAACTTTTCGAAATTTATCCAGGTCCCAACGGGGAATTTTGAGGGCAATATAGTCGAGGGAAGGCTCAAAACAAGCGGTGGTGACGCCGGTAATGGCATTGCGAAGTTCCGGCAAGCTGTAGCCGAGTCCAAGCTTGGCGGCGACATAAGCCAAAGGGTAGCCGGTGGCCTTGGAAGCCAGCGCGGAAGATCGAGATAGGCGTGCATTCACTTCAATCACTCGGTAGCGAGTGGATTCAGGATCCAACGCATATTGAATATTGCATTCCCCCACAATTCCGAGGTGGCGGATCACCTTGATTCCAATTTCTCGCAGCATGTGATACTCGGAATTGTTCAGTGTTTGTGAAGGGGCCACCACAATACTTTCTCCGGTGTGAATTCCCAGCGGATCAAAGTTCTCCATGTTACACACCGTAATACAGTTGTCATAAGCATCGCGCACCACTTCATATTCCACCTCTTTCCAGCCTTTAAGACTCTCTTCCACCAGCACTTGTGGGGAATACGCAAAAGCGGAATTCACTTTTTCTATAAGTTCTTCTTCATTATGCACAAAGCCACTTCCCTTTCCGCCGAGCGCAAAGGCCGCACGAATGAGGAGTGGGAATCCAATTTCACGAGCCGCAGTCAGTGTCGCAGACAAATTGGTACACGCCACGCTCCGGGGCACGGCCACAGAAATTTTTTGAAGTTCTTTATTGAAGAGCTCACGGTCTTCGGTCTTGATGATGGAGGAGACCGGAGTCCCTAAAACCTGCACTGAATATTTTTTTAGCGTACCCGCTTCCTCCAAAGCCACTCCACAGTTGAGCGCCGTTTGTCCACCGAACGAAAGCAAAAGACCATCAGGTTTTTCCTTGGCGATCACTTTCTCCACAAAATAAGGCGTAATCGGCAAAAAATAAACCTCATCCGCAACGCCACGACTCGTTTGATAAGTCGCGATATTCGGATTGATCAAAATCACCCGGATCCCCTCTTCTTTCAGAGCCTTAATGGCCTGTGATCCGCTATAGTCAAACTCCCCCGCCTCACCGATCTTCAGAGCGCCCGACCCTAGGATCAGAACTTTCTTGGGAAGATTGAGCTTGGTTTTTTTGGGGCTCATCGGAGTGAATGTATCGTGCTTGAGCCCGAAGCGCAAGCGGATATTGCAAAGGACTCCATCACAAGTTCTTCATCAACCGTTTAATGGCTTCTTTATAGATGGTGGAACGATGTCCGATTTTTTCTATAGTCACTATATTTGAGTTCACCCTAAAAATGACTCTGTAGGAGCTCACGCGTAGTTTGCGGTAATTTTTCAAAACGCCCGTTAAAGGTTGGCCGAAATGTTCAGGGTGCTCAGTGAGTTTGGCTAGAATAATTTTTTCGACGAGGGTCTTATTAGAGCCAAGTCGAGGGATATCTTCGCTGACAACATGCGGGTGGTATTCAAGAGTGTATTTCATTTCCAGGCGTCTTCATGGGAAATATACTTCACGCCGGGTTGATCCCTTTCCTCTGCAATTTGTGCCCAGATGGCATCTTCCTCGAGTTCAATCGCCGTCTCGATAAGCTCAATGGCTTTGCGCGCTACAGGCATATTATCTCGCTTGGCAAATCCAACGAGCATCTCCCCCAAGTCTTCAGGGAGAGTCAAATTGAGGCGTTTTTTTGAGGTTGGCATAAGAGTTTGATTCATGGATAATCAGGTTAAGTGTAACACAAGTGTATCACCCTTTCAAGTGCCCGTTCGTACGCGGTATTGCAGGGCTTCCATCATGTGGCCCACTTCAATCCAGTCTTTGCCATCCAAATCGGCAAGAGTGCGGGCCACTTTGAGCACGCGATGAATACCCCGCCCGGAAAGCGCATGGCGGGTTGCAGCGACCTTGAGCAGATCTTCCGTTTTAAGGTCCAGTTTTTCCTCCTTTAAAAGGCGCGGGGTCATGGCTTGATTGCATTCAATCCCGTGGTGGGCAAGGCGCGCTCGCTGCCGCTCGCGCGCGTCCACAACTCTGCCCAATAATGTTGCGGAGTCTTCCAACGCACTCAGGCGAAAATCTTCGTAAGGCAGGCGTGGCACCTCGATGTTCAGATCAATGCGGTCGAGCAAGGGACCGGAAAGTTTTCGTTGGTACTGCGCCACCCGCGCCGCCGTGCAGCTGCAGGGCTTTTCACGGTCGCCATAGTAACCGCAAGGACAAGGATTCATGGTGGCGATGAGTTGAAATTGGCAGGGGTAGACGCTGCTCCGCTTGCCGTGACGCAAGTGCAGTTCGCGAGCTTCCAGCGGTTCTCGCAGAGCTTCCAAAACCTCGCGATCAAACTCCGGGAATTCATCCATAAACAAAACTCCGTGATGCGCCAAGCTCACCTCCCCCGGCGCCAAGGAGGCGCCGCCACCGAGCAAGGCGTAGCGTGTGCTTCGGCTGTGCACGGCACGAAAAGGTCGCCGCAAAGACAAGTGAGAAAGGTTGTGCCCCGCCACGGAATGAATTTGCAAAACCTCCAAAAGTTCCCCCTCTTTGAGCGGCGGCAGAATGGAGGCAAAGGCTTCGCCCAAAAGGCTTTTTCCACTGCCCGGAGGGCCGTTCATGGCAAGGTGATGACCTCCTGCCGCCGCCACCAAGAGCGCCCGTTTGGCCGCGGTGTGCCCGGAAATATCAGAAAAATCCAAATGGAAGGCCTCCTCACCGCCGAGTCGGGCTCCAAAGCCCGCACCATCCAAAAGCCCCACCGCTCCCTCCTCAAAAATGGGCAAATCCTTCCCCTCAAAATAGTCCACCACCTGCCGCAAGTGTTCCGCTCCCCGCACCCGTAGCCCTTTCACCAGAGCGGCTTCCCTCAAATTCTCTCGTGGCACAATCACCTCAGTCGCGCCACACCGCTGAGCAAAAAGCAGGGCGGGGAGCACGCCGCTCACCCCGCGGAGCGAGCCATCCAAGCCCAGTTCTCCCAGGGTCCACACTCCGGCGGGCAGCGCCCGCAGCTGCTCGCTCTCCACCAAAAAGCCCAGCGCCATGGGCAGATCAAAATGACTCCCCTGTTTCGCCAAATCTGCGGGCGCCAAGTTCACCACTTTTCGTGTAAGCGGAAATTTAAATCCGCTGCTCACCAAGGCGCCGCGCACTCTATCTTTTGCCTCCTGCACACTCGTCCCCGCCATTCCAATAATGGAAAAAATCGGCATGCCCGCGCTCACGCTCAGCTCCAAACTCACCGGCAAAACCGTGAGCCCCTGCAAACAATAAGAAGGTAAAATGACCGCCATAATTTCGCGCTCAGCGCCTATTCAATAAAATGTTCCTCTATTGTGAACTCTCCCCGCGGGCTCACCAAAATTCCCACAAAATAAATCTGCCCAAATCGACAGTCTCCGGACCGCTCCCGCCATCTGTAAATCGCCTTCCTCAGCCGCTGAATTTTTCGCGTTGTTACACTTTCAACAACACCCCCAAATTTTTCATTCCGCCGCGCCTTCACTTCCACAAATCGAAGCCCCCCGGAAGCCTCCATAATCAAATCGATCTCCCCCTCCCTAAACCTCACATTCTTCTCCAGTAAACGCCAACCCCGCACCGTCTCCAGATACCGCGCCGCCCGCTCTTCCATTTCCAAACCAAAATTTTCCATATTCCCATTTTACTCCCTTGCACGATCAAGGTACTTATGACAAACTGGGAGGCCCGGCCCGGCAATCGCCCGGCCTTCTTGTCTCCCCCCTATGCCCGAAGACATCCGCATTCCGCCGCACAGTATTGAAGCCGAACGATCCGTGCTCGGCAGTATTATGATTGAAAAAAATGCCATCCTTAAGATTGCGGACATGCTGCATCCCGAGGATTTTTATTACGATATTCACGGCATCATTTACGGAGGGATGATGGAGTTGTTCACCAAACGCTCCCCCATCGACCTGCTCACCGTGCACACTTGGCTCAAAGACAACGGAAAGTTGGATGAAGTGGGAGGGCAAAGCTACCTCGAAGAACTCAGCAATGAGGTGCTCACGGCCTCCCATGTTTTCCAATACGCGACCATCGTAAAATCAAAATCCACTCTGCGAAAACTCATCAGTGCGGGAGGCTCCATCGCCGCATTGGGGTACAAAGAGGGGGAAGAAGTGGACGAGTTGGTGGATCAAGCGGAGCAAGAACTCTTTAAAGTCTCTCAAACCTTTTTGCGCAATCGCTTCGTCCACATCAAAGACATTTTGGCGGGAACTTACGAAAAAATTTCAGATCTACACGATCCCGAAGCGGCCGAAAAATACAAAGGACTCTCCACAGGTTTCCAATCCGTGGATCACATCCTCACCGGGCTTCAAGCCTCCGATCTCATTATTTTGGCGGCCCGCCCCTCCATGGGAAAAACCGCTTTTGCCCTCAACATGGGGCTCAACATCGCACTCAAGGGGAAAACCGTGGGTGTTATTTCGCTCGAAATGTCCAAAGAACAATTGGTGGAACGACTTTTTGTGTCCATGCTTGCCGTGGACAGTTGGAAGATGCGAACCGGCCAACTCACTCAAGAAGATTTTATGCGCATGGGACAAGTGATGGATCAACTCAACAACTGCCGCATGTTCATCGACGATTCTCCCGGAGCTTCCATTGCGGAACTTCGGGCCAAGGCACGGCGTTTACAAATGGAAAACGGCCTCGACATTTTGATTGTGGACTATCTCCAGCTCATGTCGATTGGAAAGGGCAGCACCTCCATCACCAACCGCGTGCAGGAAATTTCAGAAATCTCCAGATCTCTCAAGCAACTCGCACGAGAACTGCATGTGCCGATCATGGCCTTGTCTCAGCTCTCCCGCGCAGTGGAATCAAGGCCCGTCAAAATCCCGCAACTTTCCGATCTCCGTGAGTCCGGAGCCATTGAGCAAGATGCGGATGTGGTGCTCATGATGTACCGAGAAGATTATTATGAAGAAGACACCGATCGCCAGGGCATGACCGATATTTTTGTTCGCAAACACCGCCACGGTATGACCGGCCGTGCCGAACTCCTCTTCAAGAAGGAGCAAATGCGCTTTTTCGACATCGACCGTCAGCACACGGTAGAAGGAGCCTTTACACCGGAAGCGGCTTACTGAATAATCTAGCCACATGAGTTCTCAAGAATACCAGGATCGTTTAAGAAAAGCGGAGGAGCTTCGCAAGCTCGACATCAACCCCTACCCCTCCCGTTTTGAAAGCACGCACTCGATTGAGGCGGCCACCAAGCTCGGTGAAAAAAAGACGCGAACCGTGGATGAAATTCTGGCCGATAAAGGCCCCAAATCCCAAGTGACCATTCGTGGCCGCCTGATGACCTTTCGTGAACACGGCCGTCTCGCCTTCGCAAACCTCAAAGACTTTACGGGGACCGTACAAATTTGTTTCATGGAGCAGATCGCGCCCGCAGCGTACAAACTTTTGCGCAAATTGGACATGGGGGATTTTGTGGGTGTCAGCGGAGAACTATTTTACACCAAACACGGTCAACTCACGGTGCTGGTGAGCGAGTGGTCGTTCCTCGGAAAAACCCTGAACCCCCTCCCCGAAAAATGGCACGGCATTCAGGACCAAGAGCAGATCTACCGCCAACGCTACCTCGACCTCATTATGAACGAGGAAAGCATGCAAAGATTCTTGATGCGCAGCCGCTTCATCCAACTGGTTCGCGAATACCTCAATGGGCATGGATTCGTTGAAGTGGAAACTCCCGTGCTTGCCTCCACCGCATCCGGCGCCACCGCCCGCCCGTTCACCACACACCACAACGCCTTGGACATCGATGTCTACCTTCGCATCGCCCCTGAGCTGTACTTAAAACGCTGCATCGCGGGAGGCTTTGAACGCGTCTACGAATTCGCCAAATGTTTCCGCAACGAAGGCATGGACCCCTCGCATCTGCAGGAGTTCACCATGCTCGAATACTACGCGGCGTATTGGAATTACGAGGACAACATGAACTTCACCGAAGAAATGTTGACCCACGCCATCAAAGAACTGTTTGGAAGCACCAAAGTCACCATCCGCAGTCGTGACGGTGAAGACCGCATCGTGGACTTCAAAGCCCCTTGGCCCCGCCTGGATTTTGGAGAAATGATCAAAAAAGACAGCGGCATCGATATTTATGAACACTACGACGATGCCCCCGCCCTGCGCGCGGCCATAAAGGCTAAGAAAATTCAGATCGATGAAATGGACTCCATGGGTTACGGAAACCTCTGCGACTTCCTCTACAAAAAAGTCAGCCGGCCAAAATTGGTGGACCCTTGTTTTGTCATCAATCACCCGGCCAGCACCAAACCCCTCGCTCGCCGTAGCGACAAAAATCCCATGGTGTGTGAAACCTTCCAATTGCTCGTGAACACTTGGGAACTCATCAATGCTTACAGCGAAATCGTGGACCCCGTGGACCAAAAGAAACGCTTCGAAGACCAAGCCCTGGCCCGTGCCGGCGGCGATGAAGAAGCCATGGAAGTGGATCTGGATTATGTGAACTGCATGGAACACGGAATGCCTCCCATTTCAGGGTGGGGCGGCGGAATCGACCGCATCATCACGCTGCTCACACATCAAGACAACCTCCGCGACTGCGTGCTCTTCCCCCTCATGCGCCCTCTGGAAGAAAATGTAAAAGCTGAGAACAAAATGCGCGAAAAAGCTAGGGAAAAAATGAAGAAGGCGAAGAAAGCAGAAAAGAAATAACTCATTTATATGAAAATATTTTCAACCCTACTCTTGGCCACATTTCTACTCACGGCCTGCCAGCAAAACACCGAACTATCGTTTGATGAAAAGGCGGCTCAAGACGAAGCAGCCATGAATGAGAAACTTGCCGAAACCAGAGAAGAGAGAACTGAAGATCGAGAAGCGGCTGAGGAAAAATTTGCACAAATGGAGCCCACCGACGAAGATGGCGATGGTTACAAAACCTTCAATGATCCCGATTACGGCATTCAATTCGACTTCCCCGCCGATTGGACCTTTGAGATGGATGGATCCCTAGAGTTTTACCGCATTGACCTCTCCAAGCTGCCCATAATGGATGGTTGCCAAGAGGGCCAAGCTCATCTGATATTCACCCTCCCCATGTCAAAAGACGGCAATTTGTCGTTTGAGGACTTCATCCGCGCAAATCTTTACAGCGAGCAAGGTGGCATGGGCATGCTGGGCGGAAGTTTGCAAGCATTGACCTTGGGTGGTCAAAGCGCTTTTCAAGCAGAATCCTCAGGTTACGAAGCCATCCAGTGTCAAGACGAGACCTTTGTAGTGGAAACGAACGCCACCGAATATCTTTTCATTGGAGTATTCACGGGTGCCAATCATCAAGAGGCAGAGGCCATTCAAAAAATCCTCGACTCCCTGGTGATCAACTGATCGCCTCCACCCTTCTCTCCCACACTTTCAGATTTACCGAATGCGCCAAAATGTGGTGCTCTTTACAGAGCGGCGCGAGATAGTGCGGATCGTGGCGGTGGCTCAGGGCAAAGGTTTGCGTGTGGTGCAGCTGTTCCGCCGGCCTCCTGCAGCTGGCGATGGAGCACTTAGTGCCGTGTTCCTTCCGCAATACTTTCTTGGTTCGCACAGGCACATGTCGCGACTGCGTTTCAGGCAAATCCTCCGCAATAGCCACTTTTTCCTCTGCAATTTCTTGCTCCCTTCGGTCCAACATTTCCATCATCATTGCATTGAGGTCTATGCCTTTCCCCTGCAGCTCCAACAGGCGGCCCACAACTTTTTCATCCAAGTTCAAGTGCCCGGGCACAGATTTTACTTCAATTTGTGGCTTAAATAAGCCATTTGATTTTTGAAATCGCTCATCTCTCACCAAAGTTTCCACTGCGCTTTTGGGCAAAACCCTCACCGCTTCCGCCAAGTCCTCCTGGTTCGCCACAGTCGCAATAGAAGCCACCCTCGCCAGTTTATTCACACTCACTGCTCCACTCTCCAGCAGCTCCTTCAAAACAGGCACCCCCTCAAACTTCCTCTCCAGCTGTAAAACCCTTCTCACTTGCTCTTCACTCAAACCGGCCAACTTAAAAGAAAATTCAAAAATGGACCCGAAGCCGCGCTTCTCATAGAGTCGCCTCCGCTGCACCTCCGGCAGCAAGCCCATAAACTTCCTCCGCCACAAGAGAGCATTCTTTCCAAAAAACTTAGCTTTTCTATAGAGTTCAATGTCGGTCATAGCGAGGGGGTTATTGAAACTCCATTCTATCACAAAACCACCCCGTTAACAGGTTCAAATGCTCCTTTCCCCATGACAAAAACCACGGTGAGGGTGTAGTCACCTTTTGGGCGCCGCCATACCATTCGCTCGGCCCAATCGCCGCCCTCTCAACCATCGCCTCCGCCACAAAAAACTCTGCTAGACCTTCCCGATCAGGCCGTTTATGATGGAGGCAAGCCCAAGCGGCGCCCCTCACAAGCCTACCGGGCACCCGCCTCAACCCACCGTCCTCAACCCACCGCCTCAAGCCCCAATCCCCCTATGTTCGACCCTTCTTACGGCACCAGCGGATACACCCCCTCCCACTTTCACGAAAACAAACGAACGGAAACCGCTGCGCACTCACGCAAAAAATCCCTACCCAAACGCGTCCTAAAATGGGCTCTGGCCATCTTTGCCATCCTCATCTTTTTTGTATGGCTGCTCATGGGGCCGTTTCGATTCATGTTTTGGCGCACGGCGGGCTTCACCGGTTTTCCATTTGGCAATCGCACCTACCTTGTACTCTTTCAAAACAACTACGAACTGCGCCCCACCGGCGGCTTTATTTCCACTTACGGCGAACTCTCATTCAGTCACGGGCTCTTTTCCGGCCTGGAATTTCACGATGTCTACGGCGAAATCGACGATCACGAATTCATCGAACCCCCGCTCATTTTGAGTGCGCTCCTTTCAGGTGAAGGCTATCAAGGACACACATTCCGCGACGCAAACTTTGACCCGGACTTCACCATCGCCAAAGACGAACTCATTGAGTTTTACCAACTCACTCAGCCCAATGCCCGCGTCTCCGGCGTCATCGCGGCCGACTTTACCTTTTTGGAACAACTTGTGGGACTTTACGAGCCCCTCAAAATCGAAGAATACGAACTCACCGAGCAGAATCTTTTCGAAACGCTTTCATCCGTGGTCTCCGACATCGACCGTCACAACGAAGAGGCCTTGGCCGAGCGCAAAAACATCACCAGCCCCATCGTCAAAAAAATCCTGTTTAAAAGCATCATTCTTCCTTGGCGTCTGCTCACCATCCGGGATCTCACCGCCCAGGCTTTTGAAGAAAAACACCTGCTCGCCAGCTTCACCCGCAGTGGACTCCAAAAATCTTTCCACGCTCGAAACTGGGATGGAGCTCTACCTCAGTCGGACAGCGGAGACTTTTTGGCCATCAACGACGCCAACTATGGTGGGATGAAATCCAATCGCTACATCACTCGGGATATCCAATACGAACTCGAAGTCACCGGTCAAAACGATGTGCTCGGCAACCCCGTGGTCAAAGGCAAAGTCACCGTCACCCTTTCGCACGAAGGCAGCTGGAATATTCCTTTGAGCGGGCCTTACACCAGTTACCTTCGCACCATGATTCCTCTTGGCGCCAACATTGAAAACGGAGGCGAGATCACGGAGGATCGTGAGGATGTTCTGGTTTTGGGAGAAATGGTGAATCTACAGCCCGGCGAATCGGTCTCTTACTCTTACAGCTACGAACTCCCAGAATATGTGTGGAGCGAGGGGGTTTACCACCTGCATTTGCACAAACAGCCCGGAACCTTGGGCGACCGCTACCGAGTGCTTGTGCATCTCCCCCAAGGCGTGAGCATGGAATCCTCCTCATTTGAAGTGCGCGAAAATCTCGGCATTTTTGAGGGCGCTCTTCTCACGGATGCCGAATTGAGTTTTTCTCTTTTGGATGACGAGAGTTCCCCCAGAGTCGTGAGCCACGAAATCACTGCGCTCAACGAAATCACCATCGTGTTCAATGAGCCCCTGAACACCCAGCACGGCGAAGACCCCGCCAATTATGAAATCCTCGACACGGATTTCTCTGACTCCTCCGTGACCGATGCCCTCACCCTCACCAACATCCGTGTGGACGGCTCCGCTGTTATTTTGACCACCTCCGGCATGACCGAGCAAATTGAGGAACGCTACGAAATCACGCTCCGCGGCCTCACAGACAGCAGCGGCAACGCCATCACCCCAAACCCCCGCACCCTCACCGTAGTCCTCCGCGATCTTGTGGAGCCGGAGGAGCCGGAAGAATCGGAAGTCCCAGAGGAGGAAGTGCCCGTCGAGGAAGAGCCGATCACCGAATAGTCCAGAAAAACTTGGGTTAACCCAAAAACCGAACCTGGAGGTATTGACAAATCCACAAAAGGCTTTTAGGCTTGGGAACTAAACTAACCAATATGGGACAACTCACCACCACTGAAGGAATACCCACCGAAGAACAAAAACCAGAAATCGAGGGACCCCGCGCCCCAGAACTCCCCGCCAACCGAACTCCAGTTGAGAAGACATTCGAGCTTGTAGAAGGTGGAGTGGCCGCGGCCTTAGGCGCCCCTCAGCTCATGAAAGAAACAGCCTGCGAATGTCCAGAATCAGTGCGTACAATAACAGAAAGGATGCGTGCGCTCGCCACAAAACACAACAACTTTGGATTTGGTTCCCCGGAAGCCTTAGACACATTTCTCACCCGCCTGGGGAGCGGAGAAACCCAGCTTTCCCTCGATACGCTCAATACCATCAAGGCCTTAAAGCCACGAGAAACGCAGGGAAGCTACTTGGTACTTGCACAAATTAATGGTGAAACTTATCTCATGGAAAGTGCGCCAAGCAGGAAAGGACCCAACGGACAGGGTGACGCCGGAGTTTGGATTACCGCCACGGAGGCGGGAGCTAAGATAAGACAAGAAAACAGGATGGGCATAGGTACGGCTCTCAGTGCCGAAAATATCCTAAATCTTCTTCATCAGAACGGTGCAGTCGGCCTACAAATGGCTAATAAAGCAATGCTCGAAGCGCTCCAGAACCTTGGACTCTTTTCAACGGGCAGTACTAGAGAAGAATGGCTCTCCGATAGCGCCGCGCGCGGCAAGGCATGGTTTTGGCAGGCTGCGGAGGGTGATTCTAAGGAGGACCTTGCATACATTGCGAATCCCTTTAGGGGCGTGCGTGCTTTGCGAAATGTGACCCAAGAAGTCCAGAAAGCTGCTTAGGCTTGGCTTTTCTGCAATAAGGCCCGATAATGCAGGCAATGAATAAAATTGCCATTCTCGACTACGGAAGTCAGTACGCGCATCTCATTGCCACGCGGATTCGTCGGCTAGGCGTTTATAGTGAAATTTTGGACCCCGCAGACACAAGCGCCGAGTCTTTAAAAGAGTACAAAGGCATCATCCTTTCCGGAGGCCCGTCTTCGGTTTACGAAGCCGGCAGCCCCACGGCGCCCGCGGGTATGTTTGAGCTCGGGATCCCGATTTTGGGTATTTGTTATGGACACCAACTCCTCACGCATCTCCTCGGGGGGAAAGTGGAGCCGGGCCAAGGGCAGGGCCGTGAATTTGGAAAAGCAAAAATCACCGTGCAAAAAAATGAGGCTTTGTTCGACGGCTTTGAACAAGGGGAAGAGACGCAGGTATGGATGAGCCACGGAGACCGAGTCACCCAGTTGCCCGAAGGTTTTGAAATCCTCGCCTCTTCCACCGATGACGCCTACTCCGCCGTGGGAGATCTTCGCCGCAATTTTTACGGCATTCAATTTCACACCGAAGTAGTGCACACCGTGAAAGGCCCCATTCTGCTCGCCAACTTTTTGGACATTTGTGGCGCGGAGCGAGACTGGAATTTGGGCAACTTTGTGGATCACGCGGCCGCGGCCATCCAGGAGCAAGTGGGCGACCGTAAAGTCTTCATGCTCATCAGTGGCGGAGTGGACAGCACCGTGGCCTTTGTACTCCTGGTGAAAGCCCTGGGGCAAGACAGAGTGTACGGCCTCTTTGTGGACACCGGCTTTATGCGCAGCGGCGAGCGAGAAGAAGTGGAAGGAGCCCTGCACGCGGAGGGCATTCAGAACCTTCATGTCTACGATGGCAGAAACGACTTTTTTAAGGCCCTTGAAGGAATCCATGAACCAGAAAAGAAACGAGAAATCATCGGACGCGTCTTTTTGGAAATTCAACGCAAAATGGCTGCGCAACTGGAACTGAACCCGGAACATTGGCTCTTGGGCCAGGGCACCATTTATCCGGACACCATTGAATCCGGCGGCACCAAAAATTCCTCAAAAATAAAAACACACCACAACCGTGTGCCAGAAATAGAAGAGCTCATCAAACAAGGCCGCGTCATCGAACCCCTCAAAGACCTGTACAAAGACGAAGTGCGCGAAGTGGGCGAAAAGCTCGGCCTCCCGGCCTCGCTTGTTTGGCGCCACCCCTTCCCGGGCCCCGGCTTGGCGGTGCGCATCCTGTGCGCCGAAGCGGAAGACTGGCCCGAGCACCCCGCAGATTTGGAGGCCGCCATCCAAAACTTCCTCAAAGAAAAAAACAGTGCCCTGTCCGCCCGCATCCTTCCCATCAAATCCGTTGGGGTTCAGGGTGATTTCCGAACCTACCGTCACCCACTGGCCCTTTCAGGCCCCGCCACTTGGGAAGAACTGGCGCAACTCGCCCCGGCGCTCACCAATCGCTTCCCGGGAATCAATCGCGTGCTCTACACCCTGGCACCTCAAGGCATCACGGCCCTGCATTTCACGCCCGGATCTCTCACGCAATCCCGGGTGGAAACGCTACAAAAAGCAGACAAGTTGGCCATGCTCTGGCTCAAAGAAATCGGCCGCGCACGGGAAGTGTGGCAAATGCCCACCGTGCTGCTCCCCCTCTCCGTGAATACACCCGGCAAAGAATCCCTGGTGCTGCGCCCCATCGTTTCCGAGGAAGCCATGACCGCACATTTTGCCCAGCTCCCCATGCCGGAGCTCGCCGAACTGACCGCCACTCTCCTCCAAGACCCAAAAATTTCCGCCGTCTTCTACGACATCACCAACAAACCCCCCGCCACCATCGAGTGGGAGTAACCCTTTTTATATGAAAGAAAGCATCTTGACCAGTCTAAATTTTATCCTCGGTGGTCTAGGCATCCTTATCACTTTAAGCACCATAGTGGCTGGCGTTGCATGCCCCGTTTTTTTGATCATTGGGCTCATCGAAAAAGACCAAAAGAAACGCAAGAATTTGCTCAAAAAAGCATTACTCTTTTGCGTTGTACCTGCTGCAGCTATTGTCTTTCTGCTCGTTAGCTTTGCCCTTGTGAATGTTCTCCTGGGCGAACCAGTTCAGGGTTGACCCAAAACGGACCTCCCCAAAAGTGCATAAGTTTTTTCGAGCATCTCCTTTTCTTCCTCGGGCTCTTCATGATCGTAGCCCAAAAGGTGCAAAACACCGTGGGCAAACAAGAACCGAAGTTCTTCCTCCAAAGACTGTCCAATCTGCTCGGCCTGCTCTCGTGCTCGATCCACAGAAATGACCAACTGGCCCAAGTGGACAGGGTCTTCTAAAGAGAAAGACAAGACATCTGTAGGTCTGTCTTTTCCACGATACTGTTTATTGAGGGCGTGAATGGTCGAGTCATCCGTGAGCAAAAGTTCAAGGTCCTCATAATCCAAGCGCCCCATCACTTCCGGGAGCCTCGCCAAAAGCGTCTCAAATATGTGGGCATCAATGGCGTCATTTGCCTCATTGGCAAAGATAAGTTCAATCATGACCGCAGTATAAACCAGATATGTTTCGGCATCAAATCAGTGTCTCCGCAAGAGCAAGCCCAGGTAAAAATATAGTCAAAGTGGACAGCCTTTGTTAAGCTACAAAGTAGACAGTAAGCGGCATCCTTCACCCCACGCCACCATGAATGTACAAAACCCAAAGTTCACCCTCACGCGCAAGCAGGCGGCAGATCTTCTTGATGTCTCCACTCGCACAATCGACCGTTATATTCGAAACAAACGGCTCTCCGCCCGCAAAAAAGGAGGAAGCATTTTGCTCTCGGAAGAAGAACTCAACAACTTAAAAGTGTCTCAGTTCCAGAACATGCACGGAGCTTCTCCGGAGGTTCCTGGACGGGCTCACCGTCATGTGGATGGCAGCGCCGCGCGCGAAACGCAAGCCATCTTTGATGCCGAAACCGGGGAAATTGAGGAGACGATCGAAAAGCCCATTCCAATGGAAACCGGAGCACTCACTCAGCACAGCGCACGAGAGCAAGTCTTCGAAGAACTCTACGATCTGTCCCGAAGAGAAGTCCGCGAATACCACAACAAGCTGGAATCCGCCAACTACCGTCTTGGGCAATTGGAGACTCAAATGAAGCATTCCGTTCCCCTTCTAGAATACCACGAAAAAGAAGAATTGGTCCGTGAACAAGCACACCTCATCGATGGAAAAATCAAACGCCAAGAAGAATCCGTACAAATGATGGAACACGAACTTAAGGGAGAACGCTTCAACAAGAATATCGCCATCGGATTGCTCTTGGGCATCGTGGCCTTACAGCCGGTGCTTTGGCTGCTTTTGTAGAAAAGAATTCAATCAAGACACAAAGAGGGGCGACAGAGTGGTCGCTCCTTTTTAAAACTTGCGCTGCAGCATTCCCACAAAAATACCCAGCATCAAGAATCCGCTCAAGCTCTGCACACTCATCAGAAATTTGTCGAGTTCACTCAAGGGGACAATGTCTCCCAGTCCCAGCGTGGTGGTGACCACCGCAGAAAAGTAAAAGTAATCAAAAAGATGAGCAAGCCCGGGGGCAATCATCCGCTCTTCCCTTAAGGCATCAATGCTCCAGTAGAGAAGGGCAAAAAACAAGACAAAGCTCACCGTGGTTCCGGCCCAACGCAAAAGGCTGTTTCCGTAGCCACTCGTCAGCTCAAAGAAGACATATTCGCCATACGCAACGAATCGGCGGGCATAAAGGTAAGATTTCTTCCTAAATCGCATTTTCTGCAAATACGCAAAATGCTCCCGAAGCTTAAAGTTGTGTCGCTCATACAAAAACTCCAAAGAGCCATAGCACCGTTCCATCAGTTGGTAAAAATCCGGAATCTCCGTGGCGGAGAATCGCTTCTTATCCTTGCGGAACTCCTCTTCTTGAGCCATGAATGCTTCATCCATCCGTTCATAAAAATCAATGCTCTCCACCGTTTCACTCACCAGCTGAGCCTTCAGGTAACTGGCCAGCAAGTAGTAATAGCACAGTGCTCGCTCAATATGACTGTCTTTTGGAAGTCGCTTCAATTCCTCTTCAAAAAAAGGTTTCACATCGGCATAGCGATTGTAATCCCCCCGTTCCTCAATCCGGCGGACAGCCTCCTGAAAATCCATATTATTTTCCTGTTATGAACTCAGTGAATACAAAAAGAGCATAAAAGACAAACAGAAAGATCCCCTCTTTTTTCTCAAGCTTGCGGCCACTCTGCATAAAGGTGAACAAAAGCACCGCTCCGGTGAGCATAAAGAGCCCCGTCAAATGCACCAACCGTTCATCAAAGGCAAAGGGCTTGATGAGGGCCACAAGACCCACCACGATCGTGGCATCGGTCAGCACGGTACCCAAAATATCTCCAAGAGCCAGGGAATCGTAATGATGTCGCGCCGCCTTGATGGCAAAAAGCGTCTCCGGCAAAGTGGTTCCAAGACCCACAATAAACATTCCCACCAAAGCGGGGTTCAAATTGAGAGTGTCCGCCAACGCCACGCCGGATTCCACGGTGAAGTGAGAGCCCACCAATAAAACCACCATACTTGCAAGGAGCAGGAACAGGGTTTTAAAGGAGAACTCCGCTCGCACTTTTTTGATCGAGCCCTTGTTACGATTCAAGGCATGAACATGGAAGCAAAGGCCGGTCAGGATAAGCAGGAGCCCTTCGAGGCGAGAATAGTAACCGTTGTAACCCAAGGCCAGCGGCACCGCCAAGGCCAAAAAGTACCAATACTGATCTTTTAAAGTTTTACTTTCCACCTTAAGGCCTTTGCCCGCAAAAAGCAGCACCAGCACAAACACCAAACTCAGGTCTGCCACATTGGAACCAAAAAGCGTACCCACCCCAAAAGAAGGGATGCCTTGTAGGGCCGATTGGATGGAAATAAGGGTTTCGGGAAGCACGGAAATGGCCGCCACGATCAAGAATCCCACAATATGCTTGGAAAGCTTGAGCGAGGTCGCCAGTTTGGAAGAATAAAGGATCGCAGAGTCCGCGCTCTTGATGACAAGAAACAGAGAGACAAAAAAGAGAAGAAGGTTGAGCATAGGTTCTACAAAATCATCTTCTCATTATAACAGATTTGCAGGAAATTTCCTAGAGGGGTATGCTGCGCCAAGCAGACCTGAAGGGTTTGTTAAGCACTCGTGGCGGAATGGTAGACGCGCACGGTTCAGAACCGTGTCCGCTCACGCGGGTGGAAGTTCAAGTCTTCTCGAGTGCACCATACTCACCGCAGGTGAGCCTATAAAAGCCGTCCCGCTTAGCGGGACTCCTTGCTACCCAAGGGTTTGCTAAACAAAAACGCCGCGCAAGCGGCATCTTTGTTTCCAATCTAGAATCTTACTACCGAATCTGGTAGTTCAGCGTTACCGTGAGGGAAATCTCTTCCTCACCCGGTTCAATGCTGGGAACGGCGCCGCCGCCCATACCGACCTCATCAGACATGCTTTCCGCATAGTAGGCCCCCTTTCCATCGTAATAGTTGGAGTATTCGTAGTAGCTCACCATTCGTCCCAATCTCAGACCACTCTGCTTCGCAATTTGCTCTGCCTTGGCTTTGGCGGCGGCAATAGCCTCCTCTCTCGCCATGGATTTTGCAGACTCAGAATCATCCACTTCAAAGGCCACACTGCCAATCGTATTGGCCCCGGCGGCACTGGCCTTGCTGATGAGCGTTCCAATTTGGC
The DNA here is from genome assembly GCA_041661045.1 of Candidatus Gracilibacteria bacterium. Taxonomy (NCBI): domain Bacteria; phylum Candidatus Altimarinota; species Candidatus Altimarinota bacterium. The sequence continues at coordinate 416,866 of JBAZVE010000001.1, read as the reverse complement.
TGAAATCTCCAAGCCGTACTTCCACCGTTTGGCTGAGGGTGTAGCCATCTTCTTCCTGGCCTTCGTCCGTCCAATTGTACTTGGGACTCAAGTTGTAGCCGGTGGTTTTGATGTCGGCGTCTTCAATGCCAAGACTCTTTATGGCATCCATCACCGCATTCATTTTTTCGGTATTGGCGGCCACCACTCCTTCGGAGGTCTCCCCATCGGTGGTCACTCCAAGTTGAATCACAGCGGTGTCGGGAACCACAAAGGCGCTGCCCTCCGCTTCTACAGAAATTTCCCGCACATAATTACCGGTAACCGAGGTCCAAATTTCAGAAATTCTAAAGAGCCAAAACAGAACCAAAGCGGCGCCAATAACGGCGAGCAAGGTAAAAACACGATTCGAAAGATCATAAGTATTTCTTTCTGCCATAATGGGGTGGTTAGATATCCCCATTAAAGCACATCACGCCAAATTTTGCACGCAATTTTTAAAGTCCTCCCCCTTGTCCTCAAAGTCTTTCCACAGGCTATAACTGGGAGAAGCACAAGAAAGTAAACATATTTTCCCCGGCTGAGTGGCGGCATAGGCAAATTGCACGGCCTTATTCATTTTCTGCGTCTCAAAGATCATAAAACCCTCTCGACTTTTGAGCATTCGATCTCCTGTTTTTGGGAAGAGCACAATGTTCCGCACCTTCATCCGTCGTAAAACTTTTTCCAGTTCAGAAAAATCATAGCCTCGGTCCTCGCCGCCCAAGAAGATGGTGTCCACTTTTTTGAGGGCCTTCAGCGCCATGATGGTGGACTCCGGCGTGGTGGAAATGGCATCGTCATAAAAACGAATTCCGTTGAACTCTCCCACAAACTCCAAACGATGGGACAGGGGCTTGAACGAGAGTATCCCCTTTTTAATCGTGGTCTCAGAAACCCCAAGCAATCGCGAAGCCGTAACCGCCGCCCGAACATTGTCGCGGTTGTGCTGGCCGAGCAGGGGGATCTCCGAATCCTTAAGAGGCAACTGGGTGGTGAAAGGAACCCGTTGTGCTCGGGTCTGCCAGCCTTTAATCAAACGGACTTTTGGATTGTAGATAAAGTGTGAACCATTGCGCATGAATCGAATACAGCGACTCTTTGCCCCATAATAATTCTCCAGGCCGCCATGATAGTTCATGTGTTCGGGGAAAAGATTGGTGACCACGGCAATGTCGGGTGAATATTCCAAATCCTCCAATTGGTAACTGGACAGTTCAAGTACAAATATTCCCTTAGATTTTTCCATCAAAGCAGAGAGCATGGGCTTACCAATATTCCCCAATAAATGGACCCGCTTGCCGCTCGTTTCCAAAAGATGCGCAATTAAAGAAGCCGTGGTGCTCTTCCCCTTGCTGCCGGTCACTCCAATCACCAAGCCGGGCTTTTCGGCAAAGAACAAATTACTGGCCGTGGTGTAGGGGCGCGTCACCATGGCACGGGGGATGCCGGGCGTTTTAACGACAAAATCAAAATCTTCCTGACGGAGTAAATAATTGGGGTCGAGGTCGCGATCTCCCACACCGATGCTGAGTTTGGGGTAGCGTTGCCTTAAGAATTCATGAGTCACCTTGCCTTCGCGGCCATAGCCCAAAATCAAAACGCTTTCCATCCCCAGAAGTTTGAAAGGCACAGGAACCGTGGGCGCCGGTGCAGTTTTGAATAAAACCTTGGGGTTCAGATTTTCTCCCTTTGCCATCGCATACGCCGCCCGCATCTCTTCAAAAGTCCCCACACAGTCAAAGGGTTTCATCGTGCCCTCTCCAAGCAGATCTTTAAAGAGAGGCTCCAGGGCCTTGTCTTCGTACAAATCTTTCCCAAAAATTTTAAGTAAATCTTTTTTGCTCAAAAAAGCGGAGAGCATCGTAAAGACAAAGACACACTTGGCACATTCACAACACCATACTGGGCGAAGCCCAGTCTCCCTGTCTATCAGTCCAGTCTTCCTGTCTGTTGGCCTAGCCTTATGTACCCTAAAACTTCGATTGCAACTGCTGAACACAGGAAAATATTGAGGATAGCGCACAAACATTTCCGCAATCCGGATTTCATAAAACGGCCGCAACAAAGAAAAATAAGTGATGTCCGGAGTCAAAAAATCCCGCGTATAGCCTTGCAGCAGGGCCTCAAATTCCTCCGATTTACTCCATTGGTGATTCACTTCCATTCCCTTGTACTGCACATTCCCAAAATTGCTGCTCTGCTCATTGCCCACCACGACATATCGGTAATCGTACAAAACAGCAGCCAAAAGGCCCAAAAACGCAAACACACCCGAAATGGGGACATGGCCGTTGAGAGCTCCCGGATGCGCTTCAAAAACCTGCGGATCCAGGTGCCGCATCAAACTCAAAGATTTCACTCCCATTATTTTTACCACCGCGGAAACGATGGGTGAAGAGCGCTCGGTGTCCGCCAAAAAAGCATCAAAATCCTTGCCCGCTTCTTTCAAAAGTTCCCCGGCCACAATCGAGTCTTTGCCCCCTCCAATTCCAAGTAAACTCCGGTCCTTCCGTGGAAAATCCACCGCCTCCGGCCGCGCGCTCTTTTTGAATGGAAATTTCGCAAACTTTCTCGGATCCAGCTTGTTGCGATACGCAAATTCCCCCAAGCCCTTTTTATAAATCGTGGTCCAAAATTCCGCCTGCTCCTTGCTGAGCGCGTACGGGATCTCCACTTTTTCCGGGCAATACAGTTTGTAATAACTTATTCCCAGCATCAAATGCACACTTTCCAGCACACGGTCCAAAAGGCCCGCCGGCAGATCTTTAAGCTGCGGCACGCGTGGCAAATCCACCGTTTCCGTAAAACGCATGACCTTTCCACCCTTCAAATGCATCTCATACGCAAACCGTACGCGTTTCTTTTCGGGCTCAAAAGAAGTGGAAACAAACCTGAAGAATTTCGCCATAGTACTCATCCAGCTCATTTTAACAGGCCCCGTCGAAACCCGCCGCATCGTGCTATTGACAAAAGCCAAGTTTCATGTCAATATACCCTCCTTCCAGGCACTTCAGTGCCTAACCATAAGGTCGCGTAAGCGACATCCTTCTTACCTCAAGAAATGCTCGACAGTCTCGCACAATTCATCCTCACCATCCTCGGAGCACTGAACCTGCAAAAGACCCCCGTGGCCTCCGCGGACACCTTGCAAGAACAGACCTGGCCCGAGAAATACGCTTTAGAGATTGAGGAACAGCTGGATAAGGAAGAAACCTATCCTCAAAAAGATGCCCTTCTTTCTCTCACGGATGAGTCTCTTTACTGGGTGGTGGCCATACTCGACGGCGATACCCTCCTGATCTCAGGCCCCAACCGCGAACTTTTCCAGGTTCGCCTCCTGGCCGTGGACACCAACGAAATCAATGGACCCGATTCCACCGCCGAATGTTACGGTTACGAAGCCGCTCTTTTCACCACCGAATTTTTAAAGAACCGCGCCGTCCGCCTCACCGCCGACCCCGCCAATGAAGACGAAGATCCCTATGGCCGCAAACTCCGCTACATCGATGTGCTCCAAGAAGACGGCAGCTTCCTGCGCCTCAACGATGCCCTTTTGCGTGAAGGCTACGCCACCTTCCCCGAGCAGTACCCCGTGACCGACCGCACCCACTTCGAAAACCTCGAACAAGAAGCCCAGGACGCCAACAAAGGCCTCTGGGGCGTGTGTGAGTGAAGCCTCCCCGCAGAATTTGACTCCAAGACCCAAATAGTGGATAATGCAGGGTACTTTAGAAAAAGTATGAACCTTTTCAAACAAACAATTCGGGTAGAGGAAACCTCAAAAAGTTATCACTGGAAGCCACACTTTTACTCAAGATAGGGTGTAACCAGTCGTTTAACATACTTAAAGACGGTTACACCGATTTAAATCCTGTAACCGTTTTTTTATGTCTAATCAACTTCTACAATTCATTCTTGGGATCGTCAGTATCCTCGCAAGCGTCATCGGCATGCTGCTCAGCTTCAGTGGCAAAGAGTAGGTTTTATTCAGAGCTGATTTCCTGTAAAAATAGTTAAACTGTAATCAATATGAAAAAAGCTCTAAAAGTCAAAATCTGCGAAGCAATCTCGTTCATTGCACATCCAGTTTTTGTATTTCCTTTGCTCACAGTTGTTTACTTTAAGTGGGATCAATTATCATCCTTTTTGGCAGTACTGGGACTATCGTTTGTAATGCCGTTCTTATACTTTCTTTACCTATACAAAACGAAAAGGATATCGGACTTTGATGTCAGTAAACGCATTCAAAGATACCCACTCTACTATGCTACTCTAATTGGGTTAATGCTCTCGATTATTTATCTGTATTTGTTCTCAACAAAAGAAATTTTCTATGATTTTAGCCGATTACTGGCAATAGCCACACTCCTCATTCTCTTTAACTTTAAAATTAAAGTGAGCATCCATGTCGCTTTAATCACAATTTTGTGTTTTGCGCTCGTTCAAGATTTCAACTTATCTCCGCTGATTTTTCTTACGATTCCACTCGTCGTTTACTCACGCCTACTCCTAAAAAGACACAAACCACTTGAGCTCATCTTAGGATTTGGGATTCCGGCTTTGTTTTATATCTGCTAGCGCCGTATCTTTTAAAATTGGTAAGGTTTGTTTCTCCATGGATATTGAGACCTTAGATCTACTCCCAAAGCAAACAAGGCCTCAACCGTTATGGCTTTGAAAGGGTCAAGATGTAAGGTCTGAGCAAAGCCACGCTTATGAGCATAGAGATATGTTGCCAGTCCAGGGCCTGAGTTCGTTTCTAAGTACCAATGATTTCCACTTTGATCGGTCATGAAATCGACTCCCAAAACTAGGTCAGTTCGCGGTGCTACAAGTCGTCCAACTCTCTTTGAAACTTCTTCAATTTGCTCTGGTAATACTGGCCTACGCGTATCAATACTATGGTCTTTTAAAACCTCTTCCCAATCCACTGGTCGATCAGGTTGTCTAGCAGGCTCAAGAGGAAATATTCTGCCTCCTTGTGCTACATTCGAGCAAAACTCCTGCCCCCCTAAAAACCAATCTGAGTCTGGCTGCGTCAGTTCAGAAAAAGGATCATCTGGTAAAACAGAGGCTTTGCTTGATTTATCTCTACATATCAAAGCCGCGGCAAATATTTGACCCGTTGCACCAACAAGGACTCTATAAGAGCTAACATAAGAACGATGGCTGTCTTGCTGAATAAAATCTTGAAAGACAAACTGACTGACAGGGAACCCTTTGGTTCTCAAAAAATTCACAAATGTATCCAAACCACTCTCATCTTTGATGAGAAATTTCCAGTGACCTTCGTTAGCTTTTGTGTCCTTTGCTACAACAGGATATCGAGGGTGTTGCAAAAACTCATGTAAAGGAACTGTTCGTGGTTTCCTTATAGTTGTTCCTTCGAATATGGTTTGGTCTACTAAGTCATCTGGCTTAAAGGGAGAGCTTATGGATACATCACTACTATCCCAGGCCCCTTCAATCACTTGGACATCACTGAGCCCTTCAAGGACTTTTCGCAGCCACCTTTCGGCAGCAGTCATCTGTTCAGCAAACCTCATTGTAGAGTTCCAAGTCACATCTTGATCATCTCCCAACAGCATTGTCCATGGAGAGACCAAATCTCTTTCACCAAAACCACTGGGTATTGAAATTTTCATAGCCCTCGCTTAAGACGGGCATAATACAATAATGTACTGTACCAGTCAAGATGGTCGGGGGATAGGAACTAAAGTAGAACTTCAAAATCTTGAACTACTTGAACGTACCTACGCAAGCCTCGATAAGTTCAACATCGAAATGGAGCAATTCTTGAGGGGTGACCTGCTCGTGTGTACTGGAAAACTAAATGATGTTACGATGTAGCCATCCTTAAAAATTCATATGGTTGGAAGAAAAGACGCACTAACAGATGTAGCTCAAGCTCTCCAAGGACAAGGAACTCCAACATCGAGTAAACCTTCTTCAACTCCTAGTAATTTAAGCCCCAATCAGGCCGTTGCTAGAGATGGGAATGTGGTCAATCTCGGTTTCAGTGGACGAAGAAAGTAATAAGGGCGACGTTCATCGAACCTACATACTTGGTTGAGTCCTTCTTTTGTTGAATCATAACTTGTGCTAACGTTCGTTGCATGAAGAAAAAAGTATTTATTAGCTTTGATTTCGAGAATGACCAGTTTTTAAGGGATGCTTTCGTAGCACATGGGCGTAACTCTGATACACCCTTTGAGCTAGAAGACTGGTCAGTGAAAGTACCTTGGGATGAAAGAACTTGGAAGGAACAATGTCTAATCAAGATCAAAAAGTGTGATTTAGTAATCGTGATCTTGGGAGAGAAAACTCACACTTGTTCTGGCGTAAAAGCTGAAATCCAAATGGCAAGAGAGGCTGGTGTCCCAGTTGTAAGTATCGTTGGATACAAGGAAAAAACTTGTCCTGCTATCGAAGGACTTAAAAGATATCGCTGGACTTGGGAAAATGTGGGGCTTTTACTCAATGGCAATCGATAAAGCATGAGGAACAAGAATAAAATCAAACTATTTTCTGCTGACCAAAAGAAGTACGGGCATCAGTATCGAGAGCACGTTCTTGAGCAGTATAGAATTTATGTTGAGGGAATAGATAAAATCAGTGAAAGGAGAGAACGGGCTAACACCTTTTTTCTTTCGTTAAACACCTTCTTGATGACGGCGTTGGGGTTTTTTGTTAAGGAGGAGTTTTCAGCAAACATTGAATTATTGGTCTTGATTCTGGGCGTTCTCATTTGTTTCGTATGGGCTAGGACAATTCTTTCCTATCGACAAATGAACACGGGCAAATTTACAGTGCTCCATCAAGTGGAAGAAAAACTTCCCCTAGCACTCTATAGAACTGAATGGAGCATTCTTGAAAAAGGGAGAAATGCTGGGAGATACTTACCTTTTTCTCATCTGGAAGGCTTCGTCCCTTACTTGTTTCTTGCCTGCTATATTTTGTTCACCCTTTTAACTTTTGCCGAAGAACTAGGCGGAGCCTTCGGAAGCGTGATTGATTGGATTGAACATCTTTCAAGAAATGCCCAGTAGCAAATCTACGAGCAGGCATATGGCTTTATAAGCACTTTCAGCAGTGTGAACCATTGGGTATGTTGCTTCTTGAGTCCTCACTACGCCATCCTTTGTAATACCCTTTTCGTGAACTGCGGGGAATTCCACGATTGTGTCTCCAGAAAACTTTTCGAGGTTTCTTAAATCGATGAAGGTTTTAAGAGAAGGTCTGATTTGGAGCAGTTTATCCTTGATGAGCAGCAATTCTGGGCGTTTTCTTCCTTCGTTTCCCAAAATCTTTATCAAAGAGTCAATGGAGTCTAGATTGAAAGTTTTTCCAAGCGGTTGTTTAAGGTTCAATGCGGCACATGTATGCCTACCAATGAAATCGATAAGGATTCTTCCATTAACAAGAAACTTTCTCCAAGTTTCTCTGCCTTCTATCGAGTCGACACTAAAAGATGCACCTGTACCATGAGGCTTTGAGACTTCTTGGATAAACCCACTGTATGAAGCAAGAAAGAGGGCAAACGCATTAACAAAATCTGTGTACCTCTCTTGTGGCAGTTTAGACCTTTTAACAATCGACTCTGCGTGCTCACGAAACTTATCATTAACTTTAACCCCAAGGGTCATCGCAATCTGGATATTTGGCATCGGATACCAGTTGCCGTCGGCATCGCCACGCCTATGGCCAGTGTCAAATAAACGATTCCCATTTGCATCAAACTTCAAAAAACAGCAATCTTTATAGGGCAAGCCTGACGAGCATGGACATAACTCAAGCTCCATTGTTTTCAGGGTAAACTTTCACACGCCAATCCATCGTTATCATTTCCCTCCAATCCATGCACATCATAGCCCACTTGGGCTAAGCACCCATCATAAACAGACTGGGCTTCGGCGTGAGTAGAAAAACTGGAACAATTATAAGTATTTGAACTGCAAGTGTACCAAGAAGTGGGTTCGGGTTCTTCATAAATAGGCTCTTGCACCTCCTCCACAGTATAAGTTTCTTCACTGGAAGATTGGGTCGTTGTTGTGGTTTCTGGTTGGACTATCGTAGCTGATTCACTCACCGCTGGCTGTGTAGTTTGAACCTGTTCTTCGACCTTTGATTCGGAACTGACACTTGTTATAGCTTCACTCTCAACAGTTTCTTCCAAAGTCGGCTTCTCCATTTCAATCGCTTGAACTTCTTCGGTTGAAGTAACTTCCACATCACTTTCTGGAACAGGAGTTGGAGCAGTCACGCCAATACCAATGAAGCTCACCAAAGCAAGGGATGCCAGACTACCAAGGACATTTTTGCGAGTCGCATCCTTGCCCATCAGTTTTTTGACGATCTTCTGAAAAACCGCTGGCTTGATTAAACCCACTGGTAGAGCGACGAGAGATAGTAGCAACGCCAGAACAAAGAGATTTGCCATGAGAATTTTTAGAGAAAGTCGTTGGGGTTCTTTTTATAAACCTTAGCCAACTTCTTTAATTCAAGCACATCAATCCGTCTCTGGAAAGTTTCAACCTTGGAAACGAAAGACTGTGGTTTCCCTAAAAGGTCTGCAACTTGAACCTGCGTAAAACCTGCATCTCTGCGAGCTTTGGTGAGTTTATCTATGAGGTCACGGTACTCCTTAGAGTGGAGGCTATTCATGGAAAGAATGCTAAATCCCTTTTTCGGATAACCCAAAATGGGATATAGTGAGGCAAATCTATTTCCCTATCCCATGACTACCCACGAAACAAAGAAAACTTGTAAGGCTTGTCTTCAAGAGATACCAAAGAAGGCCACCAAGTGTTCACACTGTGGACAAAAGCAAAGTATTTCCAACTGCTGTGCCGTCCCTCTCGTGATCTTTCTGGTTATTTTCTTTCTAGGCATGCTTGGACAGGCTCTTGATGAAATGGGAGTAAATCAACCAAGTAGCACACCAGAATTCAGAACAGAGGCATCGGACTTTGAGGCTTACTTAATGGCCAAACACTTTGTGGAGGCTACGCTCAAATCTCCAACCACAGCAGAGTTCCCTTCAACCATGTTTGACGACCCCTACACGGTGAGTAAGGAGGCAGATGTTTATACGATTTACTCCTATGTGGACTCACAAAATGGCTTTGGGGCAATGATTCGGACTTACTACACAATACAACTCCGTTTCTTAGGTGGAGACCCGTCCGATTTTGGAGCTTGGGAGTATGTGGACATACAGACGGAGTAAACTTTCCCAGTTCAGAAGCGTAAAATATCAGTGATTTTACCGACACTGTTATGAGCACGACCACAGTCAGAAAAGAGCTTTTCGTAGAAGAGTATCTAAAAGACTTCAACCAAGCCAAAGCCGCTGTACGGGCAGGCTATAGCGAAAATGGAGCAAGAACCCGTGGCTCTCTACTCATGGACGACCCATATATTCAAACAGGTCTAAAGAAACATTTTGAAGCGAGGAAACGCCAAGCTCTTTACGACGAAACTTATATCATCGAAAATCTCAAAGAAATCGTCCTAAAATGCCTTGAAAGAAAGACAGTGGGAAGAAGTGCCGAACAGTGGACGATAGATGCCTACGGAGCATTGAAGGCCTTAGAACTACTTGGAAAACATATCGGTATGTTTAATCCAAAGTTTCAAGAACCAACGATGCCAACCTATCCAGTGAACATCAGTATCATTCAAGCAGTCAGGCAAAGTGAAGAACGTAAACAAATATGAACATTTCCGTATGCGAGGCAGTGGAATAATATAAAGGCATGGAATTAAAAGATTTTGAACGGTTCTTAAAAAGTTTTGTGACTCCAGAATCAGAAGGGGTAGAGGAAAAACCTCCACGCTATGTATTGTATGCCCGCAAGTCCAGAGAAGAAGATGGTGAGCAGGTGCGTTCAATTGGTGATCAAGTGGATGAAGCCCGTATCTTGCAAAGAAAACTGGGTCTTAACGTAGTAGAAGAAATTCAAGAAGCGGCTTCGGCCAAGAATTCAGAATCACGGCCAAAGTTCAATCAGATGATTGCAGACATTAAAGCTGGGAAATACGATGCAATTTTAGCTTGGCATCCTGATCGGCTCTCCAGAAACATGAAAGATGCGGGAGAGGTAATTGATCTTCTAGACAAGGGGGTGATCAGAGATTTGAAATTTGTAGCATTTAACTTTGAGAATAGCGTCTCTGGCAAGGTTATGCTGGGTATTGCATTCGTAATTGCTAAACAGTATTCAGAGGCGTTGAGTCAGAGCGTACTGCGAGGTGTTAACAGAAGTTCCAACGAAGGAAAGTATTTGGGGAGAAATAAGCATGGATACCGTAAAGATGAAAATCAAGAGCTGCATCCCAACGGAACCAATTTTGACCTAATCCAAAATGCATTAAAAATGCGTTTAGATGCAAAGTCCCTTGATGAGATAGCCGAATACCTAAATCAGAATCATTACAAAAAATCGACATTACGAGGGGATGAGCTTTATACGATGAATAAGAAAAGAGTCTCCGAGTTTATAAAAGACCCGATTTATGCGGGGATACTCCGCTACGGGGATAGGGTCATTAACCTTGTAGAAGCAAGTGGGTTTTGCCCGATGATTACACCCGAAGAGTTCATACGGTTAAATGAGATGCAAAAGGTGGAGCGTAGCTTCCGTTTAAGAGGGCGATACCTCAAAGAAGGGTCGGTTCATGCTGACTTTCTAAGAGGCCTTGTTTACTGCGGTCATTGTGAAAAAAAGATGGTGCCGAATATAACCCACAAGGTCAAAGCTGACAAACGGTATTTTTTCTACCGATGCACAACTCCTAAATGTTCGTTTCATAACAAATCCGTGCGCGCACATATCATCACAGATTTTGTAGATACATTTCTTGATCAGCATGATTTCACCTCGGCAAAAATTTATCAGCACTATCAAAAAGAAATGCATAGGGTGAATAGGAAAACAGTTGAGGAGTTGACTTCCCAAGAGCAGTCAACACGCCAAAGTCTCAAACAATTGAGCGGGCGCATTCAAAGCAGAATGAATATGGCGGAAGAAGTAAAAGACAAGTTGGTGAGAGAATTTTACCAATCGGAAATAGCCAAGCTCTTAACGCAACAGGAGGGGTTAGAGTCCCAGCTCGCAACTCTCCAAGAGAAAAAGAAAAAGCAAAACGCCGAGGTTTTAAGTTACGATCAATTTGTAGAACTTTTCAAAGATTTTGGCTTACGGTTGCGAAATGAGAAAGTTTTAGAAAAGAAAGACTACTTAATCAAAAAACTCTTCTCGAACTTCACCGTGAAAGAAAAGAAAGTGGCTTCGTACAGCCTAAATTCTCCATTCAAGGAGTTTGAAGAACATGCAAAAGTCCTAAATGGTCGGGGTAGCAGGACTCGAACCTGCGGCCTCTCGGTCCCAAACCGAGCGCAATAGCCAACTTTGCTATACCCCGACGCTAAGCTCCTAAGAGCAAAGCGGAGTATAAGCAAAACTCCCGCCCGGGTCAATCTCGCCGAGAAACTTACAAGCACAAACAGCGCCCATTGAGCCATTCCCAAAAATTAAACGGCTTTCTTAAGCCACAAATCGAAGCAAAATCTGTGCGTGCGCACAGTTAACGAGCAAAGCTTCAGGCATCAGTAGAAGCCGATGCCGTATCATTCGAAGCAAGCACGGCTGGCCCGGTGCCAATCTCTACTTTAGTGGGAGCCTCAGGAGTGGTTGAGGCGATCATGACTTCGGTTACTTCGTGTGGATTTTCCAGTCCCCATCTGCTCAAATCCGCCAAGGCCACATTCCCGGCCAAAGTGGCGTAGAGAGGAGTGTTTGTTTGTTCTCTAACAAAGGCAATGACCCTAGCCCGGTCATCTTTAAGCAGTCGAATGTCTCTCTCCAAGGTAAGTGCCTCCAAATCAAGATCTTCAGCCTTACTTGCAGTCCTAAAAAGAGATTTTTTCCCGATTTTCTCTTTAACTGCTTTCAAGGCCGTAGCTTTCTGTGTCAAAACTCCATCTGTCCGCGTCAAATAAGAAAAGGACTTTTCCATCCGTTCCCGAATTTTTTCTGCAGAGGCATCTGCACCTCCATCATCCAAAAACTCAACCTTTGTAGGAGCATTTGCAGCCACTGCCCCTCCTGCTGCAGCCGCCGGAGCTTCCGCACTTACAAGACCCTTTTTCTTCCATTCAATCTTGGTCCCATTCTCTGCCCAAACCCGAGTTTTGGTGCTTGCATCAAGCCAAGTTCCATCTGGGTAGTCTGTATCAGGGCCCCATTCAACAGGTTTACTATTCACAGTAATATCGTAGGTCTCCATCTCTGAAGCCGAGAGCACCTTGACCGGTGATTTGCCACCAAAAAAGTCGTGAATACGGCTGTTTGTATAGTCAGAGTAGTTAGGCTCATTTTTGTCGGTAGGAAGTTTCACAACAATACTCCCACCTTCTTCAGCATTATCCGTTAAAGTCGCATACTTTTTCCACCCCTCCCCCTGCATTTTCGCCGCAAAGGCTGCTTCCTCTTGTCGGACTTCTTTCCGTTCCACACTTGACGCTCCTGTTCGAGCCACTCCCTCTGTCGCTTGAGGTTCGTCAGACGAGACCTCTGAGGAAGAACCGGCTCCGCCCGAAAAGCTATTGATCCAACGCTTTTGTCCCATAGCGCGTAAACGCTCTGGAGCATCAGGGCGTAGTGAAAACCCCCTCTGGACCGCGCGTTCCAAAGCAAAGATTGGATTTACAACGACAGAAGCCCACAGGCGCGCTTTGGGCAACATGGCCTTCTCAAATAAAACCTCGGTTTGTGGCAAACGCTTTTCCCTTGCCTTCTCTAAAGTGAATTTGAGTGACTTTGCATCAATAAGCGCCTGTGTTAATAAAGCCAAATTATCACGATCTGCAGTGTAAGACACTCCATCCAATAACCAGCCATGGGAACCCATGGACGAGATTTTAAAGGGTCCACCAACATCACAAGGTATGGTGATAAGAACCCTACCGTTAAAAACCTCAACCAAGCCTCCTTCAGTAAAACCGACATCCTTAAGAATGGCATTGTATTTTTGGAGTTGGACAAAATCCAAATCTCCATCCAAAACCTTTAAGGCCTCGGCCAAAGCAGGGTCAGCGGTTCGGTTCTCTTTTTGTGACGCTACAATCTTTTGTAGCGCAGCAGAAACCTCAGGATTCTCTTCGGTAAACTTTTTAAGAAATTCAGGAGGGTAATTTTTGCCTGAAAGTTCTTTCAAGTCCGAAGCGAGTCGTTGCATGGGAACGAAATCATGATAAGCCTCAGGAGAGACAAATCCACCAGCACCGGCGTAACTCATATTTCAAATTGAGCTTGGTCTTCGCGAGCGACGGCACCCTCTTGGGTTTGGAGGGTGGCGCGGGCTTTGTCGGCCTGCCACTCGGAGTAGGCGGCGGCGACTTTTTGACGAAGTTCGAGTTCTTTTTTCATACCTTCAATTTCGGCAGCTTGCACGGCCAGGATCATTTTTTTGAGTTCTTCCAAATCCGCGGCGCTCATGGTGGGAGCCACCTCTAAAATGCGCTCCAACTGCTCTTTGGAAAGGGCTTTGGTTTCTTGTGCGAGAGCGATGACATCGTTAGCGCTGAGTCCCATTGGCATAAATTAAATCCAATAATTGTACCATGAAACAGCCTCAGCGACAAGGGTGTTTCGCCCTTTGTTTTTCAAGGGTCCGAAAGTATAATGTTCCTCGATGAAGCTCCACTGGTCCCAACTCGACGGGCTTGCCGTGATTTCTTCGGAAGAAGATAGGCCTTTTGGCTTTGTGACGGGCGTTTTTATGCATCCGGAAACGGGGCAAATCATTGGGCTCTTGCTTGGTTATTCCAAAATGGTAGTGCCGGTGGACATCGAGCAGTGGAATAAAGACTACATACGAGTGAGTGGGCCCGAAGCGTTCACGACTCCCCTGGAAATTTTACGCATTCAAGAATTTGGTTTGCGCCGGACCTTTTTGAACAACAAGCGCGTGCTGGCAAAAAATGGGCAGAGCTTGGGCCGCGTGCGCGATTTTTGCTTGGACACGAACACCAGCTTTCTCCTCTCCATTGAGGTTTCTAAAAAATTTCTGTGGATGGAATGGGACAAGCGGACATTTGACTACAGCGACATCTCGGCGGTCACCGAAAAAGCCATTGTGCTCACGGTGGAACCGGAGGAAAAAGAAAAAGCCGGGAAAATTCAAGTCCCGGCTCTTACTTAATTGTTTAAAACTCAGTTCACGGTTGTGGTACTTGTGCTTGCGCCTCCACCAAGTCCGGCACCCAAGATGGTGTTGACCAGTGCGAAGGAGATCAAGATGAGGATGATACCAATGGCGGCATACATCAAAATCTTTTTAGCCTTACCAACATTTTCGTCGCTTCCTCCATCTGTAATGTAGAGCACACCGCCGTAAATCACCATCACGGTAGCCACAAAGCCCAAGAATCCAAGGAAGTAATTGAGAATATCTTTGATGAGCTCCTTAAGATCTCCTTCATTATTGGTGGCATCACCAACGATGTCGAGGTTGTCGGAGTCATCAATAAAACCGTTTGCAAAACTCATGCCGGGCAGGAGTTGAGAAACCAAAAGAGCAGCGCCCAGGAGTCCGGCAAAAATAAGAACTTCGCGGACAATGGGGGATTGAATGAGTGCTTTGACTTGCATAGCGTGGGGTTAGTGCATTTCTTCGCCATTTAAGCAGTTTTTTAGCCCGCGTGCAAGTTTCACCTTCATTCCGAAGGCACAAACACCACTTCCCGCTCCAGCCGTATTCCAAATTTTTCAAAAACGGTCTTTTCCACCAAAGCGGCCAAATTTAAAATATCCGCCGCTGTCGCTCCCCCCGCATTCAGGAAAAAATTCGCATGCTGATCCGAAATTCGCGCTTTCCCAAGCCACTTTCCCTTAAGGCCCGCGGCCTCAATGAGTCTCCCCGCATGGTCCCCCGGAGGATTCTTAAAGAACGATCCCGTGCTGCTCCCCGGCGGCTGTTTTGAAATCCGACTTCGCGCAATTTCCTTCATTTTCTCCAAAATTTCCCCTCGCTCTCCCCTCTGCAATTTAAAGCTTGCACTCAAAACCACCCCGCCTTCTTTCTTGAGCCGCGACCATCGATAATCATACTCAAAAAATTCCACGCCAACCGTTTTCACCCCCTCGCCCGGCATCCAAACCTCTGCACTCTCCAGAACATCTTTAGCCTCCACCCCAAAGCATCCCGCATTCCCAAACACCGCGCCCCCCACCGTTCCCGGTAAACCATTCCACGCTTCCAGACCCGTGAGCCCCGCCTCCGCCGCAGCCAAAACCACCTTCGCCATCATCACTCCCGCCTCCGCCCAAACCTCCTCCCCCCGTACTTCCACTCCCGCCAACCTCATCCGAATCACCAGCCCGCGGAAACCCCCATCATCAAAAAGCAAATTGCTCCCCCCGCCAAACACAAAAACCGGCAGATCCCGCTCCTCCGCCCAGTTCAGCGCCTCCAAAACCTCCTCGCTCCCCCGCGCCTCCACAAAAAAATCCGCCGGCCCTCCAATTTGAAAGGTGCAATACGGGGCCAAATTGTGATCTTCCCTCAACTCCATTGACAAAAAATATTTTAGATCTAAAGTACGGAAAAACAAAGACAGTTTAGACCTTAACGGCAAAGAGCACAAACATGAGGACTCAAATTGGCCACGGAATTTCCACCCCCACCGCTGTGGTGGCAGATGTCCACGGTTTCCTCCCCGCCCTAAAGTCCGATCTCAGGGCGCTCAGAGCAGTGGACCCTCTCCACAGGTGGACCTTAAAAGACACTGATCTCATCCTCTTGGGGGGATTTGACCGCAGATCGTTACGAAGATGACTTCGACATCGCCATGTTCGTTCGGGATCTCAGGAGACAAATTCAGGAGAACGGGGGAACGCTGACGACGATTTTGGGGAATCACGACCACGAGGGGGTCAATTTTATAACCAACGGTCTTGGGGGAAATCTGAAGCAAATCCACAAACAAAGCATAAGAGGGATTTTTGAACTGGGACGATTCTTGGAGCTCGCTCCAAGCACCCTGGACATAGACCAGTTTTTTGCCGCACGAAAAGCGGACACGGACTACTTAAAACGGCTACGGGAGAGTGAAGAAGGGCAGGCGCTCTGTGAATTGTATGGGGACATGAAGCTGTTCCATAGAATCGATGGGGTGGTTTTTCAACACACGCCGCCGACACCAAGCACATTGAATGCCATAAACTATCCACATCTAAATGAGGAGCACCGAGATGCCATGAGTAAAGTCTTACAAGGGGAGAAGCCCTTTGCAGAGGAGTATCACCGCATAGGATGGCTCGCAGGGGTGCAAGCGATAACATGCGCTGACAATAGGAGAGCGGCCACCCCTCTGGAAACAAATTGCATCTGGGACGAGGTCGTCGAAAACGGCGTGCGCACCTTCGTCTTTGGCCACGATCGAAACTCAGCAGGGTTAAGGACTATTCAGACTAATTTAGGGCCAGTCACCCTGCTTGGCTGCGACCACAAGTTTTGCTCTTCAGCAGACCACACCTTCGACCCCCATGCCCTTCGTTCCGTCGCCATGTTTTACCCGGACGGGACTGTGGAAACAGAAATAAACGCTTTTTCAAACTTGCGCTAGTTTCTTAAACGCAGCCTGTCCCATCACAACCGAGTTTTCACGATCATCCGCGAAAGCTCTTCGGCAGACAATTCAAATCTTGTAGTGTCATTTACAAGCAACTCAGTCAGAGGGGTAGAGCTATCGTAAGCTTTGTCATCAGCATCAAGCATTCGTAAGCAGACGACATCTCCAGCGCGTAAATGCACACTCGAGGGAGACAATGGGTCGCTCACATCCTGAGCAATGGTAAAATTCCGTCCATACTCCAACTCTGATAGCCGAAGACCACTAGAAACACCCACATCTCCCGCTGAGAGCTCGACATTATTAGGGCCCCACTGGTTAATCAAGCGGTCCGACAATGTATTAAATCTAGCGTCCTCACCACCATACCCAATGCGAACAAAATGGGAATGGAACTCCACATAAAACCGTGCCCCGGCTGGAGCACCAGGTAGTTCAACCCAGTAGCGCCCATCTTTCGTCGTAAAGCCGATAGGATTCAGACCCAATCTGGAAGCTAGCCCTTCGATCTCCTTCACCATCTTCTCATCGCGCTCCTGAGAATTGTCATAAACACATATTTCCAGTTTGCCAAAATCACCCAAATCTGAGATTAGAACGGAGGGGTCATCTCCCACCATTGGTGTGATGGAATAAGACATGTGTGGAGGAGTTCCCACTCTAGATTTTGGAGCAGATTGCATGACACCCGCACCCTGCAGGGAACCAAGCACTCCTTCCGCTACGCCCGCCAGCTCACCAGTCTTTCTGGGCTCCAGAGTTAAACGACCACGGGTGAATGGGGCATCCTCTGACTCACGGAAAAACACCATACCACCAAGATATTGGTTGAGGGATCTTAAGTTAGGAAGAGCGGGACTAAGAGTAAGAGAAGCTTGGACTGGAAGACGATCTGCGGCAGAATCGAGCATGTAATTAGGGTAATGTAGGGCGCTAGAACAGAGTGCTATTATAACAAAGAAATAAAATAAGTCAAATCCTGTGAAGCCACCCTATTTTCATTCAGTAAAAATGCTCATCCGCCCCCACTCTTTCTATGCGCCTCACGAGCCTCCTCTGCAATACCCCAGTGTATGCTTCGCACATTAGGATAAGTCTGTTGAAATCCGACAACAACTTCTGCGTCTGCGCCATGCAGGAAGGTGCTCCCGCGCACTGCCTCTAGTCTCAATTCGGGCCCGTTTCCTGCAGTCCTCGCAAACAAGGATACTTGTGATCCACTGCCATCATCAGGGGCCTCACCGGGAATATGAAGCCGAGACTCTAGGTAAGCCGACTCCTCCATACTCACCCTCCTCCCAGGCCCATGGAGGAGTACACGAGCAGTGTTAGGCCTTTCGCTGACGCGTCCCCAAAGAGCATGAACTTGCGGGGTGATGGGTCGAGCGGGGAGAATCCAATCTTTAATCTCCTTCCAAGGATCCGGAAGCCAACCCACTTGATCACGAGGCTGCTCGAAGCGAGGCCCCCATGCAACCAATTCTTCTGCAATGGTCCTCATAAGCTCCTCCCTATTGCTAGCGGTACGGCTCACTTGAGCGATGTAACTAAACAGACTGCGTACGTACGGCGCTATTGACAAAACCTCGAAACGGCCGATGGAACCTGCACGGTCGGTTTCCTCCGCGATTCCTCCGTTGAGATCACCAACAAGGTCTCGCACGCTTTGTTTGACGGATTCAATATCTACAGGAGTCGAGCCAGGGCGCTCTTGAGGGGGGCAGTTGTAAGGATCACCCTCCAGCCTTGCCCTCATGATATGGTCTGCTGGCGACCCAAAATGAGCCGTAACAGCTTGAGTTTTTGGAATAAGCCAAGTTTCACATCCCAAAAGGCGCCCTCTCAAGTCAAGGAGCTTATCATGATGTCCGGCATCGATGTCAGGCAGGCCCTCAGCAAAACGGGGGAGATCCGGCAGTGAAATCGTACCCAACCGCGAAGAACCGGAGGGTCTCTGTGCAGAAGGTACCCCATGCCACAGGCCTTCCGTCCCCACCGCCAGGTAACCTTTGAGTACAGCGGAGAGCTTCCCAAGCGATGCAACGGGATTTAACACGAGGTCGCAGTCCTGGAGCTGGAGAGGGGCTTGCCTTAATATTCCCTCCACGCTAAGAGCCACCCGTTCCAATTGAAATGGGGCAAAATTTCTCAAGTCCTTCTTAAATGGTGCGATAGCGCGCTCATAGGGACCGCTTTCCAGCCAATCTCGAACATTTTGTGAATCTTGGGATGTCATAAACGCAGGGTTAGCCCTACAACAAGAGGTCATCATAGCAAATTCAACGCATTTTCCAAGGCGATTTGGATGAGCCCCCACCCTCCTGTCGCGAAATAATAATTGGTGGAAACGATGGGTAGACTAGTTAAGGATCTCTGTTTCTAAAAAAGGTCACCACCTATGCGTAAATGTGCCATTACAAGCCTACGGCATTGATCTATCAGGGTATCCATTTGCTTTGCAAACTCTCAGTTCTACCCGTTTCTTCATATGCTTTCTTAGCATCTTCAAGTACATCTACAAACCAGGGATGTTGTTTCCAGAAAATTCTCTGTTCAAAGCTCATCAGTTCAGTTTGGTCTGGATTTGCTTTCCAGTAATCAGGTAAAAGGACAAAAAGTTTGTCAAAGGTTTGTGCTGCAGCCTCAAAATCTTCCAAAATCACTAACACACGCGCCCAATGTTGATAGAGAAGAGGTAGATTACGACCATCAGCTTCCAGAGATTCATAGATTGCGAGAGTTGCCTCATGGTCATCCATGTAAAAGGAGATTTCAGCTGCCACTAGAAGAGCTTGTGCTCCATCATGAGTGATGCGACGGTGCACGCCATTAAGCTGCTGAGCTAGAGCCAGGTCTCCTGAGGCAATCGCCAGATCAGTTCCTGCCAGGTAGTACTCTGGATAGTGAGGTTGCCAGCGACTCATTGCTTCAAGATGCATTGCAAGTTCTTCAGCGTGACCATTCTTAAAAGCTGAGACAGCAGAGGACATTTGACTATCCTTTATCAGGATACTTCCTTGTATAATCAAAAGCCCTAGGCCCGCCACAAAAGCCAAACTCGCTACTACTTTTGTAAAGACAGGTTTAAGTGCAACACCTTTACGAGGGCAGTAAGAAATCAGAAAAGCTAAGAAAAGTGCAAAGTACAGTCCATGTATTGCGATTGAAAAACTAAACTGATTGCTTACCAAAAACCCGATTAGAGCGAGTCCAATCCAGTAGGCTTCAGGCTTTAGGTGCTTCTGTTGAGGTGTCTGAGTGAGCCATGCCTTCACCAAGCTAACAACCAGCCACACATAAAAAAGAGCACCCAGTAAGCCAAAGTGTATCCACCATTCTAAAAATTCATTATGGGGGCGGTCCGCTAGACTCAAGTAGGTCTCTGTTTCAAAGAAGTCGGGCCGAACTATGGATTCAAAGATTAGGCCAAAACTTTCAGCTCCACTGCCTACAAATGGATTTTGACTGAGCCATTCAATGCAACTGGTCCATATGCTCCAGCGTGAGGCCAGCGATCTGACTTCATCCTTGAATAAGTATAGACCACTCATCAGTGCGATTATTCCCAGGGAAAATAGCAAGAACTTTGTACGATTTCGTAATCGTAAAAGAAACAGACCGTGCAGCATAGCCATTACACCTAGAGCAAGAATGCTCGCACGGTTTTCTGCAGCAAAAAGAGCCGCCACCATCAAGGCAATGGCACCCCATAGTATTGCAGGCCACCAGTCACGCTCTTTGAGTTTAGAGTTTTGTAGAAGAGCTAGTGCAGCGCCAATGGGGAAAATCAGATAAGCGCCCATCATGGTAGGGTTTCCTATCGTGGAAAATGAGCGGCCAGCGAAACCATCTATCAGATTTTGTCCAAAAAAGTACATTCCTGCTCTCTGCAGTAATGCGATTATTGACATTAAAACTCCTGCGATAAGAACGCATTTTAGAAAAAGTTGTCGATTTTTGTTTGCGCGGGTAGAAGATTCTCCAAATAGTTGAATACCTACAACAAAGATCGCAGCGTAAGCTAAATAATTAATAACCCCACCTTGCCTGCCAAGACTGCCCCAAAAACTAAGCTCAGGATGAACGCTGGTCAGCATTGATAAGCCAAGAATCACAAGAAATCCAGCAAGCATCAACCATTCTTTGTGGGTCAGTCTTGGCCCAATAGATGTTTTCCCAAAGATATGAGCACCTCCCCACAGCATAAAAACAAGCGCCAATGCACTTTTGAAAAGAACATTTTTCGGAGTTTCAAAGGTGTCAAATCCCCAAGGGGAAATCACCAAGGGGACAAACAATGCCCAAACAACAATCAGAAAGGATGCGCCCCTCATTAGTACTCGAAGGCACCAATGTCCGGCACTACGCGTGGATCAGCCTCATAGTCGCCTGACACACTAACAAATCCAGAGCCTACATCGATCAGAGGTGAACCAGCTTCTAAATGGAAATCATTTTCATCAGAATCCACAAAGTCAGGATCATCATAGACATTGCCCCCTAGGTCATCATAATCGAGGACTCCATCAATATCCGTTCCATTGTCAAAAAAAGCATTGAAACCCATCTGAACACTATCAGTGAAACTTAGTGCACTAGTAATGGCAAAAGCATCAAAGCCAACGAATATATTGTCCACAATCAAACTTGGATAGTCACTAAAATGATCCAGACCGATTTCACCGCCGACAAGTGTATTGTAGGCAAATGTAATAGTTCCACCAGCAACGATAGCCCTCGTCATATTCAAAAATACATTGTTGACGATTAGGTTTTTAATTTCAGCAGACAGAGCAATGGCAATTGCATAGTCATCAAACCAATTCTGCTCTATGAGTAGATTCCCATCAATTGGATCAGTACCGCCCCTAATAAGAATCGCAGTTCTATCCTCGGTCCCTTCAAAGAAATTATGGTGAACATACAAGTCTTCCACCTCATCAACATACAAGTCGTATCCACTCGTAATATCCAATTCACCCACGAAGCTATCCGTGCTGTAAGAAAGATCTCCCTCAAAAGGCCCACCTGGTCTGAAGAAATTTGCCATCAATTCAGCTTCAACATTTTCAGCAAAATCATTAAAGTACACACTGGAATGGTCTATGTAAGCAAATTGATTTTGAGCAATAAATGATTCACCCACTCCTTCCCCAAAATAGATCGCATTCCCATAGATGTAGATAAAACCATTGCCTAGAATGTCGACTCCACCCGCACCTTCATCAATCATGACTCCTGAATCAACGGCCGCAAATAGTGAATTTCTTACTTCACCACTACTTCCACCACCAGTAAAGAGCACGCATGAAAAGTAATACCCCTGGCAATCCATACCAGTGACTGTAGCAGAGGAGCCGTCAGTAATGTGTAAGCCAAAGGGTAATCCATCAACCCCTTCATAGCCTGTGCCTCCAAACCGTGAGCCTGCGACAGAAAATTTACTGTTTATTATATTAAAATCTGCAGAACCGTCTTCCACGCTGACTAGGAAGTAGGACTCATCCATTGAACCAGATGAGTCTTCTAATGTTCCACGGAGAAAGGTCATGTCTTCGAACTCTGGGGATCCACCTTGGATATGAACCCCGTTTAGCGCATGAGTGAAGGTGAAATTTTCAAAGCGTACACTGTCTCCAATACCAGGCCCAAACTCCATACACCATAGGTCACTATCGATCTCTGAACAGTCAATTACAGCTCCTCCTCTCCCTTTCATTGAAAGTTCACGGTCCAATGCCAAAGGTTCTTCCACAGGATAAGTCCCAGATAAAAGCACTAGCGTAGCTCCACTAGGCGCTGAGGCTAATGCGCCTTCCAGAGACATAGGATCTGTAGAGCTTCCCGCTCCCGTGTCCGAGCCGCTAGGAGACACCACTATGTCCCTTGGAGTAAAAGCGCCCGAAAATGCAGCTTTAAGTTTATCAAAATCAGAAAAAGCTGCAGTGACAAATAGAACTACCAAAAGACCTACAACCAGAAAGGGTATGTGTTTCTTTTTCATAACATGGAGATAAGGAATGTAAGCCAACTATACACGGCGCACTTTTAAAGTACCATTAAAAATGGAAGCACAATGTTTCCAACTTATTTTATGTTTGTAATCGGGTTTTGTCGCAGTGGGAAGGGGTTTTTTATGCTAGAGCTCCCGCCATTCTGCAGCTAGCCTTCCAGATGTGGGATCAACTGCGAGTAAAAATGTATCCCAATCTATGTGATTTCGTTCAAGAATACGTTTGAGTTCTGGGATTCGAACGGTGATAGAATCTTGATACTGTCTATTTCTACCTCTTTCAGGGTTAAAGATCGCCCATACTTTTTCTTTATCTGCCCTATTGATGCCCCAACCTTCTACGAAATCATCAGATAATTGGCGCAAAGAGGGATTATGCGTACTTACTTGGGTGTTATTATAAAAGAAAGTAGGGTCATTGAGTGGTGCACAATATAGTTTAGGGCCCAAAGCTGCACTGAGCAGGCTTTCATCGACATATGCTTTATATGAGGGGAGAGACAGGCCTGAGATGTGAGTCAGAACGTCAGCCACTCCTTCGCTGAAAAGGGTGTAAAGTCCCATGCCATATGGGATAGGCGTTAGGCCGTGAGTCATTTCATGTACGATCACTGCTGATACTCCAGTTCCCCCATTAACATAGATAATATTGCCATCAACTGCACCGCTACTATCCTGTGCTATATCCCAATCTTCTGGATAATAGCGAAATGAGTAATCTCGAGTGACTTCTTGATATGCCTCTCGAGTATCGTTGGCAGCTTGTCCACAGGTCGACCCAATTCGAGCAATCCCCGATTCAATCCAGTCCTGATGTATTCTTAAATCTGGATTGCTCCAACCTCTGTTTTCAGAGAACATAAGATAGATATTGCTTTGATAAGCTTGGTTTGAATTTCCAGGCACAATGTATCGGCTAGGACATCCTCCTCGGAGTTCACCAAAAGCAGTTGTCAGTGCATCTACCTCTTGTGACAAATCTACATTGAATGAAATACCACTTGTCGTTTTACTCAATGCTAAAGGTCCCAGTATTTTACCAGCTGCATCCACCATATTCCCTGTGTAGTGAAGGGCCTTCAGTTCGCTCAACTCCCCATCTTTCTCAGTCACCATAAGCATCGTTCCTTTCTCAGGCTGAACTATGTAAAATTCATGCAGAGGAATTTTACGACCTGTTTTGTCTTCGTCTGGTATTAGCCCATCGTAACGAAAAACATAAACATCTCCTTTTTCCGTTTCAGTTTGGTACCCTTTGACGGGCGTGAAACTAGTATTTCCTAGCCATAATACGGCCTCATCATCTTTTGATACCTTGCATTGCGAATGTAGATTTGATAGTGCCTGAGCTGTTTCTTCCAGAGAGCGTTTCACTTCTTGTCCTAGCTCAAGCGCCTCTAAATCGGGTGCCAAACCTTCCACTCGTGGGGCCGCTTCAATTTGTGGACTATTCGTACAAGCTGCAAGTCCAGGCGAACTTACGAGAAATATGCCAGCAATCACCTCTCTTAGCTTCATTTTAGGATACTTAAAAGGCACAATTAAAACATAATTGCAACCTGAAGTCAAATGGAGCCACAATGTTTACAACTTATTTTATGTTTGTAATCGGGTTTTGTCGTAGGGGCAAGGGATTTTCTTTTGTTCAAGCCAATTGAAATACGGCAGAACTTGACAGTTCTACCAAATAATTTATATTAACTTCCAACATTAAGCCTAGGAAGATATGCCTGAAACTCAATTGATGGTACCAAGACCTACTTCTGATGACATCATCAAGAGTTTAGTGGAGCCTGGAGCTAGTCTTCCAAAAGGAGTGGAAGAAGCTCTCTTTGGGAGTAGCATGCATGAACTAGGTGGGATTGAACCTACTCAAGTGAGAAGCAAAGAAATTCAATATCGTTTGATTGAACATCTGCTTCACCGATTAGCGGTAAAAATCAAAAGCGGAGAAAGAGATCAACTTGCCCCTCAAATACGCTTTGCAAGGGAGGTGATTGCAGACCAGCTTATGGGTATTCTTGCACAAGTTCTTCAGGCTTACGAAGCTAGAGTTATAACTGAACAGAGGAAAAAAAAGAACCATTCCAGAACAACTTGGGGTCAGATTAGGCATGGTTCCTGATCCAGTGAAAAGTGCCGAAGAAGCACATGCCGAAATAGACCAAATCTTTGGAACACTACAAGGGAGGGTGAGGGACTTAGAGGATGCAATAAAAAGCAGTTTTCTGCTCGAATCTTTGGATGAACTCAACGCCACTGTCAAACAGGCGATGGAGCTCAGCAGCATCTGCAATGTTACTTTGTCAGAAATCGAAGGTTTACTAGCATTTAATAATATTGAGCTAGCCCGACATTCACACTCCTCATTGCAAGCACTAATTCAGTCTCCATATTTTGCAGGAGAAGATGCCCCAAGTCTTGCAAAAACATGCTTCAGTTTAGCGGGAAATATAAGCAGCCTCGTCGGCTCTCCCTCTGAAGAGAAAGGCGCAATCCAGCGATGGCGACTGAACAAGCTTAAAAACCATCTCTCCATGTGTGTCGCCCAATTCGAAGCTCAAATTGATGCCTTCCTTCAACCAAAACTGAAGCATTACTTCTCAAAACTTGAGCAAGAAGAGGAATAAAACCCATTTTATCTCCCCTGGACAACCCAAAAATGGAAGCACAATGCTTTCAACTTATTTTATGTTCACGAATAAGCTAAAGCTACACTAAACCTCATTCAATGACTTCACCACCTAGTCGAGAAAGTAGATTGCGCGCCAGTTCAAAAACGTTTCCATCAGTACGACGCATATGAGGCATCGCATGTTTGTCACTCCCCCGGACCCCCTCAAGGAAGGATTTAGGTACAGTAGCGCTAGGATTACGTGAACGATCAAGACTGAAGGACATTTCAGCAAACCTTCTATCAAAATGGGATTGTGCTGGAAGCGTTTGTACATGTAAGGGTGTCGAGGCTTGTACGAGTTCAAGTGGGAAAGAGCCATTTTGGCCACCAACATCCAACAAAAGAAACGGTGCCGCGATGACCGTGTGTCCATGGGTATCTTTTTGATCTTCTCCTTGAAACCTAGCATGCGCCAAGACTCCGTCTCGTCTCTGGTGAAAGACTGCAACAATCTCATCAATGGAAGCAAGGACAGCAGCTCGCAGAGCCAATGAATCACCTGCTCTAGCAGAAATTTTCATCGGGTTTCTATACTGGACAGAAAATCTCCCCATCTTCTCAGGTGGCACAATCTTTGTATCAAATGTTGCACGGTCATCTAAACTTAAGCAATCAAGTGCGCTTTGTACTGTCGTGTTTGCAGCTTTAACTTCTGCACTTGCTTCCAATAATGTTGACAGAGGTTTCTCCACAAGGCTGAGTACTCGCCGCAACATTCCTGGGTAATCACGAAGTTCCCCTTGGGTCAGTTGGTCAACATAAGTTTGTGATTCGCCAGGTCTCATAAGAACATTTTTAAGTTTAAGGATGCACTATATCAAACCATTAAAGATACTACAAGTTATGTTATGTGCGCCTATAATCGCAGGGGCAGGGCATCCCAAATCGACCCCTAGCTGTACGTATGGGTGGGTGTAGGTGAAGCCAAGAGTAGTAAGGAATACCAATACGCCTAGCCAATGAACAAATGCCTCAAACAAAAATGGAAGCACAATGCTTTCAACTTATTTTATGTTCGTGTTCGGGTTTTGTCGCCAGGAGAGGGGCTTTCCCTTTATGCATACCAAGAAAGATATTGGAAGAAACTATGTTTGATGGTAGAATAAGCAGATAATAATCTTCCCACAATACTATGGATGAAGGTCCATCAGGCCCACTAATGCCAAGCGATCTAGTTGAACATCTAGACGCAAAAGGACTAGCTGATCTAGCAAAGGGAGAAGGTGCGCAACTACCTGCAAACTGGAATGCATTTCCTATTCAAGCAAAGCGTGCTGCAGTAGGAATGTTGTTGAACGGTAATCTTACGCCAGATGGATTCCAAATTCTTGAACCAGATTTCTTGAATCAAATAGACAGACTTAGAGCCCCAGCTGAAGCAATTTTTGAGGCAAGTTACGCCGTACTTAAAGCGAATAAAGGGCCAGAAAACTAAAATCCCCAATTTAGAGGGTCACGTGGTAAGAAATATAGTTCGACTGAAATTATTTGGAGCGCTGACATTGAATACAACCCGAGGAGGTGAATGGTTGTACATAGGGAGCCGCCAAGAGCTAAGTCCACATACCCCACAAAGTGGCATTCATGTTGAACACGAATTTGTCGATACCCTGAAAGGTACAAGAGCAGTGGTCATGAGACAATTTTTAGAAAGACAGCGCCAGTCTTAGGAAGTTGGACTTAAAAATCAGCCCTGCTTTGTGGCGTCTATTTTCTGCTCTCGAACGAGGGTGAAACGTAAAATCTCTTTTATCTCCCCTGGACAACCCAAAAATGGAAGCACAATGTTTTCAACTTATTTTATGTTTGTATTCGGGTTTTTCCGTAGGACTACAGGGTAAATTCTCATAAAGTTGCAACAAGGAACTCAAAAGGTTAGAATAAAGCCTTATATACACTTAATGGATATTCCTGAAGTAAAGGACCGCTTGGATAGAACTGGAGCTTATAGGGCGGCCCGTGCAGTTTTCGATGAGGGGAATGTGAGGCCACCCTATTTGAGTGCAGTCGCAGTGGCCATGGCTGATTCACACACTGCTGACGAGGTTCTCGGAACAGAATTTAGTGAGACCTTTCGAATTGTAATGGACCCCGTCATAAGTATGGAGGGACTCCAAAAATGCTTAACAAGACCCTTAGTAGTAGAAGGAGACGACAATCTTTGGGCCAAGACGGAAGCGACTACTGTCTCTCCCCAGACACGCGCAGCTGCCACCAGTGCTATAGCCAAAGGTCACCTCGATGCAGCTGTATCAAGAGACATGAATGACATGGATCAATTGGATCTTAATGATGCGGACAGGTCCATAAGAAATCAGCTTTTGGGTTGGCGCATTACTGTTTTGCCCCTCCCACACCGTGGCCACGACGTAAGCAATGCGTGGGTAGGCCCAGCAGGAGAGCTTGCGTGGTCTCGATTGCGTGACGACTCCACCTTACCCTCAACAGACTCTGATGAAACCCACGCAGATTTAGGTCAAGGGTTAGCTGAATACGCGCTTTTGCTGAAGGAACTAACAAAAAACTGGGGAGGTCACATAATGGGTGAAAGTGTTCTCAGTGCACACAGGGCTTTGATTGGCCTATTGGTTTCCAACCAACGCCCACAAGATCATGTTTCCATTGCAAGAGAGCTTTTTAAGTGTATGCCAGACATCCATCTTCAGGAAGCCTGGAGAAATGGGCCATTCTTGGCTCCTGAATGGAGAGGAGATGCGGCTCAGCGGCTCTTTTTCAGCTCAATGTTGCCTTATGAAGCAGTGGATTTGCGTACCGCCGCTTTACTCCGCCGGCAAAGTGAAATCCGTGCGAGCAATGAAGGAGACTATGGTGAAGTGGGTGAATGGGAGCTTGAAAGAGAGGGAGGTCGTGTTTTAGTCCACCCGGATCAAGCTGGAAATGGTTTTCTGACTTTATCCCGTTTCTCCCCAGAAGGATCCACTCGCGTCATTGGTGTACGCCCAGACTGGGAGTATGGACAAAATCCACGGACCCTCTTGCCACTCACTGCTATAGCCGGAAGAACACTGCTATTGGATCCAATGGGTAGACGCCTTTCCTGGGAAGGCACAGTAAGAGCACTGCAAGCTCAAGTGGGGTGGACACCAGAAAAATACCAAGGATAAAATTGCTTTCATCTCCCCTGGGCATCCAAAAAATGGAAGCACACTGTTTCCAACGTATTTTATGTTTATTTTCTGGTTTTGCCGCAGTGGTAAGGGATATTCCTTTGATGGATAAGGTGGTAAATTACTCGCCCAATACTTGCATTATTTCAAATAAGTGGTACAATGAACATACAAATTAACAACTAAACCATGGAGCCCTTAAATGTAAATGAACGATACAGGAATGTTAGTACTTTGGTAGATGGTCTAGCGGTGGCTCTGGCCAATCAAAAGAAGGGGAACTACGAAACCAGAAGGAGAACTGGAGGAGATTTGAAGAAAAATGATCCTCTCACGGTTGCTGTAGAAAAGGCCTTATCAGATTTGGCAATGGAAATAATGGCTCTCTACGAAATGGATAGAGAACGTTTAGGTAAAGAATTACCAGACTTGTTAAGGTTAATCCTAGATAGGGCTCCGAAAGAAACAGGAGATGCTGTGAGAACTGAATTAGTAGCCAACCTTATGGTGAAGATTATGGATTATAGTAAGCCAAAAGGACCTGTATCCAATGAAACCGCGCTCGTTACAGAGGGTGTGCAGGCAGCAGTTAAGGGAACCCAGAGTTAAATAAGTTCAAACCAAAAATGGAGCCACTTGTCGGAATCGAACCGACGACCCACGGTTTACAAAACCGTTGCTCTACCAGCTGAGCTAAAGTGGCGCTGGGCCAAGCGATTATATAGTAAAAAAGGATCTTTTCAACCCCAAGCGGGCCGAGCAATTCAAATGGAGCCATCTACCGGAATTGAACCGGTGACCTGCGGTTTACGATACCGCCGCTCTACCAACTGAGCTAAGATGGCCCGAAAGCCAGCGGAGTATATCACTGCTTCACCGTGCCATAAAGATCTGTTTTCATCGGCCAAGGAAAGGGCTCCTCGCCTTCTTCAAAATAAAGCTCGCCACTCTCTTGGAGCGTCTTCACGCGCCCGTCCAAATATTCTTTCCACACGATGAATTGGCCATCCTTCACCTCCGCAATAATGGCATCACTCACCACTTGCCGCGCCCCACTCCCGGTGCTGGTGGTAGCGAACTGCCATTCCACCGCCACCTGATTTCCCTCCACAATAATTGTGTTGATGTAGACCTTGGTGTCCACAAAATTCGCCGCAAAATAGTCGAGATCCTCCAAAGTTTCCGCTTTATTCAAGCGCCGCCCCGGATACGCAAACACGCTGTCTTCATGCAGCAGTGAATCCAAGAGCTCCCTATCCCCCGTTTCCCACGCCAACGCATGATCCCGCACCATTTCCTCGATCGCCGCCCGATCCGCCGAAGCCGTTTGAAGACTACACCCAGCCAAAAACACCAGTCCAAGGAACAGGGTAAACATCGTTTTCATGACAAAAAAGTTAAGGGTGAGACTGGGGAACTTTAGCACAGTATGGTGGGCAGGGAAGGATTCGAACCTTCGAAGGCAGAGCCAGCGGATTTACAGTCCGCCCCATTTGGCCACTCTGGAACCTGCCCACTATGCAAAAGAGCAGGGGGATTATAGGTTGAAACGCCGCAAGAGGCAAATGGAATTCTTTTGTGAAACTCTCTCAATGTCCCAGGCGCGTGCTTACGGTCAGGGTGAGTTTCATCGTGTAACCACCCAAGATGCTGGAATAACAGCCCGAGCTACTTCATCAGAACTAGGACGAACGGCACACACGAGAGTCATATTTCGACTTGGCACAAAACAACGGAAAAATGTTCCATAGGGCAAACTCCCCCAACCAACAACCAAAACCTGCTCTCCGGTTATATCAATGGTGTGCTCGGATGTGGTATCGAGCAAATAAACGGGATCTCCTTTTATGCAATCAGGATGCTGGTAGGCAGTCACCTGTAAAATGCCGGGGTCAAATTTAAACTCACCCAAAGGCATGCCGCTTTCTAGATTTAACTGAATTGCCTGCAATCTAGGATCATTCGGATCATACTCAACTTTTTCAATTCCTTTGTTCCCGAGGATTTGACCAAATACATCAGAATCTCGCACGTGACTTTCATGACCATACTTGCCAGCAATTCTTGTGAACCATGTCGGGAAACCATCATCATTGGGGATTTCAGTGTGCTCGCCAGTACTAATCAAATTGTGAGAAAAAACCTCACCTGCTGGAGTACGACTAGCATCAGGAGCATAACCTTGAGGAACTTGTGCCCAGAAAGCTTGAACCTTCTGTTCATCTTCTTGTCGTTCACCCGAATTTTCACCACTACCATCCTTCATTTTTGAAATTACTTATTGCTGATAAACCTCAGCCGCTTTTCTATTATAAGCAAGTACGAACAATAAAGGTTTTAGTCAACTTGTCAAGTCGTTCAATGGAACTCAAACCCCCACCGTTTTCGGTGGCCATTCGATCGTAGCTCTGCTAAAATCAGGGTCCTTATTTAAAAATATGAGCTTAGAAAACGGACCCACCGAACTCCCCGACCTCACCGAGGCTGAAAGAAAAGTTTTAAGCGGACAAGACGGGATTCACCTAGATCTAGTTCCAATAAAAGGTGTATCTCTGTCTGGAGACACACCTCTCCTACCACATCTCACATTGGAGGAAATAGAGATCACGGATGCACTGGCCGATGTCTTGGAAAGTCTCCCACAAACACCCCCAACGCTCCAAATCAACCCCGATGTCTAAATTCATCATACAAGGAGGGATCCCTCTCAAAGGAGAAGTCACTATTGGGGGGTCCAAAAATGCCGTTTTGCCTATTTTGGCGGCCACGCTGCTGACGAATGAAAGCACCACGCTTCACAATGTGCCGGATATTTCGGATGTGCACGCATTTTTAAAGATTCTTTCGGGACTGGGCGCAGAGGTTTCGTTTGAGGCGGGAACGGTAAAAGTGAATCCGGATCGTGTGCAAAAAGGAAACATTGAGCCAAATTTGGTGAAACACATGCGCGCCTCCATCTTGCTGCTCGGCCCGCTCTTGGCGCGTTGGGGTGAAGTGGATTTGGCCTTCCCTGGAGGATGTGTATTGGGAAAACGATCCGTGCACGCGCACCTGCACGCACTCACAAAATTGGGGGCAAGCGTGATTGCGAGTGAAGATTCCATTCATCTGAAGGCGGAAAAATTGCGATCCGCGCAAATCATCATGGCGGAAGCCAGTGTCACTGCCACCGAAAATGCTTTGATGGCCGCCACCCTTATTCCAGGAGAAACGGAAATCCGCTGGGCGGCCATGGAGCCTCATGTCCAAGACCTCTGCCATTTTTTGATGAGCATGGGTGCGGAGATTGAAGGGATTGGGACCCCCACCCTGCGAGTGCACGGCGGCAAACCTTTGCATGGAACGGAGTACACCGTGACCTCCGATTATTTGGAAGCCGGAACTTTGGCGCTCGCCGCGGTGCTGACCAATGGCACCGTGACCCTAAAAAACTGTCCTGTCTCCCATCTCGATAGTTTTTGGCAAAAGCTTGAAGAAGTGGGCGCACATATTGAACTCGACAAGGATGAAGCGCGGATGCTCCCACACGGTGAACTTCACGGCATAGAAAAACTCCAAACCTCCGTTTATCCCGGCTTCGCCACGGATCTTCAGGCGCCCTTCGCGGTGCTGCTCACTCAGTGCGCGGGCCAAAGCAAAGTCCACGAAACCCTGTTCGAAGGGCGCCTCAATTATCTGCCTGAACTCGATCGTCTCGGCGCAAAAACTCAGCTGCTCAACCCTCATCAAGCCGTCATAACCGGTCCCATGCGACTCAAGGCGGCGCCCATCGCCAGCCAAGACATCCGTGCCGGTGCCGCCATGGTACTCGCCGCGCTCATTGCGGAGGGGCAAACGGAAATCAGCGACATCAACTACATCGACCGCGGCTACGAACGACTCGACGAAAAACTCCGCAGCCTCGGCGCAAAAATCACCCGCAGCCAAGAGTAATTTCCCCCAAACTCCAGCGAAATCCGTCCATCCAAATCCGTTCGCAGCACCTCCATTTCAAGGTCTTCGGCTTTTTGCAAAGACTCTGCGTGGGGGTGTCCATAGTCGTTCCCGAGGCCACAAGAAATAAGCATCAGCTCCGCCTCCACAACCTCCAAAAACTCCAGCGTGCTGCTGTTCCGACTTCCGTGATGCCCAGCTTTTAAAATATCCGCGCGCAGGTCCACGCCGGCTTCCAGCAGCTCCTCCTCCACCTCCATTTCCGCATCTCCCATCAGCAAAATTTTTGTGTCTCGCCAAGTCACTTTAATCACCGGTGAGGCATTGTTGACATTCGCCATCTCCTCCCCGGTCGACGGCTCAAAAGGATACAAAACATCCAAATTCAGTTCGCCAAATTCAAAATCCTCATCCGCCCGCGCAAAAGAATACTCAATCTTTTCTTCCGCAATAAATGCCATCAAAGCTCGGTACGCCTCATTATTGTATTCCGGCGCGCTCAGCAGCACGCGGTCCACCTCAAAGCGCTCCAAAACAGGCACCAGCCCGGCCACATGATCCTCATGCGGGTGAGTTAAAACCACAAGGTTCAGCCGCTTGTCGAAGGGCGAAAGCACAGCACCGAGTTCCTCCAAAACAGCCTGCCCCGGCCCGCCATCCACCAAAATATTCACCCCATCCGGCGTTCGCAGCAAGAGTGCATCCCCCTGCCCAATGTCCAGCACATGCAGCTCAAATGCTCCGGGCAAGCGAACCCACGCACCGCCCAGACCCAGCAGCAGCGCCGCCAAGATGCTCAAAACCAAAAGTCGAATCTTCATTCCCCCACTCTAACAAAACTCCCCCACAAAAGTCCTGACAAAAACCTGACAGTTTATTGTTTATTCTTCCTTCGGCTCAAAGCTCCGGCTCCAAGAAGAGACAAGGCTCCAAGGACCAAAAGACCGGGTCCGGATTCGGGAAGCGTCACTGTGGTGAGCATTCCTTCGGATTCGTTGCCGTTTTCATCCACGGCGGTGACTTTAAAGGTGTAGGTTTTACCGGGAGTCAAATCGTCTACCTCATACTCCACGGCACTGGAGGCGAGTTCAAGCGCATCTCCAAAGCTCATTCCATTGTCCATGCTTTGGTAAAGCAGGTATTCCGCAAGGTCTCCGGCAGTGTCCGCACTCGCGGTCCAGGTGAGGAGCACGGTGCTTTCATCCGTAGCCTCCGAAAGGAAATTGGTGATGTCCTCCGGCGCAATAAGATCAGCAATCTCCAAAGTTTTAGCAGTAAAGTCCATGCTGCGATCCGCTTCGGAAACAGAATCTCCATCCGTATTGAAGACGGAGTCGTCCAGGCTCAAAACATAATCCATACCCGCTTCCATTTCTTCGGTGATCAAAGTCACTTCAGTGGGGTCTTCATCATCAATGCTCACGGCAAGAACTTCCACTGTTTCAGTGGCATCATCCTCCAATTGAATGCTGAAAGAATCCACGGCAGCCGCAACCACTTCTTCCGAAAACACCAAGACCAATTCATTGGTTTCAGTGGCGGTGACTTCTTCAAGAACGAACGAAGTGCTGCTCTTCTCGGTATCCACAGGGGTAGTCTCCTCTTTTACAAGGCCGCTTCCCGTAAAGTAAGCCGTGTCGGAAGTCCCACTTTCAATGGGATTCCCGGACTCGTCTGAAATGCCAATTCCGGCAGTAAGTTCATATTCCATGCCCGCTTCTTGGATTTCAGTGACCAAAAACACAGTGCTGGGATCATCAGAAAGATACGCATCAATCACTTGCAAGCCGTTTCCAACGGTGGAAACGAGTGCAAAGGCAGAGCTGGCATCCGTAGGGAGTTCAACGGGTTCGGAAAACTGAACTTCCACGAGGGAAGCCGTGATCGCGCTCGCTTCTTTTACAGTAGGAGCGGTGTAATCCGCAATTTCCGTAGACTCTGGAGTCGCCTCCACTTCTTTGGAGTAGAATTCCGACTCATTTCCATCTTCATCGTAAGCCGTTACCGCAAAATAATAAGTCACCGAATTGCTCAAGTTGTCCACAGTATAGGAGGTGGCATTTCCCGCATCACTGGAAGGAAAGGTATAAGCCCCACCATTTTCAGCAACCGATTGAAGACCGGTGTAAACAAGATAACCTTCCACCCCATTGTCATCGGTGGCGGCATCCCAGCTTAGAGTCACCTCGGCATCACCGGGAACCGCTTCAAGACCTTCCACAGTGGAAGGGAGCGTAGCGGGATCCACGATCTCAGCAAACGCAAACACCCCTCCTACAAGAGAGAAGAGGACGGCGAGGCTGCTGAGTCGCAGTAATTGTGAGGTTTTTGCCATACGAATTTTGGTTACTTTTGTTTTTAAATCTCCTCATTATAGCAAACTTTCGCACAAAGATCAACCGGCGGTCACCTCCTCAAGTCCCAGGCTCTCCCCCACTTCCAGCCAAGCCCCGGAATGGTGGCCGGGTAGCCAAGCCCAATCCCACTCTTTATCGAGAGGAGCATTCGGGAATCCTAGGGTAAGACTCGCGCCACCCTCTGAGGAAGAATCTTTGAGAACACTGGTCACCAAAACGAATGTATTTTTACCGGGGTCGGCGAAGAATCCGGCAGAAGCGGATGAAGCAAACCGAAGGCGGAGCAGCTGGCCATCACGCCGTTCACTCATGGCCACAGGTTTCGTAAAATCCACTTCCCCATCCACCACTCGGTACACCGTCCACTTATCCATGGGCTTAAGGCCTTGAGACTCCACGGTTAGGGTGAGGTAGCGCAGAGTGTAAGGCCCTTCGGAATCCAGCACAAAACGGAAAACTTCCGCTTGCGAACTATAAGAAAGCGTTTCAGCTTGCTCGGAGGAGCGGACGCTCAGCCCCACTTCCACAGCACTGTCCGCATCCCAATTGACGACGGGGAGTGCATCAAAAGCCAAGAGGTTTGTGCCGGCATTTTTGAGTGCAGGACTGGGGGAGATCAGGTTTGCAATTAAAGCAATGAACAAAGAAAGGCAAACGGCCGAACTGACCCAAAAGAAGGAACGGCGCATGGCTTGGCGTGAAGTACAATTATCATATAATATGGTTGTGGCTCACGCCACTTATTTCTTAGCAGACCCCTTGGGTCCGCTTGCCAATGCCAAACACTATTTTAGACAACCTGAACCCTGCTCAACAGGACGCTGTGCGCGCCACGGAAGGCCCCGTGCTGATTATTGCCGGCGCCGGCAGCGGGAAAACACGCGCCCTCACCCACCGCATCGCCCACCTCATTCAAGAAAAAGGAGTGCGGCCGTGGAATATTTTAGCGGTGACTTTTACGAACAAGGCGGCGGGAGAAATGAAAAATCGCATCATAAAATTACTGAGCGCCTCTTCACAATCCTCTTCGCAGGCCACTCCGGAAGAACTCCCCACGGTGGGAACTTTTCACGCCATTTGTGCACAAATCCTCCGCCGTCACATTCATTTGCTCGGTTACGAAAATCGCTTCACCATTTACGATGCCAACGATCAAGTGGTGCTGATGAAAGAAATCATGCGCGACCATCACATTGATGAAAAACAGGTGAACCCCAAGGCCGTGCTCGGGCATATTTCCCAAGCCAAAAATATTTTGATGGACTGGGAAGAGTATCAAAACCTCGCCCACAATGCTTTCACCGAAAAAGTGGCTCAGTGTTACAAGGCATACCAGGTTCGTCTCGCCAAAAATCAATGCCTCGATTTCGATGATCTGCTCATGAAAACCGTGCTGCTCTTTAAAAATTTTCCTCGGATTTTGGATGAATACCAGGAGCGCTATCGCTATATTTCCGTGGATGAGTATCAAGACACCAACCACGCCCAATATATTTTGGTAAAAATGCTCGCGGAAAAATACCGCAACATTTGTGTGATCGGCGACCCCGACCAAAGCATTTATTCCTGGCGCGGCGCCAACATGCAAAACATTCTGGATTTTGAAAAAGATTATCCCGAGGCGTTGGTGATCAAGCTCGAACAAAACTACCGCAGCACGAGTGTGATTTTGGAAGCGGCGCACGGCGTTATCTCCCGAAACCTTCACCGTAAAGAAAAAAAATTGTGGACCGAGCGCGATGGCGGAGAAAAAATTAAAATTATGGTTGCGCGAGATGAGCGCGACGAAGCCATGCGAGTCGCGCAAATCATCATGACTCACATCCGTCAGCATGAAACACCGACCTATTCCGAATTCGCCGCCCTTTACCGCACCAACGCACAGTCCCGCGCCATCGAAGAAGCCTTCATGCGCTTTGGAATTCCTTACAAAATCGTGGGCGGCGTAAAGTTCTATCTCCGCAAAGAAATCAAAGATCTCATCGCCTACCTCCGAGTGATTTTGAATCCGGAAGACAGCGTGTCCGTGCTGCGCATCATCAATGTTCCCGCCCGTAAAATCGGCCCCAAAACGCTTGAAGTTCTTCAGGCCTTTGCCATTCAAAGGGACCTTTCCGTTTTCCGCGCCATGGAACACATACACGAAATTCCGGATCTCGCCGGCAAGGTCAAACAAATCGAAGCCTTCACAGGGCTCATTCGTCATTTTCAAAAACTCAGCGAAGAATTCAGCGTTGCGGGTGTGCTCAAACATGTGATTGCCGAATCCGGTTACAAAGAATATTTACTAGAGGACAAGTCTCCCGAAGGCGAAGCCCGCTTCCAAAATATTCAAGAATTGATCACCGTTGCCGATAAGTATGAAGGCTTGGAACCCCGCGCCGCATTGTCCACTTTTCTCGAAGAAATCACACTCATGACGGACTTGGACAGTGTGGACGAAAGTCAAAATTCCGTGACGCTCATGACCCTGCACAGCGCCAAAGGTCTCGAATTCCCCGTGGTCTTTATGACCGGGCTTGAAGAAGGAATTTTCCCTCACAGCCGCTCGCTTTTTGAACCCCAAGAACTCGAAGAGGAACGACGGCTCATGTATGTGGGCATCACTCGTGCCATGGATCATCTCTATCTTTTACACGCCCAGCAACGCATGCTTTTTGGGGAGTTCAAGCAAAATGCTCCATCCCAATTCTTACTCGACATTCCCGAAGAACTTTTGGACCTCCCCGAGCCCCCCGCCGCTCGCCCCCAATTCAACGGAAGTTTTTCGGGTCGCCCAATCCCCGTGGAGGAAGATTATGGCAATCTCGACCCCGTCGAACTTTTTGAGGGAGACCGCGTTCGTCACCGCAGTTTTGGCGAAGGCGTGGTGATGAAAATTCAGGGAGGGATTGTCACGGTGGCTTTCAAAGATGCTTCCGCCGGTCTCAAAAAACTCTCCATAAGTATCGCACCCCTCGAGAAGCTTTAGTTACCTCCTAGGCCTTGCAAAAAACATAAAAACATGTTAAAGTACAGAGATACATAAAAAATCTTAAACCAAAACAAATGAAACTCGAGCTTAAAATTTTAGCCGGTGGACTCGTGGGCCTTGTGCTCGCGGCCGGAATTTCCGCCGGTATTCAAGGTGAACTGTTTCAGGGGGCATTCAAAACGAAAACAGTGCCCACCCTCCCCGACCTTGTCCCCGCTCTTGAGGAAACGGCTTTCACCATGACCGGTGAAGTGTGGTTGGATGCCACGGGTGAGGTTTTCGCCGCTGCCGTCGTTATTAATGAAGTGTGCGGAATCAGCAACGCCAATTCCGTAACCGCTGCCGGCACCAATTACAACTACTGCAACTTCACTTATGGATCCGGAGGCTTTGGTACA
Organism: Candidatus Gracilibacteria bacterium; assembly: GCA_041661045.1. NCBI lineage: Bacteria > Candidatus Altimarinota > Candidatus Altimarinota bacterium. The sequence goes on along the minus strand of JBAZVE010000001.1, from coordinate 378,726 downwards.
CTCCGTTTAGCCGGTGAGCTCGACTTGGGTGGAGGGGAAACCGCCGCATTCACAGAAACCGTGGAGCTCGACGCCGCTTACGGACATTATAAAGATTTCTACCAAGAACTTCGCGACAAAGGAACCGCATCCTTAACGGTGGAGCACCAGGTGGATTACGCACTCACCAGCACCATTGCCGAGTCCGACGAAACCAACAATACCGCCCTCCAAACCATTATTGTGAACGATGCCGGCCTCACATGGGTGACCAAGTAGGACTCAATCAATGAGACACGGATGCACGCTGTTCGCACTTGCTCCCAGGCCCAGAGTTGGAGCCATGAGCATATTCAGTGATATCCACTCACCGGAAGAAAGGGCATCCAAAATATCTTGAGCCCGAACGGCGGAAAGTACGGCCGAACTGTCCAAACTCAACTCTCCATCGGGGCTTTCTTTTAGAATTCCAAGTTTCAAATAAAGCTGACCGTCATAAATGGCATCGATTTTTTGTGATGCGGCCAGTTCATAAAAATAGTTGTAAAAAAGAGGATCACTCTCATCCACCGCCAGATAAATCACTGTAATGGGTTCTCCCGAAAAAGGGGCCACCTCCGCCGTGCTGCGGACAAAACCGCCCATCGAAAAAGCGTCTATACTGTCCACTTCCAGGTTGGGATCTTCCAACCGTTCAAGACACAAAAGAAGCTCGGCTTCAGAAAGGGGTTCTTGCTTAGAAGCAGTTTCCCGCTGTTGACAGCCGACCATAAGACCGGACAAAACAAGCAGGGTCAGGATAAAAATAGTTTTCATAGAAAAGGGGTTTAAAGGTAAGAAAGGTGTCCGCCTCCGACAAAGTCAGAAGCGGACACCGGAATCAGTACACCGGGCACAGGGGCGCGGTCTTCTGTTCAGCTCACCGACGGATCTGGGAGATGAACTCTCAGCTTGCGCGGGCGCGCCGGCATCGGCGCTCTCGACAGCTTGGCCTTCTACTCGACTTCCACACTCTCCACGCTGCTCGTGGTGATGCCGTCGCGGTTCTCGGCGGTGATCCACCAGGTGTAGACCGCCTCATCCCGCAAGGACTTCTCGTACGCCGCTTCCCAGTCGTTGCCGTCCTCGTCGAGGTCCATGGTGAAGCGGTAGATCTCGGCATCCTGTGCCGAGACGATGTGCAGCGTCACCTCGGGCTCATCGTCGCTCTCCACGCGGCATTCCCACTCGAACTCGGTCTCGCTCGCCTCGCCGCTGCTCGGGCTGATGTCTTCATCGTCCAGTTCCGGCACGGAGCCCTCGCTCTCGTCCACCTCGATGTCTTCATGAGGACTGCTCGTCTTGCCACTGTCGTTGCTCACTTCCACCCAGTACTCGTAGCGGGTGTTGGCATCCCGCAGGGTCTTGCGGTGGGTGAACACGAAGGGGCTCTCGCGGCTCTCGGTCTCCATCTCGAACTCGTAGTCCTCACCGTCGTTGGGGTTGTGGATCACCAGGGTGGCGTCCGGCTTCTCATCCGGGCTGTCCACCACGGCCACCCACACGAAGGGAGTCTCACCCGCGGTGCCGTACTCCGGGGAGAGGCTCATCAGGTCGATGTCCAGATCCTCGCTGTTCTCGGCGCTCTCGTCCACGGGGGTGTAGTTTCCGGGGTTGTGGTCACAGTTGACAGCGCCCTCGCGGTTGTACCAGCAGTACTCTTCCAGGTTCTCGTTGCCGGAGATCGGCTCAGGCTTCACCGCCACGCCGTCTTTGTAGAAGGCGACATGCAGGTGCGTGCCGGGGTACTGCGGACAGGCGGTTCCCAGCGAGTAGCCGGTATTGCCCGCCGCGCCCAGCGGATCGGTGTTGTCCAGGTAGTCTCCTTCGGACACCCAGATCTCGGACAGGTGACCGTAGCGGCTGATATAGCCATCCCCGTGCTCGATGAGCACGGTGTTGCCGTAGCCGTGGTCTCCGTTGCCTTCGGTCGCCGTCTCCATCACGATGCCTTCCGCCAGGGGGGTCACGGCCTCGCCGTACGCGTCGCACCCGCTCTGGGTGAAGTCGAGCGCGTAGCGGTCGTCGCCGTACTCGAACCCGTAGTCCACATGGGACCCCTGGTTGTAGGTCTGGGTCAGGATCCAGTACTGACCGGAAGGGAAGGGCAGGGTGAGGAAGGATTCGCTCCCTCCTTGTCCATAGTCTTCCCAGCGCTTGCAGGACTGCAGGGCCACACTCGCCATGGTCGCCATGAGGACGACCCACTTGTTCTTGCGCAGCATCGAACACCTCCTTGTTGTAGGTTCTTGCCGCTCTCTCGTCTCTCCACTCAGTTTGGCGTAAAAATCAAAGTCTAAGGCCAAATTTCAAAGAACACTTTCTTGCTCTCCAAACGCTACGCCTCGGTTCTGAAAAAATCCTGAAATTTTCCTGAAGTTTTTTTAAAAAAATCCTGAAATTTTCCGGGCCCAAAAATCCACCGTGCCAAAAACTTGCCCAAAACTTGTGCAAAATCAAAAGAACTCCGCTAGAATGGTCCCGATCTAATTTTAAAAATGCAAATCAACCAAAAACCATCGGGATCTATTGCCAAAGCCTTGCTCTTCATCCTCATTGGAGGCCTGATAGGGTGGCAAGCCAACAGTTCATTGCAATCTCCACTCATCGGGAGCCCGGCCAACGGGGCGCAGCGCGACGAAGAAGTGAACATGGATTTGTTTTGGAGCGTTTGGGGCACAGTAGAAGACAACTTTGTGGACATCGAAAGTACTTCACAGCAAGAACAAGTCTACGGAGCCATTTCCGGCATGGTGGAAGCGCTGGGTGACCCCTATTCCGTGTTCATGAACCCGGAAGAAACCGAGCAGTTTCAAAGCAGTTTGGACGGGGAATTGGAGGGGATCGGAGCAGAGTTAACCGTGGAAGAAGGCCGTCTCATCATCGTCTCTCCCTTAAAGAACTCTCCTGCGGAAGAGGCGGGTCTTTTACCGGGCGACAATGTGTACATGGTCTTGGACCCGGAAACGGAGGAATGGTTACCCACCAGCGAAATGACCCTGTGGGAAGCGATCATGAAAATTCGTGGAGAACCCGAAACAAGTGTGAGCCTCATGGTTTTGAGGGAATCCGCTGAAGAGCCCTTGGAGTTCACCATCACAAGACAGCAAATCGATGTTCCCAGCGTGGCGCTTGCTTTCCACGAGACACAGGGTTTGAACTTGGCGCATTTGTCCATTTATCAATTTGGAGACGACACATTCACCGAATTTGAAGAAGCGGTAAGAGAGGTGGTTTTGGGAGATGTGGACGGAATGGTTTTGGACCTTCGTTTAAACGGGGGAGGGTACTTGGATGTTTCTGTGGAAGTTTTAAGCGAGTTCCTTGATGATATTGAAACGGGAGTCATTGTGAAGCGCAGAAATGCAGAGGATCAAATCATTCAAACCACAGGAAGCGGACAGCTCAAAGATCTGCCTTTGGTGGTTTTGATTGATGAAGGAAGCGCCTCGGCCTCCGAAATTTTGGCGGGAGCTTTACAGGATTATGGACGGGCCATTTTGATGGGTGAACAAAGTTTTGGGAAGGGAAGTGTACAAGAATTGAGTAGTCTTGGAGACGGCTCCAGCCTGCGGCTCACCATTGCAAAATGGTACACACCAAAGGAAAGAAGCATCAGTGGGGAAGGCATCACGCCGGACATCACCGTGAGCATGGAGGCCACCGAAATCGACACAGAGAACGACACTCAACTGGATGCAGCCCTCGATTATTTGACTGGCTTATAAGCGCCCCCTATGCACAAAGTTCTCCTCTGTATTCTAGACGGCTTTGGCCACGGAAAGGATTACAAAGGCAATGCGCTCACTCGCGCCAAAACACCTTTCTTTGACGAGCTGTACAAAAAATATCCATGGACACTTTTAAATGCCTCCGGAGAAGCCGTTGGAATTCCAAAAGGAACTCAAGGGGGGTCCGAAGTGGGACACCTGACCATGGGTGCTGGCCGCATCGTGCTTCAACCTTTACTGCAAATAGATAAAGCTATTGAGGATGGCAGCTTCTTTAAAAAGAAAGCGCTCCTTGCCGCAGCCGCTCACGCCAAAAAACACAAAAGCGCCTTTCACATTTTGGGAATGATTTCCGATCAGGGCGTGCACGCGGACTTGGATCACGCCTTAGCCCTTTTGGATTTTGCAAAAAAACAAGGACTTAAAAAAGTTTTTGTGCACGGAATCACCGATGGTCGTGATGTCCAACCACAAAGTGCAATCACATTTATTAGGACCCTACAAAAACACATGAAAAAAAGTGGGGTAGGGGACTTGGCCTCCTTGGTTGGTCGCTACTACGCCATGGACCGAGATAAAAACTGGGATCGCACGCAGGTGGCTTATGATCTGTACACCACGGCAACGCCAGTTGCCGCAATTCCACCATCCGCGAATGCCGCCACCAACGCGGTGGAAGCCGCCTACAAAGGAGGATTGGAAAGTGATTATTATTTAAAGCCGGTTCTGCTCAATCCCGCGGGAATCATCCAAAAAAAAGATGCCGTAGTGTTCTTCAACTTTCGCACGGATCGCGCGGCGCAGCTCACCGAGCTTTTCACAAAAAAACTCAAGCCCCACTTCGTGGCTTTCGGCCCCTACACCAGCGCCGCGCCCGTGGTTTTCCCGGAGACCAAAATAAAGAACAATCTTGGCTCCGTGCTGGACCAAAAAAAACTCAAACAGCTCCGCATCGCGGAAACCGAAAAATACGCGCATGTCTCATTCTTTTTCAATAGCCAAGCCAAGGAACCCTTCAAGACTGAAACCCGCATTTTGGTGGATTCCCCCAAATGTCCCTCTTATGCCGAAAAGCCGGAGATGAGCGCCGAAGGTATCACCAAAAAGCTACTCAAAGAACTCCCCAAAGATTATGCCTTCACCGCACTCAATTTTGCGAACCTGGACCTTGTGGGGCACTCCGGAGATTTTAAAGCCACAGTGAAAGCGGTAGAAGTCATCGACCACTGCCTCGCCCAAATCATCCCGGCCGCCCTCGCCACCGGTCACACCATTTTAATCACCGGAGACCACGGCAACGCCGAATACATGATCTACGAAGACACGGGCGGCCCATGCCCCTCTCACACCCGCAATCCGGTGCCCCTCATCCTCGTCTCCAATTCCCCACTCTCCCTCAAAAAATCTTCTCACCAAAAAGCCACCGGTGGCCTTAAGGACATCGCCCCCACCGTGCTCTCTCTCCTCGACCTCAAAGTCCCCCCAGAAATGACCGGAAACAGTCTCGTGTAAGCCGTGGCTTACAGTCCCTTCAATTCCTTCACGGCAGAAATCAATTCCTGCGCGGCTTCCACACTCGCAAAGTTTTCAATATTCCCGCCGGCCTCACCATCCGCTCCCAACGCGCTCATCCCCACAATAGTCATTTGCGTCTCTTTTCCATCGATCCAAACCAGGAGATTCATTTGCACTCGCGTTCCTTCCTGCTGATTGTCTTGCTCCTCCACCAAATCCTGATTCAAGCCCAAAGCCTGCACAAAAAGTTTTAAGGATTCGGTCTCTTCCGCGCTGAGTTCAAACGATTCGTCTCGCTCACTGTCCGTAAATTCATAAGAGTAATATCCAGAGTTCCCCTGCATCCGCAAAACTTCCCGCTGCCTGCCTCCACCCTCAAAATTTTCTTCCACGGTCAAATTCAACTCCAATTCCAAACCGCTCTGCTGGCCTCCACATCCGCCAAAAACCAAAGCCCCCAGCATCGCCAAACTCAAAAAAACTTTATTCATAAGTATCTTGTAAAAGAGAACTCGAATCGGGGTTAGGCTCCGCACTTTGCTCCAAAATACCTCGCCTGGCCGCATCATCAGAACTGCAGCCCGAAAGGACAAAAACCAAGATAGAGGTGAAAAACAAAATTTTCATAATGTTTGGCGCTCATCCACAATACGCTCGACTAGAACTTCCCGTCCAGCCCAGTCAGCTTTATAATGAAAGCGACATCCCCTCACCCCAAAATCATGTCAGAACCCCTTTCACCGGAAGAAGAAAACATCATCGTTCACAAAGGAACGGAAGCTCCTTTCACAGGCAAATACGATAGTTTTTTTGAAAACGGAGTCTATCTTTGTCGTCGTTGTGAGACACCGCTCTACGCCTCAAAAGACAAGTTCCATTCCGGCTGTGGTTGGCCCAGTTTTGATGAAGAGCTCCCGGGTGCCGTCCTGCGTACACCGGACGCCGATGGGCGCCGCACCGAAATCACTTGCAAGAACTGCGGGGCCCACTTGGGACATGTTTTTGAGGGCGAACAGCTCACTGAAAAGAATGTTCGCCACTGCGTGAACTCCGTCTCCCTTAAATTCAGTCAACTTTAACCACAAAGGTTTTAGCAATTTTGTCATGCCACCCTTGTTTTTTTGCGTCGAAACCAATCCAGAAAAATCCAATACAAAGCACAATTCCACTCACAAGGTAACCCAGCACACGCAAAAGTACGGTTTGAATTTTGATGGGTTTTCCTTCGGTATCCACAATGCGCAATTTGCAAATCATTTTGCCGGGAGTAGCTCCTTTCCATGTCCAAAAACCAATAATGTAAGCGAGAGAAATCAAGCCTTGCCACCCTTCATTGCCGCCACCAAAAAGCAACCCACCAAGCAAAGCAAGAATAATGGCATCAATGAGATAAGCTAAAAAACGGATCCAGAATCCGGCGTAATGAAGAGAACTTGGCATGGGAGGGAAGGGTAAAAGATACCCCAGTTTAGAACCGTCTATCCACAAAGGTCAAGGCATGTCCCTTTTTGCCCGCGCGGCCCGTTCGTCCAATGCGGTGAACATAGTCTTCGTAGGCCTCCGGAGCTTCGTAATTGATCACATGGCTTACATTCGGAATGTCGAGTCCTCGAGCCGCCACATCCGTCGCCACCAAAATCTTAATGCGATGGGCTTTGAACGCATCCAATGCCCGTTGGCGCTGAGATTGTTGTTTGTCTCCATGAATACAGGCCACCGCAAATCCCACATCTTCCAAAAAGTGCGTCAACTTATCCACGCCTCGTTTGGTGCGTGCAAAAATCAAAACTTTATCGAAGTGTTCTTTGCGCAAAAGATCCACCAACATCCCAATCTTATTGTCGGTTCGGCTCACCCAAATCACATCCTGTTCCACATTCATGGCCGTTTCTTGTTTCTTTACGGAAATGGTCACGGGGTCATGCAAGAAGGAATGAATCAAATCCTTTACCTCTTTGGGCAAAGTGGCCGAGAAGAAGAGAGACTGTCGCTTTTCAGGCACTTGAGCCAAAATATGGCGTACATCATTGATGAATCCCATATCCACCATGCGGTCCGCTTCATCCAAAATCACACGAGTGAATTTAGAAAGATCCACGGCTCTTCGTTCAATCAAATCTTTAATTCGTCCCGGTGTGGCAATCACAAAGTTGGGATCGGTCTTAAGGTCGCGAATTTGACGATAAATCGGCAATCCGCCCACACAAACCACAGCTCGCAAACGAAGTCCGCGGCTAAAGGCCAAAAATTCTTGAAAAATTTGAGTCGCAATTTCTCGAGTGGGAACCAAAACAAGCACGCGCTCCTTAGGTCCGGGCTGAATCGCTCGGTGCAAAAGGGGAATCAAGAACGCCGCCGTTTTCCCAGTTCCGGTGTTCGCAATTCCAAGCACATCACGGCCCTCCGAAATCGGCAAAATGCTCGCATCTTGAATGGGAGTGGGGAACTTGTAGCCCTTATTGAGGATATTTCCGCGCAACTGAGTGTCCACGGGGAGGTCTTTAAACTCAAAAGAAGGGACAAAAACTTCCTCGGGAGTCGGCTCAACCGCCTTTCGTATAAAAAGAGCGGGATCAAGTGAGGATCCTTTACTGGCGCGGGAAGGTCTGGGTCTCCTACCTGGTGCGGGTCTTGAATTCGGTCTGCGGTTTCTAAACATTTGCGTTAAGTTTAAAACAAAAATATCCACAAGTCAACTTTCACTTTGTGTGGAGACCACAAAATCTCTTAATGTTCATAAATACACCCTATCAAAGTTCCTGAAATATGCCAAATGGAGTCGCAGGCCATTGCATAACCTCTATATATATGGTACTATTACTAGAATTTAATTTAAAACCATGACTAACAGAATAAAACCAGGCACAGACGCAGACTTAGTTGGCGGCTTGCCGGCCAGTACCGACCCTGAAAAACTAGGTGCGGACATGCAAAGGTTGCAAGAGGCCCTGAATGGTATAGAGGTAACTGACCCAGCGGTAAGAGCATTTATAGAGTCCATTCAGCTGCAATCTCAACATGTGGGACACACTACTTCAGGAGTAGATATGGATGGTCCTGATGGGGGAGAATCCCAAGATGCCGATACTGACGAGGGAGTAAGTGCAGAGGCGAGTGGAGATGTCGAAGGGAGTGAAGAACGACTTGATGAACGGTTGGCCGCTTGTCTTGAAGAACTAAGACGGGATTTTGACCGAGGGATTGTTCTTATCGATGAAAACGCAGGACCCACAGATTATACCCGTGCACTTAGACTAGACAAAACAGCTGGCCAAAAATGGGAGACTCTTAAAGTAAGATTACTTGCTAAGGGTGCTGAACTTCTTAAAAAAGCAGCAGCTATGCCGGGAGGTGCATGTTTAGTGGGTGTGTATGAAAATGGCGAGTTAGCAATCAGACAACGCAGCCAAGACATTATGAGTGCAAGATGGACTAAAATGTGGATAGATGGATCGTCCGATAAAGGCGAACTTCGTCTCTTGCCTTATGCAGAAGCAAAGGCACTTCCTGATGGACGATGGGCAAAACCCGCCGAAATTATTCAAGCAGTAAAGGCAGCGGGCTATCATGCACCCGTCTACCCCGGCGAGCTCGAGAAGAAAGGTCTTGTTGCCGCTTCAGAAGTAGTCACGGGTGGTCACTATGTTATGAGTCCAGATGGAGATGGGAGGCGCAGTGCGATATTTGAATGTGATGAGGATATAGATGATGAGTCCATGGTGTACACCGTGGCGTTCCATCCTGAGAATCGTGGGACGGTCGTCCTCAAGAGCAGTGCTTTCCGTCGGTTAGATCATTGTGGTGCGGTACTCTGGCTAAGGGGTTAAAACTATTAGTCTTTACTGGTGGGTAGTCGTAAACAGCGCTCGACGAGCCACTTCCAAAATATAAATGGCTTTCTTAAGCCAAAAATCGAAGTAAAATCTGTGCGTGCGCACCGGTTCTTGACTTTTTTAAAATTTTATTCAGAATACAAGCTTAATCAATTTTTATTGACCATATGACAAAACAGCCCACAAATTTCTCAGAAGAAGGGGATGCGTATTGGGATAAAAACATAAAGCCTAGTATCACTGAGATAGAAGGAACTTCATTTCGGCCAAGAGTAGACGAGGGTGATTTGGGCATGGCTCATCATCTCAGTGAGCACACAGGCGACTTTAAGCGGCAGCTAACATACCACGGCTTTGACGGCGGCCACCCTCGTTCCCGATTGCCAGACGGAGGATTACAAATTGACCAACTTAAATGGGGGAATTTTCCAAGTTTAACCACAAGATTGGTCGCATTGAAATCATCGTTTGCTACTGATTACTCTGACCAAGGAGTGCTCACCGCCCTAACTCTGCTTCATGGTAGAGCACCCGATGCAATACATGGCCCTTTACAAGTGGAAGTCCGATCGCCGGATCACAGGCCTGCATTTGACGGCCGTTTCATCCCTGTAAGAGCTACTGATGGCCGCGTCTATTATATAAATGCTGAAGCCCTTGATGGAGGAGTCACTGTCCCTTTTCGGCATCGCTTAACGGATCTTCTGAAGGCAGAGGTTTGTGCTCCAATTATTACTCATCTTCCTTCAGGAGTAGTATCCCTAAGCCTAAATTATAACAGTGGTTGCGGGAGGCGCTGAATGAAGAGATTGGCGGAGAGTCGTGCACGACATTAGAACCGCCTTTTATACGATCAAAGTGGCCACAAACGCGATAATGAGGTAGCTGATCAAGTTGGAAAAGCTATCTGAAAAGAATCTCTTCCATGCAAGACCGCCCTCAGAAGTTCCCCAGAGGATGTTTTGACCAATCATTGGAACCGTGAAAGCGATCCAAATGAAAATAACATAAGAGTAGACAGCATTAACGGGCCCACCGTTTTGAACAGTGTAGCTTGTCACAAAAGCGATGAAAAACGAGGTCACAAAAGAAAGCACCATTTGTGCCAAATAAGTTTTCCACATTTTGGGTTTTGCCTCCTTTATTAATTTTTCTTTTTGTTCTTTTGATAACTTGTCGAAACCGAGGTATTGCATGTGCCATCTTCCCATAGGTGTTGCACCCGAATACCAAAAGGTGCCCACAAGCGCACTGATCACCGCTCCCAAAAAGCCTACTAAAATAATGTTTGTCATATATAAATGATTAAATTAATGCGGAACCATTATAAGATACTATTCCTAAAAAAGAAATAAACTGGCGGAGAGAGGGGGATTCGAACCCCCGATGCCCGAAGGCATGCCGCTTTTCGAGAGCGGTACCATCAACCACTCGGTCATCTCTCCTCTTGGGCGAAGTCCAATGGACAGTAAAGCAGGTCTCTTGTAAAATGACCACTTTAAACGATAGAAGCGTCCAAATGAAAGATGTCCCATTAGCACGAAAGCTGGACCCCGATGAAAGCCCAGAGGAGCTTAGAAAAGAAGAAATAAGGAAGCCGTTAAGGGTTTTAATCCTAAAATTGGTTGCCCGCTTGCAGGGGCACATAGAAATAGAGAGGAAAAACCCGGACAGCGTATCCACAGCAGATATTGCGATTCAGGAAAATAAAAAGTTCCTCGTTGCAAACACGAGTCGGGCAGACTTTGAAGCCCTTCTTCCAGATCTCTGCCAACCGATGAGTGCGCAGTCCTACTTCGTAATTTTGCTCACTCATTTGAAGAACTTTCTGCCTTCCCAGGCATATCCCGTCCTTGAACGAATAGCAGAGAATCAAGGGTCACAAACACTCAGGGCTTACCAAGCAGCCCATCAAAGCCAAATAATGCAAGCTACAGGGCTTGCATGCGAAGCACTTGAAGACCCAAAAACCAAAGCCCTCGCGATCCTGAGAGAAAAGGTCAAAGCTCTCCCTAGTGCCGATTACTATATAGTGAGACTTGAACACTCCAAAAGAAGCGGAAAGCTGATGTATTCAAAGATCCAAGCCGTGCCAATCGAAGATCCAAGATATCAAAATGCCTCAGTGGAGACCTTGGAAAAATGGGTCAAGCAGGGCAAAGTGCTTATGCATGTTTTTGGAAACGCAGCCATCTGGCTCGCCGTCAGGCCCGAAATATTTGATGCCTACGATATTAGCGGAACAAAGAAAACTTCCCGGTAAACTCCCGGAGTTCTTCGGTACCGCCAAAGAGGCAAATGCCAAAATAGTCCAGATCCGCTTCGCTGCTTTCGCGCATCGCGTCCAGCGCGCCCTCGGTCCCCAGCACCATCCCACGGGTGAATTCATTGAACGGAATTCCTCTTCGCATCGCCTCCGCGCGCACCGTTCGAATCTGATTGGAGTTTTCAGCCTTCAGCACAATAAAAGGGAAGTGTGAGGCACCAAAGTGCTCGCCGGCCTCCTTATCAGGGTAGTTCAAAAAACACAAATCCTCCGCCCCCACAAGGCTTGCCGTGCCCGCCGCCATATGCCCCAGCGCATTCATGAGCTGCGGAATTTCCACTTTCTTATTCAAAACCGCCACAAAACGCTTCGAATCCTCAGCGGGAAGAGCGGCAATATCTGGTGCAGGATGCTTCATCCGAGCCATTCTAACTTAAATCTGCGGTGTCTGTCCACGAATCGCCGCAACGGCCTCGGCAAGGTTTGGATAGCAAGTTTTATCCAGCGCACTTCCAGGCTCACCGCGCCGCTTAGGCCAGTCGCTCACAACAAAGGGGGCGGCCGGCTCATGGCTTGGATGAAGGGCTATTCTATGTGAGAGCTGTTCACGAGAGGGGCCAACGCCAGCAACATACTTCCGACTCAACTCCCTCGGGTGACATTGACCCCAGAGCTGCGTAGGGAAGAAGTGAAAAACCCGGGCATTCAAGTTGTCAGTCAAGGGGGGAAGCGCCTCCGCGGGGACCGTAGAATAAGCATCCATAAAGACACGCATGGCGCTCAGAGCCTCCTCAATAGAATCAAAGACTTGGTCAAGGGGATAGCCTCTTTCTTTCGGGATAGCACTGTTTGCAGATCGAATCACTTGAAAGCGTTGTTCACCTCCATTTCCTCTTTGGAGTTTGAGTTCCATCAGGGACAGTTTCCTAAAATCTCGTAAATGCCCAATAACTGTATTTGAATTCAGACCATTCCACAATTCAGGCGGAGCACAAAAAACAAAATGGGAATGTCGAAAATCGACGACGCTGGGCGAAGCCACGGCTCCCGCTTCAGTCCTTTCAGTCAACGGAAGGCTGAGAGCACCCTGCACAGCATTGAGCGCACTCATAAGATCTGGATGAATGGCCTCATCCAGTCCCTTCAAGCCATCCAGTTCTTTTGCATGCATGCTTGCATCCAATTGGACCAAGGGAGTCCCCGACACTCCGTTTAAAAAAACGACTTCATCCCAGTTTCCCCCGGCCTGCATATGGCCCACCCCATCTCCCCAACCTATATGCTGCGCCGGCTGAAAAAATCCAACACAGTGTTCACTGGGAGCCATACGCCTATGATAAGGTCCACCATCAGCCATAAAACACAGAAAAAAGACTAAGAAGAGACCGTACCCCTCAGGGCGGACCCTGTCAAACAGATGTAATATCGTAGCCAACCCGAGGTCTTCACCAAAAAAGTTTCAGTAAAGTGTCGATAGTGGACTGACAATCCAGACAATTCAATGTGTTTGCAAAAACGGGTTTGGCTCACGGATTTTAGTTTCCTAGTATAACGGGAAGGGGGTGGGGCTTGTTGCGATATAGGATATGTGCTATAATCACTAGATTTAACTTAAAAACATGGCAATCACCAAAGGTCCCGATAACGATGATGTCACCGCAGTACCTATTGCGCCAACTGTACTTGATGCCACGGATGCTGGTCTTGATGATCCAGAGGTACAAGCGAAGTTAGGTGTGGAAGGCACGGCTCTTCTAAAGCGAGTAATTGCTGAAATGAGAGATCGTCAAGCTGTAGCTGATCTTATTGAAGTAGACTCTGATGGTCTACCAAGAGAAGTAGAAGGTTCCTCTGACCTTTCTCCCGAGCAAGTTGCTTTTATGGGAACTCTTAGAGCGCGTTACGAAGAGAATGAACACCATCTTGCCTGTCACGATGCGGTAGCGTGGTCAAAAGTTGAAGCGAAATTAAGCGCAAACCCAGTAAAACTTGATGCCTTGAAACGAATGGACGATTCAGGAGGTGCTCCTGATGTGACTGGAGTCGAAGGAGAAGATTTCATTTTTGATGAGTTAGCAGCAAAACTGCCAGACTCTCGTAGAAGAGTTACTTATGCTCAAGCAGTTGCAAGAGCAGAAGCGATGGGTGGTGGTGTAAAATTGACTCGTCCTGAGCGCTATGAGGTTCTTGGGATCGATATGGGAATTGAGATGGACACTGAAAATGATTGGGTATGGCTTGATTCAGAAAACCCAAATCCAAAATACGGCGGACTAGTCTTTGGCAGTGCGCTCTTTGGTGATCACTACTATGGGGGGGCTCGCGTGGAACCGCAGGATGCTGAATCTTACGATGATGATGGCGCGTTCCGTTGCTCGCTAAGGGTCTAATCTTCAAAAGACCACCGTCTCCATGTCTGCAGCGGCACGCTCATCTTTCTTCAAGATTTCGTTTCGTAGAGTTTGACTTGTTGTATGAAAGTATTATAATATTATAGCTATTCTAATTTTTTGACATGGATCCACTCTCTCCTAGACCAAGTATCGAATCACATGAAGCTCGTGAAGCTGAACTCTTGTGCCTTTCAGCTACTCATAAAAACACATTGGGGGATTTGCTTAATGAGCTTTCAGAGGCGCAACTGATGGCCTGCCGGGGTTTACAAGCTGACCAACTAGAACTCGTTCTTCAGCAATTAGGAAAAAATCAATTCGCTCAACTCACTCCTGAAGAAATCATTTCCTTAGGAAGACTCAGTTTAGGTCACATGCAGCGACTGGCTTCTCTTCCCGTAGAGGAGTGGATACATAAAGGAGTGAAGTGGCTTTCCTCTTTCTCAAGCATACCTCCAAGCTACATCGATCATATAGGAGGTCCACATGCCCTTTTGCCAGTGGAGTCTGAATGGCTTTCGAGCCTTGGATTTCTCCTGGAGAAGGAAGAAAGAGTAAAGTTGACTGATGATATAAGCTGGCCAATCTTATCCAGGCTATCTCGGGAAAAACTCAGAGAGCTTCATAATATTTCTCTTGATGCTGTCAGCCAAACTCCAGGAGCCGTTGCACGAATGGTTGCTCCAAACGATGATTCTATTTGGGATGAACTGCGGTCAACGACCAGTCGACTTCGAGTGGGTGAGCCTCGATTGGCTAGTGATCATGTAAAAGTGCTCAGTGCATGGTCAGCACGCGAAAGAGCATCTTTTTTAAAGGAAGCAGGGCTGGAGTGGATAAATAGCTTAACCGCAGAGCAGGTACTTTACCTGAGGAGGATGTCGCCCCAGTCTTTGGATTTTTTAGGAAAAGAACGAATAAAGCAAATGGACCCATTCGTGATCCAGCAATTGGGAGAATTTTCAGTAGATCAACTCAAGGAACTGAATGTGGATTTCTTTCTTCAGCCACTTCCGATTCTTCGACCCACATTGTTATTCTACATGCGTCCTTTGAGACCCTCTCTCATTGCTATACTTCCCTGTGATCTGTTAGTTAGCCTCTGCACTCGAGAATCATTATTAGAAGATGAGGTTCTCAAGAAAAAAATAACTAGGACGACGACTTTTACTGATGAGGAGTCTGGACAGGATCACCACTATAAAGCTAGCACGGTGGATTTGAGTCTGATTGCCCCGGGAGCCTTTTTTAAGCAACTGAGCCTCTTAACCGATGAAGAAGCCAAGTCTTTGGTGTCTGAGGGCAGCCTGCCTCGGATGACTTGCGGCGAACTTTCTGAAATAATCACTGAGCGAGAAGCACATCAGCGCAAGGCCTATGTAGACGAGATTCACGAGCCATTTCAAGCTATGCGGACTGCAGTCAGTCAGATTTCCCCTGCAATCCTTTTGCTCTGGACCCCAACTGAAATTTCTTGTTTGGGATTGCCAAAACTAAATCTACTTTGGCGTTTAAGCAAGCAGGAAGATGTCATGTCTAGGGTAGAAAAATTGGGGAAGCAAACTATAGAAGTCCTTTCTGCTGACTGTTTGGAAAGGGTTCTTGTTTTCCCCGAGGGAATATTCCAATTTTTAGTGGATCGGCATAATCAGGGACACTCGCTAAGTGATCAGCTCGTGAACAGTGCTGTCCAAGATTACAATGCTGTTTTGCTTCAAGATACACCTTTTCTAGATGAAGCAGCTCGTGCGGCTGCGGCAAAACTCCCATTAGAAACAGCTCAGTTTTATAGTAAATATCACGACGAAATCCCTGAATTAGAAAAGAAGCCGGCGACTTGGTTTGAAGCACTTGCTCCACTTTGTCGACAGGATCCTAGGTATAGAGATTCTACATATTCTGATCGAATCCCTCGTGTTTACTTGTTTCATATTACCGAGGAAAAACTCCGTTTGTTGGCTGGAGGAGGCGTAGATACTCGTACAATAGAGAGGAATCTAGATCTGGTTAATCGTGTGGGGCACCCTTCATTCCTTGCAATGACAACAGAGGAATGGCGCGAGTGCATGGCTCAAATGGAGCAGCTTCATGCTATAAAATCACCTATGTCGTTATGTGACTAGGCAAGCTTAGAACCGCTATCGAGGCTAATCATACAGAGTTCAATGTCTCGCAAAAAAGTTTTGACAAACTCGAATAAGCAGGTAGCATATACTACTTGTCTATAGCCTCTTAAAGATTTAACCGTGAAACCAGTGTCACAAATCAGAGAAGTTATCGCCGCACCTAATGGACCACAGCCCTTGATGGAACTTACCATTAGGGAAACACTATTGTCTGATTTCGAACAGTGGATAGGAGGACTCAGTGGCTCTCAACTGACTGGAACTGAACAGCTCTTCTACATGGCACAAAATGAAATGGAGGCTCAACTGCTTAGAGCTCGATTATCATGGCTCAGCCATGAACGGCAATGTGATATTACAAAAAAAATCTTTATACGAGTAAATGGGGCGGAAGCGCCCAAAGTTGAAGGCCATTTACAGGAGCCACCCATCGTGCCTTCTGGACAGTTAGATACTTTAGTAGGGCACTTCGCGCAAACGAGGGTGGAGGATGGAGAGGTCACAATCACGCTACCCACTGGTGTAGGAACTCTCTTCGTGTCGAATCCAGACGGAGCTCTCGTAACAGTAGCTGAACATCTTGTAGAAAATCGGTTAGCTGTTCATAGTCCTCTTGGTCCTTTGCGCTCGGATTTACCACCACAAGTGTTAGATTTTGAAGAGTGTCTGGATGAAAATGAACTAGCCAAGCTTCCCCCCTCACTTCAGGCAGTACTAACTAATCAAGCTCACCCATTCAAATTCCAACCATGGACAGGCCCTCTTAAAAAAAACGATAGTGGTCTTTTGGTTATCCCCGGTAGAGGAATGATGACAGCTTTTTTTGTTACCGGCTTAAATGAAAGGGATGAAGGAGCCGAGGTAGTTCGAACACGCCAAGTGGTGATAGGTACATCGCCATATGTTATAGAATACCCATTGGAAGAGACTAATCTTCACCGCTTACCCAGACAAGAAGGTGGTTTTCATTTTGCGTTGGCAACTTGGAATCCTGAAACAAACTGGGAGCGAGGAAATTTCATCGAGAATAGGTCTAACACTATTATAGGTCGTAGAGATGTATGGGGAAATCGTCAAGGCCCTCAGACTTGGTACACCCCGGTCTATGCTAAAGGTAGGTATGCAGGGGGATGGGAAGACATATACCATGTTTCGGTCTTCAAATTGACGGAAGACAGGTAGTACTGACGACAACCGTTCTCCATGTTCTGCTTTAGAATCAATTCGTCTACGGTGGCGGAGAGAGAGGGATAGACGCTTCGCTTCATCCCCCTCTTCAGTCTGCTGCGCAGACACCAAAAAACTATCTGACCCTTTGGGCCAGCTACTTTTTTAGCTCCTGGCGGAGAGAGAGGGATTCGAACCCCCGAAGAGCTTGCGCCCTTAACAGTTTTCAAGACTGCC
Organism: Candidatus Gracilibacteria bacterium; assembly: GCA_041661045.1. NCBI lineage: Bacteria > Candidatus Altimarinota > Candidatus Altimarinota bacterium. The sequence goes on along the minus strand of JBAZVE010000001.1, from coordinate 361,440 downwards.
GCCTTCAACCACTCGGCCATCTCTCCTATTGGGCGGAGCCCAATTGGCTCCTGTTAGTGCTAAGCCATGAGGTCGCGTAAGCGACAACCATAGCCGCCTCAAGGTACAGAGACTGGCTTTGGATTTCAATGGAATTTTGTTATGATGCACACATAATCCTTAATAATCACACTATGGCAAAAGCAGTAAAACGCTCGTCCACCGGGCTCTTGGTGCTTGGAGGAGTTCTGGCTCTACTCGTTATTTTTGCACTCTGGCTCATGGGACTTTACAACGGGCTCGTGACTCAAGAAGGAACCGTGAACAACACTTGGGCGCAGGTGGAGGTGCAATACCAACGCCGTAGCGATCTTGTGGCGCAGCTTCTTCCCACCGTGGAAGCCACTGCGGAATTTGAACAAGAAACCCTCATCGCCGTGACCGAAGCGCGCAGTGCATGGGCGCAAACGGCAGGAGATCCCAACGCCAGCATCGAAGAGCAAATGGCCACGACTCAAAGTTTCGACTCCGCTCTCTCTCGCCTGCTGGTAACGGTTGAGGCATACCCCGAACTCACCGCCACCGAAAGTTTCCAATCCTTTCAAATTGAACTCGAAGGCAGTGAAAACCGTGTGGCCGTGGCTCGCAAGGATTACAACGACGCCACCACCGTTTACAATGTAAAATTACGCGTGTTCCCCACCGCCATGTTTGCGGGAATGCTTGGATTTGAAGCTTATCCGCTGTTTGAATCGGACGAAGGTACGGAAGACGCTCCAGTCATTGAATTTGAAATCGGAGAATAATGGATTTCATCTCAACCGCTTTTGCCGCTATCGATCTCCCCGCGCGCCCAACTGGGCCCGCGGGTGAGGATTGGTATATTTTGGATGAAGCCGGCGTGCTTTCGGACACCACAGAGGCTACTCTGCAAGTACAGCTCAGCACACTGGCCGACGAAACAAGCACCGGCATGGTGGTTGTCACCATTCCAACACTCAACGACTACCCCATCGAAAGTTACGCTTTGGAGTTGGGCCGCGAATGGGGAGTGGGGCAGGAGGGTTTGGACAACGGACTTGTTTTCTTGATCGTCCCGGAAGACAGAGAAATGCGAATCGAAGTGGGCTATGGGCTCGAAGGCGCCATCACAGACCTCCAGTCCTACCTGATTTTAGACAAAGTGGCCACTCCCTATTTTAAAGAAGGAAATTACGATCAAGGGGTATTGGAAAGTGTTGCGGAGTTGGAGGCTTTGGCTCGCGGCGAGCCGTTCACCGTTGAAGAGTCTGCGGCGTCTGATGTTCCCATCGCAAACTTTCTGGATATTTTTCTTTTCCTCATTCTCCCGCTCGGCTGGGCTCTGCTCAGTTGGTTCTCCAGCACCAAAGCATGGTGGATGGGCGGAATTTTTGGAGGAATCTTTGGCGTGATTGCGGGAGGTTGGCTTGGACTCGGAATCGGCGCACTTGGAGGACTTTTTGTGGATTTCATTCTTTCCACCTTTCTTTTCTCAAAAATCAAAGGGCCCAAGGGTAGTGGATTTTGGATGGGCGGCGGCCGGAGTGGCGGAGGATTTGGAGGAGGAGGCTCCAGCGGCTTTGGCGGCGGAGGATTTGGGGGAGGTGGAGCCTCAGGGCGATTTTAGGCACCGCACAAGCGGCACAGTCGGCACAAAAAAAGGACGCAACGGAAAGTTACGCCCTCTTTAAAAAAACTATTTTCTCTTGCAAGCGGTGCACCAGCACCCGCCAATTTGAACAAGAGCCGCAACACCTACAACAATGTAGACGACGCGTTCTACAACTGGCCAGCTTCCAAGAAGCTCACTCACGAGGTTCCATTCGAAAACCCCGATGAGACCCCAGTTGAGGGCTCCGATGAGGACGAGAGCAGCGGCGATATTGTGGACAACGCCGCATCCTTTCCATGCCATCATAAACGGTGGAGTTAAGGATAAAGGTACAAAAAGCATTATATCAAACCTTAAAAAGGTGCCTAGCGGAATGCCTTTGCTCTTTTAGAAAATCTGGTCTCGCTCAACAAAAAAAGCGGACCCGGAGGCCCGCCTTTCTTTATAAGCAAACCCTTTCGGGTTCGTTCTTAGTAACGATCGTCTCGTCGAGGTCGTTCTTCGCGAGGTTGAGCCTCGTTTGCGAAGATTTGTCGTTCTCCCATGGTCATCTGACCGTCTCCTGCTTGCGCAACAGCCGCTTCAGCTTCTTCCATAGTGGACATTTCTACGAATCCGAATCCCTTGCTACGACCGGTTTGACGGTCTTTGATGATCACAGCGGTGTCAACAGCTCCAAATTGCATGAAGAACTCACGAAGTTGGTCTTCCGTTGCATTGAAAGGAAGATTTCGAACGAATAATTTTTTAGTTTGCATAAATATGTGAAATTAGAATAATGGACTTATTTTTGTGATTTCGACCCGCCGTGAGTGTAAAAGACATTTGCTTTGACTGAACGGAAATACAACACGGTCAATTCTACAGGATTTTCCTTACAAGTCAAGGAAAAGTTCTTCCTGGGAATAGCGGACCTTCTTGGCACCGGCATATTTGTCTTCAGCGGAGCGCATTCCAACGGCACAAATCACCGTGGCGTGGAGCCCTTTTGCAGGAAGTTCCAGAATTTCGTCGTACTTGGACGCATCAAAGCCTTCCATGGGAGAGGCATCGATGTTCATCACGGCACAGCTGGTGAGTAAATTGCCAAGCGCCAAATAAACCTGTTTGTCGGCCCAAACGGCATAAGTCTCCGGGGTGAGTCCGCTCACAAAACCGAGGATCATCTGTTTATAAGCATCAAAGCTGGAGGCCTCAACTCCACGAGTGGTCGCGCTCAATTGAATGAATCCCTCCACATAATGCTCATCGATTTTATCTCGTCGGCACAGCACAAAAAGATCCGCCGCATCGGTCACTTGAGGCTGCCCCCAAGACACCTCGCGCAGCTTGGCCCGCATTTCCGCACTCTTCACTCGCACAATTTTATAAGGCTGTAATCCAAAAGAAGAGGGCGAAAGCTGCAGCACCGTTTTAAGCGAAGCCACTTGCTCCTCCGTCAACTTTTGCGCCGGATCAAACCCTTTCGTTGCGTAACGCCAATTGAGCTGTTGAATCAAATCCATTTTGTGTGAGGTTAAAAAGTCGTCGTGGACCATCATACACGATTCATGTGGGATTACCAAAGGGTACCAGACACGGTTTTTTAAACATTTTGATGACTCAAGAAGTTCGCAAAAACACATGTGCCCGGGCACAGATTTTGCCTCAATTTATGGCTTAAGTAAGCCATTTAGATTTTGAAATGAGCTCTTCCAATAGCCCAGAGCCCGCAGACGCTTGACGGAAGCACAGAAAAAGCGTACAATGTGCTTTTTAAACCATAAATTATGCCACTCAGTATCTCCCAACCAGACGGTGGAACAGATAGTAGGGAAGAATAAATAATTTGGCCACTAATCCGGCAGACCTTGGCCGTGCACAGGTTGAAGTTGCAGAAGAATGGACGGAACTATACACAAGCGGTAAGCCCGAATTGGGTGCAGACCCGCTTACTAGCATTGAAATTACTCTGAGGAATCCTGCTGTGTACGCACGCAACCTTGATTCAAGATTATCTCCAGCTTTGCTAGAGGAGTGGAATAAATTATTTGACTTTATCAGAGGGGTAGCTGGCCTTGTTAGTTTAGAAGCAATTGATCCGGAAGCGATGGGGTCTCCACTGGATTACATGCAGAGTTTACTTTTTCGCGGCCAAGTCAACCCAGCATACAGGCGTACTGTGGCGGATATAATCGACGCGGCTTCTAGGCTATTTGAACAATCGATCAGCAGTTTGCCGCCACACCGCGATGCTCAATACCTCTCGGGAAATGTTCTTGCGGCCAAGGGCTGGCTTAAAACAGCAAAAAGACAATACAACCTAGAATAGTTTTACTGGTAAAAATAATGGCGGAGAGGGAGGGAGTCGAACCCTCGATACGGCTTTAACACCGTATAACGGTTTAGCAAACCGCCGCCTTCGGCCACTCGGCCACCTCTCCTACTGCGCGGAGCGCAGAGTGTTCCTCTGTCCCCGCCTGTTACCCCTCAATTTAAAAGAGCCACCACAGTCTAGGGATTTCGCTTTCTGCAAGCAAGTAAATCTTCCTCTGAATGGAGAATTGTGCTACAATAAGAAGATCGTTTCTCATGAATCCATCCCTCCCATTCAATCTGGAAGAAAGCAAAGAGAAGGCGCGAAGCGCCGTGCTTTCGGCGGGGGAGGCAGCGGAGGAGTTTAGACAGGATTTTAAGGCTTTCCTAAGCCAAATCATTCGCCCGGACTCGTGGCGTGACGGCCTCAAGTTGGTGACGGCGGGCGGCCTGGGCCTTTTAAAGGACATCCAGGAGCTCCTCACGCAAAAAAACTGGTCACCGGACAACTTGGTGCGGCATCTTGACCAAAATCTCGAAAAAATTGTGCAAAAACACCCTGAACTTGCGGTGCAGTGGGAAAACACAAAAACCAGTTTCAATTATGCCAAAATGAAAACCGATGAAGCGCTGGATCACATCAAAGAAATCGCCAAGCGCGAATACGGAAAATTCGACCAGGAAAAAGTCCTAAATGCCGTGTGGGGCGGAGTGAAAGAGGAGATCAAGATGGACATCGCTGAATTAATAAGTCGATTTAATCATAAAGAAGATCTAAATGGATGAAGCAGCGGAAACATTGGCGGCAGTAAAAAGGCTCAAGGAGGCCGAATTGTCACCCCAAGCACGCGACGCTCTCGATGTCATTGAGGCTGAGCTCAGTGCCGCAGAACCAAGAACATGGATGGATACATTCAGATCTCGCGTGTCGAAGGCCATGACATGGGTGGGGATCGGGGCTGTGGGCGTGGCAACCATTGGAGGTCTTGGCTATGTGGGCACACAAGCGGTAGAGGCTTTTCCGACCGCGGTGGAAACTGCAGCAAAGCGGGAAGTAAAAGAAAGAGTGGAAGCCGTTCAGCTGGCCTTTGCCGACCTACAGGGTGCGGCTGGAGGCCTCTTGTTGAAACTCTACGATTTTATGATTGCCCTAAAAGATAAGGCCACGACCGCAAAAGGACTCAGCGAACTGGCCAGCAGCATGTGGGATGGCATTTGGGCCGAGGGTAGAGATTATTTTGCAACCGGCGACAAGTCACCGGACAAGCTTATTGCCACAATGAAAGAAATGGTTGCCAGCGATGCTGAATTGAGTGGCAAGATGGAGGCTATATTCGCCGCTTACGAAAATCTCAAAATCAAAAAAGATGCGTTTGAGGCGGTGGGCAAGGGTGCTTTTGAGGCCAACGATACAGATGCACTTGAATTCTTTGAGGATTACAAGCGTGAATTTTGGATGGAGATGAAGGGCAAAGGCCGAGAGCTTTCTACATCCTCTCCAGCACCGGAATCCCCAAGACACTGAGGCCTGATTTGAGCGCATACGAAAAGGCGTAAACCAGCCCGAGGCGGCTACGTTTTTGGAGCTCGGTTTCGGCGCCGGCCACCGAAGTGGTTCCATAAAAGCGGTTGAATTCTTGGCAGAGCTCATAAAGCGCCGTACAAATGCCGTGGGGTTTTCGTTCGTCCAGGGCTCGCTGCAAAACATCCGGAAATTTCACCAAATGGCGCACAATATTTTTTTCCGATTCCTTGCTGAGCTCCGGCATCCCGCTCAAAGGAAGGTCGCCCACCTTGGCAGCGATGCTGCGGGCACGGGCATACGAGTAGAGCAGGTAAGGTGCGGAATTGCCCTCGAGCGTAATGATTTTATCCCAATCAAAGACAATGTCTTTGTTTCGGTCTTGCGACAAAATGGCGTACTTCACACTGGCCACGCCCACCGTTTCAGCCGCGGCTGCAAAATCTTTCCGGGGGAGTTCGGTACCGCGATTCCCCGAAAGCTCGGCAGCGCGCTTCACCGCTTCATCCAGCAAAAATTCCAGACGAATCACATTGCCTTTTCGGCTGCTCATGGACGCGTCCGCAAAACTCATTCGGCCAAAAGAAATATGCTCAAGTCCGGTTCCTTCGTCATAACCCAGGGCCTTGGCGATGGCGAAATCTTGCTTAAAGTGCAGCGACTGCGCCGTGTCCACCACATATAAAATGCTTTCCGGATGCCAGGTCTCCACGCGGTATTTCACCGTGGCGATGTCTCGCGTCAAATACAAGGAAGTCCCATCCGCCTTTTGAATCAAAGCCGGCACCTCCCCCTCACCCATATCAAAAATCAAAGCCCCCCGCTCCCCCTCCACAAAAAGGCCGCGCTTTTTCCCTTCCTCCAAAATTTCATCCGCCATCTTGAGGTAAAAACTCTCCCCGGTGATGTGGTCGAACTCGGTTCCGAGCCGCGTAAACATTTTCTTCAAATCCTCCAAACTCTCATGCACAATCCATTTCCAGAGTTCTATCCTTGGCGAAGCCGAGTCCGCCCCAGCCTCCTCCATATCCTCCTCCAAAGCTTTAAAAATCTTTCGGGCCTCCTCCTCCAAATCCGGATTTTTCTCAGCCTCTTCATGAAACTTCACATACAGCCGAGTGAATTCATCGTTGGGGTGTTTGTGGATTTCATTCATATCGCCCCACACTTCAATGGCGTAAATAAGCTTTGCAAAATTCATACCCCAGTCTCCCAAATGGTTGATGCGCACCACGGCATGGCCCATAAAATCCAACAAGTTCGCAAGGGTATCTCCAATCACGGTGGAAAGAATGTGGTGCACACCCATGTGTTTGGCGGCATTGGTGGCGCAATATTCCACAATCACAGGTTTATCGTGATCCTCGGACCGCCCCGCCCCTGTCTCCACGCTAAAACCTTGCTCCAATTGTTTGAGCATCTCTGCCAAATATTCATCACTGAGTTTTAAGTTGATGAAACCGGGCGGCGCAAACTCCAGCGACTCCACGCGGTAATCCTTTGGGAAATTTTCAATAACCTTTTCGGCAATGGTTCGAGGGTTTTCTCCAAATCGTTTGCTCAATTTAAAAGCAACACTGCACGCATAATCTCCGTGATCTTTATTTTTGGGTTCCTCCAGCCCAACAGATTCAAAAACCTCCTCGGGACTGAGTTCGGGGAAGGCCCCCAGCACCGCCTGACAAAAAACAGCTTTGAACTCTTGTGCTAGAATTTTCATGCGGGAACTATAAGCCACTTGTGAGACGAGGTCAAAATATGTTAGACTCTCGTTTGTTTTTTAAATCACAACTTGGATCCTGCCCTAGGACTCGGCCTCATAGCACTCTTCGTTCTCCTCTCCGCATTCTTTGCGGCGGCTGAGACGGCAATCAATTCCTTGTCTCCGGCCAAGGTGCGAACTTTGCTTGAGGAGAAGAAACCCGGGGCACAGCAATTGGATTGGCTTAAGAAGAATTATCACCGCACGCTCATCGCGGTCTTGTTTGGGAATCAGTTCGTGGATACGCTTGCCGCTGCGGTGGCCACGGTTTTGGTCACGGAAAGATTCGACTCCATCTATTTGGGAATCGTCTCCGGAATACTCACCATCGTAAGCCTTATTTTTGGCGAAGCCCTCCCCAAGTCTTTAGCCAGCGTGCACGCACAAAGCGTGGGGCTCTTCCTATCACCGCCCATCCGTGTTTTTGTGTGGATTTTAACGCCACTCGTTTGGCTCTTGGACCGCTTTATAAATCTGATTTTGCGCGTACTCGGTTCATCCAAACAGGCTCAAGTCACCGATGAAGAACTCATCGCCATGGCTTCCATTGGAGCGGAAGAAGGAAGCATCGACGAACACGAACTGGAACTCATCGAAAATGCCTTGGAATTCAACGATATTCCCGTGGAAGGCATCATGACTCCGCGCGTCCATGTGGATGCGCTGCCCGAAACCTTTAAATTGGATGAGGCGAGCGAGTTTGTGGTTCACCACACGCACACGCGCATCCCCGTGTATCGCGACAATATCGACAATATTGTGGGCATTTTGTCGATCAAAGAACTGCTCAAACAAGTTCACACGCAGGAGGATCCGGAGCACACCAGTTTGCGACAAATCAAGTTGCTCACGCCGCTCAAGGTGTCTCACTCCATGAAAGTTCAAGATCTGTTCAGACAGTTTAAAAAGAGCCGCACACACATGGCGGTGGTTTTGGACGAATACGGAGGAACGCTGGGCATCGTGACCATGGAGGATCTGCTCGAAGAGTTGGTGGGGGAGATTGAAGATGAACAAGACATCGCGGAGGAAAATGTTAAAAAACTCGGACAGCACGACTACGAACTCAGCGGCCGCACCGAGCTGGACGACCTGACGGAACTCATGGAAGTGGAATTCACTCACCCGGGTTACAAGACCGTGAGTTACTTTATTATTGAAGAATTGGGTCATCTCCCCAAAGAAGGCCAATCCGTTGTGTTTGAAGGATGGAAGTTCACGGTTTTACAAATGCTCCGCAGCACCATTCTTAAGGTGCGCCTGCAAAAAATTTAGCGCGTGACTAGCGAATATTCACCGGCGTGCCGATGTTCGTAAAGTTGTACGCGGTTTCAGCGTCTTCCGGCAAGGTGCGCACACAACCGTGGCTCACCGGCGTTCCGATGTGTTCCAAAGCTTCGGACCAAAAGGTTCCGCCATCGTTGACCAAATAGGGAAGCGCGTGAATTCCGTATCCTCGCCAGTCCCACAATTGGAAGTAAGGCATGCGGTAATTGGGGTAGGCTTGTCCCACGCGAAGTTCTTGTTTGGTGAGCACTTTGTAAGCTCCACGGGGCGTGGGGGTGGCCCAAGCTCCACTGGAAACCGGCATGCTCCACACCGCAATGTCACCAAATTTAGCAAACATGGTTTGGTCCGCGAGCACAATTTCCAAACTTCGTTCCAATCCGCTCAATGACCCGGCGTCCACCGAAATATCCGTCACAAAGCTGATATCATTTTGCATTTGTTCCGTGGGCGTTCCCACTGTGATATCCACACCAAAGTCAGATCCAATCCACGCCTTGTCTTCAATCACTCCCTTAAAAAATTCTCTATAAATATTGTCTCCCATGGGGGCGACACTTTGAAAGTTAACATGAAACTCTTCCCACGGATCGACATAGTCTTCACTCATTTGGATGCGGTTGGTTCCGACCCATCCGGTCACTGCATGGTCCGCATCCCCAAAAATACTGGCTCGGTCTTGGGCTTTTTGGGTTCCCACATTGAAGACGGGGAGTCCGTAACAATTGGCGTCATCAGCAAACAATCGAGTGTTTCCGGCGTTCACAAAGCTCATGCTCACACTGAACACCTGTCCACCTTGTATGCCTTCTTCCACCTCCACCCCGTTGAGTTGCACGCTGTATTCAGGCGTTTCGGGCATTTCATATTGGCAAAAGGACCACTCGCCATATTTGCCGAGCACGGCGCTGGCTTCCAACACTTCTCCATCCAGGCTGTAGGCTTCCGGATCGATGCGCACCACGGTATCAAAATAAACTCCAACTGCCGCCACAAGCGGCTTATTGAAGAGAGAAACCTGCAGATGATCATTATTAAAGATCCCCAACAAAAGGGTCACAACGAAGGTAAACGAAGCAAAGAAAATAGTAAGCAAGGGGCGGCGGATTAAGTTTTTACAGGGACGGGGCAGCATGGTCTTTTTGTTTTTGTATTCAAAAGATTATACCAAAAAAACAAGAAACTTGCAAGAAAACCGAACAAAGTGTTTAATAGGCAACTAATATCAGCAGTATGGCCCTCCAAAAACCCGACACTTACCGTGAAGCGTTGAGAGCTGTCCCACTCCTTCATCGTGAAGATGAGACGGAATTGGGTAGGATGATCCAAGAAGGGGGGGCGAATAGTGAACTCGCCAGGCTCGAAATGATCAAGGCAAATTCCCGTCTGGTGCTCAGTGTCGCCAATCAGTACAAATACCGTGGACTCCCATTTGACGATCTGGTCCAAGAGGGGATTTTGGGCTTAATGAAGGCGGTAGAAAAATTCGATTATAGTCGTGGGATCAAGTTTTCCACCTATGCGACTTGGTGGATTCGTCAAAGCATTGTGCGGGCTATAGAGAACACAAGCCGTACCATTCGTTTACCAGTCTACAGAGCAGCACTGATCAATCGTGTCCGGGAATACAGAAAATTTTTCTTAATAACTCACAAGCGCCAGCCAACCCTCGAAGAGCTGGCCAAAGAATTCAAAGTGACTCCAAAAACCTTATTGAATGTACTCCAACTCAATAAAGGAACTTTACCATTGGAACCGGCCCCGGGCGCTGACGAAGAGGGTTTATCCATAATCGGCCGTCTAAGAACCGACCAAGCCTCTGATCCGGAGCTTGAAACAAGGCGCAGAGAATTGCGTGGTTTTATTCGAGACTTCATGGACGCTGCAGAGTTGGAGGAAAGGGAGCGGTATGTTCTAAGGCGTCGGGTTGGTCTGGAAGGAGATCCCGAGGGGTCGAGCCTGGAAGACATTGGAAAGGAGATGGATTTAACGCGTGAAAGTATCCGACAAATTGAAGCCAAGGCATACCGAAAAATGAGAGCCACCGCCGCCATAAAACCGCACCTTGCTCAAGAAAAATAGTTCCTACTTCCCCAACAATTTATTGAGCTCTTCTTTGAACTCGTCCACATCTTTAAACTGGCGGTACACGGAAGCGAAGCGGATATAAGAGACCTCATCGATGACTTTGAGTGCGTGCATCACATCCCGGCCGATGGTGTCACCGGGGATTTCTTTGCCGCTGGTGCTCCACACTTCCTCCAGGCGGTCGATCATGCCGCTGATTTGTTCTTGGGTCACGGGGCGTTTCTCACACGCGCGCCACACGCCATGCTCCACCTTGCTGCGGTCGTAACTTTCCCGCGAGCCATCTTTTTTCACCACAATAAAATTGGCGGTTTCCACTTTCTCAAAAGTGGTGAAACGGTAGTCGCACTCCTCACATTCGCGCCTTCGTCGAATCGATCGGCCTTCATTGGCTTCTCGAGAGTCCACCACCGAAGTGGCTTTATATTTGCATTTAGGGCAAATCATCGGGTTAAATAGTGACATGTTCAGTAGCTTTACACAAGACGACTGGATCCGGCTCGCCATCGTAATTATTCTAGCCGCTCTCCCTGCCCTCATCTGGTCCGTACTTTTATTTAAAGGACGGAAGACTTCGCGATGGCCCCTCTTGCTCGCCTTTTTCTTGGGCACACTCACGGTTCTCCCCCTGGTTCTTTTGTACGATTTTTTGTGGGTGCGCTTCCCGGTACTCAATATTTATAACGCCATTGAACAGAACATCACTGAGGTGCATTTTGCCGCGATCTTGTCTTTGGTGGTGGTTGGAATTCTGGAGGAACTCACAAAAAGTGGAGTGGTGCGCATCATCGGTAAAACACGCATTGGAATCCAAACCATCAACGACGCGGTAAAATATTCAATCCTGGCGGGGCTCGGTTTCGCCTTCACGGAGAATATTTTTTATTTTATGGAAGTGTGGAAGCAAAGCGGCGTGGTGGGCTTACTCCCGGTCATGATTTTTCGCTCCCTCTTCACGGTCTGCGCCCACATGGTGTTCTCGGGGATTTATGGATATTTTTATGGAATTTCCAAGTTCGCTCATCCCATTATGGAGACCAAATTGTGGATGGGAGAACGGTCTTTTGGGGTGCGCGTGCTGTCCAAAGTTCTCGGCACCGACGAAGCCAAGGCTTTTTCACAGCTCATGCTGATTAAGGGACTGTGCATCGCCATGCTCATTCATGCCGTGTTCAACTCTTTCCTCGAATTCAATATGTTTTTTCCGGTGGTCATTTTGGTGGCGCTCGGTTTTGTTTATCTCCTCTACCTTTTGGCGCACAAAGCCGGTGCCATTGTATTCGCCTCCACCGGCCGCAGTGGCTCCATGGCGCGGCGCGATGTGGATACGGTGCTTGAACTCTTGGGCATGTGGACGCGCGAGGGCCGTTACAAAGATGTAGTGGACATTTGCCAGCGCCTCCTCCTGCGTGACCCCGACAACAAGGTGGTCCAACTTTTTCAGGCCAAAGCCATGGACAAACAAAAGCTCGACAATCTCGAACACTCGTTCACTTCACTATTCCAGTCCGAAGAAAAACCCATGGGCGATTCCAGCCTCCGCGCCTTGGTCAAACAAAAAGTCCTCATGGAAATGCTCAAAGAAAAACAGCTCCCCACTCCCGCCGCCGCTCCCACCTCCGCGGCCCCCATGGCCCCTGCGGCCCCCATGGCCCCCGTAGTCTCAACGGGCCCTAAAGTCCCTCGAGTTCCTGGACTTGGAGCTCGGCAAAACGATCCGTCATCCCCGCCAAGTAGTCTCTGACCACTTGCGCCCCCACTGCCACATCTTCTCCCGGGTGGGCAAGTTGCCATTCTTTCATGCCATGATTGAACAGGATTTTAATGATCCTTTCCCCATGTTGGGAGTGCCTCAGCACTTCGGGGTGGAAGTAGAGCCGGGTCGTCAAAAACTCTTTAAGTTCTTTATTGGCCCGCATCATTCCATCGGAAAAATACACCAGCTTTTCCTTGCACGAGTAGACATCCTGAAGCGTACGAATGTCATGGAGCGTGATCAAGCGACTCGCCTCTTCCGCAATGTCCCAAATCATCAAACTGATCATCTTGCTCACAATTCTGGCGATGCGTATTTTCTCATTCTCAATCACTCCATCCGCTTGATCGGAAGCCTCTTTCGCCCATTTCCAAAGTTCCAGTTTCCCCAAGTCCGCCTCAGTAAATAGCCCACTGCGGAGCCCGTCATCAATGTCATGATTTTGATACGCAATTTCATCGCCCATATTGACCACTTGCGCCTCCAAGGAGGGTCGAATGGCCTCGCCCCCCGTCGGATTGTCCCAAGAAGTTTGATGCTTCATGAGCCCCTCAATCACTTCCACACTTAAGTTCAGTCCGCGGAATTTGGGGTACACCTCTTCCAGTTCTTCCACGATGCGCCGACTCTGTTCGTTGTGTTCAAAAGAAAGTCCATACTCACGCATGCATTCGTTGAGCGCGTGCTCCCCCGCGTGGCCAAAAGGCGTGTGTCCGAGGTCGTGGGCCAGGGCGATGGCTTCCGCCAAGTCTTCATTGAGGCCCAGGGTGCGCGCAAGATCCCGTGACACTTGAGAAACCTCCAGGCTATGGCTGAGCCGATTGCGATAGTGATCACCATAGTGCGGCACAAAAACCTGTGTTTTTTCTTTGAGCCGCCGAAACGCGCGGCAGTGAATGATGCGGTCCCGATCCTTTTGGAAGGGGAGCCGTTGAGGGTCCGTGCTCTCCGGAACTTTTCGCCCACGGCTGTTTTTGCTGAGCACCGCGTAGGCCCTCAACATGGAAGCTTCATTCTCGGCGAGTTGTAGAGTGGTGTAAATCATGGAGAGGGGGTGAGCGGCGCCCGATGTGCGCCAAGTATAGCTTCTGTGCGGAAGGATTGCACTTTTTGATCGATGGAGAATTTGGGATGCCTCCGGTCCGCCGCCTCGAGCACTCGCCACTTTTCCGGCGGCTCTTCTTCGTTTTCGATGAGTCCAGAATGCGCCAGGCGCTCATGCGCTTTGCAGAGAGGAACGATGAATTGGGGGTCATGCCCCTGGTTTAGGGAGAACCGCCGCGTGTGGTGCAGGGAAGTGGCCGGCCGCGCGCAACCGGAAAACCCGCAGTAGCCTTTGTATTTGGCGTGCAGCACCCTCCTCACCGCCGCCGGGATCGCGCGGCCCTGAGCCTCGGACGCTTTTCGCGCCGCACACTCCGGACACACTTGAATAACCATTTGAGCCTGTCCTCCGCCCCCAGCCTCTTGCGCTAAAAGAGCCCGAAACACTTCATTGAAGGTCAAGGTTACCCCCTTCTCCCGCTCCAGTTGGTACTTGAGGAGTCTGAGTTTTTTCTCAACCTCGGGAGAAACCGGAAAACTCATACTACCCCATTGCTCTGTACGAAAGTTATGTTCCTGCTCACTCATATGAGTTTGCCCGTCAACAGTTTCACTTTCTGTAAAGGCCCCCTCCCGCCGCTTCAACTGAACGAAAGCTTCCAGCGCGTAAGTGCCCATCCCCTCCACCTTTTCCGCCCACGCTTTGTCCGTTTCAGCCGTTGCAATGTAAGCCACTTTTTCAAGTTTGGACCACCCTTGCGAGCCGCTCATGAGCTGCTCACGGAGCGCCGGTTTATCTTCAAGTTTTTCCGCCAAATGCAAAACCTTGTCCACACTGGAGCCGCTCATGCCCGCCAGTTTAAACGCAAACTCGTAGATGGACGCGTGGCCCCGCCGCCGATGCAGCTCCCGCTGCATCACCTCGGGCAATAAACCGGCAAAGCGCCGCCGCCACACCCGCGCGTTCAGACCATATTCCTGGCACCGCGCATATAAATCTTTATCCGAAAGATCCGCCGGCGCGGCGGCCTCCACGATGGCTCGCGCCATCCGCGCAGAGTCCGCCGCAATCTCACCATTTTGTAAGTCCATAAAAGAGGGGGTTAAAGGGTCCCCACTTGGCAGTGCTTAACCTGATAATAACACAAAAGGTGAGTGCGTACACACCATTTGAATAGACAAGAAAAACCCATATGTTCAAATCCTATTTCTGCGTCCCCACCGTCCGCGTCCCCACCGTCCGCGCCCCCACCCTTCGCGCCGCCATGCCCATTCGCTTAGCCGTTTCTCCAATCCCAACCGCTCCATCCAACTCCTCCTCACTGAGCAAGCGCCCCTCACCCTCCGCATTCAAAACTTCTTCCAGCTCTCTGCGGCTTTCTTCAATAAGAATAACGATCCCGCTCACAAGGTCGGAATAGGCCTTTTTTGCCTGAGTCAGACTATCCCGCAAGCTCTCCTCTCCAGCAGGCAAGCCGGTCTTCTGTTTAATGCCATGAAAATTCGCCAATTTCACATTCGCCTCATCAAAGGCAGCACGGGAGTCCACAGCCACCTCCCCCTTTGTTTTCAAGCGCTCGATGAGTTGAAGGGCAAGCGCCCGCCTCCTGCAAAGCCCAACCAGTTGTTGAAGATGTCTTTTGAGTTCAAATTTTTCCATTACCGCTGCCTTTTGTTCCAACTGCGAGTCGGGGTCCGCATCAAGCGTCTTGCCAAGTTCCCTCAAAACTTCCGCCCCATCTCTCAAAGCCTTCCCGTGTTCTATTAAGCCACGATTGGTGGAAGCATGAAGCGCCTCTTCAAAATCCGCAAGGAATCGGTCGAGTTTTGAAGTCAACTCAGGAAGCCGATCGGGCTCCGTGGGCAAAGCCTTCCGCGGGTTGGTCCAGGTCGTTAATGATTCTCTTTGGAGATGAGCCTCTATGGGTTTATAGTGCACTTCACGAGAAAGCCGATCTCCCAAAGGCCCCCTCACAATAGGATTATGTAGAGGAAGCGAATACCGCCCATGTCCCGTCCAAGGCGATCTCACTTCAAGCTCAGGGATAGAAGGACCAACGCGGGTGGAATGGAAGGCATCGTAAATGTAGTCACCATAACCTTTAATATACCCCCCAATGCCAAAAGCCAGACTTGCACCTTCGGCAAAAAAGCCCACATTTTGAACGATCTCAGGATTAGAGATATCCGTCACCCATGCCGCGCCGGTAAACACCGCAATGCACCCAATGGAATGAAACAGTTGCATTTCAGCCGACAATTTTTTTGACACCCGTGTCTCCCCAATAAGCTCATCCGGACTGTACGCATTCTCATTGTAGGGCTTATTGGCTCTGCCTAAGCTCCAATCCGGCAAGCCCCTCAGCACTCCCCTCAAAGACAGCTCGGTGAACCCAAGCCGCACACAGAGCCAGTGGAGCATACGAGTCAAACCCCTCTGACTGGTCTCCATTTATACCTTGAGCCGCCTCCAGCTGCTCAAGAACTTCTTTTGGTCCCATTGGGGTCTTCACGATGACAGCTCATTAGGGTTTAAGCGCATATTTTAACATTAACCCATATTTTAGCAAGCCAAAAGGCCCTTCCTCAAGCATCATGAACAAACCAGAAAGCTGGTCTTATCTCTTCGCCTTCCGATCTGCCTCTGCCTTTCTTAATCCCTCAAGAAGATCCGGAGCCTCAAGAAGAAATTTCTCACGAACCTGCCGTAGGCGAGCATCAACTTCCTCGGCATGGGTGTCATGGTATTCGCACCATTTATCATAATCTATCAGGGGCGGCAACTTCGCCGCTTGCATCGCTATCCAGTCGGGATCCGCCTCTATGGGCCCCCAACCCTTTGGCACATGACACCCGCCATGTCCGTTCACAGTTATTCGTCCTGGCACATCCCCACGCTCTCCGGAGTATAGCTTTTCCTCCTTTTCCTCCTTTTTATCCATAAATTATAAGTAATTAATTCTGATTCTAACCAAGGATAGGAGGCAAGTGCAAGCCAAAAGGCCCTTCCTCAAGCATCGTGAACAAAGCAGAAAGCTGGTCTTATCCCTTCGCCTTCCGCTCTGACTCTACTAATGCCGCACGAAACACATCCCTCTCAGCGTCCCATTGAGCCCCAAGTTCAATTAGACTAGCGCGAATTGTGCCGGCATTTGCCTCCTGCCACTTTCGCACTTCCTCTGGATCACGCATGCGAGGCGCACGAAAAGCCGCCCTAAACTCAGGATTATGCTCCGGGTTGCCCCAAAATGTTGGAAGACCCTTAAATCCCCCTTCTCCGTCCACAAGTATTCGCCTGTGCGCCATGATGAAATATAAGTAATTAATGTAAAAGACTTTCCCATGCTAGCAAAGGATATCAAGCAAGTGCAAGCCAAAAGCCCCCCTCACTTATGAAACTTTTCATGCACCTCCCGCAAGCGCTCATTCGTGGAGTGCGTGTAAATCTGCGTGGTCGTGATGGAAGCATGTCCCAGCATTTCTTGCACGCTGCGAATGTCCGCGCCGTTGTGCAGCAGCTCCGTCGCAAAACTGTGCCTCAGCAAATGGGGCGTCACGCGCTTTCCAATGCCTGCCAAACGGCCCGCTCGCCGTACCATTTCCTCAATGGAATACGCCGTGAGCCGCCGCTTTTCGCCAAGCCCCAATTCCTCTCCCTCGCGATTTCGCCCAAAGCTGATGAACACCGGCTCCCAGTTATCCGCCCGATCCGCCAAATAAAGCTTAAGCCATTTCACGCAGCGCTCCGACAAAAAAACAATGCGCGGCTTTTTCCCCTTCCCGCGAACGGTGAATTCCCGCCGCTCCAAATCCACTTGGCTCCGATTCAAACCCACCAATTCCGAAACGCGCAGTCCCGTGGAATACAAAGTTTCCAGCGCCGCCCGGTCCCTTAGCCCTCCCCGTTTTCCTAAATCCACCACTTCAAACAACCGTTCCACTTCCTCGCGTGATAAAAAATCCACACTGCGTTCGGGAATTTTTTTAAGATCGACTTTCTCCGGCGCCAAAGACGGTTCATCCATCCGCACCAAATATTTCAAAAACGCCCGCAGGGCAATCAGGTGATAATTTTGAGTCTTCACCCCCAGACCATGCTCCCGCGCGTCCATAAAACGATTCAAAAAAAGTTGATAGGCATGGACATCGGAAGTGCTCAAATTCGCCATCGCCCGATCCCCATAAAACTCCGCAAAGCGTTGCAAATAATGATGATAATTCTCGATGGTTTTGGACGATCTATTCTTGCCCACTTCAAGATGCTCGAGGAAACGAGTTATCAGGCGTTGGAGAGTTGTCACATCGGTCATGCTGCGAGTATACTCCATCCATGATCGAGTTCAAAAACGCCACCAAAAAATACGGAGATCGCCTGGTTTTGGACAATGTGAGCCTTCAAATTCAAGGTGGAGCGTGGGCGTGGCTCACGGGAGCCTCCGGAGCGGGGAAAACAACTCTCATTCACGCGTTGATCGGGGCCATCCCGCTCTCCAGCGGAGAAATCACGGTGGACGGATACGCGGTCACAAAATTCAACCAAAAAGCGCTTCAAGAATACCGCCGCAAGCTGGGCATCGTTTTCCAGGATTACAAACTTCTCCCCAAAAAAACCGTGTATGAAAACATTGCGTTTGCCATGGAAGTTTGCGGTTACAGTGAGAATCAAATCGCCGAACGAGTGCCTGAAATTTTAGAAAAAGTGAATCTTTCTCAAGCCCGCCACCATTTTCCCTACATGCTTTCGGGAGGTGAAAAACAACGCACCGCCATTGCCCGCGCCCTCATCCACGAGCCCCGTCTCATCATCGCCGACGAGCCCACCGGAAACCTCGACCCCCAAAGCGCCCTCGAAATCGTGCATCTTTTCCAAAAACTCCACACCGAAGGTGCCACCGTCATCTTTGCCACCCACAACCTCACCCTCATCGACCACTTCAAAAAAGATCAAATCCATGTGGAAGGCGGGAGGGTGTCTTTAAGCAGCTCTTGAAGCGCGAAGGTCTTCATTTTGACGAAGTGCATGCAGCGCCCTGTTCAGCTGAACACGAAGGCTGGAGTGCTTTACGCCAAGCGCCTGAGCGGCTTCCAGGCCGGTTTTCCCATGGAGTTGAAGCTCTTGAACGGCTGCCCTCTGAGCAGAGGGTAAGGCCCCCATGGCGCGTCGCACTGCATCAGCCTCTCGCTTTCGTTCAAGGGCAAGTTCAGGATTTATAGGATCTCCATCAGGAAGGCACCTAAGAGCATAAGTCTCAAGGACATCAGATTCTTTTGCAGCCGCTGAGCCTTTATTCATGGCCAGATTGATCGCTATTCTATACATGAATGTGCCAAGGTTCTCGATGGGGCGCGGCCCATCACGATGATAGCGAAGGGTCCGTTCAACCACGGTGTAGAAAATATCTTCTGCAAGAAAGGGGTCAACTTCAAGCCCATGGTTACACAAGTAGGCGAGAAGCCCGTTCTTATAAGACAAAAGCACAGTCCCAAGTTCCTCTGAAGACATTTCACAAACCGGTTTTTGTCCTGCCCGGCGTGAAGGTCGATTTGAAGGTCGAAAGGATGAGGGTGTATTCATTGCCCTATTCTATAACACCAAACCACACTTAATCAAGCGAACTCACTCCGGCTCGCGGATTCACGCATGCACTTTACAAAAGCCCCCCGCCTCCCCTATATTGCCTTTGTATGGCTTCCCCCTCAAATGGTCTCGATTTTGCCGCCATGTCGGACGAGGAAATTTTGCGCGTGCTTTCTGAAAATAAAATTGGACTCACACCGGAGGAAGCAAGAAAGGTCCAAGCGATTTTAGCCCGCCCGCCAACGCTCACCGAAGCGATTGTGTGGGGAATTCAAGGAAGCGAACACTGCTCCTACCGAAGCAGCAAAAAACACCTCCGCACCCTGCCCATTCAGGCATCCAATGTCATGTTGGGAGTTGGAGAAGACGCCGGAATTGTCCACTTTGCTCTCGATAAACAGCACCGAAGTTATGGAGTTATTTTGGGTCACGAATCGCACAATCACCCCTCGCAAGTGGTGCCTTTTGAAGGCGCCGCAACCGGAATTGGAGGAATGGTGCGGGACATTATTGTGATGGGAGGCCGCGCGGTGGCCGTGGCCGATCCGCTGCGGTTTGGACAAATAGACAGAACCCTGAGTAGACAAATCGCCAACGGAGTCGTGGAGGGAATTGCGGGCTACGGAAATCCACTGGGAGTTCCCAATCTTGCGGGAGACACTTATTTTGACGAATCCTTCAACGACAATTGTTTGGTGAATGTGGTTTGTCTGGGGGCATTACGGGAAGACGAAATCATTCATTCCTTTGTTCCCCCGGATGCAGTGGGCTGGGATATTATTGTGGTTGGAAAACCCACGGATCAATCCGGAATGGGCGGTGCCGCTTTCGCCTCGCTCCAGCTCAAAGAAGAAGACAAGGAGGCGAACAAAGGCGCGGTGCAAGAGCCCAATCCCTTCCTCGAGCGCCACATCGCGGAGTCCACCTATACCCTCTTTAAAAAACTGCAAGAATCGGGCGACCTCGACAAAGTGAGCTTCAAGGATATGGGCGCCGGCGGCATTGTGTGTGCCTCCGTGGAACAAGTGGAGCGAGCGGGACTTGGAGCGGAAATTGATCTCGCGCTTGTGCACACCACCTCCAAAGATTTGCCCCCCGCAGTGGTGGCCTGTGCCGAAACGCAAGAGCGCTTCTGCTGGATTTGCCACCCCTCGCTGACAGAAAGAATTTTGGATCACTACAATAAAGAATGGGATCTCCCCGGTGTTTCAGTGGGAGCCAGCGCCAGTTTGGTGGGGAAGGTGACAGTGGGGAATTATCGAGTGCGTTTTGGAGACGAAGTTTTAGTCGATGCGCCGGCGGCGCAAGTCACCGAAGGCGTGCAGTACGATAGAGCTTTTTCCGAACCGGAGCGCCATTTTCCCGAGCCAAGCGCAGAGGAAAGGGCCGCTCAAAACACACCCGAAGCCCTTCAAGAAAATTTCCTTAAAATTTTGGGCAGCGAAAACATCGCCTCCCGCCTGCCCATTTTTGAGAACTACGACAAAGTGGTGCAAGGGCAAACGGTTTTTGAACCGGGCATGGCGGACGCAGGCTTGCTCCAGCCCTTCCGCAACCGTGAAGAAGCACCGGAAATCCACAAAGTGGGCGCCGCACTCAGTGTGGACAGCAACCCTCGCTACGGAAGAATTTCTCCCTACTGGGCCGGAGTGAACGCCGTGGTGGAAGGCATGCGCAATGTGGCCGCCGTCGGGGCAACGCCCTGGGCCGTCACCGACTGTCTCAATTTTGGAAATCCCGAAAATCCCGAGCAAATGTGGGAACTCGTGGAAAGCATTCGCGGCATCAAGGAAGCGCTGGAGGGAGTGGGTCATTTGGATTATAAAGGAGAGCCCGTGCCCGTGGTTTCGGGAAATGTCTCCCTCTACAATTTCTCTCAAAGTGGAAGCATCGCACCTTCTCCAATCATCGGAACCTTGGGGCGAATCGAAGACACCGATTTAGCGGTGACCATGCAGTTCAAGCAGCCCAAAAGCCGAATCTATTTGATCGGAAAACGAAAAGAAGAATTGGGCGGAAGTGAGTACTACAAACAGCTGGGATTTTTGGGAATGAACGTGCCCAAGCCCGACTTCAAACAAGTGGAACAGGAACTCAGAACCATGGTTATGGCGGTGGACCGCAGCGCGGTCCTTGCGTGTCACGACATTTCAGATGGAGGCTTAGCCATCACGCTGGCGGAGATGATGGCCGGCGGTCGTGGAGAAGGAGAATATGGACTCAGCATCGATTTGAGCAAGTGTGGTGAAACCCCTCTCGACACCCTGCTTTTCAGCGAAACCGGAGGTTTTGTGGTGGAAGTTTCCGAGGATGACGCCAGCCATTTCGAAGGCATTTGTGCCCGATTTAAAGTGGAGCCTCTATGGATCGGAGCCACGGGCACCGCTCAAGCCTTTTCTATTTTCAATAAAGGAGAACTTGTATTCAGCCTCCCCAAAAGCTTAGTGGTGGACACTTGGCTGAACGGACTTCGTAACAAATTAAATCCATGAGCCCTCGCGTTGCCGTCCTCCAATTTCCGGGAATAAACTCAGAGTACGAAACCCTTCGTGCACTGTGGGATGCGGGTATCAACGCCAATTTTTTCCGTTGGAATCAAAACCCCGCCGATCTGGAAGCCTACGACGGCTTCGTGATTCCGGGAGGATTTTCATACGAAGACCGTGGACGAAGCGGACTCATCGCTTCCATGGACCCCATCATGCAAGAAATCCGTCGCCAGGCGGAAGCGGGGAAGCCCGTACTTGGAATCTGCAATGGAGCGCAAATTTTAGTGGAAAGCGGCCTCATTCCGGGAAATAAAAATCACGAACTCCTCATGTCTTTGGCTCGCAATAAACGGATCAAAGATGGCAAAGTCCTCGGCACCGGCTTTTACAACGAGAATGTTTTTGTGCGCTGCGAAGCCCCGGGCCGTTCGGTCTTCACCCTCGATTACGATCGGATGGGAGACATCGAACAAGTGCCGGTGGCTCACGGGGAAGGGCGTTTCACTACCACCATTCCGGATCTTTTGGAAAAACTCATCGAAAACAACCAAATCGTATTCCGTTATTGTGAAAAAAATGGAGAAACCAATCCGGACTTTCCGGTGAATCCAAATGGCGCCATGCACAACGCCGCCGCCATCTGTAATCCACAAGGAAATGTCATGGCCATCATGCCCCACCCGGAGCGCGCGCCCACGGCACCCATGCCCAAAATTTTCAGTTCCATGCGCGCATACATGGAAGCCCGCGCGGAAAATCCCTCTCACCAAATTCCCCTGGCCATGCCACCGCTTGAATTTCAAGCGCCCTCCACTGCTCTCACAGACTTCGTCCTTCCTCAGGGCGCGCACGAATTTTTTGTGGAACTCAAAATCACCGACAACGAGGCCGGCTCTTTAGAAAACGCGCTCCGCGGTCATGGTTTTGCCGTGAAGCTTCGCAAATGGAAATATTTTGAGCTCACCGGAACCCCGCCCGCCGGCACCGAAGATCTTCTTCATAATAAAAACAAGGAGCAGCTCAGCACCGCCATAGAAAAAAAACCGGAGGCCCGCTACTACCTTTCCATGGAAAAAGACGACATCATCGGTCTCAAATGGACTCAAGCGCTCGGCCTTCCGACCCGCCACGGAATCCTTTGGGAGGTCCTCCCCGACGCCGGCACTCCCTTCGATGAATCCGCCCTCCTTTCCACTCGCGTCTTCGCTAATCCCCACGCCCAGGACTTGTTCCGCGCTTAAGCCTAGCCTGAATCGAACAATAAATCCCATCTTCATCAAGCCAACTCACGGAATTCAGGAAATTTTCAGGTTTTTGTCAGGACTTTGCCCGTTTTTTTGGCTAGCATAAGGGTCATTCGGCCGGAATGATAAAATCGCTTGACGGTGAGCGCGCGCTCACCTATACTCGAAACAAGCTTCCTAATCACTAACCCAACACGCTATGGTAGCAAAAGAAGACGCGGGAATAGACAACCGCAAAAAGGCCCTCGAACTCGCCCTCTCCCAAATTGAAAAAAGTTTCGGGACGGGTTCCATCATGAAACTTGGAGAATCCAGGCATATGGATGTGGAAACGGTTTCCACCGGATCCATCTCTCTCGATCTCGCTCTTGGTGGAGGAATCCCCAAAGGTCGAGTGATTGAGATTTACGGACCGGAAAGTTCCGGTAAGACAACGCTCGCACTCCATGTGATTGCCGAGATTCAAAAGCAAGGAGGAACGGCAGCCTTCGTCGATGCGGAGCATGCCTTGGATCCCGCTTACGCTCGCAAAATCGGAGTGGATGTGGACAACCTCCTGCTTTCTCAACCCGACATGGGGGAACAAGCCCTGGAAATCACCGAAACTTTGGTGCGATCCAACGCGGTAGATATCATTGTGATCGATTCCGTTGCCGCCCTCGTTCCTCGGGCGGAAATTGAAGGGGAAATGGGAGACGCTCAAATGGGGCTCCAAGCCCGTCTCATGAGCCAAGCTCTACGAAAACTCACAGGATCCATCAGCAAGTCCAATTGTATCGTGATTTTCCTCAACCAGCTTCGTATGAAAATCGGAGTAATGTTTGGAAATCCAGAGACCACAACCGGAGGTCAGGCACTCAAATTCTACGCTTCCGTACGGCTCGATATCCGTCGCATCGGATCCATCGAAGGATTGGAAGCAGGTGGTGGGGATGGCAAAGAACAAGTGGGCAACCGAGTTCGTGTAAAAGTGGTGAAAAACAAGGTGGCGCCACCTTTCAAAACCGCAGAATTCGACATTCTATACAATCGAGGAATTTCGAAAGAGGGAGACATCTTGGATCTTGCCACAAAATATGAATTTGTACGCAAAGCCGGCGCTTTCTACAGCTACGGCGAGACTCGCCTTGGGCAAGGTCGTGAAAACTCCAAAGACTTCCTCAAGGAAAACCCTCAGATCATCACTGAACTCGAAGGGATGATCAAAGAAAAAGTGGCTTCTCTCGCTTAAATATGGAAGACCCCATTTACCGAAAACTCATGGAATACGCCCTCCGAGCTCTCGCTCGGAGGGCTCACACCGGCAGTGAGCTCAGGGAAAAAATTTTAAAAAAGCCCATCGCAACTCCGGAACTCGCAGAAAAAGTCTTGGCTAGACTTGAGGAACTCGGCCTCATCAACGACCAAAATTTCATCCGCAACACCATAGAAGCCTCAACGCGCACCAAACCTCAAGGCCCCTTCAAACTGGCCGCCCGTCTGCAGCAAAAAGGCATCCCGGTAAAAGCGACTCAAGAAGCATGGAATGCCATGGAACTCTCGGAGCGAGACCTGGCCTCTCAAGCCCTTACTCAGGCTCAAAAGCGCTTCACCAAAGTCCCACTCGAAAAGCTCTACCAAAAGCGAGCGCAATTCCTGGCCTCCCGCGGCTTCTCTGCAGAAATCGTTTTTGAACTTGCGAAAACCGGAGCAAAACAGTAAAATGAGCTTACAATTCAATTAAATAAGCATTGTAGGATTCTATCCTGCCGCTTTTCCGCACCAGGCACTTTAGTGCCTAAGCGATAAGGCCGCGCAAGCGGCATCCTTACCAACAATACTATGCATCAACAATTTATGGCCGCCGTCCGTCAGCTCTGCAACGAAAAGAACCTTCCCGAGGAAATCCTCATGGACATCGTGAAGGCGGCCCTGCGCACCGCGTACCGAAAAGATTACGGAAACAAGGAGCAGAACATCGAAGTGGAAATCGACCCAAAAACCGAGAGTGTGACGATTTTCATCGTTAAAAAAGTGGTGGATAAAATCGAAGACCCCGATTCCGACATCACTCTGGAAGACGCGCGAAAACTCAACAAAAACATCAAGCTTGAAGAAGTGGTTCGCATGGAAGTGACCCCAATGTCTTACGGCCGCATTGCCGCACAAGCCGCCAAACAAGTCATCATTCAACGGATCCAAGAGGCGGAACGCGATTACATGTACGAGCTCTTCAAAGACCGAGAAAACGAGTTGGTCAACGCACTCATTCACCGTGTGGACAACAATCAAGTGTATGTAGAATTGGGAGGCACCACGGCACTCTTGCCCGCGCGCGAACAAATCCCAACAGAGCAGTACTATGGAGGTCAACGCATCAAGCTCTACCTCGATAAAGTCATCAAAACCACCAAGGGGCCTCAGCTCCTCATTTCTCGAACCCATCCAAAGCTCGTAGAAAAGCTGATGGAACTGGAAATTCCGGAAGTGAAAGCGGGAACCGTCATGATCAAAGGAGTGGCTCGCGAACCCGGAGTGCGTTGTAAGGTGGCCGTAGCCTCCAGCGATCCTCAAGTGGATCCCATCGGAGCCTGTGTGGGGCAAAACGGAGTACGCGTGCAAAATGTAACGCACGAACTCGCCGGAGAACGCATCGACATCATCCCTTGGAGCGAGGACGCGCAAAAGTACATCGCCGAATCCCTGAAGCCCGCAAAAATTTCCAAAGTAGAACTCGATGAAGCCGCTCACTTGGCAAAGGTCTTTGTGACCCAAGATCAACGGGCGCTCGCCATCGGTAAAAGTGGACAAAATGTTCGTCTCGCTTCTCATCTCACAGGTTGGGAAATCGACATTCTAGACACCACCGAACCCGCAAGCACCAGCAGCACTTCAGGCAGCGGCAAAAGATCCAAAGCTCCAGCGGGAGCTCCGACCGAAGCCGCCGCACCCAAAGAAGTCGTGGTAAAAATGGTGACCGAATTGGAACTTGCCGACGAAATCAAGGAAAAACTCGTTGCCGTGAACCTCGAACAGGTGCCACAGCTCGTGGGACTTTCGGTCAAGGACTTCATGCAAGTGGAGGGCATTTCCAAGGAAGAAGCTCAGCAAATTGTGGATGCCGTGAAGCACTCCTAAACAATGGCTCGCTTTTGCCCTTCAAAACAGACGCATTTTCTGCTATAATAAACAGATTAAATCAATGCGTCTGAGCTATGAGCGACCAATCCTTCATCACTTCCGAAAACCAACTCACGGTCATCAACCGTGATTTTGAGGAGCGATCAGCGGAGGAAAGAGCCCAAAAAATGGGCATGACCTACATCGACATTGCGCGGATACACATCAACCCGGATCACCTCAAAACGATCGACGGGAAGCAGGCCGCGGAGGCTTTGGTGATCCCCTTCTTCAAAGTGGGGAAAAAGCTGCGACTCGCCTTGGCGCATCCCACAAGCCCGGAGACCCAGGCCCTCATCAAGAAACTCAAGGAAGAGGGTTACGCCATCAATGTCAATTTGGCCAGTGAAAGTGGACTGCGGGAAGCACTGAAGCTCTACAAAAACGAGGGCCCAAGTCCCATTGAAACAAAGAACATCATTGATGAAGCCAAGATCGAATCGTATCAGGCGGAAGTGGAAAATCTGGGAGCCTTGCGAGAAAAAATTCAATCGGTCACGGCGGAGGAAGCTCTCAATTTTTTAAACATCGGCGCTCTCAAAACCGGCGCTTCCGACATTCACTATCAACCCGAGGAAAAAGCGGTGGTGGTGCGATTCCGAATCGACGGAGTGCTTCAACAAGTGCTCGAACTCGATCTGCAAACCTACGCTTACCTCAGCAATCAGCTCAAATACAAGGCGGGCATGCGACTCAACATCACCAATGTCCCGCAGGACGGCCGTTACGACTTCCCGGTGAACGATCGCAAAATCGATGTCCGTGTTTCTTCCATTCCAACCGAGTACGGCGAAAGTTTTGTATGTCGACTTTTAGATTCCAACAAAAAAAGCCTCTCGCTTGAGGAGCTGGGTTTTGAGGGCCACAATCTCAAGATGCTCAAACAGGCGCTTGAGATTTCAAACGGAATGATTTTGGTCACGGGGCCAACGGGATCCGGAAAAACCACCACGCTCTATTCCATGCTCACGGCGTTCAATCAACCGGAAAGCAAAATAATCACCCTGGAAGATCCCATTGAATACCATTTGAGTGGGGTGACGCAGAGTCAAATCAACGAGAAACGGGGCTACAGTTTCGCCTCAGGCCTTCGCGCCATTTTGCGTCAGGACCCGGACATTGTGATGATCGGGGAAATCCGCGACTTGGACACGGCCGAGACCGCCGCTCAGGCCGCCCTCACCGGACACATTTTGCTCAGCACCTTGCACACCAACAGCGCCATCGAAACCGTGCCGCGACTGCTCAACATTGGGCTCAAACCCTTCATGATCGCCCCGGCGCTCAGCGTGGTTTTGGCCCAACGCTTGGTTCGCAAAATCTGCAGTTTCTGCGCCGAGCAAAAGCCCATCACCCAGTCCGAGCGCGATTTCTTGCAGGCTACCATCGGGCAAATTCAAAAAGTGGACCCTTCCCTGCAACTTTCCGTTCCGGCCACGCTCCCCAGCGCTCCCGGTTGTGAAAAATGTTCCAATACGGGCTTTTTGGGCCAGGTTTGTGTCTCAGAGGTCTTTGTGAACACTCCTCAGCTCAAGGACGCCATTTTGGAGGAGAAATCCACCACGGCGCTCATGGAACTGCTCCGCGCCCAAGGCATGCTCACCATGCAGGAGGACGGTGCGCTCAAGGTGCTCCGCGGAGTCACTCGTTTGAGTGAAATCGAACGCGTCACCGGCACGGCAGCCCCGGAGGCCCCGGAGATCACGGCAGCCCCGGAGGCGGATCAAAGCACTGCCGCGTAGCGCAGGTCTTTTGTAAAACGCACCAGCCCGCGCAATTCCAACTCACCCAGCACTCCGTACAGCTCGGTCATATTATGGAACCGTTCCCCCAACTCCGCCGGCGACTTCGGCATTTTTTTAAGCTCGCGAAAAACCTCACCCGCCAGGCCCTCCAGTTTCACCTCCAAGTTTTGCCATTTGAGGTCCAAAGCCTCCGCCACTTCTTGCGGGCTCACCACCAGCCGCGCCCCTTCCTGAATCAGGGCATTGGTTCCCTGGCTGTTTTCATCCCCGATGCGTCCGGGTATGCACAGAACATCGCGGCCATTTTCGTAGGCATGTTTCGCCGTATTCCTGGCCCCGGATTTAAACGGAGCTTCCACCACCAGCGTGGCCTTGCAGAGTCCCGCAATAATCCGATTCCTCACCAAATAATCGCTTTTAAAACTCTCTTCGCCGGCGGCCTTCTCGCTCAGCAGTAAGCCGCCCGCCGCCACAATTCGCCGTGCCAAATCTCGATGCGCCGCCGGCTGCAGTTCCGTGAGCCCCTGCGCCACCACCGCAATCGTGCCTCCCGGGCGTAGCCCGGTCGTCCCTGTTCGCCCCCCGCCACCCATCAACGCCCCCTCGTGCGCCGCCTTATCGATTCCATACGCCAGCCCGCTCACCACGCAAATACCCCTCTCACTCAGTTCTCGCGCAAACCGAAAAGCCTGCGCCTCTCCATAACTGCTCATCCGCCGCGTTCCCACAATCGCCACACACGGCCGCTCCAAAATCGCCAAATCCCCGCTGTAATAAAGAACCCGCGGAGGGTCATAGATCTCCTTCAGCAGCCCCGGATACCCCGGCTCCCCCAGCACTAATTTTCCAATCTCCATACCCCCATCCTAGCACTCTTTTTCTGACATTTTCCTGAAATTTTCCTGACAGTTTTTATCACCGCACCCCCTCTTTACAAAACCTCCAAAACTCGCAAACCATACTCTTAAGAGTGAATTCCACAACATTTCCACCCAGCACAAGGTCCCCTCAACAGCCTCATCACCCCCTTAAAACAAGTCCCGCCAGTCCAAACTCACCATCATCAGCGCCAGTGAGCCCACATTATTTAAATAATGCAAAATCACGCCCGGCCAAACACTTTTGACCTTCATCGCCACCCAACCCAGCAGAGGTCCCACCACCACCGCCGCATAAACCATCTGGTAGGCTAAATCCCCCCAATCAAAATAAAAAATATTCTTGAAATGCCACAGCCCAAACAAGAGAGAAGAGAACACAATCGCTCGCGTCACAGAGTACCGCCGCCGCAGTGCCCCTAAAATCCACCCCCGAAAAATCAATTCCTCAAAGATGGGCGCAAACAGCATCGTCACCGCAAAAGGCATGCCAAACACTTCGCCGCTGCGCACATAGCTCTCATATGAAAGCAGCGTCAGACCCACAAACGAAAGACAAATCAAAATAACCTGGGCCGTCGGGCTGAGTCGGCCTATTTTTTTGAATTGGAACGCATCCACCATGTTTTAATGAAAGAAACACTAAAGGTCGACAGAGTAAATCCAATCACTGGAACAATGGCATTCACAAAAGGATTCGGCAAGTCAGCCGCAAAGAAAAACAAAACCACCACGCCGTAGGTGAGCGCCACAATCAAGAGCCGCCGAGTCCAACTCGTTTCCCACGCCTTATCGGCCTCCACTCGTAGGTTGCGAGCCTTTAGATCGGTGATTTCTTGTTCGACATTCATATTATTTTCCAAGTTCAAACCCCTCCCCCTTTAAGACCACTCCCAGGGGCTCCACCACCACTTCTCGCCGCCCCCCCTCAGAACCGCCCTCCGCCGCCTCCCCCGCACCAGCCACGCACGCCTTCAAGCCTTGTTCGCCCGCCAGTTCAACAACGCGAGCCGCTTCCTCCGC
Source organism: Candidatus Gracilibacteria bacterium (assembly GCA_041661045.1). Classification (NCBI taxonomy): domain Bacteria; phylum Candidatus Altimarinota; species Candidatus Altimarinota bacterium. The sequence continues at coordinate 331,958 of JBAZVE010000001.1, read as the reverse complement.
AGTGTGCACAAACACCGCCATGCCCACGCCGTAATTAAAGGTCTTCAGCATCTCTTCCTTCGTCATGCCACTCGCTTCTTCAACAAAGGTAAACACCTCCGGGACCGGAAGCATCTGCGTGATCTTATATCTAAAAGCCCCGTGCGGACGCATCAGTTTTTGCCAACCGTGACCGGTGATGGGCTCCACATTGGAGGGCTGCACACCTGCCTTCAAAACAGCCTGCACAAAGGGAGTGTACAAATGCCCGGGCTGGTTGATCGCTTCCCAGTATTCCATGCCGCTCGGGAGTTTCGCTCGATACCCGCCTTCCAAGTTCCCCGCCAAGTCACGCAAAGCCGTGAACCCGTTTTCATGAGGTCCGCTGCTTTCCACAAATACAATCAAATCCCCGGCCCGCATGGTGCTCGAATTCACGGGTTGAAGTCCCGCAGGAACCACGCCCCACAGCGCCCCGGCAATGTCCAAAGCTCCGTCCACTATTTTCCCTTTGAGCTGCGGCGTTTCTCCTGAAAAGTAGACACAACCGACCTTTCGACATCCTTCCACAAACCCATCCAAAAAGCCCTCCATAAATTCGGTGGTGAACACGCGCTCGGGCAGAGCCGAGGGCAAATAAAGAGAGATCAAAACCGTCTGCATCCCGGAAGAAGCCGCGTCATTTGTTAAAGTCGACATCGTTTTACCGCCAATATTTCGCCAAAACCGCACCAGCTCCGCGGGGCTCAAATCGTCGGGCCGTGCGTCATCCGCGGTGCCAAGCCCCTCGGGAAGCAGCGACACAAACAATGTTTCTGCTCCGGCAAAGGCCTTCAAGTCGAGCGCAAACACATTGGCGCTGCCGCCAAAACCACCCGCCATAGACCCAAAACCCGCCGCAAACCCGGCCGTCTTCTTGCTGGCCTCAATAAAGGCATTTTTGGCGCGGTCGAGAACGGAGTAGTCGACTTGATCAAGCATTGGTCTTTGGAGGAGTTACTTGAAAGAAATCACAAATGGCTTTTTGACTTCCAAAGGCCACACGGTCGCTCTTGCATTCCGGGCAACTGTACTCATATTTTGTGCCGTTGCGAACAGGCTCCGCCACCAGCTTTTTGCAGTCTCGACAGTAAAACAGGACACTCATGAAAAATTAGAATTAGAGATCTTCTTCAATGCGAGCTTGTCGTCCAAACGCGCTGCCACTGCCGCTGCCCCACAAATTATTGCGGGCCGAAGAGCTGTAGTGACCTTGAGATTTCATCATTTTGTAGCGAGTACGGGCATCCAAAGTCAAAGGATCCACAGGCACCTGAGCTTGAGGCGCAGGCTGAACTTGAGGCTGAGGGATGCGATCTTGCACAGGCACAACATAGCTGGGAGTGGGCACCGAATAGCTTGGCATGGGCGCAGGTGCCACAGGAGTTGCCATAAAATCTTCCAGTTCATTCTCTCGGTCCTCCATACCGCCGCCGGCTTTTTCTTTGCGACGAACCCACCAGCCCGAAATCATCAGAGCTCCAATGGAGATGAACGCCGCCACCATTCCAAATCGAGTGCCCTTATTGTTGATGGTCACTGCAAATTCAGGGTGATAAAACACAGAATTGGCCACTAAAATCAAAAGCAGAGAAAGTCCTCCCAGGGAGAGGGCCAAAGATCCGCTTTGTCGCTTCAAATCAAAGAAATGGCGTCCCATTAAAGGTAAAAAGAGATTCGAAAAACTAACCAAGGCGCAACCCAGCACAAGAAATCCAACCGCAAACAAAGGTCCTTGAATCCCGAGGAAAGTATCCCCGACTCCAAAATTGTTTCTTTGGTCATACCAAGGCATCACCGTGCTCACCGCCAGGGTGAAACTGGACACCAAAATGAGCTTCTTAGCGGAAGGTAATCGTAGAAAGCCTTGTTTAAGCCTTTGAGTTAGCGACATAATGACGGGGAAATGGTATAAACAATCTATCAAAGCACAGCCCCCATGGCAACAATATTAGGAATCGACATAAGAGAGGCCAACGAAAGCGGAGCGGGAAAGGGGAGATACACCCTGGAACTCACCAAAGCCTTGATCGAAAACGCCCCAAAGGATTTGCATCTTCTCTTGTTTACAAAGACCCCAAACCCTTCTTTCCCATCCACGGATCGCGTCAGTCAGGTGGTGGTGCAGGGCAGGGGACCCTTGTGGCATCTTCAGGTGGCACGATACCTCAAACGACATCCGGTGGATCTTTTTTTGGCCCCCACCAGCTTCATTTACGCGGCTTTCGCCCCCAAATCCCAAAAAGTGGCCATTGTGGTGCACGATCTCATTGCCTTTTTGTACGCCAAAACTCACGCCTGGTTTCCTTGTTTGGTGGAACGGCTCACCCTTTCCCGCGCCATTCGCCACAGCCGCTTTATTGTGTGCGTGTCCCAAAACACGGCCAGAGACCTCGCCACACTGTTCCCGGAGGCCCACAAAAAAACCGTGCTCATTGCGCCCCCCGCGGTTTCGCCCGAGGTGCACAAGGTCGAATCACAAAAAATGGATCTTCCCGTTCGTTACCTTCTTGGAGTGGGCACCCTGAGTCCAAGAAAAAACTTCCAACTGCTCTTTAAGGCTTTCCCCGAGGTTCTTGAGAAGGAGCCGGATCTGCACATTGTGCTGGCCGGGGCAAAAGGATGGAAAACAAAGCAAGTCCAAAGCGCCATCCCCGTTCTTTTAAAAGACCGCATTCATCTGCTGGGATTTGTGTCCGCCGATCAGCTCAACGAACTGTATTCCCGGGCGGAAATGCTGGTCTGCCCATCCCTGTACGAAGGTTTTGGAATCCCGCCGCTTGAGGCCATGGCTTGCACCTGTCCCGTGGTGAGTAGCAACGCCGCCTCTTTGCCGGAAGTGGTGGGGGAGGCCGCCCTGCTTTTTGATCCACACGATGCTCAGGCGCTCGCCCAGTCCATCCTCACCGCCCTCGAACCCGCGCAAAAAATCGCTCTCCAAAAACTCGGCCTCACTCGCGCCCGCCACTTTTCATGGAAAGCCTCCGCCCAGCAGATTTTGAAACAGCTGAGCTAGAGTCAGCTCTGTAACAACGCCTCAAACTTCCTCACCATGCTCTCCAGCCGATAGTGTTTTTCAACGAAGTGTTTTCCGTGTTCGCCCAGCTCGCGCAAAAGCTCCGGATGCCGCATCACTTTTTTTAAAGCCTTGTCGAGTTCGCTTCGTTTCGGCTCCACGATCAACGCGTCGCGGCCGGCAACAAGGTCCTCGGAAATTCCACATTTATTTGTCATCATCACCGCGGTTCCCATGCTCATGGCCTCCGCCGCCACCATGCCAAACGGATCCATTTCGGTCGATGCCAAAACGAACAAATCCAGCGCCTTATAAAGGCTGGTCAACTGTCCACGGGGGAGGCTTGGAACGAGCAAAATTTGTCCACCCGCGAGCTTGTTCTCCAGCGCCTTTCGAAGGGGGCCTTCGCCAACGATTATGAGTCTAACATCAGGTTTGGAGTCGACAAGATGGACGAGGATGTCCACTCCCTTGTCTGCTGTCAAACGGGCCACACTGCCCACCGAAAACCCTCCCCTCAAAAACGCCGAAATTTCAGCCGGTAGGGGACGCGCTTCATCCAGCATAACCGCACACGGAATCGCTACCACCTCCTTCGCCCACGGCGAAATAAATTTCACCATCGCGTGGGAAGTCACCACCACCGTCGCCCATGCCGAGAGCCATCGATACACCCCCCTCCACGGATTTTTTGTGAGCCAATTTCCTATGCGTGCATGTTCGAGCCACAGCACCTTCATTCCAAAAAAATGAGCCCACGGCGTCATCAAAAGTTTCTCACCAAACGAAAGCATAAACACCGTGTCCACGCCCCATCGCTTCCGCGCCCGCGCCAGCATCACCCCCGCTCGCAAAAATAAAAAGGGGGCCGCTGCCGTGAAGGCCAACAAACTCATTTTCGTGACGGGAGGCTTCCCAAGGCCGGCGCGCTTTACGGTAAAACCCCGTGCCTTAAATTCCCTGAGCAAAACCGGACAGGAGCCCAAGAAAAAAGCTTCATGCCCCCGTTCATCCAATTCCTCCATGAGTCGCAGAGTATGAACTTCTTCACCGCCAAACCGAGACTCGTAAGGAAAGCGAGTGACAAGGATGCGCATTTTAGGTAAAGTTTTCATGCAAAGCGCCGTGAAGCGAATATAATCAGCTTACATGAAAGCAAAAACCCCGCAAAAATTCCAGCGAATAGCCTTAGTGGGCCGCGCAAAAATGGAGGAAGACCGTGCTTTTGTGAAAGAACTTAAAGCCTATTTGGACAAAAAAGGCCTCACCGTTTTTTGGGATGTTCATGTCTCAAAAATTCTTGGGGCAAAGAATGAAAGGACCTGTCAGCAGCTTTTAAAAGATGCCGATTTGGTGCTCAGCCTTGGGGGAGACGGGACACTGCTCAAAGTGGTGCGCGAGCTGCCCCTTCGTCGCAACCTTTTTGTACTGGGTGTGAATCTTGGGACACTGGGCTTCAATACCGAAGTGCAAGACCCCAAACGAGTCTACAACCTTTTGAATGAAATCTTTCGTGGACAGTATCATGTCGATGAGCGCCTTTTACTTCGCGCCACCCTCTACCGAAAAGGAGAAAAAATCGCCACGCATTTGGCTCTAAACGAGGCGGTGATCAATCAGGGCAACTTTGCCAGACTCATCTCGCTCTACGCGGAAATAGACCAAAGAAAGATGATTGAGTTCAAGGCCGATGGAGTGATTGTGGCCACCCCCACGGGATCCACCGGTCATTCCCTCAGCGCCGGCGGCCCCATCATTCACCCGCGTATCGATGGATTTGTCTTCACCCCAATCTGTCCCGCCGATCTCACCGTGCGCCCCATCATTGTGCCCAGCAACCGCCAAATCACGATTCGTATAGACACCGAACGCCGTTTTGTGGACAACCAAATCGGACTCACCATCGATGGCCAAGTCATGGTCCCCATCGAGTACGGCGACATCGTCAAAGTCCGCGCCTCACACCGCCGCCTCCGCCTCATCCGCGCCCATGTCAAAGCCAGCGGGGGAGGAAACTATTACCGTTTGCTCCGCGACAAACTCGGTTGGGGAAAGCGAGGCTAAAGGGCCGCTTGGGCCGCGGCGAGTCGTGCAACCGGTACACGGTAGGGGCTGCAGCTCACATAGTCGAGGCCGATTTTGTGGCAGAACACCACACTGCGCGGTTCACCTCCGTGTTCTCCACAAATCCCAATTTCCAGGCCCGGCTTCACGCCGCGGCCCAGTTGAATCGCCATTTTCATGAGCTCTCCAACCCCTTCTTGATCAATGGTTTCGGTGGGGTTGTCCAGCAAAATACCGTGTTCCGTGTAAAAGGGGAGGAAGGACCCGGCATCATCCCGACTCACCCCAAAAGTCATTTGAGTGAGATCATTGGTTCCAAAGGAGAAAAAGTCCGCCAGCGGAGCAATTTGATGCGCCGTTACGCACGCTCGTGGCAACTCAATCATGGTGCCCACTTTCCAAACAAAATCCAAAGGCTGCATTTCTTGTGCAATCCGTTCCACAACGCCGCGCATGGCCTTGAGCTCGTTCACATGGCCCACAAGCGGAATCTCAATTTCCACAATCGGCGTCACGCCTTCAGCGCGGGCCATTTTTGCGGCCTCAAAAATCGCTCGCACCTGCATTTCGTAAATTTCAGGATAAGTGATTCCCAATCGGCATCCGCGATGCCCGAGCATGGGGTTGAGTTCGTGCAAAGCGTCCACCATTTTTTGGAGGTGTTCGTACGAAACGCCCATTTCCTGCGCGACCGCTTTGATTTTCCCTTCGGTATTAGGCAAAAATTCATGCAAGGGTGGGTCTAGGAGCCTAATCGTCACGGGGAGGCCGTCCATGGCCTTAAAAATGCCAATAAAGTCATCGCGTTGGTAGGGGAGCAGCTTGTCGAGCACTCGTTTGCGAGATTCTTTGTCGGGAGACAAAATCATTTGGCGCACAAACATGATGCGGTCTTCATCAAAAAACATGTGTTCCGTGCGGCAGAGTCCGATTCCTTCCGCCCCAAGCCGCCTGGCCACGAGCGCGTCATGAGGGGTATCGGCGTTGCTGCGCACTTTGAGTCGTCGCACTTCATCCGCCCAGCTCATGAGTTCCTCAAATTCCCCGGTGAGCGCGGGTTCCACGGTGGGCATTTCGCCTTTCATCACTTCTCCGGTGGAGCCATCCAAACTGAGGACTTCACCTTCTCCAAAAACCTGTCCATTGATTTCCACGGTTTTGATTTTGTCGTCCACCACTACCTCTTTGCAGCCCGCAATGCAGGGTTTTCCCATTCCTCGAGCCACCACCGCGGCGTGACTGGTCATTCCTCCGGTGGAGGTCAAAATTCCTTGTGCGCTGTGCATTCCATGAATGTCTTCGGGGCTCGTCTCCTTGCGCACCAAAATCACTTTTTCACCGTCTTCCGCTAAGCGGTAGGCATCGTCCGCGGTAAACACAATTTTTCCAACCGCGGCCCCTGGGGAAGCCGGCAAACCTTTCGCCAGCACGATTTTGGGAGCCTTGGGATCAATAAATGGGTGTAAAAGTGCGTTCAATTGATTGGCATCGATGCGTTTCAAGGCTTCCTGCTTGGTGATGAGCCCTTCCGCAACCATGTCCACCGCCACTTTCACCGCCGCCCGTGCCGTTCGCTTTCCATTGCGGGTTTGCAGCATAAAGAGTCGTCCCTGCTCAATCGTAAACTCGATGTCTTGCATGTCGTGATAGTGATTTTCCAGAGTTTGCTGAACCTGGTTCAATTGTGCAAACATGGCCGGCATCACCGTTTGCATTTCAGAAATTTTCTGAGGAGTACGAATCCCGGCCACCACATCTTCTCCTTGCGCGTTGCACAAAAACTCTCCAAAAAACTCGCGCTCTCCAGTAGAAGGATTGCGAGTGAAGGCCACTCCGGTTCCGCTGTCTTCTCCCATGTTTCCAAACACCATGGACTGCACATTCACAGCGGTCCCCATATTGTGAGGCATGCCGTGCAAATTGCGATAAGTGATGGCCCGTTTGCTGTTCCAAGAATGGAATACCGCCACAATGGCGAGCTTCAATTGATCCCGTGGATTCTCAGGAAAAGGCTGTCCACTGTTCTCCCTCACAATCTCCTTAAAAACACCCACAAGTTTCTTCCAGTCTTCAGTGTCCATTTCGGTGTCCAGTGTAATGCCTTTGGCCTTCTTGGCGGCCTCCAAAGCTTCTTCAAAATGATCATGAGGAATATTGAGCACCACATTGCCAAACATGGTCACAAATCGGCGATAAGAATCAAAAGAAAAGCGCGGATTTTGCGTTTTCTCAATGATGCCCTGCACCGTTTCATCGTTGAGTCCAAGGTTCAAAATCGTGTCCATCATGCCCGGCATCGAAACACGCGCTCCGCTGCGTACCGAGACCAGCAAGGGATTTTCTCGGCTCCCAAAATTCTTTCCCATGGTGTGCTGCAGTTCATCCAGCTTCTCATCCAGTTCCTCAAAAAACCCGGTGGGGAAGTCCTGATTCTCCAAATAGTAATTGCACGCCTCGGTAGTGATGGTGAACCCCGGCGGCACCGGAAGTCCCATATTGGTCATTTCTGCAAGATTTGCACCTTTTCCGCCCAGAAGGTCCCGCATCTCTTTGTTTCCCTCCGCGAATGCATAAATGTATTTCATGGCGGAATTTTTACATTAAAGCCGCCGCGGGGGCAAGGGATCTCACGCCAAGCGCCCAAAAATTCTTTTGAAGAAGCCACTAAAGAGCCCAGTCGGCTTTTTGCCTCGTTCTTCCAAAAGCTCTTCTTGCAGACGGCCCAAAATGCGAATGAGCTCCAATTGTTCGCGATGCTGCCGTTCGATGAGTCGCAGCAAGTCTTTGGAGTCCACGGACGGTGAAGAGGGCAGGGGAGGGAAATAAAAAACGGTGGGGGGAGGGGTCTGCGAGGGTATTTTGTCCACGGCCCTAGAGATTGGCTTCACAAAAGGCTCAACCAGGGTTTGACTAGTCGGATTCTCGTTTTGATTAGTCAACACAGAGTTCTCGGCTACAGTTTCAGCCTTTTGAGACTTTTGTATAGGCGAATCAGACAACACGATATCCTCTCGTTTCAGCACATAATGAAAGCCCTGCGGAGTCCTGACGCGCTGGGCCACCAATTCCCCCTTTTTAATCATCCTACGGATGGTTTGGGTGGATTTCTTGAGTATTCGTGCCGCTTCGTCGAGGGTGAGAAAGTTATTCTCCATAGAAAGGTGATTAGACCACAAAGTGTCGCCTCATCACAAGTGTATAGGCGAAAATTGGCTTATTGTAAAGGAAAAATCAAATCCGACTAGTCAAAAGTTCTACAACAATGTATAGGCGGAATTCCGACTAGTCAAAATGTCCATTCCGACTAGTCAAAAAAATCACGACAGGTTCAATTGTGCAAAATTCCGACTAGTCAAACTCTAAAATCTGACCAGTTGACAGAAAACTTATGCACAATGCCCCCAAGCATACCTGGTCACCAGAAAAAACAATAAATTTTGTAAATTCACAAAGTTTTTGCTAAACTGCTCTCAGTCTTTTTTATCCGCGCCCGTGGACAATATCCGCCTTTCCTGGGACCTCTTCATTCTCGTCTTCTTCGCGGTGATCATCGCGTACAGTTTTATTATAGGGCGAGACCAGACTTTAAAAGTGATCATCTCAACCTACATGGCCATCCTCACAGCGGATGGAGTGGGGAATCTTCTCCAAACCTATCTTTTGCCCGCAGCCCCATCGCTTCAGGGAGAAGCGGGAGATCAAGCCTTAGTTCTCATCAAAATCTTCACATTCGTCCTGGCGATAGTGCTTTTAGCCATAAAGGGAGGCTTTATTGTGGATCTGCCACCCGAGAGATCCGTGGTCACCAAAATCCTGGGAAACTTAAGTTTCGGTTTCCTCAACGCGGGCCTCATGGTGAGCACACTCCTGGTTTACCTCACCGGTGGCTCCTTTGTGATGGGCAGCGTGCGGGCCGGCTTTGAAAGCAATTTGTATCAAGAGTCTCAGTTCATTCAATCCATTGTGGACAACTACAATATTTGGTTTTCCCTACCTGTTCTTGCCATTGTGGTCGTGAGCCTTTTCCATCCCAGCCAAGAATAGCTTGCGCTCAGGCCACTCTATCCATAAAATACGCCAGTACGGGGGTCAGTAGCTCAGTCGGTAGAGCAACAGCCTTTTAAGCTGATGGTCCCGGGTTCGATTCCCGGCTGACCCACCACCATGCGAGCCTGAAAGGCTTGCTAAGCAATAAGGCCGCGTAAGCGGCATCTTTGTTTAAGCTGCATCCTTATTTCTTTCCCGTTTTCCCCAAACCTGGACAGCACCTCACTCCTCTCTTAGACAAGATCCAGGGCCATTTAGCAGATCAAAACACTCCAAAACTCCTCAAAAAACTTATCCACAATTTTGGACAGCCCTTTTGTGTATAAGTACAGACCACTTCTCTAAAACAGGCCTCGATTCACCTCAATACCGGCTTCTTTCGCCAGTCCCTCGTAAAGCTCCTTCTCCTTTCGCGTGAGTTTTTCAGGCACCTTGAGGTGCAAAGACACCTTGTGGTCGCCCAGGGCATCGGTTTTTAAAGAGGGAGCCCCCTTCCCTTTAACCGTCAGGACGGTTCCATCTTGAGTTCCGGCAGGCACTTTCAGCGATTCTTTTCCATGAATGGTGTCCACTTTAATGGTGGCGCCCAAAACGCCCTGCACCAAAGGAATGGTTTCCGAGGAGTAAATGGTCCTTCCCTCTCGAGAAAACTTGGGGTGAGGAGCAACAGTGATATGAAGGAACAAGTCCCCATACTCACCGCCAAACGCTCCGGCGGCCCCCTTCCCTTTGAGGCGAATCGTCGTGCCGTCCTCAATACCCTTTGGAATGTTAACGGTCACCTCGCTGCTTTTACGAATTCGAGTCTGTCCATTGCATATGCTGCACAATTGATCTGGAATCTCGCCACGGCCCTGACACTGTGGACAGCTGTGTACACTCCGAATCGCGCCCAAAATGGTTTGTCTCACACTGCGCACCTGCCCCTGTCCATTGCACTGAGGACATGTCTTCACGGAAGTGCCCGGCTCATTCCCCTTGCCTTTGCAATGCTCACACAGTTCCGGCTTAGTGATTTCCAGGTGTTTATTGACGCCAAACACCGCCTCCTCAAACTTAATGGTGAGTTCCGTTTCAATATCCTTCCCGCGAGACGGCCCTTGTTTTTTTCCATGCCCGCCGCCAGCGCCGCCACCTCCATTAAAGCCTTCCCCAAAGAAACTCTCAAAAATATCCGCAAATCCGCCAAATTGATTGGGGTCAAAACCGCCCCCGCCCGGGAATCCTCCCGGGAATCCTCCCCCATTTCCACCTGGAAACCCTCCCCCAACCTGGCCAAACTGGTCGTACTGGGCCCGTTTCCCGGAGTCCGACAAAACATCGTAAGCCTCCTGGACCTGCTTAAACTTCTGCTCAGCCTCTTTATTGCCGGGATTCTTATCAGGGTGGTGCTCCTGAGCCTTTTTTCGATAAGCCCGCTTTATATCGGCTTCTGTGGCGTTTTTTTCGACGCCGAGTACGGAATAAAGGTCACTCATATTCGTACACTCTATTCAAAATCGGCCCAAAAGCAAGACCAACCCGCAAAAATGAAGACTTCACAATAAAAAACATAAATGGCAAGGTCAATCTGTCCATTCAGAGTCCACTTTGTCTACAAAAAGCTTGAAAGAAGTGACAACTCTGAATAGACTGTCGCAAGTTCCTTATATAGAGGTCCCATCGTCTAGGGGTTAGGACACTGGATTCTCATTCCGGAAACAGGGGTTCGATTCCCCTTGGGACTACCATACTGGGCGGAGCCCAGTCTGCTCCTGTTAAATAGGATCTGACTATCACCAAAACCTGTCTTGTCAACAATTAAACTGAAACAATCTGTCTACTCCCGCCGTTCTAGTAGACAGACAGCCATGATCAATCCGATGCAATCGACAATGTCCTCTTGTTTGTAGACAGGTTTGTGCCCCTCACTTCGCTTCCGATCCTTATAGTCTTTGCTCCTTGAAATCTCACGACCCCACAAAATAAAACACTCTATATTACTCATGGATCTATCTCTTTTTAGGTCGAAGGGGTGGATAAACTCTTTTTAGCTTATTCTGGCCTTTTTATTGTTGCTTATTCTGTTTGTTCGGGTACTGAACGACCCGAACACCGGCACTTCGGTGCCACTTTTATTTCGTTTTATTTTAACTTTTATATATGGATATCTCTTTCGCCTTTCGAAAGATCCAAAAATCCATAGCTGGTCTCAGCATGCTTGCGATCCTCGCCTCTTTGGTGAGCTTCACAGGCATCGCCTCCGCAGAAAGTTTCCCAGATGTATCTAGCTCGCACTATGCGGCTGATGCAGTTGACGAAGCTTCCGACGAAGGTTGGATGACTGGTTATGAAAATGGAGACTTCGGAGTAGACGACTCTCTTACTCGCGCTCAAGCTGCGAAAATCCTCGTACTCGGTGCCCTCGGTGAGGACGCTGTGGATGCGGACTACGACGCTGGATTCAGCGATGTAAGCTCAAGCACTGCTCTCGAAGATTACATCAACACTGCCGAAATGTACGGAATCGTACGAGGCCGCACCGATTCAAACGGTGACCTTACCGGCGAGTACGACCCAACCGCTGCTGTTAATCGCGCAGAATTTGCGAAGATGGCAGTAGAGGCTTTCGGTCTCGCAGCTGTTGATGCTGCTGTCGACGAGTTCCCAGATGTTGACGAAGGGGAATGGTACGAAGAAAGCCCAACTTGGTACATCAGTACCGCTTGGTCTTGGAGCGTACTCAACGGTTACGAAAATGGTAACTTCTACCCTGGAACCAATGTCACTCGTGGACAAGCTGCAATCATGACAAACAATTCTCAAGATCCTGTTTGGCGTGATGCAGAAGATCCAGATCCAGCTGATCCAGTTGGAGACTTCTGGGTTGAAATCAGCGACGACAGCCCTGCTGAATCCACCATTCCTTCCGGAGCTACTTCTGTAGAACTGGTTGCTTGGGATTTCACTGCCGGTGAAGCTGCCGAGCTCGATTCTCTCACGGTTCACCAATTCGGAATCACTTCTCTCTCTTCTACACACCAAGTGTACTTGTACGAGGGAAATGAACGATTGACCTCCGGAGTTTCTGTGAACTCAACTTCACACGAAGCTACCTTCAACAATGTTAACCTTGAATTCGACGACAGCGAAACTCGCACTCTTTCTGTCCGTTTGGATGTTGGTACAACCAGCTCCACCGGAGAAGTAGGATTCGAAATCGTTAGCGCAGACAAGGTTGATGCCGGTGAGTCTGAAGTGGACGGAGACTTTCCTGCACAAGGTGAATTGCACACTCTCTCTACTACTGCAGCCGGAGTAGCCACCATCGAAAAGAATGGTACGGTTGAAAACGCTGAAGTTGGAGAAGATGGAGCAACCATCGCTAAATTCAAAATTTCTACCGCTACTGAAGCGGGAGGAGTTGAAGAAATTGGTCTCTATGTTTCCGGTAGCGTAACTACTGCGGACATCGAGAGCTTCAAGCTCTATGTTTCAGGAGATGATTCTGAACCTTTGGCTGAAGCTGAAGCTGTTGACGACAACGATGTAGTTCGTTTCGACATCAGCGGAGACTGGGACAGCGATTCTACAGATTGTGAAAACTCTGATGGATACTGTATCACTAAGGGAGGTTCCAAGAGCTTCTATGTTACTGCCGATTTCAACACCGGTCGTACGGACGACACTGTTGAAGTATATGTTGATCAAAGCACCGATGTACTCGTTCGTGGAGCTCTCTACGGATTCGGTATGTCTTTGACTAAGACCAACTACGATGGTAACGCCAACTCCTGTGCTGCTTCTTCCGATGCAGACTGTTCCTACTTCACTCTTGAAGGAGGAGATATTACAGTTTCTTCAAACGGACCTACAGCTCAAGATGTTGCTACCAACTCTGATGATGTTTCTGTTCTCGACTTCACAATCGTTTCTGTAACGGATGTGACTTTCGACAGTTTCGAAATCAGTATGACTGCTACCGAAAGTAGCGATACTACAGAAGGTCTCCTCAACGAGACAGCTGCCAACTTCACCGATGTGAAGATCTGGGACAACACCAATGACGAAGCTCTCTTCGCCGGGGTGGATGCCACTTCATTCAAGACCGGTACTGGAGGAGCAACTGCCATCGATGAAACAACAAATGATACTGATGACGATAAATCTTACTACTTGTTCACAGATGACTTCTCAATGTCTACCGGAGAAGAACGAGAGTTCTCCCTCATGACTGACATTGCGAACACCACTACTTTGGACGGTATGACCTTCACAGCTAACCTTGAACTTGGGTCTACTTACCCACAACTCAAGGATGTGAACAACAAGACTTTGACCAATACCAGCGTTCTCGTTCCTGCATCTGCGATCACATCAAAGACCATGACGGTTCGAGTGCCTTCTTTGGCCATTTCCTTGGCTTCCACTCCTACTGCAGGAGCTAACACTTATGTAAAGGGTTCTGAAGAAGTTCCTTTCGTAGGTATGGCCCTCGCTTGTGGAGATTCCAGTGATTGTGTTATCACCAACTTGACCCTCACCGGTCTCTTCGATGATGACCAAGACAACACTTGGGAAACTTCTTCCACTTCCGCTGCTGATGCCAACGATGCCGGAACCAACATGACCACGGTTCTTGGTAGCGTATGGCTCGAAAACGGAGATGGAGTAGAGATTGCTGCTTCTAAGGGTGTGAACAACACCACTTGGGCAGTAACTTACGACAGCTTGGACTGGACCATTGAAAGTGGAGACACTGAAGTGGTTTATGTTATGGGAGATCTTTCTACCAACTCAGCCAGCGAATATGTAACCTTCGAACTCCTTGCCTCCAATGTGACGGTTGAGGATGAAGATGGAAGCACTTTCTCTGCAACTGCGGGAGGAAGCACTTCCGGTACAGTGAACAACGACCCAACCTCAACCGTTGGAACCTTCGTTTCCACAACAACCGGTGGTTCTCTAACAGTAGCGGTATCCAGCAGCACTGCTCGTGAAGACATTGCAGTTGCCGGATCTGCAGATGTAGAAATCGCTAAATTCGAATTCACATCTACTCGTGAAGCCTTCTCAGTTACTGACTTGTCCATCAACAACAAGCAAGTGGGTATTGTATCCACCGACCTTGGAGAATGGGACAACAATGTGGAATCCGTTACGGTCTCTTACGAGAACGCTGATGGAGACACCGTTGAACACACCAACATTCCTCTTGTAAGCGGAACTGCAATTCTGTCCGGTCTTTCCTTCTGGATCCCGGCAGATGACAGCGCCTACCTCACGGTTTACGCTGATCTCAATTCCATCACTTCTAGTGGATCTTCCGCTACGGCTGGAGAATTCATTGACCTCAACATCGGCTTCAACAACTTTGAAGCGATTGCTCAGGGAAGTGGTGAAACTTACAAAGGAGAAGAGCTCGATGCAACAGTAAGCGCTGACGCAGACCTCGACTTCGGAACCATCAGCTACACAGATGCTGACGGATCTCTTGAAGTTGACGGTGCTACCGCTGCTGATAACTCAGCTGCTCTCGGTGCTACAGCGTCTCTCGTTATCGACGATGCTGCCGGAGACAACTCGAACAAACTTCCAGTTGGATCTGTGATCTGTATCGATGATGATGACAGTGCTGCTTGTACAACTGAAGACATCTACATCGTTACAGTATGGGATAGCAGCGTTTCCGGAACGGAAGACACTGTTACCGCTATGCTCATTGACGATGCAGGAGATCAGGACTACGACGACAACGATCCTATCTTGTACTCCTTGCCAGGAACCGGTTACCTCACAACTACGAACCGAATGCATGTGTACGAAAGCAAGCCTACTTTGGCTCTTGCTTCCAGCTCACCATCCGGATCTCGTTCTGTGAACTCTAGCGACGAAGTATTCGCATTCACGGTTTACGCTGAAAGCGAAGAAAAAGTTCAAATCCGAACTGCCGAAGCTGGTGACGACGAAAACGATCCTGTTGAAACTGGTATGGACGACGCAGATGTCGCTCTCACAACAACAGGTGGTGAGGTTGTTGACGGAACTTCCGCTGTCGAAGTTACCTTCGATGCCAACTCCGTTGATGACAACGACTGTTTCTTGCTTGATGAAGCTTACACGGCTGGAAACATGGATGACTACACTTATGTATCATTCTGGGTCAATTCATCTGAAACAGATGTCACCTACGACACTACGGAAGTAGTATTCGACGATGACAGCACTTGTACAGCTGGAGGAGACGATCAAATCGACTTCTCTACTTCCAATACTTGGATCAACGGTACAGCTTTGTCTGCCGTTACCAACGCAATTGGAGGAGCAAACACGGCTACAGCTACCGCTGACCGTTGGGAACTCGTTACGGTGAATGTATCTTCTGGTACTCTCACCGCTAGCACCTACTTTGGATTCAATGTCAGCGCTACAGACGGTACTACCGACTGGGCTGCTACCGATCAACTTCGTGTTGATGGAGTGGTCTTCCACAACGAATTGCTCGTAGTGGATGTTGCCGCCGACACTGACTTCAATACCGATGAAGTGCTCACCGTTTCCCTCAAGGAATCTGGAAACACTGTTGCTCAGGGAGGTATGGGATACCTCAGCACTTCTGCCGCTAAGGTAGTATTGCTGCCAGGAGGTCTCAACACTTCTGATGCTTACACAACCATCGAAGTTGATGCGAATGAAACAAAGACCTACACCCTCGTTCTTGACTCAGGCACCATGCTTGATGAAGACGGAGGTGCAGACGATCCTGTTACATTCTCCATCGACCTCGGATCTTCTAGTGATGGTACCGTTACCCCAGGAGACTTCTGGTGGTACGAGACCAACTCTACGGTTCGTTGGGTTGGACGAGTGGACAGTTCTACTCTCGTTAGCAACACCGTTCGATACTAATTCTTAGGAATTTGTATAGGACTGAAGCGTAATTGCTTCATTAAAGCCCCCTCCTTCGGGAGGGGGCTTTTTTTTGTGCAAAAAATAGTTATAATGACCCTACTTAAAAACATTTATGAAAAAAATCATCCTCGCCCTGCTCTCCATCAGCCTTCTCACCGCCTGTTCTCAAACCAATTGGGATTATTCCGACCCCAATATGCCGGAGGGCCTTCGTGAGAAACATGAAGAAGTGCTTGCAGCAGAACTCGCAATTCTTGAAGAAGATCCCGAAGACTTGGATGCACTCTTCGAAGTGGCCTTCCGCTACCATCAATTGGGAGACTACAAAAATGCCGTAGAATACTACGAAAAAGTATTAGCGCTTTCCGAATCCCATGGGGTCACCCTCAATAACCTCGCGTCTCTCTATGAAGACATGGAGAAGTACGGAAAGGCCGCGGAGTACATCAAACTGCTTTATGCTTCTGATCAGACCAATATAGAGGTCACGAAAGACACGGTTCGCATTTTGTTGGAGGCGGGAGACCTTGAAAATGCAAAGAAAGCAGTGGAGAACTTTGAGACTAAGAGGGTCAGCGGAGAAAATCCTGACCCCGCCCTGCAGGAACTGGTGGCCTCTCTCTATGCCGACATTGAAGAGTGGGAGCAAGAAAACGAATAGTTAGAAATGAATTAAGAAACGAGTCAAATCAAAAGCCCTGTAAAAGTTGCGAAAACAGACGGGATTTGGCATGATCTTTACCAGCCATTTATATTTCTAGCCCTCCACCCCTATGTCGACCTTTCTTAGACTCTTAAATGTTCGGATTTTATTCAGCCTATCCTTTGCGGTGGCTGCGTTTTTAATACTGGGTACGGCTTCCGCTTCCGCGGCCAGCCTCTACACCGTTACAGACGCAACCGCAACAGTTGGAGTCGATGCCACACTCGAAATCGAGTACACCGTGGATGTCACCGACCAAACCTGGGCAGGCGGAGACTCCCTCACCATCACCCTTCCCGCCAACTTCCCGGACTGGGACACGATGACCTTCACCGCCGAGAATGATGCGGATGTGACCAACGACGCTACCAACGAAACCGCCATCGCCGGAGGAGCGGGGAACGGAGAATACACCATGAGTGGACGGGTGCTCACAGTAAAATGGAGCATCGCTGCGTGGGGAGCCGTTGTGGACGACGCGGAAACCATTCGTGTACTCATCACCGCCGGAGACATTCCTAAGTATGTAGATGCAACCTCCACTGTAACCTTTGGAGGAACCACCGCCGCTGTAGATACCAACCCCACAGGAACAGACGACATCAATATTTCCGTTGGAGCTTTGACTTCCGTAAGCTTTACACCAGCAAGCGCTGCAAACAGCACTTTAACAGACTACACCATTGCGTTCACCACCGTGGGAACCACCATGGACAACGGAGCAAAATTGGTGATTGTTTTTCCGACCGGTTACGACCTCACTTCAGTGACAACAGGTGCGCCTCCGGCCACTGTATCAGGAGTTGATGGAAGCTGGCTCATTGCACGATCTGGACAAACCTTAACTTTGACTCAAACGGGAGGAGCCACCACAGCTCCTGGGGCCAAGAGCATGCTCATCACTCAAATCCGAAATCCTGAAGCGGTAGGAACCACGGGAACCTTCTCCATCACCACCACAACAGGAACCGATGACAACATTCAAACCCACACCTCTGCCACAGCATCCATAACAACAGGGACTACGCCAACCGTGGATCTCGACGAAGTGAGCAACATCGATCTTGCTAACACTGAAGAGGGGGTACTCATCACCTGGGATGACCCAAGCGATGACGACACAAGCTCCATTCAAATCCTTCGTGGGGTGGACCCACAAGTGGTGAGTGGAAGTGTGTACGCCAGCGTCGCCTTGGGAACAGAACAGTACTTGGATACGGCCGTGGAAGAGGGAGACATTGTCACCTATGTTCTTCGCACAACAGACGGAAGTAGCTATGGAGAACAATCGGATGAAATCAGCATCACCGTAGGCTCCTCGGAGTCCACAGATGACGATGGCACGGATGATGACGGAACCGATGATTCCACAGACGACGATGGTACAGATGACACTACCGATGATTCTACAGATGATGATTCCACCGACGATGATGGAACGGAGGATGACAGCGGTGATGACGATTCCTCTTCATTCACAGACACCGAAAGCCACTGGGCTGCCGATGAGATCGAAGTGATGGTGGAGGCCGGAGTGGTGGAAGGAAATCCAGATGGATCCTTCAACCCGGATGGAAACCTCAACCGTGCGGAAGCCGCAGCCCTCCTTTGGAGAGTGCTTGGAGTGGACCTTACTGACGCGGGAGAAGACCCCTTTGAAGATGTAGACATGGGAGAATGGTACGCAGACTACATTGCAGGTCTTAAAGGACTCATGCTGGTGGATGGAAATCCAAACGGAACCTACGAACCCGGTGAAGAAATGAACCGTGCAGAATTCCTCCAACTGGCCTTGAATGTGTACTTGTACTTGAACGCAGACATGGAGACCGCGTCCGATGAACTGATGGCCGGAGCTGCCACAGAAGCCTATGTAGATTTGGACACCGCAGAATGGTATGAAGATGCCGTAACGGTAGCCACCGCATGGGAATTCGTTTCCGGAAGCGAATGTGAAGGAGGAATGTGTTTCAACGCAAGTTCATCCATCACTCGTGCTGAGGCCACCAAGATCCTCTACAACATGTTTGCAGAGATTCTCTAAGCCTTGGAACGATAAAAGTTCATGCTTAAAAAGCCCTCCGCCTTGGCGGGGGGCTTTTGTTTTACAAGATTAGCGTAAGATTTTATCCGTCCGCTCCCAGGTGAAGTCCTCTAGTTCACGGCCGAAGTGGCCGTAGACGGCGGTTTGGCGGTAGATGGGGCGGCGCAAATTGAGGGACTTGATGATGCCCAGGGGGGTGAGGTCGAAATGTTTGCGAATCAAGTTCACCAAAGCTTCATCGTTCACGGTTCCCGTGCCAAAACTGTTCACAAAAATAGAGACGGGTTCGGCCACGCCAATAGCGTAAGCCAGCTGAACCTCGCATTTTTTTGCGAGTCCGGAGGCCACAATGTTCTTGGCAATGTAGCGGGCGGCGTAGGCTCCGCTGCGGTCCACTTTAGAAGGATCTTTGCCCGAGAAACACCCACCACCGTGGCGGCCCATGCCTCCGTACGAATCCACAATAATTTTTCGGCCCGTGAGGCCACTGTCTCCGGGAGGCCCCCCAATAATGAAACGGCCCGTGGGATTGATATGGAAAATGGTGTCCGCTCTCAGCCAAGGTCCGCAGACGGGCTCAATAATCTTTTCGATCAAATCTTTGCGGATTTGTTCTTGATCCACCTCGGGGTTGTGTTGAGTGGAAAGCACCACGGTGTGCACCGACTCAGGTCGGCCATCTTCGCTATACTTCACCGTCACTTGGCTTTTTCCATCCGGTCTCAAATAAGGCAAGGAGCCATTTTTGCGCGCCTCCGCCAAAGCCTGCGTGAGCTTGTGCGCCAAAGCAATGGGCAGCGGCATGAGCTCCGGAGTTTCATCACAAGCATACCCAAACATCATTCCCTGATCCCCGGCCCCGCCGGTATCCACACCAAGGGCGATATCCGGGCTTTGTTCATCAATAGCGGTAAGAACGGCGCACGCCTTGGAATCGAAGCCGTAAGAGGCATCGTTGTAGCCAATTTCGGCAATGGTGCGGCGGGCAAGGGCGGGAATATCCACATAAGTCTTCGTTTTGATTTCTCCGACGATCAAAACAAGCCCCGTGGTCACCAACGTTTCACACGCCACGCGAGCCATGGAATCTGCGGCCAAAATGGCATCCAGCACCGCGTCAGAAATTTGGTCCGCGATTTTGTCGGGATGGCCTTCGGTGACCGACTCGGAAGTGAACAGGAAGCTGCTCATGATTAAAGTTTAGAGGGGATTCTACAGGATTTACAGAATTCACTCAAGGTGTGAAAGTCGAGGTCCATGTGTTCCTTGAGGAAGGCGATTTTTTTGGAAAGCTCCGTAAAATTCTCTCCGCCCGCGTGGGGGAGGTCTTCCCGTGAAGTGAATTCGGCGCTGTCGCACTCAAAAATCACAAAAGGATTCACGCCGTGGTCTTTTTGTTCCGCTCGCAAACGGTTCACCGCCTCAAGCAACTCTTGGTCCTCCAATTCCAAGAAACTGCGCAAGTTCATCTTTAAGAAATGCGCGAAGGGAATTCCCCAGTGGAATTCAACCGAAGGATAAGGATCCTCACTGGTGGGGAGCCATTCAAACCCGGCCTCATGAAGAATCTCCAAGTCCTGTTCACTGGGCGCAGCCGGCACACGGACCATACGAACTTCAGACAAGCCCAGCGCATTCAACTCCTCTCGCAAAGCACGGAGGACGCTGCGCCGCATGGGGGCGGTGAGCCAATCGTGTTCCAAAATTTGAATACCCAATTCATGCCCAAGTTCCTGCATGTTTTTAATTTCCACGGGGAAGGCTCCCAAAAGATCTTGTTGCACAAAAAGGGTGCTGGGCACTTGCAGGTGAGCACAAAATTCCGAAAAGCGCTCAATAAAAGCGGGGATCTCTTCACTCTCAGCGGGCAAACCCTCTCCAAGATGAGCCTGTGAAATATTGGCGGTGAGGCAAAAACAAAGCGGCGCCTTGCCTCGGTAAAGTTTCTTTTTCCCTCTCGCATCCCAGAGCAAACGCGGAATCTCCCAAGGAAAATAGTGGGTGTGCGGCGCATTCTCTTTCATGAGTTTCACCATCATCACTTGCTCATACACGCGCAAGGATTTTTGCAAAGTTTTATCCCAAGAATATTCTTGAGTCACAAGATCATAACTTCCCTGCCCGAGTTTTTCCAAGTGTGGATTGCCGGCAAAATACTCCAAGTAGTACGCAAGCTCGTCAATGTCGTCGGGCTCAACCAAATGTCCATTGGTGCTTTCGAGGACGATATTGTGCAAATCTCCGGTACGGGTGGCCAAAATGGGAAGTCGCGCGGCGCACGCTTCCAGAACAGAAAGAGGGAAAGACTCATTGCGAGAAGGCAGCACAAACAAATCGCAAGACTTGTACAAATGGATCAGCGCTTCACCCGTTAAATACCCATGCCACCGAAGATATTTTTCGATGCCAAGCGAGTGGGCCAATTTTTCCAAGCCCTTTCGATCCGGACCATCTCCCACCAAATGGAGCATAAAATCTTTGTGAGACTGAATGAAGCCGGTGGACTCAATGGTTTTCTTCACCGCCTTGAACAAGTTGTCCAAACCTTTTTGGAAATCGATGCGGCCCACAAACAAAGCATTGAACTGATCGGGGGAACGGTCCTCCTCCACTTGATCAAACGGCTCTGTGTCCACTCCGTAAGGAATCACGGCGATGTGTTCGTTGACATTCACCGCCTTTAAAAAATTCTCGGCAATGCTCACCTCTTGGGTGTATTTCGTCTCCAAAAACATGATGCGATGGATGATTTTTTTGAGCGTCCATGATTTTTCAAAAACATGATTGCCATGCACCGTCACCACGGTGGGAACACGCGTGAACCAAGAGGCAGCCTTCATGGCGGCGGCAACAGTGGCCCCCTGCGCATGATAAAGAGAATATTTTTGTCCTTTGATGAGCAAGTGAAAGAAAACCCAAATCAAATAGCCCGCCTGCATGAAAAGATTCCAGGGGTGAGATTTAAATCCAAATCGGGTGATGCGAAGCGCCAGGATTTTTTCCACTTCCCTTTGCTCCTCCCGCACGCGGCCTTTGATGGCGCGTGTCAAAATATCAACTTCATATCCATAATCCCGCGCCAAGGCTTCCGCCAATTTTGCCGTATACACTTGTTGGCCCGTGTGAACAGGGAACCAAGTGTTGATGAGCAAAGCAACGCGTGGTTTATTGCGTTTAATGTGTTGAATTTTCATGTTTGAGGGATTCTCGGAGGGAGTTGAGGGCCACTTCCAACTGTGCATCATCGGGCTCGCGAGTGGTGAGCCGTTGGAGCAAAAGCCCCGGCAGCACAAAGAGCCGTACAAGCTTGGAGCGTTGAAATTTTGCACTGAGCTTGAGCAGTTCATAACTGATTCCCGCGATGAGCGGGATCACCGCAACCCTCAGCGCCACTTGGCTCACAAATTGTTCCGCCGGCGGAATCGCGGTGTAGACCAAAATACTCATCAAAATCACAATGAAGATGAAGCTGGTGCCGCATCGCGGGTGAAAACGAGTTTGCTTGCGCGCGTTTTCCGCAGTGAGCTCCAAGCCGTGTTCGTAGGTCCAAATGGATTTGTGCTCGGCGCCGTGATACTGGAAAACGCGCCGAATGTCTTTGAGCAAGGAAATGCTGCTGACATACGCCAGAAAAATGCTGATTTTTGTGAGTCCATCCACCGCATTGAAAAGAAAATAATGCTCTTTCACCAGCGGCCAAAGCTCCGCCGCCTTTCCGGCCACCCAGAGGGGCAACACTTTAAGCATCAAAAGAGTGATGAGCAGGCTCCCCACAATGGAAAGCACCGCAGCCGCACTGCTCACAAAGCTCATAAACTTGCTTTGAGCCGCCTTTTTCTCTTCCGTTTCCCCAAGAAAAATCGCATTGGAATAGCTTAAAGAACGGTAGCCCAGTCGCATAGATTCCACCAAGTGCACAACCCCACGAACGAGGGGCAACTTGAGGATTTTCACCCGCTCCGTGATGCTTTGAAATTTCTCCAACTGCATTTGTATTTTCCCCTCGGGGTCCCGCACGCTCACCACTGTGAAGCGGGGAGATCGCATCATCACGCCCTCAATCACGGCTTGCCCCCCAACCGCAAAGTCGATGGGGGCGCTCAAAAGAAGACGAAGCAAGGAATTCATGCCCCCAGTGTGCCAGAAAATCGGGGGAAAAGCTACTCTTGCTCACAGCAATTCAATAAACGACCAAAATCTTCCGTCCGTTTGGTCACGGCGCCAAGAAGGCCAGCTTGGATCACAAGCGGTGCACACTCGTGGCCACTCCACATGGTCCTCTCGCACGCCCGCGTCCAAAAGTTGCTTCCACGCGATGCCGTTCAGGTCAACGCGCGCCGCTTCAATCGCCCAGTGGAACTTTTCGGGAATCTCGTGAAAAGGGTCGGAAAAAACGGCACATTCCGTGCCCAGCGAAGGCCCAACGGTCACCTTCATGCGCTCCGGCTGCCCACCCATCGCCACCATGCGGGCCAAAACTTTTGGAATAATCTCTGCGGTGAGTCCGCGCCAGCCCGCGTGCACGGCGGCCACAAGGCCGGCCTCCTCATCCGCAATCAACAAAGGGATGCAATCGGCCGTCTTTACGGCAAGCCGCAAACCGCGCGAACGAGTGATCAAAGCATCTGCGCTTGGGGCGTCCCCATACTCCGTCACCTCAAAAATATCCGTGCCGTGGACTTGGTTCATTTTCTGAATAGGGAAGGGCGGAGCCTCCAACCAGTTTTCTCGCCAAAGGCCTGTTTTTACCATAACATTGAAATTCTCGCTCATTATGCCATACTCTCCCCATGAAGAAACTAAAGAATCCGCCAAAATGGACGACACCTCTACTGGGCAGCGTTTTGTTGCTCATCTTGCTTTTCGTGGCGGTGCAGCCGCAAAAAATGGCCGTTGTGAATGCCCACGAATCGATTGAGGGAGCTGCGGAATTGGAAGTCCTAAAAAACACCATGGCGAAACTGGGCATTGAGCACACGGTTTTGCAGGGAATTCCGAAAGGCTTACTTTATTTTACGGACGGAGTCGCGAACTTGTCCGAAGTGGAAGAAAACAACGCCCTGCTCGCAGAGGCGGTGCGGGAAAATCCGGAGCAGTTTTCTTATTTCTGCACCATAGACCCCAACGACCCTCTTCGACTGGAGACGCTTGAAGCCTGCAATGAAGCCAGTGGAGTGAAACTCTACAACGGCTACTCGTACGCCCACACCGTCCCATTGGACGACTATAAATTGAATACATTCTATGCGCGCCTCACGGAGCTGGAACTGCCCCTCATGCTCCCGGTGAGCACCAATGAATACGAAGCGGAACTGAGAAATATGCTCACCCTAAACCCTGAACTCACCGTGATTTGTCCACATTTCTGTCTTTCCTCCAAAAATCTACCTCGCCTCCGCGCCTTGATGGAAGACTTCCCAAACCTATACATAGACACCAGCTTTGGACACATCGACTTTGCGCAAGAAGGATTCAAGACGCTCTTGGAAAACAAGGAGGCGTACCGCGCATTTTTTGAGGAATTCCAGGATCGAATTGTATTTGGAACCGATGCGGTGCTGAGCAGTTACGAGGGCAAAGATGAAGAGTGGGTGACCGACTTGTACAAAGATTATTTGTCCACCCTCCGAGACCTGGACCTCACTCCATCCGTTCAAAGAAAAATCCTGTCCGGCAATTGGAATTCTTTAACCCGCTAAGTATGGCTGATCTCATCGTTTTTATCATCGCTTCCCTGCCCGTGATCCTCATCGTCCTGGGCGTGATCCTTCTTGCAAGCATCCGTCAGGTGAACGAATACGAACGCGGAGTGCAGTTCACCATGGGTCGTTTCAGCAAAGTAAAAGGCCCGGGTTGGCGCATCGTGATTCCCATTTTTCAGTCGATGACCAAAGTGGATCTGCGCGTGCGCACCGTGGATGTGCCTAGCCAGGAATCACTGACCAAAGACAATATTTCCGTGGGCGTGAACGCGGTGCTTTTCTTCCGTGTGGTGGACGCGCAAAGAGCGATCATCAACATTGAAAATTTCTACTACGCCACCTTGCAACTGGCTCAAACCACCATGCGCAATTTGGTGGGAGAAGTGGTGCTGGATGATTTGTTGGCCAAGCGCGAAGACCTTTCGGAAAAGATCAAAATGATTGTGGCGGAGATGACCAAGCAGTGGGGAATTGAGGTGGTGAATGTGGAGCTCAAAGACATTTTGATTCCGGACGACATGAAGCGCACGATTGGAAAAGAAGCCGAGGCGGAACGCGAACGCCGTGCGGTGGTGATCAAGTCTGAGGGAGAAGTAATGGCGGCGGCAAACATTGCCAAAGCCGCTAAAATGCTTTCGGATTCTCCCGGAGCGCTTCACTTGCGAACGCTGGAATCCATCAACGACATTTCCGCGGATCAGTCCAACACAACGGTATGGATGATACCGGTGGAAGCACTGAAAGCCTTGGAAGGTTTAGCCGCATTTACAAAAAAATCGTAATGAAAAAATTCTGGATTATTGGACATCCGCTGTCCTTCTGTTTGAGCACCCCGGTGATGAACGGAGCGCTCAAGGAAGCCGGAATTGAGGCGGAATTTGAGACGCACGACATTGAGCCGGAGGCCTTCCCACAAGTGATGGAAAAAGTGCGCAGCGGGGAGCTTGCCGGGATTGTGGCCACCATGCCATACAAAACGCCATCCGTGGCTTTTGTGGACGAGGCTTCGGAAGAAATTGGAGTCATCAATGCGGTGAATTTTGTATGGAATCGGGAGGGCCGTTTGCATGGCTACGATACCGATTGGCTGGGTGCCATGGGCGCTTTGCATGAAGTCATTCCATCGGTGGAAGGGAAACGGATTTTGATTTTAGGAGCGGGAGGGGCCGCGCGAGGCGCGGCCTACGGTCTTAAAAAAGAAGGCGCGCTCGTCACCATTTGGAACCGCACCCCTGAGCGCGCCAAAGCCTTTGCCGAAAAAATAGGTGTCGATTACATCGAAAACTTGGAGAGCCTTCGCGACGAACCGGATATCATCATCAACGCCACTTCCAGTAGCAGCCTGGATCGCCAGTCCACAATGGTCCCCTTTTACCTCTGGAAAACCGTAGAAGTGGCCATGGACGCGGTTTACGGCAAAACCAGTCTCTTTTTGGAAGAAGCCAAAGCCGCCGGCGTGCGCAGCACCGTTTCCGGCGAACGCTGGTTCCTCAACCAGGTCTTCCCTCTTTTCGAAATTTTGACCGGCCAAAAAGCCCCCATCCCCCTCATGACCCGACTCACCACAGAGGCCCAGGACATTCAGAAACTTTAAAGCTTCTCCACCACTTTTTCACGGAATAAAAATTCCCACGCAAACAGAATCACGGCCGAAACAATCCACACATCGGCCAAGTTGAAGGTGGGCCACCAATACACTTTGATGAAATCCACGACAAAGCCGTAATGCAATCGGTCCACCAAATTCCCAATCGCTCCCGCAAGCAGCAGCGCGAGTCCAAAAAGATGCCAGCGGTCTTGCCAAAGCTTGTTTTGAACCACCAAAAACCCACCCAAGCCCAAAATTCCCGCCGTCAGTACATAAATCGCCACCAGCGGTAAATTAAATCCAAGCACAATCCCGGTATTGTGGCTCAGCGCAAAGCCAACATCACTGCTCTCCCCAAGCCTCAAAAACCGCTCCGCCGCCCACTTGCTCAGTTGATCCAACCCAAGGAACAAGAGAAAAAGCGGCCCAAAAAACAACCACACCCTGTCAAACCCTTTTGCCGAGATCATTTTCATGCTTGAAGTTTAACATCCCCAAGCCTCTTGCCGCTACTCTAAAAATCTGCTATAATTCTAAGATACTATATTTGACTTTCAACTCTTTCGCTTCATGGCTCCTCTCAGTCCAGATCATTCCGACCCACTCGAAAACCTTCCAGAAGGGGTGGTTTTGGGGGAACCAAGGATTGACAAAAATATCCTAGGCAAAGAGGTTCAATTTAGAGTAATTCGTGCATTCAAAGGTAAGACCCATACCGGGCAAAGATTTGAGATCGAAAATGGCGAAATAAAGGCTCAGCAGGAAGATGGAAGCATGAAAATCCTTAGCGAGAATAGAGAAGACAACCTGGTATGTTTCAACATAAAAGGAGCAATTTTTTATGCCCTTGGCCTGGAAGAACACAAGGAGTTTTTTCTTGGCGGGCCCACTCATAAGGGAGGCAAATATGTCCTTGAGTTGGAAAGCCCTCTCAGCCCAGATCAATCCAACCCATTCGAAAACCTCCCAGCCGGGATGGTTTTGGGGGAGCCAAGGATTTTAAGGCTTGGAGAGTGGGACGGAAGATCCGCAGAAATCAGAAGCTATAGGGGTAGCCTTAGCGACGGCAGAAGCTTTGAGATTAGAAATGGCAGGATAGTAATCCATCAAAAAGATGGAAGCATAGCGCACCTTCCTAAGGATGTCAGCGATGCAGCAGAGTTCCTTAGCATTATAAAGCAAGTAATGATTGAAATGCACCGCGATTTGACAGGGAAAGGCAACCGAGCTCTCCCCGTACCACAAGGTGAGGAAGTAGACAATTTTAGGATTGAACTTGTTGAGAATGTTAATGGTGTGGCTTTTAGTGAAGTGATGAATCTTATAGATGCGATAGATCCACTCTCATTCCAGGATGGAGTACCATCCACAACTGCATCTGTGCACGGGTTGGTAGGGGCTATCACAGAGGACAGTCCTAACCCAAGAAACCTCCCTCCTCTTCCTCCCCGCATTCCAGAACCCACCAGCTCCTTGCTGCCTGGGGTGACCCCCTCATCCTCTGTGACACCCAAAACTGACCGAGCGGCATCGCCACTTAGCCCCACCACGAGCGACTGGGCCCCTAGTACAGCAAGAGATGCACTAGACGCCGTAGATGCAGCGGGGCTAACAGGCTTGGCAAGGGACTTGGTCAGAAAGGCCGGCGCTAAGACCCCCGAAGGTTTGAGAGATCCTGAGGACGATGGCAGGTTTATAAGAGGAGCCAGGGGTTCCATTAGAAAAGCTCCCGGCCTACCTCAAATGCAATTGAGCCAAGGGATTTGGGAAGACCAAGGAGATCGTGGAAATACAATTCTTGAATTTACATTTGAAGATGGAGACACGGTGCTTGAAATCCGTGGGGAAGTGCTGGACATTAGAAGCAAAACAACAGGGCGGGAACTCACCCTCGAAGAAGCGAAGAATTCCATCATCAAAATGGTGGACTTTATTCAAGAAAAAAGTGGGCACAGGGTGTTTACCCACCCGACAAAGAGTGGGGGAGAAGATAAATTAAAATTCGTTTTGCTGGAAGAACGGTTTGTGCCCGCGGAGGCCGCCACCGAAAGACGCAGTCTCCAAGAAGTTCTGGCGGCCAATGCCGCCGCTCTGAGCGAAGCCATGGAAGATGGTCTAATAGGAGTGGTGGACAGTGCCACCATCAGAGCACTCAAAGCTTCCGGAGCCGTTTCCAAAACGGCAAGAGAACTCGGCATGACGGCCTACGCACGAATCCTTTTGGATCAAAAGCACGATATCATAAGTGCGCACAATGTATTAAAAGAAGCGTTTGAGGGGAAGAATCTGGGTCGTTTGGAAGTGCCCAACGGTTTAGAGGCCTTAATAGAAACAGCCATTGCGGAGGCCGGGAATCAAGGGCTCAAGCTCAAAGCCTCTCAAGCCCTCGAAAAAAAGCTGAAACTGGCGGAAGAAATTATCCGGCAGCTAAAGGACGGAGAAGAGGTAGAGGATATTCGCACCTACCTTGACAATGCCATGCCAAGACATGAAGTATATGGAGTTCTTCATGAGCGAAGCGATGAAGAAAAGAAAGAAATCATAGCCTGTGCCTTTAAAAGAGCGCAGCAGCTCAGCAAAGGAAGCGCGATGACACAACTCACAAGGAAAGCAAAAGAAGCCCTTGGAGTTTTTGAGCAAGAAGCCTTTGAACTGGGGATGGTGAGCCGCGCCCGTGTACATTTTGAAGAAAGCCGTATTGCCACCGAAGTAATGGGCCTCTTAAAGGATGAGTTTAAGGGCGAGGCCGATTTGGACATTTTGGTGAAGGAAGCCATAAGACTTGCTAAGGATCCAATCTGGAACAAACGGGTAGCCAGTGCAATTGTTGAGAAAGAAAAGTTGGATGAAGAAATTGCTCACAGGCTTGCCCAGGCGGAAAAAGAAGATGGGATTCGCGTTGATCTTAAGGTCAAATTCGAAAAGTACAAATCCATCAGAGGGAAAACAATTGAACGAAGTCTCGTTGAAATAGATGAAATTTTGGATGTGGGGTTTGTAAAAGCAAAAGCCCTCCTCCTCGCCCAAGGCAAGGAATCCAAAGGGAACCTCAATATAAAAGTTCGCGAGATGGGGATGGTGAGTTACGCCCGATATCTTCTTGAAGAAGAAAAGAAAAAACCGGATGAAATTCGACGAGCATTGGAAACAGTATTTGTAGGAGAAAAAAACCTTGCAGACTTAGTGGACGCAAGCATGGAGGAACTGAAGAATGCGGATCACAATAAAAACGCCTCTTGGACTGTGGCCATGAACGAGGATTTGGACGGTGAAGTATCGCGGGAATTTGCCAAAGGCACCACAGAAGCCAATATCCGCACCAAGATCCTTGGTCTCGTGAAATCTTTTGAAGTGCATGGCATCACCATTCAGCGCTCACAAGCCGAACAAGAGGAGATTTGGCAAGCCGCCCTCACGGAAGGGAAAAAAGTGGGACAAAAACTTAAGCCGAAAGAGGCAGCGCTTCTCAAGGAAGCTCACGAGAGTGGGATGGTCATTTGGGCCCGCTACGAGTTAAAAAACGGTACCTCTGCAGAGAGAACAAAAAGGGGCCTGATACGAGAGTTCCCGGGTCCGCAAGCAGCCTTGCTCGCGGATTTAGCCATAGCCGAAGCCGTCGATGATCAGAAAATGAACTTGAGCATCGACCGTTTTGTTACAGAGGAAAAATTGGGGCAACGAGTGCTCGCCGAACGAGCAGCGGGAAGGCCTGATGCAGACATAATCAACGATCTAGGAGGTGATTATGAGGAGTACTACCATCCAAGGTTCCAAATCCTAAGGACAGACGAGGACCTAAAAACCCTCATCACTTGCGCCTTTCATCAAGCAGACGCTTTAGGAAAGTTGGGAGAAAAGGCAAAAGAAAAGCATCGAAGAAAGACAAATAGAAAAAGCAGACTCAATGCGCTCGTGCCATTAAAAGAAGAAAACGCTTGGGATACAAAAATGATGGAGATGGGGGCCTTCCGTCTGGCACGGTTGAGACGAGAACAAGGCGTGGGGAAAGACAAAACCATTCTAGAGAATGAAATTCGCGAAGAGCTCGCAAGGTTATTTGCCGGAGAGGCAAAAGCGGAAGAAATGTCGATCTACGCTGCCGAGCAGTCCAGATACTCCGCTTTCAATAAAAAAATAGCGGAAAAAGTGGTGTTTATGAAGAGCTTAGACCGATTTGCAAAAACGCACATTGCGGCCAGCTTAACAGGCGCTGCCTTGGAAGCCGCTGTTCGTGCAGACATCGTTACTCAAATGGTGGGAGTGGATATTTCCAATGCTGAGCTGGATGACCTCACTCGTGCCGCCATTCGTAAAGCCAAGAATGAAGAAAACTGGGGAGAAAGAGGCAGAAAGACAAAAGAAACAGGGGGAAAAGCTTTGGCTGTCACCGGATCCGGTTTGAAGCAAGTCTTAACCGCTCCCGGCAAAGGAATCGGTTGGCTTTGGAATCGTCGTGCAAGCATTGGATCCGGCGTTGTAACCGGCCTCAAGTATGGCGCATTCGGAGCCCTGGCTGCAGGAGCATTGGGAGCTGCCACAGTGATTGGTGGTGGAACGCTCGGATTCTTAGGTCTCCGTGCAGTGGTACCTCCAGTGGCGCGCTTTGCCTGGAATGGCCTTCGCTTGGGTGGAAATGCCGCAGTAAACTTCGTCTCCGGAGGGGTCGATTTCACAAAAACCGTCGCCGAGAGTTTGATTGTAAATCCAATCCGTGCCACTGGCCGCATGGTGAGCACCCCATTTGTGAGAGCGTACCAGGCCGCAAGATGGGCCGCCAGTAAACCAGACAAACCCGCCAATAAGCCCGGTAAAAAATGGTACACAAAGCCCTTCAAATGGGCAGGGAACAGGCTTGCCGCCGCTTGGTATCGAACCAAACAAACCGCCTTTGCCATTCCCACCGCCCTTGCTCTTGGTCTCTTTGGAGTGGGGGAAGGGGTCACCAACACAATCTCTCATGACCTCGTTGGCGCCGACTGGACTGTCCCCGAACTATCACTTTTTGAAAAACCTGATGCAAAACCGGAGGCCAAAGAAGAATCCGCCGCCCCGAAAAAAACTCCTGCCGCACCCGCCGCTAAGCACTAAATAAAACCACTATGTCTGAAAAAGCAAAACATGTCGGAACACCCCATGCCGCACCGGAGGCAGCTCCAGTGGAGGCGGCGAATAATACTCGACATTTTAAACACGGAGGGATTCTTGGGATTGCAGAATCATTTAAAGACCTCGTAGAAGGGGCAACGGTAGGCGCATTTAAAGAAACTTTCCCGCCAGAAGAACCCGCCGCGAATAACGAGGGAAGTTACCCCAAACCCGGCGCACATCCCAAACCCGGCGCACATCCCAAACCTGGTGCACATCCCAAAGCGCAAGCCGCTGTGGGAGAAGCAACCGGAGAAGCCGCAGCCGGAGAGGCAGTGGATCACGGCCCCAAAGGAGGATTCCTCCAAACAGTGGGCGCTGCCGCCCTCGCAAAACTGGGGCTGGGCGACGACGAGCATGGGAAGAAAGAGGGCGAACACGAGGTGGATCTTTCAGACGCCTTCATCCATGCCATGGGTCACGCTTCACTTCTTGGCGTTGCAGGCCCTTGGATCGCAAAAGCACTCAAGCTTGCCCGGGACAAACTAGGTCTCGCTCCCATTCATGAAACCAAAACCGATGAACAACACATCGGAGACCAAATCATGCATCAACTGCCCAGAGACAAAAAAGCTGAAAAGAAAGGAAATCGCGCCCTCGATCATCACGCTTTGGATGGCTTCTGCAAGGGCTTGAATATAGAAAATCTCGAACGGACCTTCAAAATGTTTGTAGACCAAGATCGTTTTTCCCGAGCCCTCACTCGTCCCGCTGGCCAAGAAGAAATCAAGAAAGAAATGGCAAATCTTTTAGATCTCTCGGGAGAAATAGATAGAAAGGAAGTGGAACAACAAACCACCCTTTTGTTGGAGCTCTTGGGCGGTCATGTGAACTCCAGAGTGCACGCGCAACACCATGCGCTGATTCATATTATTGGACACGCTCGAGCTTGGCTCACCGAAAAAAACCTGGAAACCCTCTACGGGACGGGAGAAACCATTGAAGACTTCCCCATGGATTA
Source organism: Candidatus Gracilibacteria bacterium (assembly GCA_041661045.1). NCBI lineage: Bacteria > Candidatus Altimarinota > Candidatus Altimarinota bacterium. Next base: position 299,779 of record JBAZVE010000001.1, on the reverse strand, counting down.
CGCAAACATCGGAGACTGCATTTTGAAAATAAATGACAAAAATATTCGCCCCTTCTTCCACACCAATAAAAAGAATGGCGTAGACGATATTGAGGTAAGAGTGGGAGACATTTTGGACGCTGCATCAGTGGCTTCGGAGTTGGACAACAACCCACAGGATCTTAGGAATGAGGTGCAAAATCTCTTCAACCTAAGCGGAAGAATCACGAAACAAAAACTCATCGCTCGGGCTGCACAAATGAGGGCAAGACTGAGAGAAGGGGTGGATTGGAGCACTAACGCAAAATTGAATGATTACACCGCAACCCGGGACGCAATCATTGCCTTGATCACAAAGGCGGAAACATTGCTCACAGAAGATACCCTCAAAACACTCTACCCTGATCCAGAGCTGGAAAAAACCAAGTTCGAATGGAACAAGGATCGATACAGAGCCTTTGGCCGCACGCTCTTTACAGAAGCAAACGACAAAAATATATCGGCCTGTCTTAAGGGGTGGGATGCTGATGTACTCGAAGGAACATTCAACGGCGTCATCCCAACACTCAAGCCGGATCTTATGGATACGGAAGGAGGAAAAATGAAGCTCAAAGCGCAAGTATGCGCGCTCTACGACATAGAGCAACCTTTTGAAGCCAGGGACATTAAACGAGGAATTCAGGCCCTTAAAAAGCAGATGAAAGTGGGGACTTGGCCGGCAGGCTCCGAAGAAGAGACAAAGGCAAACGCCATAGTGATCATACTGGGAGCAGTCGACACCGCTTTGACTCCGGCCATCATTGAAAAACTTTTTGCGCAGACCATCGTTTTAGCTCCCGAAGTATTCCTGGAACACTTCCCAGAACTGGAAGAGCCCCAAGAGATCGCCGCTCATATTAGAGGGTACCGGTCCTCAAAGATGGGGAGACACTTTAAATATTTGATGAGCGCAAGTGAAATGGAAAAGGTGCTGACATCAGGAACGCCCGAAGAAAAGGACGATGCCAAGCAGGAAGTCCGCATATTCGTAGCCCAAAACATTGGGTCCGTTAGCAGTAGAAGCATTGTAGAGGTGTTCAAAGACTTTGGAGAAGCCTTTGACAAGGTAAAAGGGATACGCCCAAGTCTTGAGCCTAAATTCACAGAATTATGGAATGATTTAAGCCTTATAGCAGAAGCACTTTTGAAAGACGACCGCGCGGAGAAGCTCTTCACAGTTACGAAGAAAGTAGCCAAGGATCCCGATTTTAGTAGCATGGGGCCACAAATTCTAAGTTTGCCGGAAACGGAGTGGGTAAGCTTCTTTGAAAAAGTTCAAAGCAGCACCGATACGAGGTGGGTAGAAGCCCAAGTGAAATTAAAGGATCCCACTCTTGCATTCCGAAGGATCACAATTACTGAAGCGCAAGAACTGAAGAATATCGTTGCAGGCCTTTTGGGAGCAAAGCCCACCGATACTTTAACTTTCTCCATGATACAAAACCTTGCGCTGGACATCATTACAAGATTAGATCAAATTGAGAATCATTTGGTGGCAGCAAAAAATAAAGAAGCCATCGAAGGGAACAGAAGACTTCGTGAGCTTTATAAAAATCTCTTGCTGGCCATGAGTGCGAGCGTCGTCAAAAAAATGGCTGCTTAAAAAAGAGGATATTCACAACAGCTCTGTCTTCCCAAACATTCAAGTCTTCGCTACACTGGCTGGGCGCTTTTAGCAGACTATGTTCAAACGAAGCAAATACGATACGGTTTTACTCATAGCGGTTTTGGCGGTGGTGGCGATTGGAGTGATCATGATCACCAGTGTGGGAGTGCCCAAGTCGATTAAGATTTCGGCGCCGGACATGAAATATCCGGATTGCGCGGATGCGGCGGTGGATTGTTATTTGATTTTGAAAAATCATGTGGCGCGCGCGGGGATTGGCTTGGTGGGGATGCTGGTGGCGTGGAAGATGAATTATCGATATTGGAAAGTGTTGGGGCCCGTTTTGTACATTGCGGCGGCGGGACTTTTGGTCTTTGTGCTCTTTGCGGGAAGTGACAACAACACCTTTGCCACCAGTTGGATCAATGTGGGAGGGGCGCTGCCTTTTGTGGATTCGGTCCAGCCCTCGGAAATCGCAAAATTGGGACTGATCTTTTATTTGAGCTATTTTTTCGCAGAAAAAATATCGGTGGAAAAAACGCAAGATTTAAAAGAGGGATTCTTAAAGTTTGGGCTGATTGCCGGAACAATTATCGGTTTGATTGTCTTGCAGCCGGACATTGGCTCCGCCATGGTGCTCTCCATTATTGCCGTGGTTATTTACTATTTGGCGGGGGCGAATTGGCGACATTTGGCGGCCTTGATGGTGCTGGGCATGATGCTTTCGATCTTGGCTTACGCCACCACAACTCACATCAACAATCGCGTGAATGCTATTTTGAACCCGGAAGAAGCCTGCAGCTATGAGAGTGGAGGGGAAAGTTATTGTTGGCAAACTCGGCAGGCGAATATTGCCATTGGAAGCGGAGGTTTTTGGGGGAAGGGGCTCACGCAAGGAACTCAAAAATATTACTGGCTTCCGCAGGCGGTGGACGACTTTATTTTTGCCGCAAGCGCCAATGAACTGGGATTTTTGCGAACGGCAGGACTGGTTTTGCTCTACGCCGTGATCGCGTATCGTGGCTTCCAGATTGCCAATCATGCCCCAAACAAGTTTTCCATGCTGATGGCTGCCGGCATTACCACCTGGATTTCAGCTCAAGCCTTCGTTAATATCATGGTCAACACCGCCTTGTTTCCCATCACGGGGATCACGCTGCCATTCATGAGTTACGGAGGATCTTCGATGGTGATGACATTGGTGGGGGTGGGAGTGCTGCTCAACATTTCTAAGTACACCACGAATTATGCATATACTCTTGACCGGAGGGGGAACGGCCGGACACATCATCCCCAATCTCGCTATCGCTCGCGCTATCAAAGAAGCTAGCCCCAAGACCAAAGTCACCTATATGGGGTCTTACGGGGGAATGGAGCGAAAACTGGCGGAAGCGGCGGGACTTCCTTTTGAAGGCATACTCACCGGAAAATGGAGAAGATATTTTGCCGTGCAAAACGGGGTGGATCTATTAAAGATTCCGCTGGGAACGGCCCAGGCTTTTTTGAAATTGTTGAAGCTGCGGCCAAGTGTGGTTTTTAGCAAAGGAGGATTTGTGGGGGTGCCGGTGGTTTTGGCCGCGGGGATGATTGGGATTCCGGTTTATATCCATGAGTCCGATGCCATTCCCGGGCTGGCCACAAAATTGTGCGCGCCGTTTGCACGGAAGATTTTTTTGGGATATGCGGAGGCGGAAAAGGGGTTGCAACGGTACAAGAAAAAGCTCCAAACGGTGGGGAACCCTGTGCGAGAAGATTTGTTTGAAGGCAGTGCCGCGGCAGCCAGGAAGTGGGCGGGTTTTGTGGGAAAGAAACCGGTGCTTTTGGTGATGGGCGGGAGCAGCGGGTCTTTGGAAATCAACAAAAAAATTGAAAAAGAGAAGAAGGCGATTATGGAGGAGTATGCCGTGGTGCACATCACGGGGGAAGGAAAAAATGGTGGAGCCGGATCGGCCGCAGTACGCAAAAAAGACTTTATTGCGGTGCCTTTTGTGGGGGAAGAAATAAAGGATCTCTACGCGCTCGCTTCGCTCGCGCTCACTCGCGCCGGGGCCGGCGCTTTGGCAGAACTGGAAGCCCTGCAGATTCCCGCGCTGCTTTTCCCCTTGGGCATGAATGCGAGCAGGGGAGATCAAGTGGCCAACGCGAAGGCCCTCTGCAAAAAAAGCAAATATTATCGAATCGGTGACACAAGTCTCCCGCTCCGCGAGCAACTCGCGGCCTTGCCCAAACGGCCGCCTCGTCCTCCGCGCGCCACTCAAAATGCAACTCAAATTATTGCCCACACCCTTACATGAAGATCGGCTTTCAAGCTTGGTTCGTCACAAAACCCTACACCGGCATCGGCCAGCATTGCTTGGGCTTGCTCAGAGAGTTGGCAAAAGAAAAGGGCTTGGAATGCATCGTGGTGATCCCGGAAAGACTCTCGCCAAAAAACCTACCCAAGGGAATCCCAAAAAAATGGCTTCACACAATAAAACCCAAAAAGTTTCTACTGCACGGAGCGCTTAAAAAGTGGTATTGGGAGCGCGTGCAAGTGCCCCAGTTTTTTGCACAAGAAAAACTGGATTGGGAATACTATCCTTACCCTTGTCCGCTCCCCGAAAAATCGCCTCATCGTCGTGCCATGACCGTGCACGATCTCATTTTGTGGAAGGATCCTCGCTATAAAGGAAACCGCTTGAAACGCTACTACCACCGTCAGGCGCGTCGCAGTTTGGTGTTCATGGATCTCCTTTTCACCGTATCCGCCGCCATTCATAAAGAACTCGGCATACCTGCCGCAAAGGTCCTGCCGAATGCGATTCCGGAAATGCCAAAAAATATTCCCGCCAATAGGGACTCAAAAGAGGCCCTGGTTTATTTGGGAGGTTACGACATTCGCAAAAATGTTCCTCAAATGGTGGAAACCGTTGCGGGACTCAAGCATCCGCCCCGTCTGATGCTCATCGGCACCGCCCTGCACAGGTCCAAACTGTACCCGGAAGTTCCGGAGTATCCCTATACCTATTTCTTGGGTGCTTTACCAGATGAAGAAGTGTATTCCGCACTCAAATCCGCTAAAGCTTTCTTGCATTTTTCAGACTCGGAAGGCTTCAATATTCCGCTCCTGCAAGCCATGAGCATCGGAATTCCTGCCATTGTAAGGGACACACCCGTGAACCGTGAAATTTCCAACGATTCCGCCCTCTTCCTTCCCAAATCCGAGTCCCTCGACTCGCTTAAAGAAGGTCTCTCTGATACACTCATGTTATTGGAAGATCCCGCGCGCAGAAAGTCCGTCGTGGCTGCGCAAAAAAAAGCGGCTGCGCGCTTCTCATGGAAAAAATCACTCAACATTTTTTTAAGCCAACTGAAGTCTCATGAAGAATAAGACCAACGACTACGGCAATCACCGTTTCCCCGGTCAAAAAGAAGGAGAGCACATCAAACTGGTGATTCGAAAGCACTGGATCATCGATGTGAGGATTGGCATCACACTTTTTGTGATTGGCTTCCTACCCCTTTTAATAGCCGTGGTGGCGGAAGTGCTCATTTTGGATCAAGGGTGGAACGATACTTTTTTGAGTGTGGCCATGGGCTTTACCGCGTACTTGCTCGTTATTCTTTTGATCACCTTTATCAAGTGGCTCAATGAAGAGTTGGACATTATTGTAGCCACCGAAAATCGCATCATTTCTCACGAGCAAATCGACCTTTTCCATCGTCAAGTTTCAGAGGCCAATTTAGGCCAGATTCAAGATGTTACCGGGATCCAAAAAGGATTTTGGCAAAGCATTTTTCATTACGGAAAGATTGAAATTCAAACTTCTGCTTCCGACATTTTTTTCGTCATCGATTTTGTCAGCAGGCCTTACGAAAATGCACGGGCACTTTTAGATTTGCGCGATAAAACCACCCCACACCATGATTGAAAATCTCATTCTTATCCTTATTGCCGCCGCCATACTGGGATTCATCGTCCTCATTTGGCTGAGGCAAAGCGTGGCCCATGAGCTCCGTGAAGTAAAAACTCGCGAAGCCCTGCTGAAGCACGATTTTGAACACCGTCGTGACATTGTGCCGTACTTGCTGGAAAGCGCACGGAAGGAAGTCGGCGTTACGGATGCATGGACCAAACTGGCCGAAATCCGCGCGCTCTTTTTATCACCACAGCCTCAAGAAAAAGAATTGGAATTCGAAGGAACTTTACTGGCTTTCGTTCAGCAAACTCCTTGCCGGTCGCTCCACTTTTTAGACGCAAAAAAAGACATCGAGGATATTTCGACACTCATCGAAAAGCAAAAAGCAGACCGTCTGGAAGCCATTTCCCGCTATAGTGAGCGCCGAAAACAGTTCCCTTATTCGCTTGCGTCTGCTATCTTCGGCCTGTGAAGTACTTTATTCAGACTTACGGTTGCGCCATGAACAGCTCCGATTCCGAAAGGGTCGCGAGCGTCCTTGAGCGACTGGGCTACGAAACAGCCGAAAGCCAAAACCACGCCGACCTTTTGGTGCTCAACACCTGCAGCGTGAAGCAAAAAGCGGAAGACAGGGTCTACGGGCTCCGTAAAATTTTAGCCAAGCTCCACGAAGAAAATCCTGCTCTAAAAATCGCCGTGACCGGCTGCATGATTCGTAGCACCGGAACCCAAGAAGACCAACTTTTAAAGAGGATGCCGGAAGTGGATTTTGTTTTTAGAATTGAAGAAGTGGCCCGCCTTCCGGAGCTGCTCAAACAAGTGGATTCAAGCCTCGATTTCTCCGATCAAATCGACGAAGGCACCCTAGAAAATTACTTTAAAATCGCACCCAAAAAATCCACAGGTGCCAGCGTTTTTGTGCCCATCATGACCGGCTGCGACAAGTTCTGCACCTACTGCATCGTGCCCTTCACCCGTGGCCGCGAAATGAGTCGCGACTTCGAAGACATTGTGGCCGAATGCAAGAAACATGTTGAAGAAGGCGCACTCGAAATCACCCTCGTTGGACAAACCGTGAATTCGTACGGGCTCAGTTTCAACGACAAAAAATCCGGAAAATTCACCGCCTACGGCAAGAGCCCTTTCTCAGCCCTTCTCATCGAAATCGACAAACTAAAGAGCTCCGGCCTGAGCCGTCTCCGTTTCACTTCGCCCCACCCCCGCGATTTCACCGATGAACTCATCCAAACGCTCGCCAGCCTCGAAACCATTTGTCCCTACATTCACATGCCGGTCCAGTCCGGCGACAACCGCATTCTTCGCCGCATGAATCGCAACTACACCGCACCGGAATATCAAACCATCATGCGCAAAATCCAGGCCGCCATTCCGGGCTGTGCCATCAGCACAGACATCATTGTGGGCTTCCCCGGCGAAACAGACGAAGAATTTGAAAACACATTCAAAATGTATGAGGAAATGGAATGGGACACCTGCTTCATTTCCCGCTACTCGCCCCGCAAAGGCACCTATTCCCAAAAAAGCCTCCCCGACGACATTTCTCACGAACTCAAAGAAGCCCGTTGGCATCGCCTCAACAATCTGCTCAAAACAATTTCAAACAAAAAACACCAGGCTTTTATAGGCCGCACGGTGGAAGTGTTAGTCACCGAACAAATCGGCCAAAGCTGCCGTGGCCGCACGCGCGAATTCAAAGAAATAGAGTTCCGCAGCAACCGCCCTCTCCTAGGCAAACTCGCCACCGTCCGCGTCACCGAAGCCGACACTTTTTATTTGAAAGGGGGCTTGATTTAAGCTTTCGGCTCCAACACCGCCTTAATTCGTCGAATTCCCGATGAGCTGGATTCCTCTTTCACAATTTTAAAGTGTCCGGCGAGGAGGCCGGTGTGTTCCACATGAGGTCCGCCACAGATTTCTTTGGAATAGTCGCCCATCATGTAAACCTTCACTTTGCCCTCCAGTTCGCCTTCGTATTTATCAATGAACACGCCGGTGGCGTTGAGGGTGCGCGCCTGCTCCACAGTCATCTCTTCAAAGTGTACAGGGTGGTCCGCCGCAATGGCCGCATTCACAATCCGTTCCACTTCCGCAATCTGCTCCGGCGTAAGTTTTTCGGGATAATTGAAGTCGAAGCGCAGTCGTTCTTGCGTGATATTGGAGCCTTTTTGTTCCACGGTTTTCCCGAGCACACGGCGCAGCGCCTCCAGCATCAAATGAGTGGCGGTGTGCAGTTTGGTGGTCTCAAAACTGTGGTCCGCAAGCCCTCCCGCAAACTTTTGTTCCGCTCCCACACGGGATTTTTCTTGGTGTTGTTTAAAGGCCTTTTCAAAACCTTCTTTGTCCACAAAGACTCCTCGCTCTTGCATCATTTCCATGGTCATTTCCAAGGGGAAACCATAACTTTCAAAGTAGAAGAAAGCACGCTCTCCTCGCAAAGCCCAACTGTTTTGAATCAGTTCATTGGCTTTTTCACGAACAGGTTTAAGCACGGCCTCATCCACGGTTTTTTCAGCCGCCTCCGCTTTAAACTCAGCCCGCAGTTTTCCCAAAACCGGCCGTAACGATTCATTCATAATTTTTAAAGAATCTCCCGCCGAAATCGTTTGGCTCAGCGCGCTCAGTGCCATTTCAAGCCACGCGACCTTACTTTCTTTGGCTAAAATGGCCAAAGCCTCATTCACCCGTTCAGTGTCTTTTTGAATTTCCTGCTCGCCTCTATTCAAAGCTTCCTGGAACTGTTCTTCTTCTTTTTTCAAACTCTCCAAAATGCGCTTTTCATTTTTCACCAACTCTTTGTAGGTTTCCCCATAAAGACCGATATAAAGTCGAGCCAATTCCGTAGTGAACTCGCCCTGAATTCCCAGTTTGCGTCCATGTCGAATGGCCCTGCGAATGAGCCGTCGAAGCACATAGCCTTGGTCCACATTGGAGGGGGTAACCCCTCGCTCATCCCCCAAAATAAAGGTGGCGGTACGAATGTGGTCGGCCACAATTCGTTCGCTGGTTGGACTATTGTCGTCCACGGAAAGGTTTCGGATCCGTTGCATCACCGCCTCAAAAAGCTCAGTCTCATAAGGGCTCTTTTTACCCTGCAAAATGGCCGTGGTGCGCTCAAGTCCCATTCCTGTATCCACATTTTTCTGTTCGAGCGGAGTGTAAGAACCGTCTTCATTTTTATTGTATTGCATAAACACATCATTCCAAATTTCCACCCATTTTTTATCTTTGGGATCATACACTTCAGGCGCTTCGCCCTCTCCGGTCCAGTAAAACATTTCGGTGTCCGGTCCACAGGGCCCGGTGAGACCCGCAGGCCCCCACCAGTTGTCCTCTTTGGGCAAAAACGCAATGCGGGTATCCGGTATGCCAAGCCCACGCCAAATCCCGGCGGCCTCCTCATCTCGTGGAGCATTTTCATCTCCTTCAAAACAAGTCACCGCCAGATTTTTCACATCAATTCCCAGCCCGCCTTCTTCTTGCGGACTCGTCAAAAATTCAAAAGACATTTTTATGGCACCCTCCTTAAAATAATCCCCCAAAGACCAGTTTCCCAGCATTTCAAAAAAAGTCAGATGAGTGGGGTCGCCCACTTCATCAATATCCCCCGTTCGCACACAGCGCTGCACATCGGTGAGCCGCGTTCCCGCCGGGTGTTTTTCTCCCATCAAATACGGCACCAGCGGATGCATTCCCGCCGTGGTAAAGAGCACCGTAGGATCATTCTCCGGAATCAAGCTCGCCCCCAAAATTTCCGCATGTCCATGCTTGTGGACAAAGAAATCCAGATAACGGCGTCGAATTTGAGCAGCAGTAAGCATGCTCGTAGGGTACAATTTGTCTCAAGAGAGGTCAATTTGTTTTGTGCAGCCCTACTTCACAACCTTAAGATATTCCTCCTCACTTAAAATTCGCCCATCGTAGTCCGCGGGCCAGTTGGTAAAGATGGGGCGCCCGGATTTTCCACAAACAGTTTCTCGGAGCTCTCCATTAAAAGGCATCCACTTGAGGTTTTCTTGCATCCGTTGGACATAATAGCGATGGGGCAAAGGAACCTTCATTTTTTTGGAAAACTCAATGTCCGCCGCCTGGATTTGAAAAGGTCTTTGATAGCTCTCATCCCAAAAAACCTGGGCAAGCAAGGCCGTCTCCTCCGCAGCACTAAGTGAGAAAACAGAATCGGGAATATCCTCAAGCTCAGCGGTCTTCACCACGGTCTGTTTTTCCAACGGCCGTTCCACCGGAAAATAAAATCCAGAAAAACTCTCCTCGTAAGGATTTGGGGCAAAATGAGCCGGGAAAAATCGCCCCCATTCACCGGTTTTTCTCATGTGCTCCACCAATTCAGCTCGGATCCGTTCATAGTCTTCTTTGGAATACTGTTTGTTGAAAATGCAATATTTGGCGTTCACCAAGCCACAGCAGCCAAAGCAATATTGGCAGTTTTGCAGATAAGCGGAGTACTCAGTGAATCGGGAGTGCAGGGTACTGAAACAAAAGCGTGCTTCATAAGAATAAGAGGGCAGGCTGGACATATAAACGAGCTCACTTCCCACGGTCCCCAAAGAATCCAAAATAGTTCGAGCCTTGGGCCCGCAAAAGGCCACATTCGCGCAGGTCTCATGCTCCGAAAGCAAGTAGCAATTCTCACAATCCTTGGAATACCGTATAAAGTTCCCTGTGGAATTCTCACATTTGTCGATCTGCAGGGCGCGATGCCAAGCCAGCTCTTTCATCATCTTCGCAAAAAAAGCTTTGGCGGCTTCATAATTTTTGTGAGACGAAAGATTCCATTCCGCTCGCTTCTTTTCGTACTCCTCTTTTGTGAGCTGCTCATTGGCAAAGCAATATTTTTTATTGCGCAAATTGAAACAAAACAAACAGTCGCTGCAGTCCCGGCAGTCGTACAAAAAGGCGGAGTCCTGCACGGCTTTTGAGTTGAGCAAAAAGACACTGTTGTAGCAAGCGCTGGAGTTGATGAGGTCGAGGCACAGCTGGGAATCGAAGGAGAACACAGTTCCATGATTGTCTTTGATGCTGTCACAGCCGTAGCAATAACGACAATCTTCGTTGCCTTGGCCGGAGTGGCAAAGGTAGCAATTTCGACTGTAGTACCAGTCATCCGTGTATTCGCAGTTTTGATTGTTGCTTTGAAAAGCGTGGGGCAGGGGGCAGGTTTGAAAAAGTTCCCAGGCCTGGTCAAAAAAGGGGCGTGAAAAGTCCGGATCTTGGGAAGGCGGATTGGCGTGCGCCACCCATTCATCTCGATGCCAAACGGGATAGGCGCAGTCTTCTCTAAAAATAGAAACAAGGGGGCGGCCGGTTTTATCGCAGCGCCGTTTGTGCAGGTTCCAGTGTGGCCAAAAAGCACCCAATTCTTGAAACCGATATTTGGGAAGCACCGTGGGCAGCGAGTCCGAAAGCCCAAATTTTTCTCGCAGCTGGAGTTCAATGGGGCCGACCGTGAAGGATTCACCGGAAATGCTGCAAGTGCTGATCATGCGGGGATTTTAACATGAAAGTGGCTCAGCGGGTCAAGAAATGGTATTCTGCAAAATATGGAGCGATTTAAAGCATGGCTGGGGGAGGGACTTATTCTGGTGCCGACGGTTCTATTGCTCGGGCTGCTTTTGTATTCTTTGGCGTTTCGTTATGGGTCGCTTGGAAATATCGCGGAGCTTCTGCCGGCGGAAACGGATGCATTTTTTATAGTGAACCGAGAGGACTACAAGGCATCGGGAGAGCCGATTCGATCGGAGTTTATGAGTGAATTTTTAGGAACCCCTTTGGACGAGCTGACTTGGTTGGGGCGAGATTTGGGCGTGGCTTGGGTGGATGGCTCCGTGGTGGAGTTTTTGGAGACCACCGTGCAGGGCGAGGCCGAGGATTTTTTTGCGGGCTTGGTGGAAGGCGGAGAGCTGACCCCCAGCATTTTGGACAAAGACATTCAGTGCTTTAAACTCGAGGCGCTCTGCATGCAGAGCCAAGGCCGGTGGTTTATTTTCTCAAGTTCCGAAGAGGCGCTGGCGGCCGTGGCGGCCGCCGGTCCAAGTTTGGAAAGCACCGCAAAATATCAAAATGTCCGCTCACGGTTAAAACAAGCCGCCAGCGCCTTTGTTTACATTGATCTCACGGCAAACATTCCGGAAATGGGCGTGCAGCTCCGAGCGCTCGGCATCAACGAGCCTCTTTTACTGCAATCCTTGCTGGAAATTTTCCCGGCATGGGGAGCCAGCATCACCATGGAGCCGGGAGCCTGGTTTGCAGAAAGTTTCCTTGCCGTGGACAAAAAGAAAATCCGCGGAGCTTATTTCCATCCCAACAAAAAGTACGAGCAGAAATTCCTCCCATGGACGCAAAACTTCGCTTGGGAATGGGGCACAACCGACTTGGCTGCTCAAATCGTGCGCATGGAAGAAATTTTCACGGAATTGGGCACAGCGCAACAAGTCATTTTTGGATCCAGTCTGGATCGGCAGCTCAGAACACATCTTGGGGGAGCAGACCTGACTCAGGTTCTCACCTTACTGGACAAAGAAACTTACTTTGGATTCACCTCTTGGGAGGACTTTCTCTTCATTTTGGAACTGGAAGAGGGAGAACGGGCGCAGGCGGAAGCACTGCTCGCCAATACGGGTTGGCCACACAGCTTTACGGAGGACGCACTCATCATCGCGGCCAGAGAAGACCTTTTGACAGCGACTCTAGACAAAAAAAACGGCTTAAAAGAAGACAGAGATTTGGCCGATATTTCCGTTCTCCTCCCCGGATCTGACGAATTTTGGATTTTAAATGGTGCATTTTTCCCAGAAGAGCATATACTGATGCAGCGCCTGTCCACCCTCAAGTCCATTTTGTCCACGCGAAAGGCGTTTGACGACGGAATCTTCACTCGCACTTCTCTGCTTCCATGAGCACTCAACTGAATATTGGTCCCGAGAATCCTCTGCCGCCGGAACTTCCGGAGCCTTCCAAACATGTCATCAATTTGAAGGACACGGATGGCGCAAAAAAACAAGAAGCACACAAAGAAGTGAGCCTGGATTTGAAGCGCATTTGCATTGTGGGTGAACTGCCTCCGCACCGTAGAGGCCTTGGACGAATGCCCATGGTGGCCGCAGCCTTGGTTATGATTTTTGCGCTCAATTTGGGACAAGTCTTTTTTCTTGGAAATCAAGAGGGCACGGAAGCGCTGGCACTTGCCGGGGAAGCCTTTGTGAGCCTGCAGGGAGCCGGTAAATCCATACTCAATGGAGAAGAGGGAGCCGATGCGGTTCTTTTTGCTCAAGCGGGGCAACTTTTTGAAGAAGCAAAAGAAAAAGGAGCATTTTTACTCCAAGGAGATTCCGCGTGGCTCTCCCAGCCCAAACAGGTGCAGAGCTTGGAAAACTTGCTGAATGCCGGATCTTTAATGACCGAAGTGGGGCAAAGCATCGGTCGCGCTCGCACCGCATTCACCGCTCTTGACCCCGCCGCCTCACTCACCGATCAGCTCCGAAAAATATCTGAAGAAGAACTTGAGCCCACTGCACAAAAACTCCATCAAATCGACGCACTTTTGTCCGCCGTGGACCTTTCGGGGACCGAATACCAGGAAAAGTTCGCGGGCTTTCAAGAAAAACTCACCGCACTCACCTCCTTTTTTGATCTTTGGGTGTCCTCAAAAGAACCTGTTCTCACCGCACTGGGAGACCACACCCCTCAGCATTATCTGGTGCTTTTACAAAACAATGATGAACTGCGCATGGGTGGTGGATTTATAGGAAGTTTGGCTATTGTGGAAGTCAACGACGGACATCTCACCAAAATGGATTTTCACGATGTCTATGATTTTGATGGGGTCTACTTCACTCCACAAGAAGTTCCCGTGCACGAGCTTCGCCCTCTCACCGCACAGTGGCGTTTGAGAGACAGCAATATTTCACCCGACTTTCCCGTTTCTGCTGAAAAGGCCATGTGGTTTTTGCAAGAGGAAGGAGGCCAGGGGGTGGATGGGGTGATTGGCCTCAATTTGTCCGCTGCACAAGCCTTTTTGGAAGACACGGGTCCGCTCAAACTCAACTCTTTAAGCAAGGAACTCACGGCGGAAACACTGCCCGTGGTGATCAGCACGATAGTAGAAGCCAAAGTGGACAAGGAGAGTCCAAAGGCTATTTTGGGTGAACTCTTGGAGGCGTTCATGGAAAAACTGGAACCCGTCACTGTGAAAACCGCGGTTGCGCAAACGGCACTGGAAGAAGCCCATAAAAAACAGATTCTTTTTTACCACCGAGACCCGTTGGTTCAGGAACTTTTCAGCTCCATGGGAATGACGGGAGACCTCCCACCTCTCGCCGAATTGGATCACGACTTTTTTATGCCGGTGTTCACCAATATCGGTGGGAATAAGACCGATCGATACATGGAGACGCATCTTCAACACGACACTCAAATCAATGAAGATGGGAGCACGGTTAACGCCATCACGGTGGAGCGCACACATTCTTTTACCGCAGGCACGCAAGCTTGGCTCAAAAACACCCTGGCTTCTTATGGTTTCACGGCCTGGAATCCGGGGCTTGAACAGGTTCTTGGAAACGCGGCAAATCACTCCGGAATCCGTCTTTATGTCCCCGAGGGCGCCAGCATTCTTTCAACGGAAGGCATTTTGAGAGATGAAGTGCAGTTTTTCTACGATCCGGAGCAGGATCTCTCCTATTATTTTGTGGAACAAACGGTGAACCCCGGTGAAACAAAAAGCTTCACCATCGTTTTCACAAACCCATGGAATTTCAAAGGCAATTTTGAGGAATACAATTTTGAATTGTTCAAACAGCCGGGACTTAAAAGCATCTCATTTGAAAAAACAGTCACCGCCTTATCCGAAACTCTGCTGTCCTCATACCCCATCGCCACGGACTTTGTGGATGGGATGGACTATGCGCTTTCCGGCCCACTTCAAAATGATCTTCGTATTCAGCTGCTCTACCGCTAAATCCTTCTAAAAATTCCTCCGTTTAAACAAGGTCTCCAATTTGTCGTAGCTGAAAGAAATCATGGAGGGTCGGCCATGAGGGCAGTGGGTGGCATTTTTGGTTTCCTGCATGTCTTTCACCAAAGCCTGCATCTCTCCCAGGGTGAGCGTATCCCCAAACTTGATGGCACCACGGCACGCCGTCATGGTGGCGAGGCTCTCCAAATTGCGGTGCACACGGTTTTGCTTCCACTCTGCGGTAAAATCAGCCAAAATTTCTTGAATCACCCGTTCAGGGTCTCTTTTTTCGAGTCCGGCCGGAATGCTGCGAACCACAAAACTAGAGCCGCCGAATTCCTCAAACTCAAAACCCAATGCCGCAAAATCTTCACGATTTTCTCGAATCAGTCTTTGGCTGTCCACGCCCAAGTCCAGCTCCAAAGGAGTCAACAGCACTTGTTTCAAATCGCGCTTGTTTTCAAGGGCATGCATCAGCCGCTCGTATCGTACTCGTTCGTGGGCCGCGTGTTGATCGATCAGCACCAGACCCTCCTCACTCTCCGCCACAATGTAGGATCGCGCGATTTGTACAAGGGGCCGCAAGGCAAGTCCCTGCACCGAGAAATCCAGCACCTGTTCCCCCAACGGCGCCGGTCCACCCACCAAAAGAGGTTCAAAATTCTGCACTTTATCGAGCAAAGACTCCGTGCGAATGTTCGCCGATTGAATCAAAGGAGTCAACAAATTATTTTCCAAAGCATGCTTCACCGCGCCAAAAATAATGTGATGCACTTCTTGTGAATTGACGAATCGCACCTCCAGTTTTCGTGGATGCACATTGCAGTCCACCAAAGCCGGATCCATTTGAATATCAACAATAAACCACGGATTTTTTTCATGCATGAGCAGCGAATGAAACGCTTCTTTTACCGCGTGACTCACCAAACGATTTTCGATGCATCGCCCATTCACAAATAAATACTGATATTTCTTGGTCGCCCTCGCAAGCTCGGGCTTCCCTATGTATCCGCTCACCGTGAAATTGGACTGGTCGTAACGCAAAGGCAAAAGAGCGTTGGCCGTGCCTCCTCCAAACAAAACCCGTACGCGGTCTTTTATACTCTGCGCCGCGGGCAAATCAAAAACCTCCACCCCGTCTTTTTTGAGTCGAAAGCCCACACTTGAATGGGCCAGGGCAATGGCACACAGGAGGTCAAAAATATGTCCATACTCCGTGGATTCGGACTTCATGTATTTTCTTCGCGCCGGGGTGTGTTCAAAAAGCCCATAAATGGTGAAATCGCTTCCACTGCTGCACGCCACCGGTTCAAAAAGCTCCTCTCGCCCGCCATCCATTTCCACTTGCGTCCCCACCACATCTTCACTCCGCCTCGTCTTCAAATTCACCCGCGCAATACTGGCGATGCTCGCCAAAGCTTCTCCACGGAAACCCAAACTCCTCAGGCGGAGCAAATCCTCCAAGGCCACAATTTTACTGGTGGCGTGCCGCGTAAACGCCAGTCGTGCATCCTCCACCGTCATTCCACAGCCATTGTCCACCACTCGAATTTTCCGGAGTCCACCCGCCTCGATTTCAATGCCAATCTGCGTGGCGCCACTGTCAATTGCGTTCTCCACCAGCTCTTTCACCGCACTGGCCGGTCGTTCAATCACTTCCCCCGCGGCGATTTGACTAATGAGTTCCTGCGGAAGCAAATGGATGGTCTGCATATCCAGAATCTAGCACCCCCCTTGCCACCCGTCCATTTTTGTGCAAGAATTCACAAGATGAGTAAGGTCAATACAGAAGCCCGAAAAGAACGACACCGTAAACTTTTCGAAGGCCATTATCAGACTCTTCCGGGACAAGTTTGGTTTCACCTCAAGAGGGGAGCCCAAAAGCTCTTTTTCCTTCTCTTACCTTCGGGTAGGCGACTTTCTCAATTCATGCATCCCTTGGATCGCATGCCCGCCCCCCGTCGTCTTTACACACAAATGGCATCCTTCAGCATCTTTTTGCTGCTGCTCACCTCTGTAAACACCACCGCCGCCTCCTCAGGAGGGGAAAATGTGGGAAAAGAGTACCTTTCTCTGGAGACCACCGGCTCGTACATCACGGATGAAGAGGGGTACATTATTAAAAACATGCCCTTGGAGGGAGAGGGAACCTACGATCAAAACCGCAGTGAACGCATGGAGCATGAGGTTCAAGCCGGAGAAACCCTTTCGATGATCGCCTACCGCTGGGGAGTTTCAGTGAGCTCCCTCCGCTACCTCAACACAAGTTTGGGGAACAGCGATTATTTAAAAGTGGGCCAGGTCCTCACCATTCCTCCAAAAGATGGAATTTATGTAAAAATCCCGGCAGGCAGCTCGCTGGTTTCACTCATGGACAAATACAAGGGAAGCCTGGATAAGACCAAGGAATTCAACGGCATTGAAGACGATAGTCAACTCACGGAAGGGGAAGAGATTTTTATTGTGGACGGTCGACCGGAAGCACCGGTTTACATCGCAAACACCAACTCCAAGAGCAAAGATTACGGATATGTCGGAGGGTCCTATCTTCCCACCACTATTCAGTACGACATCACTCCCAGCGCCGAGGGTTGGATTCGCCCCACACAAGGAAAAATCACTCAAGGATACCGTGCCGGGCATTACGCGTATGATGTGGCCGACCGCAGTCAGCCCCCCATTTTGGCAGCAGGGTCCGGAACCGTGGTTTACGCATCTGCCGGAGGATGGGATGGAGGATATGGAACCAATATTTGGATCGACCACGGCGATGGCTACAAGAGTCACTACGCCCACATGGAGGCTATTTTCGTAACTGTTGGAGACACGGTTTCTCAGGGCCAGGCCATTGGAAAAATGGGGAACACCGGCCGTGTCTACGGAGCCACCGGAATCCACTTGCACTTCGAGCTTGAATACAACGGAACCAAAATATCTCCAAGCGTAATGGGCGTATGGTGACCCTCCTTCAACTCCTCATCCGACTCTATCAGGTGACCCTCTCCCCGGATCACTCTTGGCTACGGCACATTTTCCCCGGGGGTTTTTGTCGATTCACTCCCTCATGCAGTGCCTACACTCACGAGGCCATTGGCAAATATGGAGCCATTCGTGGCAGCCTCAAAGGTCTCTGGCGCATCCTCCGCTGCAACCCGTGGAGCAAAGGGGGGCTTGACCTGCCATGACAAAGTAGCTAAGCTCACGCAGCATTATGAATCCTCTCACTGGAGTTCGCAAAATTGCTCGCGCCCTGATCAGTGTGTCCGACAAAACGGACCTGATCCCTCTGGCAGAAGCACTCATCGAACACGGGGCGGAGATTTTATCGACGGGAGGAAGCGCAAAAGCACTCAAAGAGGCGGGCATTAAAGTAACCGATGTTTCCGACTATACCGGCTTCCCGGAAATGATGGGTGGCCGCGTCAAAACTCTGCATCCCCTGGTGCACGGCGGCATTTTGATGCGCCGCGGCGAGGATGACGAAGTGGCGGAAAAAAATGGAATCAAGCCCATCGATATGGTCATCATCAACCTCTACCCCTTCAGCGAGACCGTGGAAAAAGAAGGAATTACAGAGGAAGAAGCCATTGAGCAAATCGACATCGGGGGCCCGGCCATGCTTCGCTCCGCCGCCAAGAACTTCAAATTTGTGACCGCAGTTACCGCCATAAAAGACTATGCCTTGATCATTGAAGAGTTGAAGCAAGGCGGGATAAGCGCAGAGACTCGCCGCAATCTCGCCATCAAAGTTTTTGAAAAAACCAACCATTACGATCACGCCATTGCGGAATATTTACGGACCAAAGGAGAGCCGGTGGAGCTGCTCGATTTGCATTACGAAAAGGTAATGAAACTTCGTTACGGAGAAAATTCTCACCAAAAGGCGGTCTTTTTCCGTGACCCCACCGATCACTTCCCAAATGTCACCAATGCCAAGGTTTTGCAGGGGAAAGAATTGTCATTCAATAACATCATTGATGCCGACGGGGCACTGGAACTTGTCAAAGATTTTGACAAGCCGGCAGCCGCAGTAATAAAGCACACAAACCCTTGTGGGGCCGCCACAGCTGACAACATTACGGACGCTTTTGTTGAGGCCCACTCGGTGGACCCCATGGCGGCTTTTGGTTGCGTGATTGCTCTCAATCGCCCCTGCACCCAAGAAATTGCCCAGTACATTGTGGACAAAAAACTCTTCGTGGAAATTATAATTTGTCCAAATTTTGAAAAAGGCGCGCTCGAGCTCCTGAGCCAAAAGCAAAATCTTCGTTTACTGGAGACCGGGGAGCTCCGCCGCAACCCCAATCAACGCAGCATCAAAACAGTTTCCGGTGGGATTTTGGTACAGAACGCCGATCAATTTGTTGTGACGGAAAAAGATCTCAAAGTCGTCACCCAGCAAGAGCCCACCCCGGATGAAATTGAAGAAATGCTTTTCGCACGAATCCTTGTGAAACATGTAAAATCCAACGCCGTGGTTTTCGCCAAAAAGAACAGCAAGGGGGGCTGCAGCGCAACGGGAATCGGAGCCGGACAAATGTCTCGCGTAGATAGCGTCATCATTGCAAAACGCAAAGGCGGCGACCGTGTTCCCGGGTCCGTTATGGCCTCCGATGCCTTTTTCCCTTTCCCGGATGCTGTGGAAGAGGCTCACGCCGCCGGTATTCACTCCATCATCCAACCGGGCGGGTCCATTCGTGACGAAGAAGTCATCAAAAAAGCCGATGAACTCGGCATGACCATGGTTTGCACCGGAATTAGGAGTTTTAAGCACTAAAAAGCCTTGAAGTTTTATATGGGGGGGGCTAGGCTTTAAGCCAATTTAACCAATTTCTCATGTTCGGAAAAATAAGCTCCCTTTTAGCTTTTTCTTTTGTATTTTTTCTTTTTCAAATTCACTCAGTAGCCGCTTCCGACTTGCCATTTTCCGATGTGAGTACGGACCATTGGGCTTACGAAGACATCAAAGACATTTATGAGTTGGGGATCGTGTCCGGTAAAAGCGCAAACAGTTACGATCCCGATAGTACGGTGACAACCGCTGAATTTATAAAAATGGTCACTGAAACAGCAGGCATCGACCTGGATAAATACGACGCCAGTAGCGTGCAATGGGTGAGTGAGGACGATTGGTTCTACGAATATGTGAATACAGCCTGGATCATAGATCTTTTCGACAAGACGGAGCCGGATATTGACTACAATTCGTCTTACGACGGCTCCAATTCACTTGTTCGTTACTCGAATACACCCATCTCCAGGGTGAACGCGGCAATCATTCTGATGAATGCGGTAAATCCTTACGAATGTATTACCGAGTCGGACGGTGGCAGTTTGCAAGATATTATGGATTGGGCGGAAGATGAGGATTTGCGTGAGAAATGGATTTCCATTAATACGGCTTCTTTCTACAACATCATCCGAGGTTTTGAAGAATATGGATACCCTTTTAAACCAGAAAATACTTTGACTCGTGCCGAAGCCGCAGTGATTGTTAACCGTGCTTATGAAACATTCTTCAAACCGGGTGCCTTCTACGAAGATGATTCAAACGGAGAATTTGAAAAGACGGCCGGTAGTGCTGATCCCGGTTGCCAGGCTGAATAGTCAACTTGCCTTATCGGTCAACTTTTGTTAAACTTTAGGTGAACAATAAGCTAACCTTATGAATGACTTTGATGGTGCTGAAATCGTAGGGATCAAGGAACTCCATCAAAACATGAAGACCATTTCTGATCGTGCCTTACAGGGGGTTGAATTCATTGTATTCAAAAGCTCCAAACCTATTTTTAGAATCATTCCCTATAGAACAAAGAAGGAAAAAGGGAAATATACTTTAAAAGATTTTCTAAAACTACAGACTCATACTGGAGATAAGAATTTAAGTAAAAATATTGATAAAATCCTTTACTCGTAATAAATGTTGATTCTGGATGCAAATATTTGGATCGCCGCCTTGAATATCGATGACTCACAGCACTCCAAGGCCTCACAAATTTTTGATCAAATCCATGAAACCATTGTTATCCCCGAACACATTCTAATAGAAGTGGTGAATGTGCTGACTTTGCATGTGGGGAAGAAAATAGCAGACCAATTTCTTCAAATGGCCTTGAATTCCGGTGATGTGGAAATATGGTTCAGCTCTGAAAATTTCACAAAAGAGATGATTCGATATTTCCTCGCGAATTCCCATAAGAAGCTTTCGTTCCAAGATCAAAGTCTTCACTATTTTTCACAGAGCCATAAAGTTCTGACTTTCGATAAAGATTTAGCTAAATTATTATAAACAGGTATTCCTAATTCCCCTTATGAAAAAACTTCTCCTCGCCACTGTCGTTTTCTCAGCACTCTTCACTGCTCAGGTTCAGCCCGCTTATGCGTGTAGTTGCATCATGCCCGGAACGCCTCAAGAAGAAATGGTAAATGCCGAGGCCGTATTCAGCGGGAAAGTTTTGGAGATTGAAGAAGTGAAGGATGGGTATGCCGTTGCCCTCCAGGTTATAGAATCATGGAAGGGGGTGGACGGTAGCACCATACAAGTTCATACGGGCATGGGTGGGGGTGACTGCGGATTTAACTTTGAAGAAGGCAAAGAATACATGGTCTACGCCAGTTCATTCGAAGGTACGCTTGAAGTTTACATATGCAGCCTCACCGGCCTTCTGGCGGAATCGGACACGGAAAGTTTAGGGGCAGGAGTGGTAACTCCCGAAGACACCTCCGAACAAGATTTTAGAATCATTTATGGAGTTGGAGCTCTTGTGATTGTGCTGGCCGCCGTTGCGTACGCGATCAAATCCAACAAACAAGTTAAGCATAAGAAATGATCAACGCCGTTTTCCTAACCGGCCTTATTAGTTCCATCATTTTAGTGATCGGTTCCGCATGGCCCGAACGGCCTCTCAAGAACTGGATTTTTGGCATCGGTAATTTTGGAATGTTGGCCTACGCAAGCTTGGCATTTTTCCTGGAGGCAAATCCCTTTTTCTTTGTTCTTTTGGAGCTTCTCTGTGCGGCTTCCAGCGTGCTCACCCTCCTGGATGTAAAAGAAAAAATCTCTACACACCTGATTGTGGTTTCCGGGCTCGCTCTACTCATTTGGTCTCTCTTTCTATTCGAAGATGCCACGACGGTATTTTTCATTTTGGGCCTCATAGCACTGGCTCTGGGTTTTATTTCTAAAGACACCGTTAAAAGGAATGCTGTATTCTTGCTCGGGTGTATTTTAATCTCAACCTTCAGCTTCATAAAAGAGGATTGGATTTTCTTCTGGCTCAACGCGGTCTTTGGACTTTTCTCCGCCTTTTACCTTCTCAAAGCACTTAGAAAGCGCTAGCATACCACTCGTGAATATTTTCCAAGCCATCCTCCTCGGCCTCATTCAAGGAATCACCGAATTTCTGCCCATTTCTTCGTCCGGGCATTTGATCATTACCGAAACTCTATTGGGGCTTCATGTGGACAGTCTTAAGGATTTTGATATTGCGCTGCACGGCGCCACCTTACTCGCCATTTTGATTTATTTCCGCCGTGATCTGCTCAACACAAAGTGGTGGCCTTGGCTCATTTTAGCCTCCGTTCCCGCCGCTCTCGTGGGCTTTTTCCTGGAAGATGTCATCGATCAAGTATTCCGCAGCGCCACTTCCGTGGCCATCATGATGATACTGGTGGGGGCCTTATTTTTCATTCCGGAGCCCAAAAAGAGTCAAAAACTCACCTGGTGGCGGGCCTTGCTCATGGGTCTGGGTCAGGCGGTGGCCATTATCCCCGGCGTGTCCCGCAGCGGCGCGACCATTTTCACGGGAATGCAATTGGGTCTCAGCCGCGAAGAAGCCGCTCGATTCTCCTTTTTACTCGGCTCCATCGCCATCGCGGGTGCGGGTCTTCTCAAAACTCTGGACACCGAAAGCATTTCCCTCCCTCTCCCCATCCTTGCCGCAGGTTTCATCGCCGCCTTCGCCTCAAGTTTTTTCGCCGCCTCCTTCCTCATGGCTTTCCTCAAAAAACACTCCTTCCGCATCTTCGGCGCCTACCGCATAGTCCTCGGCATCCTCATCCTCAGCTCCATCTGGATTTTAGGCTAAGCCCACAAAAAAGTTCGACAAATTTCATCTCCTTTGCTAGGATGGCTAAAATATGACAGCCTCTATTTCAGATTACGCAATCGCCACCCTGGGGAGCCACACCGCTCTTCAGATACTCAAGGGTGCGAAAGATGAAGGGTTCAAGACCATCGCCATTGTCACGCCGCAAACTCGGCGAGTTTTTGAAAGTTTTCCGGTGGCGGATGAGCTCATTGAGATCCCAAGTTTTGATCAGTACTTCACTATCGAAGATCAACTCATACAAAAAAACGCCATTGTGATTCCACACGGCTCTTTTGTGAGTTATGTGGGTCCCGAAAAAATTATTCAAAACATGAAAGCCTTGTACTACGGCTCTAAAGGAATTCTTCAGTGGGAATCCGACCGCAGCATGGAACGGGACTGGCTTAAAAAGGCAGGGGTGAATGTCCCCAAGGTCTTCAAAACTCCAGAGGAGATAGACCGCCCCGTCATTATCAAGTTTCACGGAGCCAAAGGAGGATTTGGATATTTCATCGCCAACTCTGCTGCTGAGTTTTACGAACGCATCAAAGAATTTCCCGGCGAGCACGACTACGCCATTCAAGAATATGTGGTGGGAGTTCCCATGTATGTGCATTATTTTTATTCCGCACTGAACAACGAACTAGAAATCATGAGTTTCGATAAACGCTACGAGTCCAACGCCGACTCCATCGGACGCATCGCAGCCAAAGATCAGCTCATCGCCAATATTCGCACCAGTTACACCATCACGGGGAATATTCCCATTGTGGTTCGTGAATCCATGCTTCCCATGTTTTTTGAATTGGGGGAAAGCGTGGTAAAGGCTTCTCGTGGCCTCGAAAATGTGCCCAAAGGACTTTACGGCCCCTTCTGTTTGGAAGGCATCATCGACCCCAATTTGAACTTCCGTGTTTTCGAAATTTCCGCCCGAATCGTGGCCGGAACCAATCCTTATATTGAAGGTTCCCCCTACACCGCACTCCGCTACAAAGAACCCATGTCCACCGGCCGCCGCCTGGCTCGTGAAATCAAACAAGCCATCGAAAGTGGACGCGTGGACGAGATTTTGGGATAATTACTGTAAGAAATAGACCTATGAAAAATATTTTCATTTTACTCCTCAGCTCAACTCTTATACTCAATGCTTGTGCAGCCCAGCCTGAACCAGAATCCGTTCCAGAAATACAAAAATACACTTGGGAGGAATACGACCTTTCTTTTGCTGTGCCTGAAGGGTTGGTGGTGATCGATCAGGGGCAATCCTTAATCTTAGACACTTATGATATTACAAAAGATGGAGCTGGCGATAACCCTGGCTACTTTAGGATTCATGCCTACAGCGATACAACGATGGAAGAAGCAGTTACAAAATTTTCCGATCAGGAACAATTTGAGCAAGGGGAATTTGAAAGAGGAGGAAAAAACTACACTAAAATCACATATTATTCTGAGTTTGGACACTATACGGCCGAAAACTATTTAATCGAAGACAAAGACAATATCTACCTGATCTATAAGTCATGGATAGGAACTTCAACACAGTTGGAGTTAATCCTGGAAAGCTTGGAATTCTAGATGATCTCTGTATGATAGGTGTATGAAGAACCTCGCTAAAATCCTCAAAGGCTACAATCTCAATCAAATCACCATCGGTGTGCTCGGTGGCCATAGCGCGCTAGAAGTTTGTGAAGGAGCGAAAAAACTAGGGTTCCAAACCCTCGTAGTCGCCCAAAAAGGCCGTGAGAAGACCTACGAAAAATATTATCGCACGCGCGAGGGGGGCAAAGGCTGCGTGGATCACCTCATCACACTCGACAAATTCGCCGACATCGTGAAGCCCGAGGTGCAAGAAGAACTGCGCTCCCTCAATACCATTTTCATCCACAATCGATACTTTTGGGTCTACTGCGACTGGAACGCTATAGAAAACGACTTCATCGTACCGATTTATGGGACTCGCCACCTCGTACGACTCGAGGAAAGAGACCAACCCAACAATCAATATTTCTTGCTCGAGAAAGCGGGGATAAGAATTCCGAAGATCATTCGTACGGGGGATTCAACCGTAACCGGGGAAGCACTGGATAAAGTTTTAGATGACCATTTCGTCATAAATAAAGGAGGTCCAGTCATCGTGAAAGTGAACGAAGCCATTCGTAGTTATGAAAGAGCTTTCTTCGTGGCCGTGAGTGCTGGTGACTTTCACAATAAATCTAAGGAGATGATCGTGAGTGGCAAAATCACTCAAGAAGGACTCGATAAAGCGGTGATCGAAGAGTTCATTATTGGGGCGCAAGTGAACCTTAATTTCTTCTATTCCCCACGCACAGGCGAACTTGAACTCATGGGAACGGATATGCGTCGCCAGACCAGTCTGGATGGATTCCTGCGCCTCAATGCCGATGTCCAAAATCAACTGCTCAGCTCGCACTACCAACCCAGCATGGTGGAAACCGGACATGTTTCCGTGACGATGAAGGAATCTCTGCTCGAAAAAGCTTTCGATATTGGTGAAAAATTCGTTAAAGCCACACAGGAACATGCCAAACCCGGCATCATCGGACCCTTCGCACTGCAAGGAGCAGTCGCAGCGGAAAATGGGCGGGAAGAATTTGTGATTTTTGATGTTTCTATGCGCATTCCCGGTTCCCCAGGCACGCGTTTCACTCCCTACACAAGCTACTTGTGGGGTCGCCCCATGAGCTACGGAGAACGCATCGCGATGGAAATCAAAGAAGCCCTCGCGGCTGGAGAACTGGACAAAATTCTGACCTGAGGAAGTTCAAACTAGATCAAAGGCATTTCAAAATCCTCTGTTTCTTGAATGACGGTGCTGGCGCTCACGGCGAGCGGTTCATCAGTGGTGCCTTCGTCCCATTTTTGTAGCATGGTTTCTACAGCCTCTCTCGGCTGGCAGTAGGCGGCACGGGAAAGATTGATGATATCTCGGCTGTAATCTATTTTGCTGTAGTCGATTCCAAGCGTTTTTCCGGAAAAAGCTTCCGTAAGCTCTCCGTCAATCGACATCTTCAAATAGAATTCACGAACCCCCAAGTTGATGATGTCTCGCACTCCGAAAATAGGCGTGTATTCTTCCGCCAAAATGGAAGCATCTTCAGCACCCACACGGAAACTGATCATGGACCCCACATTACCAAACACCGTTTTTCGTACCACCTCATCCAGCTGACCCACATACTGATGGGCGATGGTCAAACAGAGGCGGTACTTACGGGCTTCTGATAGAATTTCCGCAAAAGTATCGGTGGCAAAGTTTTGGAACTCATCCACATAGAAGTAGAAATCTTTTCGATCTTCCTCCCGCATATCGGCGCGGGCCATGGCCGCTTGATAAATCTTAGTGATGATCATGGACCCAAGCAGAGCGGAGTTTTCTTGTCCCAAAAGCCCCTTGGAAACCTTCATGAGCAGGATTTTTTCATTGTCCATCACATCCCGAATTTGGAAGGTGTTTTTGGGCTGTCCGATGATGTTTCGAATCATATTGGTGGACACCAGCTGACCCACTTTATTGAGCAACGGCGTGATGGCCTCCGCATCGAATTTTTCACTCCATCCGGCAAATTCATTCACCCAAAAATTCTTCACCACCGAGTCTTCAATGCGCGCAATAATTTTCTGACGGTAGTTTTTATCGGAAAGCATCTTCATGATCGAAAGCACCGTGGTGTTCGGCGAGTCCAGCAGAGCCAGTGTGGTGTAGCGCAGCACATGCTCCAAACGGTTGGACCAGTTGGAACCGAAGAGTTTCTTAAAAATATCAATAAATCCAATCGTGATTTGCATCTTAAATTTTTCATCCACTTTTTCGAGCGGATTGAAGGCGATGGGGAACTCCGTGTCACCGGGATCGAAGTAGATCACATCCTTCATGCGGTGTTCCGGCACAAAGCGCAAAATATTGTCCACAAGGTCTCCGTGTGGATCGAGCACGCCCACTCCTTTCCCGGCCAAAATGTCACTTTTAATCAAAAGCTCCAGCATCTTTGATTTACCGGTACCACTCTTCCCAACCGCGTACAAATGTCGACGGCGGTCTTCCCGTTTGATCCCAAATTCTTGATAAGTATTGTGATAATTGGTGGTCCCGAAGAAAGAAATATCTTGAGCGCGGTCCGTTGGTAGATTTTTTGGGGGCTCGTGTTTCTTAGCCAAAATATGCACCACATGCGGCACATGGTCGGAGTTGGGGAAGTGGTACAGCGTAGCCAGCTCATGGGCGCTCACCATCATGGGAGCCTTGATGTGTCGATGTCGATAATCTCGCAAAAAGGCATCCCCGGTTTTAAGTTTTTCCAGTTTAAATCCGTTGTAGTCGGTTTTATTGAATTGGAAGAACGACTTCACCAATGCGAGCAGATTATTCTTTGCTTCATCCGCGCTTCCCGCCACTGACCCAAATCGCACTTCCACTTCAAAGGGATGGTGTTCACTTTTGTGGATGAAGGCCTCATTTTCCTCATGATAAAAAGCCTGCTTATCCTTGAGGCGCACATAGTTTTTAAGACGGAATTTTCGTGCAATATTATTCAGACGCATTTTCCATCGTCGTCCAAAATGGTATTTCCAGTCCTCATGTCGCGGATTCATCAAAATTTGAACCCAGGCTTGATCTTCTCGTCCGATTTTTGAAACCACGGAAAAGAGTCCGCTGAGCGAATCTCCTTCAAATTCATCGTAGGTCTTGATGGGGTAAATATCGCTGAGCTCAAAACCCGCTCGCGTCCCCACCAAAAACTGCTTTTTGGGATCATAAAAGGTCGTATAGTCCTTCACCGGCTTAATCTCACAGTTGGGGAAGGTCGAATAAATCAAGCCCTCAATGAGCTTGGTGATGGCCGGATCACAACTGATGAAAAAGTAGGTGTACTGGTTGTACCCAAAAAGCTCCAGCGACAAATGATTATGATGGATACTGTTGTGCAAGTTCTCCAAAAACTGGAGAAACACATGCTCTTTTTTTGGATTGTCTGGTGTACCTTGCTCGAGAACGACCTGAAGAAAGTCCATATTTGTTTTACCAATACCCCATTATAGCAAAAAATGCCAGAAAGAGCAACCTGGAGGACAGGTTAATAGACGAGTTTTAAATAACACGCTTCGCAATACACCTTTTCCGGGCGTTCGGGGGCGTAGGAACTTTGAACGGTAAGCTGACACTCTTCACAGTTCCGTTCCCACAGTTTTCGTGGGTTCCGCTTTGAGAAGCGGTTTTTATGGCGGCACTCGGAACAAGTCGTGGGCTCAGGCAACTTCATTTTTTTGTAAAACTCTTGTTCTTGGGTCACGATTTTGAAGTTTTTTCCACAGTCTTTACAGATTGGGATCCCCTCCACCACAGGGTTTTTGACCTCTTCTTTCCAGTCATAGCCAGAGTTCTCGGCCTCTTCTTTACTGAGGGGGTAGTACTGTTGCGCCAAGGTTTCATTGTAAGCAAATGGACTCATACTCGCCGGAAAAAACTCGCCCCACTCGCCAGTCTTTTTCATGTGTTCAACGATGCGTGGCATCAGCGCTTCATACTCTTCTTTCGAATACTGTTTATTCAAAATGCAGTAGGTGGCCTTACGCAGCCCCACGCAGCCAAACAAATTATGAGAATTTTGCATGCAGAGTTTGCTGTAATAAATGTCGTAACAGCCTTCCCAAACCTGGTCAGAAAAATAAATGTTACGAACACTCTCGCCAATTTCATGACATTCATAACAAAACTCAACACCCTTTTGCGAACCGAAAACGGTCATATCATAGACCTTTTTCACATTGCGCGACTCCGTCACAAAACGACAATCTTGCGCATTGTAGACATCGAAACAATCGCGGCAATTTTGAGTATTATAGAGGTAGTCACCCTCCGACCCTTCATTCTGGGTGCCATGGTAATTTTTGCAAGGGAACTGGACGGCATATTTTGAGAAGTCCTCCCCTATTTTTTGTAAGCTAGCCAAGTTTTGCAGGTCAAATCCGGCCAATTTCTGCAAGTATTCCTCGCGTGAATATTGTTGATTGTAGATGCAATATTTTTTATTTCTCAAATTCACGCAGCCAAAACAATCGCTGCAGCCAATACAATTTTTAAGGAACCAAGAATCGGAGCAGTTCATACAGTCTTGCCCAAAACGCAAACCATAACAATTCTGGCAATCGATGCATTCATAACAAAGTTCGGACTTCATCACTTGCAAGGTATCCATGCAGTCCCGCGAGTCTCCAATATGCGTGGAATACATGCATTTATCATTGTAATCAGCCTCAAAAATCAAATAGCAATCTTTGCACCAGCCCGCTTGGTTGATGTAGTCGGAGTTCTGGTTTCCGGTGGATGAAAGCGCCAGTTGCGGAACTTTCCGTAGCAGTTCATTAAATTGTTCAAAGAAAGGCCGAGTGAAGTCAAAATCCTGCCCGTAGTTCATGGCGTTCCATTTGTCCGAATACCAGTGCTCGTTTTTGTAGACCTTGTAAGGCTTATCTTCAGAAAAAACCGACAAAGTGGGCTCACCCGTGAGGTCACATTTCCTCAAATATAGAGTGCGTTCATTGCGCCAGGCCAAGCGGCGTTGTTCACGGCAGTTCGGACACTGCGTGGGGTGGGGCACACCCATTTCTCTGTAGAAGGCCTGATCCTTTTCATCCAGATCGAAGTTCTTTTGGCAGTGCGTACAGGTTTTTTGGAGAGTTTCCATAAGGGTTGTTACAAGAACGAATACTAAGCCTTTTGTCATAAATTAACAATAGTCCAGCAACATGACTTGCAAGCTTAACCCGTTAATGTTAAGCTAATATTGTCAAAATAATTTTGACAACAAGGCGGATAGCCACATCAACCATGCTCCACAATCTACTTCAAACCTGCGGTCTCAACTCCATGGAGCAAAAAGTGTTTCTTCACTTGTTTGAACGAGGGGAGGGCATCGCCAGCGTAGTGGCCAAACAACTGCAAGTCAAAAGGACTACCGTGTACGCTGCTTTGGACGCCTTGGTTCATTTTGGGATCGTAACTCGCAAAAAGCGTG
This sequence comes from Candidatus Gracilibacteria bacterium, assembly GCA_041661045.1. Lineage (NCBI taxonomy): Bacteria > Candidatus Altimarinota > Candidatus Altimarinota bacterium. The sequence goes on along the minus strand of JBAZVE010000001.1, from coordinate 270,140 downwards.
GGTCCACCAGTTACTTCAACTGTTTACCTCCAGAAATGGTGGCTAAAGTCTTGGAAGGTCGTGCTCGTGAGCAGTTTGAAGAAGTTCATAGTGCCACGCGCTTGCTTCAAACTCATTTGAAAGAGCTTTTACCCAAGAAACAGGACTTCGGAGCTTTTGAAATTTCTACATTTGAATCCATGGAAGCCGTATATCAGCAACTCTCTCAAACCTTGATCAGTGGGGATTTCAATGCTTTCTTCAACCCTCAAATCGCTATTCCAAATGAGCGCCTCAAAAATCTGGTGAAGGATTTTTTGCAAGCCACCGCCCAAAGCAAGGCCAACATCCGTGAAATTTTAGTCGCCGGCCCCACCACAGATTGGTACAAAAGTCAGGTCAAAAATCCCAATCATCAAATCAAGGAAATTGCGAAGGAAAGCTCTTTTTTGTCGGACATCATTTTGGTGAACGACTACATCATCCTAAACAGCTACGATCCTAAAAAAGAAGTGGGTATCAAGATCCGTGAAAAATACCTACACGAATCTCTCCTCACCCTCTTCAACTGGATGTGGGAGAGGATTTAAGATATTATTCTAAGGAATTAATGGCATTCCATGATTCCATTCACAATGAAAAAAGAATTCTCAGAGAAACAGCTAGAGAAAGACGCTAAGGCTTTAGCTAAATTAAAGTTTGACGATCTCCCCACTGAAGATGAGTGGCTTATCATTCAGTCCGAAGTTTTTTAATACACCATCTTTAAATAACACGCCTCGCAATACACCTTTTCCGGTCGTTCGGGGGCGTAGGTGCTTTCTATAGCCATCGTACATCCTTCACAATTCCTGGGCCAAAGGGTCTGTGGATTTCGCATAGCCAAGCGGTCTTTATGTCGTTCATTGGGGGCTCGCTTGGGAATGGGCAACTTCATTCGGCGGTAGAATTCCAACTCCTGTGGAATCAATTTGTACAAGTTGCCGCTTACTTCGCAGGTCAGAATTTTTTGTAAAATATCATCACCCACTTCTTCAATGTTTTCAGAGAACTCCGTTATCGGACCGTGATAGCTATTGCTTTCGTCGTCCTCTTTCCAATGGTAGCCCTGAGCTAAAGCTTCTTCTTTTGAAAGAGGGAAGTACTCATTGGCCACGGTCTCATTGTAGCCAAAAGGAGAACCAGTAACAGGGAAGAACTCGCCCCATTCGCCGGTCTTTCCCATGTGCTCAATTATTTTTGGCACCAAAGCCTCATAGTCCTCTTTTGTATACTGTTTATTGAAAATACAATAAGACGAATTGCGGATTCCATCACAAGCAAAAAGGTGATGAGAATTGAAACAACTGTTGCAGTAAGCACTTTCGAAAACTTTATTGCAGAACTTTGAGAAAAGCAGCTTTTGATTTTGGTAGGCGCCAAGGTACTCGTAACACAGTTCATTCTCCTCGGTGAAATTATTATCATAACAATCCTTTAAGTCCACCACTTGCATACAATAAGCACAGTCTTCCGCCCGATCAGTGAAGTAAGAATTCTCGATATTTTTAGATTGGAAAACATAGTTTCCACTCACATTTTCTACCTGTCGACTCTGCATATAGCGATGTGGGATTTGAAGTTTGAGTGCCGCAAGTTTGGCCTTTAAAAGCGTTTGAATTTTTGGATCCCACAATTTAAATTCAGATTTTCGTTTCTCATACTCTTCTTTGCTGAGTTGCTCATTAAAAATGCAGTACTGCTTGTTCCGCAGGCCTGCACAAGCAATGCAATCGCTGCAAGCTTGGAGGTCATAACAATAGATCAAATTTCGCGAACTGTGGCAGTCTTGGCAGTAGAAACACTCGTATAGTTTTCGAGAGTCCACACACTCGTAACAGTGCTCACACTCGCGCACAACCAGGGTATCCAAGCAGTCAAAAGAGTAGTAAGGCGAGCCGTAAAAACACTTTTCGCTGTAGACCGATCCAAAGATCAAATACGAGTCTTTCACATTCCCAACATAGTTGCAGTAACTGCTATTTTCCGAGTTCCAAACGGACATGGCCAGTTTAGGAACTTTCTTGCTCAGACCCTCAAACTGCTCAAAAAATGGACGGTTGAAATCAAAATCCTGTCCATAAGTTTTAGCATCCCATTGATCACTCCACCACTCCCCGTGCTCATAAACACTATAGTCCCCATCAGGTGCAAAATTAGAAATAATGCTCTTCCCTGAAAGATCGCATTTGCGGTGATAAAGGTTTCGTTCATTGCGGTGAGAAAACCTTCTTCGCCTCCGTTCTTCCGGGCACAGGGTGGGCAAGGGTAAGCCCATCTTTGCATAAAAAGCTTGATTTTCATCGGAGATAACGAAAGATTTTCCGCTCGCCGCACAGTTTTTAGTAAGTGGTGCCATCAATAAACGGTTTTTAAGTAACAGGCTTCGCAGTAGACTTTCTCGGGTCTTTCCGGAGAGTAAGTGGTTTTGATGGGAGCGTTACAGTGCATGCAGGTGCGGTCCCACAAAATCCGTGGATTCCTGAATTGCGTGCGGCCCTTGTGGCGTTCTTCAAAGCACTGGCGAGGGATGGGAAGGCCAAGCTGTTTATAGAACGCTAGCTCTTGTGGAATGATTTTGAAATATTTTCCGGTGACATCACATTGCAAGATAGCCTCACAAATACTGGGTTCAACATCTTTAATATTGTCTGGGATGGATATCACGGGTCCCGCATAAGCCGCACCATCGTCCAACTTTTCCTTCCAAACAAGTCCTCGACTTAAAACTTCTTCCTTGGAAAGAGGTAGGAAATCTTGCGCAACAGATTCATTGTAGGCAAAAGGAGAAAGTGTCGAAGGGTGAAACTCTCCCCACTCTCCGGTTTGTTTCATGTGTTCAACGATGCGAGGGAAAAGTTCAAGATACTCTTCTTTGGAATACTGTTTGTTCAAAATGCAGTAGGTTTTTTTCTTTAAACCGATACATCCAAATAAGTCATTTGAGTTGAAACAGTGATCACTGTAGTAGAGATTATAGCTCTCGTGAGACACATGTGAGCCGTAGGAATATTTTGTGTAATTACAGGCGTAACATTCATACTGCCTTTCACATTGAAGCGCACTTTCATAAACATCATAACAGTCAATGTTCTCGTAGCCGTCATAAATGAACTTGGAATCTTTGCATTTGATCGCGTAAAAGGACTCCTTTGTATTTTGAGACTCAAAAATATAGTCTCCGGAGCAGTCTTCACTCAAATCTATAATCGCAAAGCGATGGACAGCAGAATCCCTCAACATTTTACGAAACTCTTCTTTTAATTCATTATAGACTTTATAACTTCCAAGATCATATTTCTTCATTTGTTCCCGATACTCACCTTCAGAGTATTGTTTATTCCCAATACAAAACTTCTTGTTTCTTAGGCCATAAGACATGAAACAGTTTTGGCAATTTCTACAGTCATAAAGAAAAGCACTTTCAGAGCAATTCTTGGAACTCACCAAGTCGGTGGATGAAAAGCATTGTTCACAAAAAACACTATTGTACAAAAGTTCACAACGGTCGATGGAGTAACAGTCGACACAGTTCTTGCAGTTGAGGACATAATTTGTCGAGTAATGAACCCCTTCACAATGTGTGGCGTTAAAAAGAAGATAGCAGTCCTTGTTGTAAGTAGCATGATTTGTATAAGCAACATTCTCACCTCCCTTTGAAAAAAGATTGATGCGAGGAACCACGAGTTGTAGCTCATGAAACTGGTCGAAAAAAGATCTGGAAAAATCGTAAGGCCTTCCATAACTCAATGGATCCCAGGCGTCAGACCACCAGGAGTCTTTCTCATAAACCTTAAACATCTTATCCGGTGAATAGTTGGAAATAATTTGGTGTCCCGTAAGATCGCATTTGCGATGATAAAGATTGCGCTCATTCCGAAAGCTGAGGCGTCGTCGTTGCCGTTCTTTGGGACATAGCGAAGGCATGGGGACGCCAATCTTTGTGTAGTAGGCTTGATCCTCATCAGAGATGATGAAGGGTTTTCCGCTGACCGTACAAGTTTTTGTGATCGGAGTCATAGATTCTTAAATTGTTTACAAACCTTCTCAAACAGGTCTTTTAAAAGCACTTGAGCTGGCTCCAGCTCTTTGTAAAGCCGCATGGTGAAGCTCTTTTCATTAAAGCCACCACTCGCATTTTCAAGGCGCTTCTCAGAGGAGATTCCATCCCTAAGCTCCTCACCACAAGAAATAAGCATTTCCCCCATTATTTTCTGTGAGCTTTGTGCATCAAGTCCCTCTTGAGCGGCAACCCGAATGAAGGGATCGAGGAATGAATTGAGTACTCCTCTGAAAAGCACGAAAGCCGTTGCGAGAGGCATCTCTTCTTCGGGGACTTTTTGAATACACTCTCCAAAAATATAGTGGAGAACTTTTTCGTCTTCATCAGAACAAAAAGAATCCGTTGAGTAACAAATAACATCATTTCTAGCGTCTACCGGAGTGATCAAGCGAACATTGTGCCCACCAAATAGTTCATCGAGCTTGTTCAGTTTGAAGGTCGGACCAAGACTGATTAAGAGCTTCCCTTGTCGGCCGGCTTTAATGGCAGCTGCAAAGTCCTCAAAGCTTGCTTCTTTAGTCGCCAATATAATCACGGCAGCATTTTTCACGGCCATTTCATTGTCGGTCGTCAGGACTAAATGTGGACTCAGATCTTTAGGTGCTTGGAGTTCGTTTTCATTTCGTCGAGTAGCAACAAGTTTCTTGTGTCCATTTCTAATGAGCCGTTTTGCAATACTGCTGCCAAGATGTCCAAGTCCAATAATGGCGATAGGGGTATCGGGTGTCATATTAAAACAATCGTCCACCCACGGGTACATCCCGTTCAGGTTGAGTCAAGACCACTTCGCCATCGCTGTCCGGGAGGCCCAGGGTGAGCACTTCGGAAACAAAGGGGCCGATTTGGCGAGGAGGAAAATTGACCACGCCGAGCACCAGTCGTCCCACGAGTTCTTCCCGGGCATAGTGCTTGGTGATTTGGACGGAAGATTTTTTTGTGCCCACTTCGCCGCCGAAATCGATGGTGAGCTTGTAGGCAGGCTTGCGTGCCTCGGGGAAGGGTTCGGCGGCCAGCACGCGGCCCACGCGAATGTCCAATTTTTGAAAGTCGTCGATGTTTGCCATAAATTTTGATTAGCTTCAATCCTATCACAACTGTAAGTTCAATAATAATTTTAGCTTGAAAAATAGTAAATTACAGGTTAGATTAGTTGTAGAAATTATTTTACAACAAAGCCAATTGCTGCAGGAAAAACTCCAAGAATTCGGCCTTTCGGAGGAGGAAGCTCAGGTTTACCTCACGGTTTTGGAGCTTGGGGGTTCTTTTGCAAGCACCATCGCGAGCCAAGCAAAAATCCCGCGCGTAAACTGTTATTATGTCTTGGAAAACCTACGAAAACACGGCCTTGTGACCGCCAATTTTAAGGGCAAAGTGAAGTTTTTTGTAGCGGAGCCCCCCCAAGTCTTGGTGAACCAAATGGAAACGCAGTATCAAAGCGCAAAAAAGCTCCTTCCCGAGCTGCTCTCCATCACCAATGCGCTGGCTTTTAAGCCCATCATCCGCTCGTACGAAGGACTGGAGGGTATCAAGACCATTTTTGAGCAAACGCTCGAGGCAAAATCGGAGGTGTTGGGTTACACCAACCTGGAGGCCCTGGGTGAGCTCCTCCCCGATTATCTCCCCACTTATACGGAGAAACTCGTCAAAAATCACATCAAGGTGCGCTTACTTTCGCCTTCCACAGAGCAGGCACGGCAATTCGTAAAACGCTTCTACCCCAAAAAATATCCGCAGGAATTGGTGGAAATTCTCTTTGTGAATCCAAAAGAATTCAATTTTGAAAACCAAATTTCCATCTACGAAAACAAGGTCGCCATAATGTCCTTAAATCCGGATGAACGGATGGGAATGCACATTGAGTCCGCCGTGTACGCACGCACTCAACGGGCCATTTTTAACCTGGCGTGGCTCGGAGCCACGGCCTTTGTGGCGCAGTGAAAATCCTGGCACCCCTCTAGCCCACGGTCTCCAAGTAGCACTTTTCGCAGTACACTTTTTCGGGACGGTCGGGGGCGTAGGTGGTTTCAAAGGGAGCCGAGCATTTTGCGCACGCGCGCGAGTAGAGCCGTTGAGGATTTTGAAGCGCCACTCGTTTGAGGTGACGACAGTCAAAACAAAAGTGAGGAAGGGGCAGCCCCATTTTGCGATAGAACGCGAGCTCTTGAGGGATGATGCGATAATTTTTACCACAGCCTTCGCACGCCAAAATGTCTGCGGAGACTTGAGCACCCTGCACGGGGCGGGCCGCTTCCTCCGGATCACGCCATTGGTAACCTTGAGCGAGTGCTTGCTCACGAGTCAGCGGGAAAAAGTCCCGAGCCTTACTTTCATTGTAGGCAAAAACCGAGAGAGAAGACGGAAAAAATTCGCCATACTCGGAATCGGCCAACATTTGCGCTTTTATTTGATCACGGAGCTTTTCATAGTCCTCCGGAGAATAGTGTTTGTTGAGGATGCAGTTGCTGTGCCCCTTAAGGCTCATGCAGCCAAAACTCTTTTTGCTAGCCTGGCAGTTGTCACAGTATTCAAGCTCGCTCGACTGGTAGCAAAGGTTACAAAATTTACTGAAGAAAAGATCGATCATGGCATGAACTTCGTACAAAAATTCACCACCCGCGGCGCGAGTGATATCCATCGCATCTTTCACATCAATCACATCAAAATTATAACGAGAATCCTCAACGCTGCGGCTGTTATAACAGTGCTGAGCATTCTTGGAATTCACGATGTAATTCCCACTGCAATTCTCACTATTCTTCTCCCAAAAACTTTTTACGGGAGTTTCTAGGCGCAGTTGCTTATATTTTTCCTCCAAATCTTTACGGAAAGTGGGATCTGTATTGAAGCGGGTCCAAGTCTGTTCAAATTCCTCTTTACTAACAGGTTTATTCAAGACCATGAATTCTTTTCTTCGGAGCCCAACGCAGGCAATCAAGTTGCTGCTGCTGCGGCAATCAAAACAAAGACAAGAAAAATTCGTGCTCATGCAATTCTCCAAGTGAATGGAATGGTAACATTGGTCGCTATCCGTGCAGTCGTAGCATTGTTCCACATTACTGCACATATAAAGATCCATGCTGTCCTTTGAAAACTGAGCAAAATCAGAATAAAAAACATCCTCGCACTCACGGAAAGAGTTCCCCATGTAGCAGTTTCTGTTTTTAGCACTGTGCACGGTGTAGTCGGAATTCTCACTTTGGGTTTGGTAACTGGCCATGCGGGGAACTCGAGCCCGCATCTCACCAAATTGTTCAAAAAAAGATCGAGTGGGGTCATAATCAACGCCGTACTTCAAAGGATCGAAGGCGTCACTGAGATAGCAGTCTTTGCAGTAAACAGGAAAAGGTTTTTCTTTTGAATAAATACTAATCATGACGGCATGGCACAAGTCACAATCCCGCTTATAAAAGTTCCGATCATTGCGAAAGGTCCATCGTCTTTGGTTACGACACTCGGGACAAAGGGAAGGCGCAGGCACTTCAAATTTCTTCAAAAACACTTCATCCTCAAGAGTGATTTCAAACGGCCCGCTGCACTTTTTACATACTTTCTGCATCAGTAGATTTCGGCTAAATAACAGGCCTCACAGTACACTTTTTCGGGGCGATCGGGGGCATAAGTGGTTTCAATGGGTTTCGCACATTTTGCGCATTGCCTGGTCCATGTTTGAATGGGATTTCGGGAAGCAATACGGATTTCATTGCGTGTTTCGGGGGCATACCGTGGAATAGGGATTTCCATCTGACGATAAAGCTTGAGCTCGCTTGGAATGATTTTGTAAGGTCGCCCAGTTTTTTCACAGACCAGGGTTTTGCTCAAAATTTCATCCGTAATGTCATGGATAGAGTCAGGTAAATCGTTGGGGGTGAGTGCCCGTTTCTCTTCATCAAACCACCGCAATCCCTGAGCCAAAGCCGCCTCCTTTGTGAGAGGGAAATAATCTTGAGCCACTGTCTCGTTGTAAGCAAAAAGGGAGTTTTTTGCAGGGAAAAATTGCCCCCATTCACCGGTAGATTTCATGTGCTCCACAATCCGTCCCCGCAAAGCGAAATAATCTTCTTTGCTGTACTGCTTATTGAGGATGCAGTACTCCGCCCGCTTCAAATTACTGCAGCCAAAGAGGTCGTGGGAGTTGAGAACAAAGTTACAATAAAAAGTGTCTTGAGAACTCCAAGAAAATGTACAGAAAGCACAATGAGAACCATCAATAGAGCCCAACATTTCGTAGAAAAGCTCAGCCTTATGACCGATATGGTCGGAGCTTGCGGAATCATTGAGTCCCCAGCCCCCTAAAAAGATATCCTTCAAATCTTCCGCAGGCCCATAAATACCAAAACAATTCTCGCAGTTCTTAGCTCCGGAAATGTCATCACCCGTGCAGTGTTCACTATTTATAATTTTCACATAACGATGAGGAAATTGTAGTTTGAACTCAGTAAATTCTTTTCGCATATTCTCTACCCCACTCCAGGTGTCCAAACGCATGGCTTTGATCTTTTCTTTGTACTCTTCAGGGGGATAAGGTTTGTTGAAAATATGATATTTCTTTCCAACCAAACCCACACATCCGAAGCAGTTTTCACAATTGCGACACTCAAACAAAAAACTGCTATCCCTGCATCCAAAAGCCTTTTGAGAGTAGCGTATATTATAACAATTCTCAGAGTCTAAGGTGTCATAAACGAGCTCCGAACCATTCACCCAATACACATCAGAGACATCTCGGCAGTGCATACTAAAGACCGAATATCTACAGTCTTCACAAAAGTCACCACCAAAGACCAGATAACAATTTTTATTCCCAGTTGTAATGTTGCAATACTCGCTATTCTCTCCATTCACATTCAATAGTGCCATGTGAGGCACCATGCGTTGCAACGCCGCAAATTGTTCAAAAAAAGGTTTCGAGAAATCATAGTCGATCCCATAATCGCGTCCATCCCAGGCATCCCCTCTCCATGCCTCCGTGCGGTAAACGAGCAAATCTTTATCAGGCGAAAACACGGAAATTACAGGCTCCCCCGTCATGGAGCAATTTCTCTTATAAAGCCGTCGTTCATTGCGATGGGAAAGTCGTTTGCGATGTCTTTCCTCCGGGCACAAATCCGGCAAAGGGGCATCAAATTTTTTAAGATGTTCTTGCTCCCACTCACTAACCGTAAAAGGTTTTCCTGTGAGGCGGCAGGTGAGATGAATATCGGGCATAAAAAATCAGTAGATTTCGGCTAAATAACAAGCTTCACAATAAATCATTTTTTCATCCGTGGGGATGTCGGTCAATATCTCCGTGGAACATTTCCGGCACCGGGTAGGGCGTAAGCGATAAGGGGTGCGTTTTGCCAAACGGTCGGCATGGCGTTCATCTGGACACTTCGTGGGCAAAGGTAAGTTCATCTCTTTGTAGAATTTGAGTTCCTGAGGGATCAAACGGAAAGCTCGGCCACTCACTTCACAGGTGAGCACATTGTCTCCCTCAGCCTGGGCCGCCGCACTTTCAGGAGCATCGTACCAACTCCACCCTCGCTGCAAGACTTCTTCTTTCGTGAGAGGGAACCGTTCTTGTGCCACAGACTCGTTGTAGGCCATTGTGGAATGCTCCACCGGGAAAAACTCACCCCATTCTCCGGTCTTTTGCATGTGCTCAATGATGCGCGGCACCAAAATCTCATACTCCTCTTTTGAATACTGTTTATTGAAAATGCAATACTTGCTGCCCTTCATACCGATGCACCCAAAAAGGTTTTGGTTACCGTTACTGCAATAACAGGAATAGATCGTCTCACTGCTGCCACCAACCAAAGCGAAAGAAAAAAGGCTTCTGGAGCTTTTCCCACCTGAAAGCACTTCGTACAGAAGCTCGACTTCATAAGCAAAATCGGTATCCATACAGTCTTTGCTAAACTCAGTTTGAGTGCAATCAAGGACATCTTCGCAGCCCACGATATCAAAGGAATTGTTCACATTCTTACTGTCAAAAATATGACTTCCTTGCACATACTCAGAGTTGAGGACCACCGTTGCACGAACCGGAACGGTTTTCCTAAAAGCTTCAAAAGCAGCCCGGCATTTCACAAACGCCTCATGAGAACCATCCCACCATTCCTGAACTCGTTTCTCATACTCTTCTTTTGAAAGGGCCTGATTGAAGAAATGATATTTTTTTTGCACCAAACCCACACAGCCAAAACAGTCGTTGCAGCCGGACATATCGGCACAAAACAAGAGGTTAAAAGAGCCTCTGGAATTTTCCGTGTAAAAACACCGATAGCATTTGCGGCAATCGATGCACTCGTAACAAAGTTCACACTCGGCTAAGTTATACCCGTCAAAGCAAGAACGACTCTTGAGCGCCAAGTAAGTGTAATAAATATCTTCCGTGTCGGCCAAGCGAGAAGAAAGAAAACAGTTGCGAGACTGTAAAGTAAAGGCCGTGTAGTCACAGTTCTCGGAATTCACAACAATGCATGCCGCCCGAGGAACCGCGGTCGATAGCTCATGAAACTGATCAAAAAAGGTCCTGGAAAAGTCGAAATCCCGACCATAGCTCAGGGGATCGTACGCATCACTCCACCACACATCCAGGGCGTAGACGGGGAAGGGCTTATCAGCGTGGTGTACGGAAACAATCGGCTTACCGGTCTTATCACATTTCCGTTTGTAAAGAATTCTGTCGTTTCGAATCGCATATCGTCTTTGTCGCCGACAATCAGCGCAAAGGGAGGGTTCCGGGATCTCAAAGCGCCGCTCGCCAATAACTGGAGCCACTTTTTTAAGGAATTCACGCTCGGTGGGGGTGACTTCAAAAGGGTTTTGACACTGCTTACAGCTCTGCATGAAGTGATTTTAGCAAATTAGTAAACCTTAGCCAAATAACAGGCCTCGCAGTACACCACTTTTGCCCTAAGCTCAGTGTAAGTAGTCTGGATAGCTTTGCCACACTTTCCACAAGACCGGTCAAAAAGGGTGTAGGGATTGTGTAGCGCGATGCGATTCAAATGCCGTTCATCGTGGTGGCGCCGTGGTAACGGCAATTTCATGTTTCTATAAAATTTCAACTCTTGGGGCGTGATTTTATAAGGGCGTCCGCTCACTTCACAGTGGAGTACTTTTTTTAGAATTTCATCATCCACAGACCGAATATCCTCCGGAATTTCATCTACAGGCGCTCCATCTATTTGTTCGTCACACTCTTCATGCCACTTGGCATCCAAAGCCAGCACTTGATCTTTATTCAGGGGAAAGTACTCCTCCGCCACCGTCTCATTGTAGCCAAAAGGCGAAACGGAATAGTCAAAAAACTCTCCCCATTCTCCTGTTTTTTGCATGTGTTCAATAATGCGGCCGACCAAAATTTCATACTCCTCTTTTGAATACTGCTTATTAAAAATGCAGTACTGTTTATTGTGGAGGCCCACGCAGCCAAAGATGGAATTGCAGCTGTGGCAGGAGAGAGAATAATAAATGTCACTGCCATTCCAAACCAAATAATTACTCATTGCGTTTTTCAAACTCAACACAGAGCACAAATTGTAAGAAAACTCTACTCCGTCGGGAGCGCAAAAAATAATGTCATAAGAATTCTTTGTTTTTGGGGAAAAGTTTAAATATTTAGAATCTTCGCATTCCTTGGCATCAAAAACATGGTGGCAGTTTTTAGAGTTGTAGACATTGTCTCCCGTGCAATTCTCACACCCGTAAGTTTGCGCTTGTCGGTGGGGCAAAGGGCCCTTCAGCACATCCAACTGCTCCCGCAAAAAGGCCACTTTTTTAGCCGTTAAATATTCATATTCCTTTTTCAACTCTTCAAAACGCTCCTTCCCAACAAAGGTATTCAAATAATAATATTCCTTTGAGACCAAGCCAAAGCAGGCGATACAGTTTTTACATGAAAGGCAGGAATCCACCATCAAACAGTCGCTACAATTTCGAGAATTCAAAAAGTACCGGCATTGATAGCAGCCTTCGGAGGCAACCCCCTCATAACAGAGTTCACAGGAGTAAATGGCCAAATTGTCCACGCAGTCTTTGCTGTCCACAATGTACTTTCCATACATACAGTCCTCATCATTGCCCGCTCCAAATACGAGATAACAATTGCGTACAAAAATTGCAAAATTAGTATAATAACTGTTCTCACCACTTTTATTGACGAGAGAGACCTGAGGCACGGTCTCCACCAATCCCCTAAACTGCTCATTAAAGGTTCTACTAAAATCAAAATCTCGTCCATAACCGAGCGGGTCCCATGCGTCAGACCACCATTCATCCTGGTCATATATCTTATGAGGCTTATCAGGAGAATAATTGCTGATAATACTCCGTCCACTCAAATCACTTTTCCGTGTGTAAAGCTTGCGTTCATTCCTAAACGCCATCCGCCGCTGAAGACGACATTGCGGACACATTTTTGGAGCCGGAATAGGATATTTTTTCCCAGCAAAACTTGGCGAAATACTGTCATAAAAAGCAAGGTCCTCCGCAGCGACTTCAAAGGTTTGATTGCATTGCCTGCACGCGGCCATCCAAATGGGTTAGACGGCCCAGAATAGCAGGTCTGCCCGAGGATTTCAATAAATCAAAGCAAGATAGCACTTCTCGCAGTACACAGGTTCCGCCCGATCTGGGGAAGTGCTGCTTTGAATGTCCCGTGAACACTTCATGCATTGTCGTGCCCAGAGTTCTCGTGGATTGTGCCCCATCATTCGAGCCTTATGTCGGCAATCATGACATTTCTGCGGTTCAGGTAAGCTCATTTTCTTGTAAAAATCCAATTCTTTTTGAATGCATTTGAACACCTTTCTACAGGTCTCACAGGTCTTTGCACCGGGGACAGCCACGAACTCCTGAGCAACGGGTTCTTTCCATTGGTAGCCAAGCTCCACGGCCTCTTCTTTACTCAGAGGAAAATACTCCTGCGCCAAAGTTTCATTGTAGGCAAAAACGGAATAAGGAAAGAACTCACCCCATTCGCCGGTCTGTTTCATGTGTTCGATGATGCGGGGCACAAGCACCTCGTATTCCTCCTTTGAATACTGTTTATTGAGGATGCAATATTCTTTCCGCTTCAATGCAACGCACCCAAACAAATTCTTTGAATAATGGCAGAAATCACAGTAATCCGAAAAAGAAATATTCCAGGAAAAGTTGGAACAACGCACTTGAAAACAATTCACGCAGATGCTGTGAGAATTATAAATCAGCTCTGTGCCGATGAAGATCACATTAGAGTCGTAAGCATCTTTTAAATCTTGCCCTAAATAGACATACATAAGATCCTTCCCATTTTTGATGTCAAAAGAGTTGAAACAATTTTGACTATTTAATATATAATCCCCCGTACAATTCTCACAATTATTGAGGTGGGCAAATTTATTCGGTATAGACAAGCAAAGGGCAGAAAACTGAGCCTGAACTTCCGGTGAACGCGGATCCAACTCGGCGATTTTTGCCTCATAAGTCTCTTTTGAATACGGTTCATTGAAAATATAAAACTCTTTATTCCGGAGCCCCTTGCAGCCAAAGCAATTTTTACAGGAGACGAGGTCTACCCCAAGCACACAATCACTGCAGTTTTGTGAATTTTGGAGATAAAAACAGTGGTAACAATTGTCGAGTTCCAAGCCTTCGTAACAGAGCTCAGAATGGTTGATGAGTGAACAGTCCACACAGTCCCGGCAGGAGATGCTCAAATAACAATAGGAGCAATCCTCCGAATATCCTCCGGCAAAGGTGAGGTAACAATTTTTCGATCCCTCTTCACAGTTTGTGTACTCGCTGTTCTCTCCATTTCTACTGAGCACACCCACCCGCGGCACCCGAAAATACACTTCCTTAAATTGATCAAAAAAAGGTTTGGAAAAATCAAACGCTTGTCCGTAATCCATGGGATCCCATCCATCGCCCCACCAACACTCGCTGCAATACACGGGGAAGGGCGCAGACTCCGGATAAATGGCGATCATCACTTTTTTACACAAATCACAGCCCCGTTTATATAGCGACCGTTCATTCCTGTGCGCCAGTCTTTTCCGTTGCCGCTCCTCCGGACAAAGCGAAGGCACCGGCACACCCATCCGCGCACAAAACTCCTGTTCCCATTCACTCACCGTGAAGGGTTTCCCGGTCAGTCGACAGTTTTGAGTGAGAGGCGGCATAGACTCGATTCTAGCCTTGCTTCAACTTTTCCTCAAGCCGGCGATTCTTGAGCACCCCTTCCTTTCCGCAAGCTTTATAGGTAGAATAAACGGGCTTTTTAGCTATGAAAACACTCTTACTCGCAGCCGGTCGCAGTCGTCGGGTCAAACCCATTGAAGACAAGAACTTCCTTAAGTTTGCGGGAAAAACGCTGATCGAGCACCAATTGGACACCCTGAAAAGAGTGGGACTGACGGACATTTGCATTGTGGGTGGAGGACATAATTTGGAGAAACTTGAAAAAATTGCAAAAGAATATGGAGCAAAACTGATTGAGCAGGAAGATTTGGATGAAGGTATGGCGGGCGCCATTTTGGCCGCTGAGCACGAAATAAAAAACGAACCCCTGCTGATTTTTAGCAGCAACGATGTCTTGGCGCAAAGCGCATTTGAGGCCATGCTCAAGGCAAAAGATTCAGAGGCAGACGCCTATCTTTTGGCTTACGAAGTGCAGGAATATTTCCCGGGAGGCTACTTGAAAACCGAAGGGAAGCGCATCACGGGAATCGTGGAAAAACCCGGGGCGGGGAAGGAGCCATCCAACTGGGTGAACATCGTTTTACACCTATTCAAAGACCCGACTTCACTCCTCACCGCGCTTAAAACCGTGAGCAGCGATCAAGACGATCGTTATGAAGAGGCGCTACAAACGCTCATGGCCAAACAGCATTTTGAAGCCGTTCCCTACAGTGGATTTTGGCAACCGATCAAATATCCATGGCACATTTTAGAGCTCATGAAATTTTCATTCAAAGTCATGGGCAGTGAGGTCCACTCTTCCGTGGAAATCGCTGAAACCGCTGTCATCAAGGGGGCGGTCCGCATCGAAGAAGGCACACGCATCATGGACCACGCCACCATTGTCGGGCCAGCCTACATTGGAAAAAACACCGTCATTGGAAATAACGCTTTGGTGCGGGAAGCCATGATTGGGGACAACTGCGTGGTGGGTTACAACACCGAAGTCGCACGGTCTTTTGTTGGAGACGATTGCTGGTTCCACACCAACTATGTCGGCGACACCGTGATGGGCGATGATTGCAGTTTTGGCGCCGGAGCTATTTGCGCCAACCTTCGTCTGGACGCAGGAAAAGTGAAGAGCGGCGGCGTCATAAGCCCTTGCGATAAACTTGGCCCAATCCTGGGCAGCCACATCCGCATTGGCGTAAACACCAGCCTCATGCCGGGCATCCGCATCGGCTCCAACACCAGCATCACCTCCGGCTTAGTGATTGCAGAAGACATCGACAACGGCAAATTCGTGAGCGGAAAAATGGAGCTTAGTATTCAAGAGAATCGACGGCAGTGATCACAACAAATTCATGTCTTCCAAGTCGATCCCATATTTGATGAGATCTTCAGAGACACTAGTACCCAACACTTCTATCAAGACTTTTGAGAAAATAAGCTCGGTGGTTGTATAGACACCTTGCCCATCAGGGATAATATCCAGATATTCTGATTCAAGCTCAGGGTCTTCAATGAAAGCATAAATCGCATCCATTACATCTCCAAAATGGCTGTTTTCAGGATCATTCAGCAATGTTTCCACCAGACACATTGCTGCGGGATAATCAAGATCTTCTCTAAGATTAGGGTAGGGATAGTAATCATCATCGCGGTAGTAACCATTTTCACCACAGGAGATGGAATCCTTGATGTCTCCTTGGTTGTATTTTTGTGTAAATTCTGCCAACCCTTCATTAAACCAGCCAGGTACTGGCGCTTCTTGAACAAATGCATGAGCCAATTCATGACTATTAGCACAGTAACTTGAGCTTGAATTATACAAGAATCCCTCCGGATTATTGGTCAAAATATCCTCAAGAGCAAAATCCATATTCTCTTGGCTTTTTCGATAGAAAATTTTCCCAAAAATGCTAGAACTCTGATTGGAGTCATCACTGCTTATATAAATTTTAGTTACGAGTTCATCTTCAGGAAAATCAAAACCAAAAAAATCACTTAGAAGTGGATCGCAATACAACAAATCATCCACATAAACTTTGCCAAGTTCTTCATATCCTTCAGGGACAAGCACCACAACATTTTCTTTTTCAATGGCCATAATCGTTGTTTCAAGTTCTTCGTCCCCAAGCCATGTGATGTCATAGTCTTCATTAGTGGTTTCATAGATCTCATAATCCTCACCGTAACGCGCCTCTGCATACTCTGCACATTCTGCGTCCGAACCAGCACTTTCGACAACAATAGCCTCATCGCCAGGAACTTCTAAAAGTTCCCAATAATCAAAAACATAACTTTCCGTATCGTCATACAAAAAACATTCTTTCCCATTTGCATAACTTGGTTCATCTTCAGTCAAATACATTTCCACATTATAAACAAGCTGGGCCATCTCCCCACGGGAAATCGAATCAAACATTCCAGAGTCGATGGTTTCCAATAAGCTCAGTTCGAATGCCATCCAATAGTATTGCTCATACCATTCTTGATGGCTACTCGTCACCTCAATATCATAGGCATTCAACACCACACTCAAAGCTTCCACAAGATTGATTTCAGCCTCGGGATGGAAATTTCCATCAGGATAACCGCCTACAACGCCCCGGGATCTGGCTTCACAAACATAATCCGCATACCAATCGTATCCGACATCCAGGAAACAGTTTTCGCCGCTAGACTCACCGGGATAGAGTTGCTCCATCACGATTTTGGTGAACTCTGCTCGATTGATGTCAGCATAGGGGTGGAATTCATCATTGCTGTAGCCCTCCACAACGCCAGCTTCTTCCAGATATTCGATCGCATCTTTATTAGGGGAGGTGTCGATGTCGTCAAAGGCAAAAGCCGGAAAGGAGACCAAGAGCAGAGAAAACAGTATGGCAATGGAGAAAGATTTCTTCATAAGGAAGTAGTTATGTACGGTCTTATGTTTACTGCTCAAATTCCACATCTCCATTCACGGTGCACTGGCAGCCGAGTCGGGTGGTCATGTCACCGGCATCCACACCCCGTACCTCCAAAGTGAATTCTTCTTGTTCAGTTTTCGGCCCCAAATTTTCTGCACCACTCTTGATTTGAATAAGGCAGGTGGAACAAATCCCACTCTCACAAGCAAAGGCAATATCGAGACCCGCAGTTTGGGCGACTTCACGGAAACTTGAGCCCACTGCGCATTGCGCGGTGGCACCGGTGGAATGATTTTTAACGGTTGGCATACATTAGAGGTAAAATTTCATCGCGTCGCTGATGTCCACACTCGAAATGTCGTGATCCACCAGAGGCTGCTCGGCAATCATAGGGAGTTCATCCTCATATGTCGAGCGGTCTTCTTTGTAGTAAACCCCAATATTGATTTTGTCTCCCCACTCCTCGGCCTTCGCAAAAGCCATGGCACGACTGGTGGGATCATAATCCGGTTCAGTTTCCAATTTATGAATCCTTTCTTGGTACCACTGGTAGGTGTTCACTTTATTAAAAGTCACGCAGGGTTGAAGCACATCGATCAAAGAAAATCCACGATGTTGAATGCCTTCCATGATCATTTTTTTGAGATGCATGATATCGCCGGCATAACCGCGTGCCAAAAAGGTGGCCCCGGAAGCCAGTGCAATGCCCAGCGGTCGAGCCGCCATTTCAATCACTCCTTCCGGCGTGCTTTTGGTTTTAAATCCATGGTCGGAAGTGGGGGAGGTTTGCCCCTTGGTGAGACCATACACCTGATTGTTTTGTACGATGTAGGTGAGGTTGAAATTGCGGCGTGAGCTGTGCACCAAATGCGCCATTCCAATTCCATATCCATCCCCATCTCCGCCAATCACAATAACATTCATTTTATGGTTTGCGATTTTCATTCCGGTGGCCACAGGGAGCGATCGTCCGTGAATAGAATGGAACCCGTAGACCTTCACCAAATGGGGAGCCTGAGAACCACAACCAATTCCGGAAACGATCATGGTTTCCTCGGGATCCAATTTGAGTTCAAACAAAGCTTGTTTCAGCGCCACCAAAATTCCAAAATCACCACAGCCCGGGCACCAGTTGCACTTGGAACCGGTGTCCAAATCGGTGAGTTTTTCCAGCATTTTTAAGGATTTGTTCATGCGTTCAGGGTGTCATGAATTTTAGCAAGAATTTCAGCGGGATGCAGGGGCCGTCCGTCGTAACGGAGCAAGCGATCGGTGATTTCGATGCCCGTGTATTGACGAATCACACCGCCCATTTGACCTTCGGAATTGTTCTCCACCAGCACCCTTTTTTTTGCCGCCCCCAGAATTGCCGCCACTGCTTCCGTGGGGAAGGGCAGCACCATTTTGATCTGTAAAAAGTTCACTTTGAGACCATTTTCATTGGCCACGCCCATCGCTTCCAAGATAGGCCCCTTGGTAGAGCCCCAGCCCACCAGTGTGAGCTCCGCATCCGCGGGTCCGTGGAGTTCACACATCTCGACGGCGCTCAAATATTCCTTCCTCAGCGTCTCCAATTTGCGTGCCCGCTTGTCCACCATCTTGATGCGATTTTCACTGCCCTCATCCAAATCGCCATCTTCTTTGTGCTCATCCGTAGACACAGCGTAAATGGTATTTGGCATTCCCGGCACTGCGCGCTTAGACACACCGCTCTCGGTAAATTCAAATCGTTTGTAGTCGCCTTGTTTCATCGCCGCGGCCTCTTCCATGCTCACGCGCGCCCCGCGATCCACCGTATAATCCTGCATAAAAAGTTCCACCGACTGCACCGATTCCCCCAAATATTTATCCGTCAAAAGCATACAAATCATTTGATATTTTTCCGCGGTATTAAAGGCTTTTAGCGTCATTTCAAAACACTCTTTCATGTCTCCGGGGAGGAAAATCACTCGAGGGAATTCGCCTTGCGAAGCATGCATTAAAAAGCGCAAATCCGCCTGATCCGTCCAAGTGGGAAGTCCTGTTGAAGGGCCCGGACGCATGCCTTCCACCACCACAAGCGGTGTTTCGGTGATGCCCGCCATTCCCAGGGCTTCCGCCATAAGTGAAAACCCGCCACCCGCCGTTGCCGTCATGCTGCGAACCCCCATGTGCGCCGCGCCAATGGCCATGTTGATGGCCGCAATTTCATCCTCACTGTGCTTCATCACAATTTTATGTTTCACCCCATATTTGGCAATAATCTGCATGATGGAAGTCACCGGAGTCATGGGGTAGGCGGCCATAAATTTTACCCCCGCCTTCAAAGCACCGAGCGCAATCGCCTCATTCCCGGAAATCACCATGCGTTTGGGAGCACCGGGCACCGCCGCAAGCGTCTTCGCAAAAGGCTCCTTGTAATTTTCCATCACAAAATCAAAGCCCGCTTTCGCCACCCCAATATTGTGTGCCACCACTTCCGGCCCCTTGCGTTCAAAAGTGCTTTGCAAAACATTCTCCACCGGCCCAAAGCCCATTCCAACAATCGCAAAACTGGCTCCCAGAGCCACTGTATTGCGCATCACGCGTTCTGCTCCAAGCTCTTTGGTGATCCGTGCCAGCGGCACCGAAATCAATCGCAAACCCGCACACTTCTCCGCGTCCAAGACCACCGTTTCTCCATCATAAATAATCACGCCTCCCTCCGCCATTTCCGTACTATGCAAGTCCACCGTTTCTTTATTGAGCGCCAGCATAATGTCGATTTTGTCGCTGTGCGCGTGCACGGTTTCCGTTCCCACTCGCACCATCGCAATATTATGTCCGCCACGAATCAAAGAAGGATATTCCACATAACCAAACACATTCAGCCCGGCCCGCGAGCAGGCCCGTGCAAACATTTGGCCCATGGTGGTGATTCCGTATCCGGCCTCACCGCCCACCAACCATGTCAATGGTTCATAAACGCTTTTCATTAGATGAGTTGCTTATTATCGCCTATCCGAATCAAGTGTATCACATTCACGGGGCAAGATTCAGCCGCAGCTTGATTTAAATCCAAATCCTCCTCCAAAATCTCGATTTCCTCCCACCCGTCTTCCCCCATTTTAGACCCAATAATATCCGATCTTCCATCCAAATCACTCATTTCCCAAAACTTCGGCGCAATAGCCGCACAGGCATTACACCCGATGCAGTTCGGTCGATCGTGACGGATTCGATATTTTTTATCTTGGGGATTCACGCACCCAGGGTACCTTTTCTCTCCCTGTAGATCAACCGTATCGCCTCCGGATACGCCTTCTTTTCCAATTTCAAAACCTTGGTGCGCAAACTCTCCGGTGTTTCGCCCGGCTCAATGGCCACTTTTTCCTGTAAAATCATGGCGCCGCTGTCCACGCCGATGTCCACAAAGTGAATGGTCATGCCGCTCTCCTTTTCGCCGGCCGCCAGAACACCTTCGTGCACTTTCATGCCGTACCAACCATTGCCGCCGTATTTGGGGAGCAGGGCGGGATGAACATTGATGATGTGGCGAGGAAAGGCACTCACAAAAACCGGCGTCAGAATCTTCATATAACCAATCAGACAGACCAGATCCACCGTCGCTTCTTTCATGAGCCGTACCAGTTCCGCATCATACTCTTCTTTGGATTTTCCTTTGGGATCCACAAAAATGGCCTTCAGTCCACGCACCCGAGCCTTTTCCAAAACCGGCGCATCCTCTTTATTTGAAATCACAATCACAACTTCAATTCCAGGCATTTTGCCTTCATCCATCTCTGTATAGATGGCACCGAGGTCGGTCCCGTTACCGGAGGCGAGTACGCCGAGTTTAAAGCTCATTTCGCACAAGGGTTATCGCCAATCTTCAGTAAGCCCATTTTTTCGGAAACGCGTTGACCCGTGGGCGTCATGGCGAGGCCGCCTAAAGCCGTCTCGCGGATCTTGGGAGACATGAGGTCGCCCACTTCACGCATGGCGCGAACCACTTCATCAAAAGGCACAAAACTTTCGATGCCCATGCAGGCCATATCGCTGGCAGCCATGCTGAAAACAGCACCGATTCCATTCCGTTTGATGCAAGGCACTTCCACGAGTCCACCAATAGGATCGCAGGCCAGACCAATCATATTTTTGAGTGCGAGTGAGGAAGCATGCAAGCTGGTTTCCGGGCTGTAGCCGCGCACTTCGGTGAGGGCCGCCGCGGCCATGGCCGTGGCACTTCCGACCTCAGCTTGGCAACCGCCAGCCGCGCCCGAAAGCGTGGCGGTGTTTGCAATCACCACGCCAATCGCAGAAGCGGTGAGCATCATTTCCAGCATTTGCTGATGAGTCAGACCGAGCTTGTGTTTGGCACCATAAATCACCCCCGGCAGCACGCCCGCAGCACCCGCAGTAGGGAAGGCTAAAATCACACCCATGCGCGCATTGTTTTCTCCGGTGGCTACGGCTCCAAGCATGGCGCGCACCGCCGATTCATTGAGCAGCAATTTATCACTCCATTCTTTAAAATCCTTCACGGCTCGGGCCAATTTAGGCGTTGAATTTCCAACCATTCCACTCTTACTGAGTTCAGGATTTTCAATCGCCGCATCGATTCCATCAAAAATAACCTGCAATCGTTCCCCAAGCATCTTCAGAATCTCTTCTTCCGATCGGTTCGAAAATTGTTTTTCGTAATTGAGCATCACCTCCCAAATCGACATTTTGTGTTCCTCACAGCGTTCAAGCAGTTCTTTTGCGTTGTGGAAAATGTACGAAGCAGCCATCTCAAAAAGGGTTAAGAAAGTTTTTCGAGCGAGCGGGCAAATAAAATCCCCTCTTCTTTTTCAAGCGCCAAAAGCTCTTCAAGCGCCAGGGATTTTTCAATACTCAAAACACTGAGCACTTTATTTTCAAACGCTAAATAGCAACTTTGCATATTCACAATCCGAATATTTTTCTCCCCCAAAAAGCTCGTGATCTTGGCAAGCATTCCGGGTTTATTCTCATTCTCCACCACCAGGGTGAAGAACTGTTCCGCGCTATTCCCGGTCAAATGCACATCAAATCCATTGATTTGATCGATCACCACGCTACCCCCTCCAATGGAAGAGCCAATCACCACGGTCTTTCGATTCGCGTTTTCCAAGGTGATGCGCACGGAATTGGGATGATGGCCGGCACCCAAGTCTCCAGGTTCAAATTCATATTTCAATCCTTTCTCATCCGCAATTTCAAAAGAAGTTTTAATGCGCGCATCGTTGGGGGCAAACTTCATCACGCCACCCAAGAGCGCTCGGTCTGTGGCATGCCCCTTATAAACCTCTCCAAAAGATCCATGGAGTAAAAAATGCACTTTAGTAGGGGTTGCATCAAAAATGGCTCGCGCAAACTGCCCAATCTTAGCTGCCCCAGCAGTGTGAGAGCTGGAAGGCCCCACCATGATCGGACCCGCGATGTCGAAGAGGGAAAAGGTGCTCATAAGTAATGGAATTATGAATCAAATGGATTTTTTAAGCAAGGAACCCAAAAGAGCCACCAGATTCAAACAGCCGACCTTGAAACAATTTCTTGTTCGCGTCCAGCGTAGAAACTTGATAACAGAAAGACCTTTGCGTATATTGATATGAAACGCTGAAAAACACAAACACAGCCTTTCGCCTCGCTCCTTCAAAACTAAGATAAAAACAAAAAGTTACTTTACCTTAAACGGCTCTGCTTTATGCTGGTGGTCTCGACTAGATCACCCGCGAGAAATAGATTCTCACCTCCACTCTGTGGATCTCGCTTCGCTCCCTGCTTCGGCACAACGACTAGTATCCACGCCAAGAGTAGCCCCGGTCCGGCCCTAAAATCGACCAAAGTAAGGCAGATGAAAAACAAAAACAGAATGGAGTTCGTCACCATTCACAAGACCGACCTTTCCCTCATCAATGAGCTCAGAGCTCTGAAAATAGCTTCTGATAGCTCGAGAGAAAAGTCGGTTTTTGATTTACGCCTATTGTGGTAAAATACGAGCTTATTTTAAGACTAAATGGCAAACATTGATCATCCGGAAGACGGCAAAGGGCTCGACGCGCAGCTCTTGAGAGATCTCAAGGCGATACTATTGGCGTATGGAGGAATACTTGGAACAAAAGACAGAATAGACCCCAATGCGATAGCGGGTTTTTTGGAGGTGAGTCCGGAACTCTTAGAAAAGAGCGAAGAGGCCCCGGAAGTGGTTCTGGATCAACTGCCTCACCTCTTCACAAATGCCAAGGAAATGTCGAAAGAGCTGAATGCATTAGCAAGAGTGATTTCAGAGGCCTTTGGAAAAGTGTATCCGGATGGATTTTACCGTGATCCGGTGCCCACAATAGCTTGCGCGCGAGTTTATTTTTTACTGCTTGTTTTAACCATTGGGGAGGAGGAGGCAACATTAAGATTCGAGCGGGCCTTGCGGAGAAATTTCATAAGGAGAATGATGCAGGAGATGGCTAACGGCTCGTGTAAACCGGTACCTGAATTTGTGCTCAGTTTGGATGAAGAGGATCAGGAATTTTTTGATGGAAAGATGGCGGAATTAGAGGAGGAAGGGGCCAACGGAATACCGAGTGGAACGGAGCTAAGGATGGAGGCTCTCCTGAATGGGCTCACTGAGGAGACACAGCAAGCCCTCATTGAAATTCACCCTGACATGGAGTTAGCCTTTGCTAGGAGAATGGTAGAAACGGGAAAACGAAGGGTGATCGAAGAAATGTCTGCGAAGCTTGCAAGGAGGGGCGAGGAGTGGGAGCGGGTCCACACCTTTTTAAGGGATCCAGAGAGAATCCAAGAACTTTCTGAAGAGATCATTGGTGGATTCGGTTCAGATTAAAACAGCCCATCTTGAAACAATTTCTTGTTCGCGTCCAGCGTAGAAACTTGATAACGGAAAGACCTTTGCGTATATTGATATGAAACGCTGAAAAACACAAACACAGCCTTTCGCCTCGCTCCTTCAAAACTAAGATAAAAACAAAAAGTTACTTTACCTTAAACGGCTCTGCTTTATGCTGGTGGTCTCGACTAGATCACCCGCGAGAAATAGATTCTCACCTCCACTCTGTGGATCTCGCTTCGCTCCCTGCTTCGGCACAACGACTAGTATCCACGCCAAGAGTAGCCCCGGTCCGGCCCTAAAATCGACCAAAGTAAGGCAGATGAAAAACAAAAACAGAATGGAGTTCGTCACCATTCACAAGACCGACCTTTCCCTCATCAATGAGCTCAGAGCTCTGAAAATAGCTTCTGATAGCTCGAGAGAAAAGTCGGTTTTTGATTACTCGACAAAGTCGAGTTTGCTCCTGTTAGGCAAACGGATTCACGAATCGCGCTTTATCACCCAAAGCCTCCTCAATGCGCAGCAGTTGGTTGTACTTTGCAATACGATCGGTGCGGCTGGCGGAACCGGTTTTAATCTGTCCAGTCTCCAGGGCAACCGCCAAATCTGCAATCGTGGTGTCCTCGGTTTCTCCGCTTCGGTGGGAAGTCACCGTGCTCCACCCGGCAGCTTTTGCCATTTGGATGGTCTCGATAGCTTCTGTTAATGTTCCAATTTGATTCACCTTCACCAAAATGGAATTCCCACATTTTTCATCGATTCCACGGCGCAAAAACTTGGTGTTCGTCACCAAGAGATCATCGCCCACAAGCTGAACGCGGCTGCCCAAAGATTCCGTGAGTTTTTTCCATCCCGCCCAGTCGTTTTCGGCGAGACCATCTTCCAGCGAAACAATGGGATATTTGGAAGTCCACTCTTGCCACAGCGCAATCATCTCATCACTTGTTTTGACTCCACTCCCGCTTTTTTTAAACACATAATTCCCATTCTCCCACAGTTCACTCACCGCAGGATCCAAAGCGATCCCAACCTGTGCACCGGCCTGATATCCCGCGGCTTCAATCGCTTTGAGCAAATACTCCAAAGGCTCTTCATTGGTCTTAAAATTTGGCGCAAAACCACCCTCATCCCCAACAGAAGTGGAGTGGCCGTCTTGTTTCAGAATCTTTTTGAGCGCATGAAAAATTTCAGTTCCCCAACGGAGGGCTTCCTTAAAAGAAGGAGCCCCCACCGGCATCACCATAAATTCCTGAAAATCCACGCTGCTGTCCGCATGCGCACCTCCATTGATGAGGTTCATCATGGGAACAGGGAGCAAGGTGGCATTTGGATTGAGGTGCTGCCACAGCATAAGCCCCTTTTCATTCGCGGCCGCTTGAGCCACCGCAAGGGAAACCGCCAGAATTGCATTCGCTCCCAATCGGCTTTTATTTTCAGTCCCATCCAGGGTGATCATGGTGTGATCCACAGCAGCCTGTTCCATACTGTCCAGCCCCATAACGGCTCCAGCCAACTCCGTTTCCACATTGGAAACCGCCTTCATCACCCCTTTTCCACCATATCGTTTGTCTCCATCACGAAGTTCACACGCTTCATTTTCACCTGTAGAAGCTCCACTAGGCACAATGGCCCGCCCAAAACCTTTTTCGGTCTGAACCTCCACCTCCACCGTAGGGTTGCCACGAGAATCCAGGACTTCCCGAGCATGAACGCGAGTAATTTTAGACATAAGCAAGAATATTAAGGCTGAAATCAGTTCCACTATTTCATGGACTAGGCACGCCGCGCAAGCTTTGTTAGAATGCCAAGCGAACCCGAAAGGGTTTGCTAGACAATAAGGTGGCGAAGCCACAACAATATTTAATTAATTAGACACCCTTCTCATGGATATCATTTGGCACGGACATTCCTGTTTTACTATCAAAGGCAAGGACGCCACCATCGTCACCGACCCTTTTGAAGGGCTGGGAGTAAAGCTTCCAAAGCTCAAGGCGGACATCGTTTCAGTGAGCGGAGAAGGAGAGTTGGCGGAAGTGGATGGAAACCCAAAAGTTCTAGATTGGCCGGGTGAGTTTGAGGTGTGCTCCGTCGCCATCGAATCCATCAACCTTTTGGCCGAAAACCTCAACATTTTTATTTTCGCGATCGATGGGATCAAGATCTGTCACCTCAGCGCACTTTCGCACGAACTCTCTGAAGAATTGGTGAATCAAATCGGTGAAGTGGACATCTTAATGGTTCCCGTGGGTGGCGCCGAAGTGCTGGATGGCAAGCTGGCTCAAAAAGTGGTGGAAGCCATTGAGCCTCGTATGGTCATCCCAATGTTTTTTGCAGCCACCGACACCAAACTCGGCATCGGCGGCCCCGCAGACTTTTTGAAGGCAATGGGGAAGACCGAAGTCATCCCCGCCGAGAAATTCTCGATCAACAGTCGGGCAAGCCTACCTGAAGATCGGATGGACTTTGCTTTACTTGCACCCAAGATCTAAGCTGCAGCAAAGCCTAAAGGGCCATTAAAGCTCCGGAGCGATTTAAACGATAGCCGCTCTTTTGAGCATAGGGCATAAAAAAATTAAAAGTCCGGCTCATGAGACTTCTTCTCCCGGCAAAATAAACGCGAGAAGTGGAGATGTGAAATTTTTTACGAGTTTTACGACTAAACATAGGGTGGAGTGGTGAGAAAATATGAACAGGTGTGACGGAGACTCAGTACATGCGGATCACGGCCGTAACCACGCCTTGCACTTCGAGATATTCATCAGGATGAATATCGGAATAATCAGGATTATCTGCCTCGAGCCAAACCTTGGCTTTGCCCTCCACGGTGCCGCTTCGGTATCTTTTTACCGTATTATTTCCATCCACAAGTGCAATCACAATATCTCCATCTTTGGGCTTGAGTTCCTGGTTGGCGATCACAAAGTCTCCCTCCAAAATTCCGGCATTGATCATGCTGAGTCCGCTGACACGAAGGGCAAAGGAGCCCTGAGGCCGTTTGAGCAAATCATTCCCAACCTCAAAGTAATCCAACACATGCTCTTCGCTGAGCACAGGACCTCCGGCAGGGATAGTTCCCAAAAGAGGAATACGGGACATATTGCCGGCGCTTTCCAGGCGCTCTTTTACGGAGTCCAGCATCGCGATACCTCGGGGAGTGTCATCCTTTTTTAAAAACCCCTTCTCCACCAAAGCTTTGATGTGTTTGAGCACACTATTGTCACTACTGACACCAAAATGTTCACGCATCTCCCTCAGTGTGGGGGATTTTCCGAGTTTCATTTGGTATTGCTCAATGTACTTGAGCACGGCTTCTTGTTTTGCGGTCATCATAGGGTGAAAGGTGAGTGTACCCTCAATATAGGTGAGCACTCTCTCACCGTCAAGTCTCGTCAAGCGAACTTACCTTGACACAACAAAATCGGCCTTGCACTATAGCCTTATGAAAAAGCTCGATCCTCGCCTCCGCTCCGTCCTTGAGGTCACCATATTCATCCTCATCTTTGGGGGCTTCACTGTTTTCCAGACTTGGCGCAGCGCCGCACCCGGTGAATGGCCTCTTTTGGCCCTCGCGACCCTAGCCCCAATCTTACTTGTAAGCATACTCGTTGTGTGGAACGCCTCCCGAATTGTGGATGCCCTCGTTTGGCTGACCCGCAACCCCCAAAAAGCCTTCGCCGGGATCTTTTTCTTCCTGGCCCTTGTGCCCATCGTTCCCCTCAGCATCGCCCCGGAATCCCTCCTCCCAACCCAAAAAATCCTGGTCTTCCTGACCATTCCTCTCAACCTTGTCTTGGGTCTGGCCGCCTTTCGCCTCCCCACAAACCCAAACCGCCAATCAGGCGCCTTCTTCATCCTCGCCCTCCTCCTCACCACCGCCTTAACGGTGGCCGCTGTGGCGAGATGGTGAGTTGAGCAGTGGTGCCTCCGGGCGGAATTGAACCACCATCTTATCCTTAGGACGGATTTGTTCTATCCGTTGAACTACGGAGGCATTGGGGCGAAGCCAAGTCGGCATTCGTCCCAGGTACTTTAGTGGATTTTGGGGAGAACGGCAATCTTGCAAAACTTGAGTAGCGGCTCTAAGCTGAAGGCGATGCGCAAAACACTTCTAACGACGGCTTTGCTTACACTCTTGTGGACCGTTCCTTCGGCTCGGGCGTGTGAAGAGTGCCCAACGGATAGAGTCTTGGGCCTTGAGGAAACCATGGAGGCCAGCGATTTGATTATTGTGGGAACGCGAAGCGACGCAAGCAAAGAAGAATACCCGCAGATCATAGAAATCACGGCAAAAGAAATCTTTAAGGGAGAACTCACGGAGAACCCCATTAGGGTGGAAAGTTTCACCGCTGATTGCGAGTACGGTGTGGTGATTACAGATGATCAGGACTATATTATTTTCCTTAAAAAAAGGGAGGATTTTTACACCTCGGTGAGACAGGCGTGCGGAGTGATCACACTACTATACGAAGAAAATAAAGAAGTTTTGGAGGGACTCCAGGCGACTCCAGCCCCGGAAGTTCAAAAAGATTTCACGGTTTTTTGGGCAGTCGCGGGAATTCTTGCGGGATTGGGAGCCTTTTGTGGCCTTGCGCGCGCCCGCAAGCATCGCTAGCATGCGGACATGAGCGAAGCGACCCCCATGATGCAGCAGTATCAAGCCATAAAGGCGCAGTATCCGGGCGCGATTTTGTTTTTTCGTTTGGGGGATTTTTACGAAATGTTCGGCTCTGACGCGCTCGAGGCATCCAAGATTTTGGAGATCACGCTAACCTCGCGGGACAAAAAAAGTGAAAACCCTTTGCCCATGTGCGGCGTGCCTTATCACAGTGCGGAAAATTACATCGCGCGGCTCACCAAGGCGGGGAAAAAAGTGGCGATTTGTGAACAGATGACGGACCCGAGTTTGCCGGGAATTGTGGACCGAAAAGTGATCCGCGTCATCACGCCGGGAACCACCACCAGCGAGCAGGTTTTGGAAAACAAGCGGAGTCGTTTTATTTGCGCGCTTTTCCCCAAAAAAGATTATTTTGGATTGGCCTTTGCCGATTTGAGCACGGGGGAATTTTATGCGGCGGAATTTCAGGGGGAGGAGGCACTGCGAACAGAGTTTTTGCGGCTCCAACCGGCGGAAATAGTGCTGAGGCGAGAAGATTATGAAGATCCGGTACTTCGGGCGGCCTTGGCGGAGCTCGGGGAAGCCCCCATTTCTTCCTGCAATTTTTATGAAGAAGCTCACATTTTATTGACCCGAAGTTTTAAAATCACAACCCTGGAACTCTTTGGGATCGCGAATTTGCCCTTTGCCATTCAGGCCTCCGGGATTTTGCTCCGCTACCTCATCGACACCCAAAAGGAAGGGCTCAGCCACATCGACCGCATTCAAGCGTATCATCGGGAGTCTTTTATGCCTTTGGACGAAGCAACCATCCGCAATTTGGAGCTTTTTTCTCCGTTGAGAGGGGAACATGAGGAGGGAACGCTGCTTTCAGTTCTGGATCAAACCCAGACCTCAATGGGAGGGCGACTGCTGCGCCAATGGATTGCACGGCCGCTGCTCAAAAAAGAGGCCATTGAAGAGCGCTTGGGCAGTGTGGAAAACTTGGTGAAAGATGAAGAGCTCCGTGCCGGGCTCGAAGACGGCATAGAGGGATTGGGAGATTTAGAAAGACTCACGGGGCGCCTCAGCGGAGCCACCGGAAATGCTCGAGATTTAGGGGGCCTGGCCCAAGCCCTAGGGCGGATCCCAAAAATTCAAGCCGTCCTGGGTGGAGCGCAGGCTCCGCTCCTCGCCGAACTTCGAGGCAAGCTCAAGCCTCTGGATGAACTCGTGGCACTCATTCAAAGCGCCATTGTGGACACGCCGCCGCTCCGCCTCACGGAAGGAGGAATTATAAAAACCGGTTTTCATCCGGGCCTCGATGAGCTCCACGGACTCATGAAAGATGCCCGCTCCGCGCTCCGCCGCATCGAACAAGAGGAAATTGCCGCCACCGGAATCAGCACGCTGAAGGTGAGTTTTAACCGAGTGTTTGGCTATTATATTGAAATCAGCCGGGGCAAGCTCGATCAAGTGCCGCCGCATTACATCCGCAAGCAAACCTTGGTGAACGGCGAACGGTTCATCACGCCGGAGCTCAAGGAATACGAAGAAAAAGTACTCACCGCGGAAGAGCGAAGCAAGGCGCTGGAACACGAGCTCTTTCTAAACCTACGGGAAGAAGCGCTCAAAAATATTCACGCCATAAAGGAAAATGCGGCGGTGCTGGCCGAACTGGATGTGCTTTTGTCTTTTGCAAAAGGGGCGCGGCACTCCCGTTATTGCCGCCCCGAACTGGTGAGGGAGCCGGTGCTCGAAATCAAAAAGGGTCGCCATCCCGTAGTGGAAAAACAGAGTTTTGAGCAAGCATTCACCCCAAACGATGCCATTTTTAAGGCCGATGAAGACGAAATCCACCTCATCACCGGGCCCAACATGAGCGGAAAATCCACTTATCTTCGCCAGGTGGCCCTCATTGTGCTCATGGCCCAAATTGGGTCTTTTGTCCCCGCCGAATCGGTGCGCATGCGCGTCTTCGACCGTATTTTTACGCGAGTGGGCGCCAACGACAACCTGATGCGCGGCCAATCCACTTTTATGGTGGAAATGCAGGAGTCCGCCACCATTTTGCGGAGCGCCACCCCCAAAAGCCTTATTATTTTGGACGAAGTGGGCCGTGGAACCAGCACCTTCGATGGACTCAGCTTGGCCTGGGCTATTTTCGAACATCTGCACGAAAGCATTCGCGGCTTCACTCTCTTTGCCACCCATTACCACGAGCTCATCAAACTCGCCGAAGAACTTCCCCGCGCCCAAAATCACTGCGTTTTAGTCCAAGAAACCGAAAAAGAAGTGCTCTTTCTCCACCAGATTAAAGCCGGAGGCATCGACAAGAGTTACGGCATCGAAGTCGCCCGTCTCGCCGGCCTTCCCTCCCCAATCCTCGACCGTGCCAAAGACCTTTTGCACACTCTTGAAAATGAAAAAATTCAAGACCCCCACAAAATCCCCATCAATCAGCCCACTCTTTTTGTCCGCGACCCCGGCACACTCACCCATCCCGCCCTCGAGCGCCTCAAGAACCTCAACCTCAATCAAATGACCCCCCTCGAGGCTCTAAACGCGCTGAATGAGCTCAAGAAGATTTAAGCAGGTTTTCTACCTGCCACATTGCTCAATAGGGCATCTCTAAAGTCCGCCGCCCGCAAAGCACTTCGTAAGGCTTCATCGCTGACACGGCTGTAAAAGCGGCCATCAGGTTGAGCGGAAAGGGGGAGCAATTCTTCAGGACGACCTTCGTGTTGTTTCCCTTCAGCCTCAACAAGAAGGCGAATCTCAGTCTCGATGCGGGTTTCCCGACCATTTCCATAGCTTTTCACAGGAAGCACCGGTCCCACACCCGCCCCCGCAATCACAACCCAATGCTGTTGCGGATTTCTTAGCGGAGGTAAATCCCTAACAAAAGCTGAAAAAGGACCTTTCACTTGCCTCCAAAGAGCAGCTTTCTGTTTCGCGCTCATTCCATCAGGATAGCTCGTCCATTGCGTTAAAGAACGGCTAGGATCTATATTTTTCCACACATCGCCATGCATCGTAAAAAATTGAGAATCCGCAGCAACCAAAACCGCCAGCATAAGATCCACCGAAACCACATGTAACCGTTCACGGTCGCCTTCCCCGGGGATATAACCCATATGGGCAACGACTCCTGTTTGAGCCCCCATAATGTCTAAGTCCAAGGGTTCCCGACGAGCGAGGCCAAGACGAGGGAGCGTATGTAGCGCAGGAAAGGCTTCTTTCCCAACACGGACTGGAAGCGAGCGCGCCTTTCGAGGGGCGGGCGTACGCAGGTAGCTTCTCAGTTCCATGAGGATAGATCGAACTCCATTATGGAAGTCCCTAAAATGGGGATCCCTTTGAATAGACTGAAGAATTTCTTGCATCTCTTCCCAAGTGAATTGTTCGGGATCTTCAACGCCGAGCGTTTCCCAGAAGGTCTGAGCTGGAGTCTGAGCCTTTTGGCAAAGCGCCTCGAACTGTTCAGGAGGAACCACGGCAGAAAACAAGACCGGTGCTCTTTCAGGAGCTTGTACAGCAGGAGTTTGTACCGCTTCCACCACCAAAGGGCCGGCCTCCACCATTGGGGGAACCGGAGCTAAGGAAACCGCTTCATTAAACCAGGCTTCCACACTTTCTTGCAAAACAGCAAACATTGTTTGTGGATCTTGTTCAGAAGCACTCTTGAGCTTTGCCCAGACTTTCTTAAGGAGATCCGCATCAATACTTGCACCCGTACTGCCTGGGTGAGCCAGCTCCAAAAGTACGGTTTGCGTAAAAGCGAGCATATCCGCAGGTCGTTCACGAGTGGTCACCTGCACCGGAGCTTCTTCAACTGGAGCCACTGGCTCTTCGGCCACAACCGCAGACTCCACGGCTGGGACCTCTCCAAGCAAAACTTCTTCAACTACAACTGGAATCTCAAGCTCCTCAATCGCAACCGGAGCTTCTTCAACTGGAGCCCCAAGCTCTTCAATGACAGGCATTTCAACCTCAGCCACCGGCTCAACAACCACAGTCACAATCTCTTCAGTCACAACCAGAGCTTCTTCAACTGGAGCTACAACCTCTTCAGCCGCAGCCACAGGCTCCACAGCTGGAACCACAGGCTCTTGAGACAGCCCCTTCGCTTCGTCATCAAGTTTAACCCACATCTGTACCAAAGCTACTTCAGTCCTTCTTAGCCTATCGGCCATTTGATACACGCTGTCCAGCCAGGCCTTTTCTCTTGGGTTGTCCAAGAGGGAGATCATGCCGGGATAAGCCATGGGCCTTGCATAAACCTTTTCGATAAAATCACAAACCATTTTTGGAGAAAACTGCCCGATTTCCGCCAAAGAAACATCATGAAGCCAATTTGAAAGAGTTAGAGAGGTCGAAGCTTCAGCCTCCTTCATTAACTCTGCTCCCATCCTATCGAAACCAGCATACTCCGTGGACATCGAAGGGAGGCGATAAATGGATTTATCCGGAAACACGAAACCTTTTTCCAAAAGAAGGGCACAGGCACGGTCTCCTGCGCCCTTAATCAAACCACCGAACCGGACACTTTGGGCTCGGGTTGATTTCTTTGCACCGTCCAAAACTTCCCGTATAGGTCGTGATTCGGTGACAGGATCCGTCAGTTTCCTTCTCAACAAGGTCTTTTCACCTGTCGTCTTTACATCCAAGACATCCTTTCCCGGCTTACTGGTTGAGAAGGCACTAAGCGCTTGCAAAGACCCTTCAGCAGCCCTACGGAGTGCCCCGATCAACTCGGGAGGGATGTCTGCCTCCGAAGCCGTACCTCCAGGGCCAGTGACCTCATTTATCACCTGTCGAATAATTTCTTGCACGGTTTCTACCCTTAACCCATGAGCCGTTGCTTCATTTCGAGGATGGGCTTGCATCAACTGCAGAATTCTACGCCAATTCTTGTTTTCAAAGAGTTTACGAAGATAGTCTGACTTGAACTCAGGATTGGTTACGCTCTCCGGAGCTGACGGTGTAGATGCGGGTTCGTTCATTAGGGAAGAAGGCTAAGGGCTTTAACTCTTATTTGAGACACTTCTGCGGACAGAGCTCTGAGTCCGGAAAGTCTTGCTTCAATATCTTGAATCTTGGTGTCGAGAGCCGCAGCGGCTTCGAATTGTTCGCGGAGCCCCTCCAGTTCTTGTATTGTAGTCGCAAGTGTCCTTCTGGCATTCTCAAGAGTGTCGGTCAGTCCTTTTTCTTTCTCATCAAAGGCCTTTTCAGCGTCAGGATTCAAACCGGTCCCACTCTGCCCGATTTCTAGGAGCAGCTGATTCAGCGATTGTATTGTTGTTGCTTTCCTCTCTTGGAACGCAGCAAGCGCAGCTTCTGCCTCTCTAATAACTCGTTCAGCCTCAGCTTTCTGCGCCTCCACCTCATCAGGATTTTTTAGAGTTCCGAACGGGGCACGCTGATCTTTCAATCCAGTCACCAAGGAGCTGAGTTCCTCTATCGCACGATTAAAAGACCCTTCAAAGCCCAGACCCATCACTTGAACTCCTTGAGCCAAATCGGAGGTGACCGGCACCGCTTCTATCGCTTTAGGGGCGACGCGAACTTCCGTTGCCGGGGCTGGCGCTGCAGGAGCTGCACCACTTGCATGGAGAGCATTGCTTCGAACCAGGTCAAAAACTTGAAGACCCATAGCAGTGAATATCGGTCGTAAATCAGATAATTGCAGGCTAGGAAAGACCTTGTGCATCCTGCTAATCGTAGAATCGGGCATAGCGGGACCTGAGTTTGGGATCATGAAGGAATTCCTCAACATGTTAATATCCACAGTCGCTACAGAATTTTCTAGTAAGACGGGAAGGCCCTGATCAAAACCAGAGTGGTTCAACACGCCTCTTCGTAGCCCAAGATACTGTTGCAGGAACCACCTCACTTGGACAACAGCAGGGTCCCTTAAATACTGCCCCAAGGCTTCTTCATGGCTACCTCTCACAGACTGATCAATGGGTGTACAAATAAGGTCAGACAGTTTCACTCCTACCTGATTAGGTCTCGGTAAAGCCACACTCAAATCCTTAAACTGATCTTGTAGTGCAGCCCTCACAACTCCTATACCCCTCTGCCACTCTGCAGAAGGAAGTTTTGATTCAAAGAGTGGGGCATGCGTTTGAAGAAGGGTCTCAAGGTGATCCAAGTAAAAAAGGATCTCCTGTGCATTAAAAGGGGCGCGCACTTCTTGTTGAGCCAAGTCTCGGGGAATGTCTAAGAGTGCAGTAGGAGTTTCAGTCATAGAGTAAATGAGGATTACGGAGAGCGATTGTACGATAGCACTTCAGAGTTTGTCAATGGTCATCGGCGCAGTCGCCCCGCAAGCTTGCCTCCCACAAAAATCTTCTGCATACTGCCCGCAATGAAGTCTCTCGCCGCCGCACTCAAACACTCGTACAAAGCCGCCGCCTTTGATGTGGACGGAACGCTCACGCCTTTTGCCCGATGGATTGTGCCGGACTCTCTCAAAGAAGCGCTGCGCTCCATCCCCATAAACATTCCGCTCGCCATCTGCAGCGGCCGCTCTTTTGATTACGCCCGCACCAAGCTCGAGCACATTTTAGACGGACAATTTTTGGACGAAGCGCAAAAACGCCGTTGGTTTTTGATCTGTGAAAATGGGGGAGTGCTGTACCGCTACAACGCGCGCAAAAAAGATTATGAGATGGTTTTTGAAGTGCCCTGGCCGGACCAAGAGCTCACGCAAGAGACAATGGAGGCCTTCATCCGCGATAAATTCGGCTGGCATGTGCAGTTTGTGCTTCGCCCCCACTCCTTGGTGGTGCGCTTTCACGATTGGCTTTATGTCTTTCCGCGCCTCGTGAGCATCGTGTCCCACCGCACCGGCAATCAAATCCGAACCCTCTTCAAAAAAATGGGCCACGACAAACACTTTATGGTGGAAGATTCCGGCATCGGCAACCTCATCATCCCCGCCGCCAGTGGCAAAGGTAAAGCCATTGAAAAGTGGGCCAAACACCTCGGCATCGCCGTGCAAGACATCTTGGTGGTCGGCGACCAAGCCCAGCCCGGCGGCAACGACGAAGAACTCCTCTCCGGCAACTATGGCGTGCCCTTTTCCGTGGGCAAACTGACCAAATCCAACCACCCCTTCCCGGTCCTCGACCCAAAAGGCCGCCACCTCAAAGGCCCGGAAGGCACGGAGTATTTGCTGAGGAAGGTGTTTAGCTTGGATCAGGATCTTCCTCCGACAAAACCCCGGGACTAAAAAGCAGTGCCCGCATCCCGGCGCGAACGCCTTCAATCCACAATGTTTAAATTTTTATCGAGCATTGTGGAGGGCGCGACTCACTTCATATAGAGTGGACGCTGCCTTTGGATCGGTAGTCGAGAAAGCAGCACCGTCCAGTTGATGCGCTAATGCCTCGCGATCAACATATTTCTCACACGCCCCAGTATTTACAATGAGTCCTTGTAAAACCGCAATGATAGCTCGTCTCACTTCTCGACACTGATCAGGTGAGAGGTCTATCGTGGGGTGAATATCGGCAAGCAAAGTGGATAACAAAAACTTGGTTTGCCAAGAAATACGAGCATTCTCTGCACGGGTGAGCTCCTCAATGTCATGGCTTTCCCGAGATATAGGCTCAGTAATGGAGCCCATTTGAGCCAAGGCACGGACATTCCTTGCAAGCTCTAAAAATGCAGCTTGAGTCCTGGAGTTGGCTTGTTCTGTCCCTGCATGGGCTTCAAAACGCCTGGCGAGTTCTTGAAGATCAGGATCTGTGGCACTCATTCCTTCCAGTGCTTGTCTAAAAGCAGCTCTGGCAGGGTAGAAGATCTCCTTAGGAACGCCAGCGCTAATCCTTAAACTTGAGTAGAACATATTTTCAACGACGAGCAGGGGTCCCTCTAAGGGGACTATTGGTTCGGGGAGGTGATCTGTGGTCATGCATGAGGGGTTAAGATTTCAAGATTTTCTCCACCAGTACGGGGGCGCTGACTAAGCCCTTTTCCTTTGAGTAATAACCCGATCCACTTCTGTTTGAAGGTAAAGAGGAAAGGTTTGCGAACCCGACCTACCCTGCAAATCCTTTACTGGTTCTAAGCCAGCCGCCGTCACCCATTCAGGCAGAGTTTGAGGGCTGATTCCTTTGGACCGAGCGTAGCGACTCAAGCCACAAACATTTCCAATCCCCTCAACAAATTGAGTCCCCTCTTCAGTCAAGCCAATTCCAGCTCTTCTTATAACTGCATCCACTTCACTTTTCTTGTAAAGCGGGACATTGATTTGAGGCCCAGACTTCCCAGTAATACCTTTAAGGGGAGTTAATCCAGCTACGGCGACCCATTTGACTAGGGTGGGAAGACTAAGATCTAAAAGAGTTCTACTGTAAGCACTAATACCGCACACGACGCCTATCCCAGCCACTTCCGCTATTCCATTCATTAGAGTTACCCAGTCACCCGCCTTTCTACTTTTTATCACTGCATCCACATCTTTCTTTAGATAAATCGGTACGGCGTGGGTACCTGATAAGGTTTCTAGGCCTGCAATAGGGGTTGTACTTGCTTCCGCCACCCAACCTTTAAGAGTCTCCAAAACGAGGCCACGAACTTCTGCATATTTTGGAAGCCCACACACCACGCCAATACCTTCCAGCTCAGTGGTACCGTCTTCACCCAACTGAACTGTTTTTGCTGCACGCTTACATGCGATCGCTCTCGCAACTTCTTCTGTTCGATACAGAGAAAAGATGCGACGGAAAGAGCGCCCTTGTATTCCTGGAATCGGGACAAGTCCCGCCTCGTCCACCCATCTTTTGACATGTCCATTGTGTAATTGTCTAGCTGCCGCATAAGCGGAAATCCCACACAAAGAGCCAAAGCCTGCCACTTCCACGGTGCCATTGTCATTCAGGTCGAATACTTCCTCACTACGGTTATTTCCAATAACGAAATCCACATCCGATTTTGAATAGAGAAGAACCAAATTTGATCCGGAGCGTCCTCGGACGGCACCCAGAGGAGACAGCCCGTTTGCACTCAACCACCCAGTAAGCGTTTGGAAGTCCACCCCCCTATATCGAGCATAAGCAGCAATTGAAATAGCCTCTCCAAGTTCAGGAATTTCTGTAATTCCATTCTCATCCATTTCAAAATAAGAAAGATAGTTTAAGTCTTCCGCATTTCTTACAATTGCACTAACATCTTCACCTAAGTGGGCCAAGGCCTGAGCGAAAGTCAAAGCTTTAGTGGAAGGAGCCAAACCCTCTCGAGCCGTTCGTGGATGTTCCGTACCTGTTCCGCCTATTTTCTGGCTTTCTGTAGTGCTTGAGACTTTCCAATCTGTCTCAAAAAGATAGGTGGTGCCCTCCTCCAAATAAGCTCTCATCCCTCTACCCACTCCTTGGATGAGAGAAGCAGGACTAGAAGTTCCTCTCAACCACAAAATAGTATTTACAGGAGGAAAATTCCAACCTTCTTTCAACTTATCCACGGTGATAATGAAGTCACAATCCCCACGCAAAAGATCAGCCTCCGCTTTTTTTAGATCTCCACCCTGGCCTGTGACCACTAAACCTTTTAAGCCTGCTTCTTTAGCCAAAACGCTAAACACCTCACAGGCCTTTACAGAATGACAAAAGACCACGGTCCGCAAAGGATAACCTTGATGCATCTCTTTAAAAGCCTTGAAGTCCGACAAAACCTTTTCATAAATACCTGCTGCTTTGAGCAATTTATCTTCTTTTTCCTTACTCATGTAGCTGCCTTCCGTTTCACGGTCCACCTCTCCTTCAACTTGATGCACTTCAACCCATTTCAAAATTCCAGAACCAACTAAGTCTGCATAGGAAGTTTCTGCGATCAACTCCCCGTGGAGTTCTTCAACCGTTTTGCGGCCCAGTTGGGGGGTGGCGGTAAACCCTAAGATGAGCCTCTCATCTTCCATCAATCGAGAAAGAACCTCGTCCTCAGCTTGCTCTTCTTCCTCACTCGGGTAATCGGAGCTCTCTTCCTCCATGGCTTGATCGATACGAGCACGAGTTCGGTCACCTAAACTACGATGCACCTCATCGCAAATAAAGAGAGAGGTCCCTTTTGGCGCACCCTCCGTTAAAAAGCTCTGATAGGTCATGACCGTAAACAGTTTCCCTTCGTCACGCTGCCCATCGCCAAAAATACCTATGTTATTGGGATTGATGCCCAAGCCCAAAAGCTCCTCTTGAGTAGAATGTAAGAGATTGGTATTGGGAACTAAAA
Source organism: Candidatus Gracilibacteria bacterium (assembly GCA_041661045.1). NCBI lineage: Bacteria > Candidatus Altimarinota > Candidatus Altimarinota bacterium. The sequence continues at coordinate 231,333 of JBAZVE010000001.1, read as the reverse complement.
TCAGGGTGGGCTCCGCTAACATTTGAGCGATTAAACCAAAAAGGATCGTTTTACCCGCTCCAGTCGGCATTCTAAAATATCCCTTCGTTTTGCCAGCTTCTAAAAACTCAATCAATTTCTTTAAACCATGAAGTTGGTTTAAACGAATGCTGGGAAATCGCTCCTGTATTTCCATAACGCCCGTAGTCAGTCGAGCAAGCCGGCCTATGGTTTGTTTAGCCTCTTGCAGTTCCCGGCGAGCGACCATGGGAACAGAAGGCGACAAAGACACTTCCGCATTTTCTCGCAATCGTGGCACTTTCGGAGTCATAATCGAGGGAATAGTGAATCATAATTAAGCCAGAAAATAACTGTAACATTGAGTCAAATAACTGTCCACGCTTGACTGTTAGTAGCTATGTACTGAGCAAAAACAACAGATTAGATTTAATGCAAAATCTACCCACCACTCATGGGCAGCAGTGCTTGCGAAAGGGCCACTCCACTGCTAAACTGGCAGCATCATGCTCCTCCAAACTCTTAAAACATTCGGACTCGACGATAAGGAAATTGCCGTTTATTTGCGGCTTCTCCAAGCGGGGGAGCAGAAGGCCAGCGTGCTGGCGTACCAGATGGCGCAACCGCGCACCAGCATCCAAAACATTTTGCTGCGGCTGGAACAGGAGGAAATGGTGCACAAACGCTTCGAAAAAAATACCGCTCTCTACACCGCGGTCAGCCCGGAGGAATTTTATTTAAATCTAGAAAGCCGCCTCGTTCGCCAGCAAAACGAGTCCAAAAAAAGCCTCGGCGCGCTCAAAAAAATTCTGCCGGAGCTGGAAAGCATGATGAGCTCCAACAAGCATCTGCCGGGTGTGAAGTTCTTTCGTGGCATTGAAGGCGTGCGCAAGGTGCTCTTCGACACGCTCACCTCCAAAACCGAGCTCAAGGATTTTGCGAATATCGACGCCATGTTCGAGCACATCAAAGAAGTGAACGACGAATATGTGGCCGCTCGCGAAAAACTCGTCACCACCACGAAGCCCCATCTCACCAAGCGCTCCCTGCTCCTGGAAACGCCCTTTGCCCACAAGGTTTATGAAAGCGGGTCCTACTCGCCCAAATCCCACAAAGGCTACAAATGGCTGCCCGCTCAAGATCCTCGTGCCAAGCCCCACTTTTTCTCGATTGAAATGAACATCTACGACGACAAAGTTTCCTACCTGACCTATGTGGAGAACGACCTCATCGGCGTCATCATCGAAAACCACCACATCTTTGAGATGCACAGCGCCCTCTGGGACATGCTCTGGGACAGCTTGCCGGGAGTTGACGAGGTGAAGAGTCGCTAATACATGGCCTCTCCCAACTACTGCTCTTCCATGATCAATTAAATTCGCTTGCCTCCGGCCAAAACCCATGTTAATCTCCAGCCGCTTTTATCTTGTCCTCCGGGTCTACAGTAGCCCTGAGGTAACCTATCCAAACAGATGAAATATGAACTCATGGTGATTCTGAGTCCTAAACAAACGGACAAAGAAATCGAAAAAAATCTAAAAGAAGTCAAAGGCATTCTCACGGAGAATGGTTTTACCGTGGTGGACGAAGATTTATGGGGAATGCGTGAAATGGCGTATCCGATCAAAGGGAACCGCAAGGCCTACTATGCCGTGCTGAATTTTGAAGGAGAACCGGAAGGACTTCCCACCATCCAAAAGGATCTTAACCTGCAAGCAGGGGTGATTCGATTCATGGCGAGCAAAGTGCCCGACGATTACACCCTCTTGCGTTACGATCAACTCGCGACCACCGGAAAATCTGCAAAACTCAGCTCTCCTGCCGAGGAACTTTCTAAAAAAGTGGGGGGACAGGGCCGCAATGAAACCCGCAGCGAAAAGCCCCGCAGCAAGACTCGAAGTGCAGGGGACAAAGAGGCGACTCAAGGTGCAGAGACTCCCGCAGAATCTGCCGAAACTTCAACAGAGAAACTCGATGAATCGCTCAAGGCGATCATTGAGGATAAAGACCTTTAATTTTAACCTTATTTTGCTTTATGCGAAGTGTAAACAAAGTGATTCTCATCGGAAATCTCACTCGAGATCCCGAACTCAAGACCACCACCAGTGGTCAATCCATTGTGACCCTTGGTCTTGCCACCAACCGTCAATGGACCACCAGCAGCCGTGAAAAACGCAGCTCCGCCGAATTCCACGAATGTGTGGCTTGGGCTAAGCTCGCTGAAATTTGCCGAGATCATCTCCGAAAAGGAATGCTCGTGTATGTTGAGGGGTACCTCAAAACTCGAAGCTGGGACATGGAAGATGGAACTCGCCGTTTCCGCACAGAAATTGTGCTCCAAGACATGATTATTCTTGAAAAGCGCAAGGATGGGGAAGGAGACGATTTTGTGCCTGAAGCTGGAGACCAAATGATGACCGGCGAACCTGAAATGATCGCAGATGAGGGCAGCGCTCCGGCTGCTTCCGGTGATCTCACCGCCAGCATCGATGACGATAACATGTTCTAACCTAAACCGACCCAATGACTAAAAAAGTAAAAATTCAGAAGACCCCTCGACCGGTGCTCCCTGCATACATCGATTACAAGGACATCGCGACACTTCGAGCCTACCTCTCCGTGTTTGGCCGCATCGTGCCAAGGTACTACACCGGAGTGAGCTTAAAGCAGCAAAAACAGCTGTCCACAGCCATTAAACGCGCTCGAGAAATGGCGCTGATCCCCTACACGAGAAAAGGATAAAGTCACAAAACGGTCTTCCAGGCACAGCAGGTTGTAAAAAACCTGATTTTGTGCTAAGATAATTAGATAAAAATAAAAACAAATCGCGTATGGCAACCGAAAAGGATAAAAATCCGTCCGATGAACCTATTGCTCCAGAAGCCTTCGATGAAGTGGTTTTGGGGTGGATGGCTCCGGAATTTGTGCGCTATGCGCGAGGATGGCTCTGGTTTACCCTGTTGATTCTCATCAGTGCAAGCCTGGTGGCGTACGGTTACTGGACTCATTCCATCAGCATGATGGTGGTTTTTGTGGTTCTGCCTCTGGTTCTGATCTTGGAACACCGAAAAAAACCAAAAGCTGTGGAGGTTATCCTCTCACCTTACGGGGTAAAATTTGGAGTGCTTCGCATGCCTTACAGCGCTCTGAAGGGTTTTGCGGTGCTCCACAACCCTCCCCACACCGATGAACTGCACCTGATGACCAAGAAAAAATCCCGACCGGAAGTGGTGATCCCCCTCATGGGAGTAAACCCCAGCTTGGTGCGCCAATTTCTGGCCACTCAGGTTCAAGAACAGGAGAGCAAAGAGCTTTCACTTTTGGATGCCATCGTTCGTATTCTTCGTCTCAACTAAACCATGCCAGGAAAAGAAAACATCACCGGTGAACTGAAAGAAAACGAAAAAGAGGCTGTAAAAGCCTTGGATCAAACCGTGAACGAGAAAATGGCATGGTCTACCCGTAAATCCAAAGAATATGCCATGGCTGCGGAGAACCGCATCAAGGCGGTATTGGGATCAAAAACCAGCCAGCTCACCGACGAAATTCAAAGCATCCACTCGGGGCAGAGAGGCGAGATTCTTGGCTTAGACAAGCTGGATTTAATCAACACGCAAAAAAAAGTACTGGACTTTATTCAACAACGAGCTTACTTGATGCTGGAACTGGCGGATGTCCACCAATCCGCCGTGAATCCCGGAGAGAAAATGGTTTCCACACCAGTGGAATTGGCCCAGCTCGGAAAACTCATGAGCATGGTGGAGGGAATCGATGTGCAACAACTGGTGTATCAAGCCCTTCCGCCGGAGATGAAGGAGTCTTATCTCGAAGCATTGGGCCGAGGCTTTGCCCCCGACCTCATGCCTTTGCTCACAAGACTGTCCAAGGGGGAGGAACCGGAAGAGGGTGACTTCAAACTACTCCTGGATAGAATCCGCAGCATGAAAGCAAACGCCAAACCGGGAGAAAACAACGATGTGTCGCTGGTTATGGCCGCCCTTCCTAAAAAATATCACCTGACTCTGGCCAGAAAAATGGCACAGGAAAAGAATTTTCCACATTTTGAACAGCAGATCATCACCATGGTGGGGGCTGACTTCCTCAGTGCGGTACAAGCCGCAGCGGTTTTGAACGAGAAATTGGCCGTCACCAAGAACAAAAAAGACAGAGAAGTCCTCGAGGCGGCACTCAGCCAAGTGAGCAGCCGACAGATGGGAGCCTTCAAGGAAGACCAAGCGAAACAAAGAACCATTCGCGCCGCCGCTCACTACGAAAACAGCAGTTACGGGCACAAAAATCATGCGCGCTCCCTCCTGACCCTCAAGGGGATTGGGTCCGCCTTGCTCACCGTAAACGGAGCCATGACCGTGGGGATGAATGTGGCCATGAATGTCACGGATCCTGCAAATATTCCGCTGAATCCCATGATCTGGCTCGGTATCGCCGAGATGGGCGTGGGACTTCAGGCATCAGGAGGATTTGGAGGAATGGTGTCCACACCGGAACAAATGGCTGCCCGAGTGGTTCGAGATAAAAACGAGGCAAAAGACGACAGACTCAGTGCTTATGATGATGATTTTAAGAAAGAACTCACGCACTACTACCGTGAAATGCACTTCTACGGCACCTTTGCAGAACGGATCATGCAGGTTTACAAAGCCAAAAAGGCCGCTTCTTTGGAGAAAAGGGTGCCCATTTCTTTTGCAGACATCGGCATTAAAACTCGAGAAGATCTCCCCCCCGAGTTTAGAGATTTGTGGGGGAAACAAGAGTTTTTGGAAGAAAAAATGGCAGATTGGGCCATGCACTTTTCTTCAACTGCAGGTGAAAATGCCGGACGAATGCCCGATAATCCCGATCTCCAGAGGGGGGTCATCCAAGACCTCCGGAAGGAAGAGGGCCTCAATGCGCTGAACTTCACTCCGTTGGAATTTTTTGAATATAAGCCGGCGTAAGCGGCAACAACTCTATATGCTCTATCTCGATTCACAAAAACAGTTCGCCCAGCAAATGGACCTCGCGGCCCAAGGGAAAAACATAAGTTTTGACCCGGTCTATGCCGACCGTTTGAGACGATCGCAGGAGGAAAACCAGAATGCTCTGTGGACTTCGGAAGAAGCAACCGAGCGGATCAGCGAAGATTTGGCCCTGGAAGTGGAGCAAAAACTGCTCGACTTGGTGGAACAAAGCCCTGAAACCGAGGAGAAAAAGGAACAATTAAAAAATCTGGCACGACGAGGACAGCTGCTTTTGGTGAGTAGCGACGAGGGCCCGGAGCGAAGCGGAGGGCCCAAGTTCGACCACTTCCTCACCCTAAAAGAGGCCAGAGAGGCTTCTCCTTTGCACACCACCATCCTGTCCCCAACCCTCGTAAGCTCCAGCATGAAGCTCAGTGAAGTGATCGAGGGGCAAACCCTTTTGCACAGCGTAAAAGTTTTGAAAGAAAGTTTCAGTGTACAAAATCAATCCGAGAAACAGCTGTGGCGAGTGGAAAATGCCACGATAGAAAAGGGAGTGGTGCATATAGAGGTCGCCCGAAATGGAACGGCCTTGGAAGACGACAGTTCCCGATTCTCGGTGGAAGTGGAGGTAGATCAAGATCCCGCTCTGCCCTTGGTGTATGAGCAGATCAACAAAGGTGGGCGCGAGCGAAGCGAGCGCATCCCGGAGACTCAGCTCCCCGAGAAATATGGAGAAGCAAAACCCGAATTCACAGAGATGCAAAAAATCTCTTCTGTGGAAGGAGAGGATCCCTCCAAAGCCCAGGCCGCCAAAGAAGCGGCAGTGGCCATCGGCGCTCTTGGCATCTTAGACACCTTGTCTCAGTTGGAGGCCTTGTCTCAAGAAGAACAAGCGAAAGAAGCGGCGGCCCTCACCCATGCAAAAGCCAGCGCCCCTCAAGGGGTACAAGCCTCCGCCACGGTGACTCAAGCTGCCGCCGCCGCGCATTTTGCCCGACAAAACGAGGAACGAAAAAAAGCGCAAGAGCGAGAACTGGAGAGGTACAAACAATTCGCCATACTCCAAGCGGCCGAGCAATTTCAAAAGAAAAAAACTCAAAAAGCCGAGCAAGCCAAAAAAGACCGCTGGACCGCCGATCAGAAATCCATTGCCAAAGGTGCCGGCCTCGCTGCCGGAATCACGGGAGCGGCCTTCGCCGGTCTTGCCGGATCAAGCGCCTTTGTCACCCATCTCACCCTCTTTTCATGAAAAAATTTATAAAACCAATCTTGCTTTTGGCTCTGGTGGTGGTGGGATTCTCCCTCCTCCCTGAGCACGCGCAAGCCACAAACGCCATGGACGCAAGTGAAGTCCAACGAACGGTGGAGCAATCCATCGCGTCAATGGTTTCCATAGGAATGAATTTCATCAACATGCTGCTCTGGCCCTTCCTCCTTATTATTGGAGATTTAATGGACACAGACCTCATTTTGGGACCCGGAATGGAAGATAGGCTCAAAGGCATTTGGATCCCCGTGCGAGACCTGGTGAACATTGCCTTTGTGCTCGTGCTCCTGGCCGTGGCCGTTTACAATGTGCTTGGAATTGGAGGAGGAGAGGGAGATTTGGCCCTCAAAACCGCCCTGCCCAAAATTGTGCTTGGACTCGTTTTGGTCAACTTCACCTTCATCGCCGGAAAGGTGGTTTTGGATCTCACCAATGTGGCCACCACCGCCGTATTCGCGCTGCCGGAACTGGCCGCCTCCGACGAAACTCCTTACGATTTCAGCGCAGTAAAAGATGAATTCGAAAGAAGTGTGTGTTGGAAAGCCGTGGACGAAACCACAGGAGCCCCAACCGATTACTGGAACGCGGCCATAGACATAGGAGATGTCCCCATTCATACCCAGCTCTTTTGTGCCGTGGACGATGAAACGGGAGACTACATCGGTCTCGACGGGGTTCTGGAAGCAAAATATTTTCAAAATCTCAACTCCAATAATATCGGTCTAGTGATGGCCGTGAACATGGGTGGGCTCAGCAGCCTCTCTTTGCTCAAGCCGGAGGGCATCACCGATTTCTCGGATCTCACCATCAGCATCATGTTCTCCATTGTTATGTACGCGGTCTTCGCGGTTTCATACTTGGTGCTCGGCATTGTGCTGCTCACTCGTTTGGTGGTGCTGTGGGTCGCCTTGGCCCTTTCTCCGCTAGCAGTGCTTGTGTATGTGGTTCCTCAAATCAAAGAATGGGCCGGAGGAGGAGGGGACTTTGTGGGAAAAGTCACCAAACACCTCATTGCCCCCATTATCATTGGAGCCACCATGAGCTTGGGCTACATCATGATCGCCGCTTGGGATGGACTCACCGGCAACGCCGCCCTCGACGGAGGAGGCTTTAAGGTGGACGAAGTGATTTCCACAGAATTCCTCATCTCCGGCATCAACGACCTTCCTCAACTCATCATCGCCCTCGCCAGCATCGTTATTGTGTGGACCGGAGTCTTCGCCGCCGCCAACGAAACTTACGCTCAAGGCATCGTCTCCGGCATCGAAAGCTTTGGAGGCCAGGTCAAAGACTTCCTCATCAAACTGCCCACCGTTCTTCCCACCGTTCCCATCTCTGTTGCGGGAGAAGACGCGGAAACCAAAGTTTCTGCTGGAGCCATTAAAATGGGACTCAGCAATGCCATGAACCTTGTGAACAACGATATCTTACTCACAAACCAGCTCAACAATTTACCCCAAGATGCCACCTTCTTTGGGATCCCAATGAATCCGCTGGGCCGTGTGGAAAACACAAACCCCGCCGCCAGCTACAACACGGCAAGAGCCATCATCACCAGTGGCCAAGATATCGATTACACTCAAACTCACGATCTTTTGAGCCAACTCAGAAACATCGTGAGAAGCTCCAAAGACAACAACGCAAAAACCAGAATGGATAGAGGTCTTCAAAATCTTCAAAGTAACCTCACGAGTGGGGATGCAAGGACACTCGCCGGATTCAATTTGACTCAAATCCGTGACCTCTTACAAAACAGCGGCTTCACTGCCGAGCAACTTGGATTCGAAAACAAACCCGCCATGGATGCCATTTTGAATAGGCTGGACGGCAGCACAGTGGGATTGAACCGCACCAACGCTCCCGGACAACAGAGCCAAGCGGGCGCTGCACAAGGGGCCGCCGCCATTCCTGCGGTAGTGAACCTTATTGTACCCACCACCGCGTCATTGAGCACAGAAGTGGCCGCACTGGTTGCTGCGCTTCCGGGAAATGCAGCCGTAACCACTCTGAATGGAAATGTAACTGCGGCAAGAAACGCAACAACAACCCTTCAAACCAATCAGGACAATCAAAGCTTAACCACAGCAAGAAACGCAGTGAACACAGCTGTGACCAATGCCATAGATTTGCGAAGAGACCCGGCAGTCGCAGCCAATGCAGCCCTGCTTGCGCGGGTGAACACAGCCGTCACTCAATTGGAAGAAATGCAAAGGCAACTCAACGCTATAAGACTATAAATAAACACCTAACTTTACAAAAATAAAAACAGATGCTACAATCACCCTCCTACGGTCGGAAAACCATGGACGGTGATTGTGAGGGGAGAGTCCGCTCAAGAAGTTGAGCTACTCCCTCCTCTCGCCCACGAGAGGGCAGCATCACCCCACCCCCATGAGAATCTGTAGCCTACACAACTCGGTTCCGTACAAAAAAAATCCATTCCTCGGAAGAGAACTGTTGTGCTTTGCCACTCCAAAAGGTCCGGGTGAGCCCACAGAGTCCGGTGAAGAAACCGAAGGGACTATTTCAAAAAAATTAAGGACTATCCTTCCGGGGGAAATGCCCTACGACCCCGATAAACGGTGGGAAATTCACGCCGACTGGGTGGCCTTGCTGCGCGATTACAATGGAACCCAAAACGCCCTCCAGGATTTGGTGAAGGAACGCAAAGAGCTTGGGAACGATAAAAACTGGAATAGAGCGGATTTTAAGAAGAATCGCTACCATTTCAAGCTCAGGCAGAAATACAAAACACTGCTCGAGGTTGCAGAGCAGTTGCCGGGGATGGAACAGAGTGTCAAGCAAAGGCTTCGTGAAGAAGAAAAAAACGAGGCCAATCTCGACAGAGGCAAAGCCATAAAAGAAGTGGACGACATGATCGCCAGACTTGTGGCGGAAAGAAAAGCTCAAGCAGAGTTGATGGATGCCACAATAAAAGAGAACCTCACGGCTCGACTCAATCACATCAAAAAACAGTGGCTGGACAATCCTCCCAATGGTTATAAAGATGTACGGGACTCGTGGATAGAGTACATCACCACGGCCACGGAACAGCTCAAGGAGAAAAACCTTGCAGACATCGATGACGGGAGTTTGGAATTCCCGAACGGAGAGTCTCCCGCAAAGGTGCTTTTCGAAGACGCCAATAAGTGGTGGAACATGGCGAACAACATCGAAGATTCCTACAAAGATTTCGTGAGATTTGGGGAAGGGAAAGAGGTGAATGCAGACGGAGACTTTGTGGACCTCACCGATGCAAAATTGGAAGAGGAGTTCACGAAATTGCAGGGCCAAATAGCACGGGACATGAACGATGCAGAGATCGACAAATTTAAAGCCATCGTCGGCCAGGTAAAAACGGAAGCCGCCAGTTTAAAAACAGAAATAGAACGCAAGATCAAAAGCACCAAGGATCAAGAGCGCAAGTGGTGGGAGGATCAGCTCAAGACCGTGGAGGAACAGATCGGGGAATTGGAGAAGCACGAAGACATCAAGGCCGCCATTAGAGATGCTTTCTTTAGTGAGGAAGGAATTGAAACGGATAAGCCTGATAGCATTGGAGGGGTGGTCACCTTTGGCCCGAAGGGAGGGGAAATGGTTGTCCCACGGGGACTCAAAGGGCAATTGGAATTTTTGAAAAAAGCCCCCATGTCCACGGCGGAACGCCGCGCCGTCGCCCGCACTCTCCTGGAGGGGATGAAGGGAGTGGGAGAAAAGATCATGAGTTACAAGGATTTTGGGGAAGTCCAACTCACAGAAACGCTTGAGAACATGCGTCTCTTTAGGACGAGCCTAAATGAGGGAACGGGGCGACCCACGCGAGATGTCGTCATGATCAACCCCTTCGAAACGCTGGGACATTTCTGGCACTCCGTTACGGAAACGGTGAAGGGAAATGTGGAGACGGAAGCCAAGCGAGGAGCGGGATACTGGCAAAGAGATGCCACAAAAATCCTCACCCATATTCCAAATCCGACCAACAATCAGATGATCAAGTCGCTCACGGAATTGCATCCGAATGGAGCGCAAGAGGCGGAGCACGCGGAACACGGTCGTGTGGGGGATATTGAAAAAGGATACGACAGTTTCAACACCGAGCACTTGATGCACTTGGCGGCGGAAACCATCGACCGCTTTGAATTCAAAGCCTGTTTGAATATTTTGGCCAAACGAGGGCGTGTGGATTTTTATGCACCCTGGCTCTTCAAACAGCTCAATCGCTGGCAAAAAACCGTCAAAATTTCGGAAGACAGATACTGGCACCAAAAGAACCTCACTTCTTCCGAAGAAAAGATGCGTCAGGCCTATATCTATATTTACAGGGATTCTGAAGCCTTCAAGTCGCTCAAAAACACCAATGCTTCTTCGTACGAGAGCAAAATGAAAGAGTACGAGAAAAACTGGGGAGGCATCGCCGCCGAACCCGGGGCCTTGGTGAATGAGGCTCAACGGATCCTGGACCAGTATGAGGCCGACCACCATGCCGGTAAGCACTTTTCCACCGCGGACCCCATTAAATTTGAGTCCATCATCCGTTATGCAGTGGCTCAAGGAAAGATGAAAGGGGAGGCTCGTATGAGATTCCTGGTTTTGGGTATCTCCAGTGGCCTTTTGCCTTTCGACCGTGGAGTGAACACCACTGATACCAACAACACCTACCCACCTTTCGACTGGTTTGATTCGGGGGTTGGCCGTGGAGATAGACCCACCATCGATGACATTAAGGAAGCGGCGGCCTATGCAAAAAACGAAACGACATGGGACTACTACATGCACAAATCCGTGATGTACAACACCACGGTTCAAGAACGGTTTGAAAAGACCTTGTCTCAAGGATCCCACCGTGTGGATCACGATGACGCGCCGATGCTCGCGGGTTACCTCGGCATAGAACGAGTGAAAGATATGCTCACTCAAAAGACCCAGGGAGGTTACGGTATGCCTAAGACCGGTTTGATGAGTTTGGCCACGGGAAATGAATTTTGGCTCGACATGTACGGGGAGCTTTACGCAGGGAGGGAGCCAAAACAAAATAAACTGGAGATGGTTCGTTTTGCGTCTCAGTTCTTAACCTACGAAGGAGTCTTGAACAGAAGGGCTTACAAGGGGGCAGAAATGTTCCGTCTGGAACCCTCGGATGCCGCAAAGCCGCCACGAACAAGCGGAATTTACAGCAAGGTATTTGCCCGGGAGGAAAAAGGAACCGGAGCCATTGTGAAGGGAGTAGCGGATTATTTGACTATGTTGGATTTCGATTCCAGCTATCCCTTGATCAAAAAAATGGTCAATGATGAAATTCGGACCGATGACGATGCGAAGGCAATTATAAATGCCTTGGAAAGCCAGTATGGAATTTGGAATGGAGATCCACCAAAGGGCATTGATGATTTATACAAAAGAATAGCTCCTTATTTGGAGTATGCGGTGAACCAAACCAAGGAAGATAATTTGGGAGCCATGGTGGCAAAACTCCAACAAGACCACCGCGAAAACATTGCCAAAGCCCAGGCAAAAGCCAAAGCTAAGGGAGCCGTATTCGCGGACTACACCAAGGCGCTTCACGATGCCGAGCACGAGGCCGATCATGTTCGCGCCTCCGCACTCGAACGCGCGCAGGGAGTGGATGTGGACAACAGGCCACATAAGAAACCTGCAGAAGGGGGCGGCGGTGGAGAAAGTGGTGGTGGTCACCACTAAGCGGCCTCTTCCGGTTCGGGAGGGAGTGCGCGGTCCGCGATTTCGTGGGCGATCTGTTTTACGAAAGTGTCCAAGGCAAAGTTTTCTTGTTTTTTAGTGTGAGTGCTTCGCGCCGCCACGGTGCGGGCAGCCACTTCGGCTTCGCCAACCACCAAAAGCCAAGGAATTTTTCGCTTCTCGGCACCTCGGATCTTTTTACCCAAACTCTCGGCACTGTCATCGGTTTCGGCGCGCACATTCGCAGCCTTAAGGGCCGCTTCCACTTCCTTCGCGTAGTCCAAAAATTTATCGGAAACCGGAAGCACAATAGCCTGTACGGGTGAGAGCCAAGTGGGAAAAGCTCCCGCAAAATGTTCAATCAAAAATCCAACGAAGCGTTCGTGCGTTCCCAAAGGAGCGCGGTGGACACAAAGCGGTGTTTTTTCTTGTCCATCGCTGTCCACATAAGTCAGGTCAAAGCGCTTGGGCACGGCAAAATCCAGTTGGTTTGTGGCGAGCGTGAATTCGCGACCAATCGCAGACCACACCTCCACATCAATCTTGGGCCCGTAGAACGCAGCCTCGCCGGGAGCTTCCACAAATTCGATACCTGTTTTAAGCATGGCTTGGCGTACCTGTTCCTCCGTTTGGATCCACAGTTCCGGCTCATTCACATATTTCTTTCCAAGACCTTCTTTATCATGCAAAGAAAGACGCATCACCATTTTTTTGATGCCGAAAATTTTGGAGTAATTTTTGTAGAGCTCCATCACTTTAATGAATTCGCTTTCAAATTGATCCGGGCGGCAGTAGATGTGCGCATCGTTCATGCACAAGGATCGCACACGCATCAGTCCAAACAGAGCCCCGCTGTCTTCATAACGGTAGCAGTGTCCATACTCGGCAAGACGAATGGGGAGATCCCGGTACGAGCGCGTCTTGTTGCCATAAATAAGATGGTGGTGCGGGCAGTTCATCGGCTTCAAATAATATTCTTCATTGTCCATCACCATCGGCGGGAACATGGTCTCCGCATAGTAAGGCAAGTGCCCGGATTTGTGGTAGAGCGTGCCCTTGGTGATGTGGGGGGTGCGCACACGGCTGTATCCGCCATCAAACTCCACCTGCTTCGCCAGTTTTTCGAGTTCTTCCACAATAATCGCTCCGTTGGGCAGCCAGAGCGGAAGTCCGGCGCCAACCTCTTCACTCAGCATAAAAATCTCAAGCTCCTTCCCAAGTTTTCGGTGGTCGCGTTTTTCTGCCTCCGCCATCATTGCGAGGTAGTCGGCCAGCTCTTGCTCCGTTTCAAAGGCAAGCCCGTAAATACGAGTGAGCTGAGGATTCTTTTCGCTTCCACGCCAGTAAGCGCCCGCAATTTTGTGCAGTTTGAAAGATTTGGGGTCGATATCCGCTTTCATGTTTTCCACATGTCCTCCTCGGCAAAGATCCCAGTAGTCCCCCGATTTGTAGAACGACAACGACTGCCCTTCACCCGAAAATTCATCAATCAGTTCGTGCTTAAACTCGTTCCCCGGATATTCCTTTTTAGCGTCTTCCGGGCTGAGTTCATGTCGCTCAAACGAGGTCCAAGTGGGCAAAATTTGTCGCATTTTCTTCTCGATCTTTGGCAAGTCTTCAGGAGTAATGGGCTGGCTGAATTCAAAATCAAAGTAAAACCCATTGTCGATGGCGGGCCCAATGGTGCGTTTGGTGTCCGGCCACAATTCCATAACGGCCGCGGCCAAAAGGTGGGCCAAAGAGTGCCGCATATGAGAGAGTTCTTCTTGATTCATAGAAAAGGCTAAATAAGTGGGCTTAGACTAATCGAGTGGGGCTTGATCCGTCAAATAGATTGTTGTGCAAACGCGCGAAACTCCCTAAACTGCCAACGATGAAACTCAAATGGCTTAAGCTGGAACATTTTCGCAATTACGACGATCTGGAGCTGAACTTGGATGCGCCCGTCACCGCTCTGGTGGGCCTCAATGCTCAGGGCAAAACCAACCTCCTGGAGAGCATCGCCTTTCTTGCACTTGGGAAATCTTTCCGTGCGGTAAAAGCCCTGGAAACCCTCAAGTGGGATCGCCCGCACGGCCGCATTCGCGCCTGCATCGAACGCAAGGGCAAGGAAACCCAACTCGAAGTATTTTTACAACGCGACCCTGAAGCCAAAAAAGTAAAAAAACAATCCAAGTGGGTGGCCCCCAAAAACTTCCTCGGTTCACTGAGAGCCGTGCTGTTCACGCCGGATCACTTGGATTTGGTCACGGGCAGCCCACATGCACGGCGCCAATACCTCGACCGGATGCTTATTCAAGTGGACAAAGACTATGTCGAGGCGCTCACACACTATCAACGCATTTTGAATCACCGTAACGCCCTGCTCAAACGCACGGCGCAGGGCCGAGCGCAGGAGTGGGAACTGGATTTGTGGGACATTCGCCTCACCGAAGAAGCCCTTAAAATTTGGGAAAAGCGCGAGGCCTTTTTAGACTTTTTGAAAAAGGATTTGGAGCAGCATTACCATTCCATCGCGGGTCCGGGAAAAACACTGTCCCTCCAAAGCCATTGCAGCAAAGACCGCTATGAAGAAAGGCTCCTCGCACATCGCAGCAACGATATCCAAAACGGCTCCACCTCCGTTGGCCCGCATCGAGACGACTTCACACTCTTTTTAGACGAAAAACCCTTGGCCGACTCCGGCTCCCGCGGGGAACAACGCAGCGCCGTCCTGGTGCTCAAAATCGCGGAGCTCCATTACATCGAAGAAAAAACAGGCGAAAAACCCCTTCTGCTCTTGGACGATGTGTTCTCCGAGCTCGATCAAAAGCGCCAAGAAAAGCTTGGTGAACTCCTGCAAAGCTACCAATGCATCCTCACCACCACTTCGTTGGAACACCTCAAAAACCTGCCTCACATTCAGGTGTACCGAGTGGAAGAAGGCGAGCTCAGCCGTGCGACTAACTGAGGTAACGCAGGCTGATGTAAATCGTACAAATGACCAAAGCCACAAAAGTCATGGGCATGGCCACTTTCATGTAGGGCACAAAGCCGATGCGATGACCATGTTTTCCGGCCATTCCACTCACCACCACATTGGCGGACGCTCCCACAATGGTCGCATTTCCTCCGATGTCGGCCCCAAGAGCCAGTGCCCACCAGAGAGGTCCGGTGTCCACCGTGGAAATCTCACCAATATTTTGAATAAGAGGGATCATGGTGGCCACAAAAGGAATATTGTCGATAGCGGCAGAGAACACCGCAGAACCCCAGAGCACCGAAAGAGTGAGGGGAACGGGTTCACCTCCCGTGACTTCAATCAACAGTCCGGCAAGATATTCAATAGCGCCAACAGATTCCAGACCGCTCACCAGTACAAAAAGTCCAATAAAGAAGAAGATGGTTGTCCACTCCACATCTCTCAAATGATGCTCCGGGTCATTCATGGTTAAAAGCAAAAGCAAGGCGGCACCTCCGAGCGCGATGGTGGCACCCTCCAAGTGCGTGATGCTGTGGGTGAAAAATCCAAGCAAGACCAGGGCCAAAACAAACAAAGATTTGATGAGAAGCGGGCGATCGGTCAAAGCCTCTTTGGGCACAAATTGCATGATGCTCGCCTGAGCTTCTTTGGTGGCAACCAAGGATTTTCGATACCAAAGCACCAAAAGGCCAATGGTAACCACGGCAACGATCACAACCACCGGCCCCAAGTGGATCAAGAAATCATTGAAAGGGATTTTAGCCGCGCTTCCAATCAAAATATTGGGAGGGTCTCCAATCAGCGTGGCCGTCCCTCCAATGTTCGACAAAAGAATGGTCGAAATAAGATAGGGCATGGGGTTTATCTTCAAGTTGTTGGCCACCACAAAAGTCACGGGAACCATCAAAAGAACAGTCGTCACATTATCCAAGAAAGCGGAAAACACAGCAGTGATCAGTCCCAGCAAAATAAAGATGGGCAAAGGTTTACCCCTCCCGACCTTGGATGCCCAGATGGCCACAAACTGAAACATCCCACAATCTTTCGCAATTCCTACGATCACCATCATCCCAATAAGCAATCCCAAAGTATTAAAATCCACTCCATGCAGGGCCTCCTCCTGATTCACAACCCCGAGTAAGATCATCAAAATAGCACCAGCCAAGGCGAGCACCGTTCGATGCACTTTCTCGGAGATGATGAGCACATAAGTAGTGACGAAGACAAGGACAGCGATGAGTAGAGTTGAATTCATGATGGGTGTTATTTTTTTAAATGAAGAACCTCACCCATCGCCTTTTTGATGTCGGTGCGGTTTAAGTAACCGATGAGGTAGCCTTTGTCATCAACCACCGGCAATTGACGAATTTGAAATTCAGAAAGCAGTGTAGCGGCCTCCATCAAACTGTGTTCGGTTCGAATAGTGTGAACATGCTTTGACATGAATTTTTTCACGGGGTCGGCTTTAATCTCTTGAACGCGTTCTGCAAAAACATCTCCCGATTCAAAAGAGGCAAGATGCTTATCGGCCTCCAGATAGTCCGGAACAAGATAAGCAATAATATCCCAACTGGACAAAATCCCAACGACTTTATTCTTTTTATCCACCACCACCAAACCGTTGGTTTTATGCTGAATCATGGTTTTAAGGGCCTCCTTGACGGTTTGTTCGGGCTTCAAAGAAACCACCTTGCTTTTCATGTAGTCTTTAACGAGAAATTTTTTCATGGTGAGCGGGAAATAGGATGTGGGAATTTTAATAAAACAAGGAGACAAAACAAGGGAACGGGCCACTAACAGCTTGATGCATAGGAGAATATATGGTATAATAAAGAGATGAATTGAGCCCTAATTAAACCTGATGCGTCTCTTGGTTACCATCTTGCTTGCCGCCTTTCCCGCCATCATTTGGGGCTTTATTTTCTACCGAAAAGACCCCGTGTATAGGCCAAAAGCCAGACAGACTTTCCTTTTGGGGATGACGGCCGTAGTGCCCATTTTGCTTTATAAATGGAGTTGGCAGTATCTGCCGCAAATCAATGTTTTCAACTACACCAACAACTTTCAAGCGGACCTTTTTGATTTCACGCCTTACCTCTATTTACCGGTAGGCACTCTTTTGGCATTCATGTTTGTGGGGGTGATTGAGGAATACATGAAAAACCTTGTAGTACGGCACGCGGATCATGGATTTTTCCGCAACATTGACGACGCGATTGAATTTTCAATTATTTCCGCGCTTGGGTTCGCCTTTGTGGAGAACATTCTTTATTTCTATTACATTTGGACTTATCAAGGAACGGAAATTTTGATAGTGTCTTTTGTTTTCCGTGCCATCTTTTCTACCTTCGCCCACATTCTATTCTCGGGAATTTTCGGATACTTTTATGGAGTCGCCTACTTTGCGGAGCCCATTTGGTCCGAGGAACAACGGAAGAATCGAACTTGGTTTGTCCGCGCCATTCACCGCATCCTTCATTTTAAAGCCAATCGAGTTTTTGCCACTGAAAAGGTGACCGAAGGGCTCCTCATTGCCGTGGTGCTTCACGGAGCGTTCAACATCATGCTCGAAATGAATCTCACTTTCTTCATGATCCCTTTCTTGGTTTTCGGATATTCCTTCCTCGATTACCTCTTCAAACAAAAAGAGAATTTAAAGGCTTACGGTCATTTGGTGGGAGAAAACTCAGAAGCTCTCAGAAAAGTTCACCACTCAGGTTTGTGACATTCACAACACTGGGAGTGGAGGGCCGGGTGTTTTGAAGACAACATAAGGGCTCCCGTTGTCTGAAAGACACCCGGCCCTCTCAAATCTGCAGTGTCTGTGAGCAGTCACCAACATGAACCTTGCGTTAATCTATTTTGACTGTTAAACTCCTTCGGCCGAGATTTATATATAATCAGGTTTTTTCCTATGCAAGCAACAAGCATCAAAGTCAAAGGAGCGAAGATGCACAATTTGAAGAACATCAGTGTGGAGATCCCGCGCGATAAACTCACGGTGATCACCGGCCTTTCGGGTTCAGGAAAATCCACCCTGGCTTTTGACACTATTTATGCGGAAGGACAAAGGCGTTATGTGGAATCTTTATCCACCTACGCACGGCAATTTTTGGGAGTGATGGAAAAACCCGATGTGGAGTCCATTGAAGGACTTTCCCCCGCCATTTCCATTGATCAAAAAACAGCGCCTCGCAACCCGCGCTCAACCGTGGGAACCGTGACGGAAATTTATGATCACCTCAGACTTTTATTCGCACGAGTGGGAACTCCGCATTGTCCCAAATGCAAAAAACCCATTGTGAGGCAAACCTCCAGCCAAATCGTGGATCATGTGGTTACAATGGGTGAGGGGCGCAGAGTGCTTTTGCTCGCTCCCGTGATGCATGGACGAAAAGGCGAGCACACCGCCGTTTTTGATAAGATTAAAAAGGAAGGCTTTGTGCGTGTGCGAGTGGATGGAGAAGTGCACTCCATTGTGGAACTTCCGGAGCTCGATAAAAACAAGCCGCACGACATTGAAATTGTGGTGGACCGCCTCGCCGTTAAAAAATTTGAAAAAACAGAGGGTCCCAACCCCGATCTCACCCGTCTTGCCGATTCCGTGGAAATGTCCTTACGGCACGGGGAGGGGGTGATGATGATTTTGGACAACGAGACGGGAGAAGTACAAAAGTTCTCCGAAACTTTTTCTTGTGAAGATCACCCCGAAGTGAGCATCACGGAAATTGAACCCAGAAACTTTTCATTCAACAGCCCACACGGAGCATGTGAAGAGTGTCACGGACTCGGAACCAAACTGGAAATCGACGCGGAACTGGTGATCCCCAATAAAAAACTCAGCCTTTCGGAAGGTGCCATTTTGCCATGGTCCGCCACAAGTTCACATCTCTCGTGGTACAACAACATTTTGGAAGAAGTGGCAAAAAAATATCGATTTTCTGTGGATGTTCCCGTGGAAGAGCTCACCGAAGGACAGATCCAAAAAGTGATGTACGGAACGGGAGAGGATCGTTACACGGTAAAAATGAATTCCGGAGATGGCCTTTCCAAAGGAGAATTCCAAACCAAGTTTGAAGGAGTAATCCCCAACTTGGAACGACGATTTTTGGAAACGGATTCCGACTATGTCCGTGGGAAAATTGAACAATTCATGAGGATCTTGCCTTGTCCTTCTTGCGAGGGGAAACGGCTCAAGCCCGAAATGCTCGCCGTGACCATTCAAGAACAGTCTATCGCCGATGTCACCAATCTTTCCATTGCGGAGGCCGAAGCTTTTTTTAAGGAGCTCAAACTCTCCTCAATGCAAAAAATGATTGCGGAACCCATATTGAGGGAAGTCTATTCTCGGCTCGGATTTTTGAATCATGTGGGAGTTTCTTATCTCACCTTGGATCGTGCCGCCAACACCCTTTCCGGGGGAGAAGCTCAACGCATTCGCTTGGCCACCCAAATTGGATCCCGCTTGGTGGGAGTGCTCTATGTACTCGATGAACCTTCCATTGGACTTCACCAAAACGACAACGAAAAACTCATCCAAACACTCATCACTTTAAGGGACATCGGAAACACCGTGATTGTGGTGGAACATGATATTGATACCATGCTGAGTGCCGATTATATTTTGGATATTGGACCGGGGGCAGGGAAGCACGGAGGAGAAGTGGTGGCCGCCGGAACCCCAAAAGAAATCATGGCCAACAAAAATTCCATGACGGGGCAATATCTTTCCGGGAAAAAAGAAATTCCACTCCCAAAAACACGCAGAAAAGGAAACGGAAAATCATTGGAAATTCTTGGAGCCAGCGAACACAATTTAAAAAACATCGATGTAAAATTCCCCCTGGGAACTTTCACAACCGTGACGGGAGTTTCCGGGTCCGGAAAATCCACTTTGGTGAATGAAATCTTGGTTAAAAAAGTGGCGGCGGTGATCAATAGAAACAAGGCTTTGGCCGGAGCTCACCGTGAAATTCGTGGGATTGAACAACTCGATAAAATCATCAACATTGATCAGTCTCCCATTGGCCGCACCCCTCGCTCCAATCCCGCAACCTACACCGGAGTCTTCACGGAAATTCGTGAGCTCTTTGCACAAACCGGAGAAGCGCGCCTTCGTGGATACAAGGCGGGCCGATTCTCTTTTAATGTGAAGGGAGGCCGTTGTGAAGTGTGTGAAGGAGACGGGCTCAAGAAAATTGAGATGCACTTTTTGGCGGACATTTATGTGCCCTGCGAATCCTGCAAGGGCCGTCGTTACAATCGTGAAGCTTTGGAAGTGTCCTACCGCGGCAAAAACATCGCGGATGTTTTGGACATGACAGTGGATGAGTGTTTAGAATTTTTCGATGCCATCCCCGCCATTAAGACCAAACTGGAAACGCTTTCAAAAGTAGGCTTGGGTTATATCCACTTGGGCCAGTCCGCAACCACCCTTTCCGGGGGAGAGGCGCAACGGATCAAACTCTCCACTGAACTTTCCAAGCGCTCCACGGGAAAAACACTCTATATCTTGGATGAACCCACCACCGGTCTGCATTTTGATGATGTTAAAAAACTGGTGGAAGTGCTGCAGCAACTCGTGGACACCGGGAACACCGTGATTGTGATTGAACACAACCTCGATCTTATTAAATGCTCCGATCATGTGATCGATATGGGTCCGGATGGCGGAAATGGGGGAGGAGAGGTGGTGGCCTGCGGAACTCCCGAAGAAGTCGCCAAACACAAAAGCTCCTACACCGGCAAATGGCTCAAGAAGATGGGGATTTAAAGGAAAGCATGCTCACTAAAACTCTTCATCGTTTTCGCGTCTTACCCGATTCCACTCGGGCGATGGTGTATTTGTATTGGATCTACGAGTTCTCTCAAATCATTGTCGGGCTTTTTATAAATATTTTTGTATTCGAGCTCACTCAATCTTTATTCAGCTTGGCGCTTTACAACCTAGTCTTCTTCTTTTTTGTGGCTTTGGGATTTTCGGGGTGGGGATACATGGTGGCGCAGCGGCAGATCTCGCTTCGCTACAACTATTTACGCGCCTTCACTATTTATACGGTTTCCTTTTTATTGCTCCTCTTTTTCCCACGAGACTTCAGTCACCTCCTTTTGTTTGCAGCTTTCAACGGGCTGGGGCTTGGTATGTTTTGGGTGGGCGTGCACAGTTACGAAATGTTGACCACCACCGATAAAAATCGGGACTTTTATTCTTCCATGGTTAGCTTAGGCACGCAGATTTTTTCGATTCTATCGCCCTTGATCGCGACGGCGAGTTTCTATCTGTCGGAGTATGTTTTCCATTTGGAGTCGTTTGAAATTCTATTTTGGCTTCTGCCCTTTGTTTACCTCTGCTCATTTCCCTTTTTATTTAAACTGCCCGAATACACGCCCAAGCGGATTCCGCACAGAGAATGGAAAAGGCTTTTCTTTGCGCCCAACTTGAGGCCGATTCGCGCCTATATTCTTGCCGGCGGGCTCCCGTGGGGTTTTCGGAGCACTCTGATCCCGGCACTGTCTTTGCTCTCCTTAAAAACCGTACTCAACATCGGGGTTTTACAGACCGTGGTGGGCGGAGTTTCTATTTTAACCCTGCTTTTTTTGTCGCATAAAAGGCATGAGGGAAACCGAGTGACGATTCTTTTTTACGCCGTGCTGTTGCTTTCATTGAGCTTTGGTCTGCTCTTTTTCTGGGATCGTTCTCCCGCATTTTTCATCGTCTTCTCCCTTGTACTCACCGTGGTGTCTCCCATTTACCGAGTGTCCGAACATGTTATTGATTTGCAAACCATGGACAGGCTCACCGGGGATCATTCTTTTTATCCGGGCTTGGTTTACCGAGATATTCTGATTTGGGTGGGAAGAACCCTGGCGATTGGTTTTCTTTGCGTGCTCCTGCTTTTTACCTCCGAAGAAAAAACCCTCTTGATTGGAGTGGGCGCCATTATAGCGAGCTATTGGCTGGTGTATTTTAGAGCAAAGAGATTTCAGACCCGCCCCGTATCTCTCAATGCATCAAGATAAAGTTGAAGGCTGCCGCAGTCAGTGAAATTACTATTTGGACTCACAAAACCACACAAGGTATTGAAATCCCCTGAATCTAAGGCAGCCCTCACTGCTGTGTGCATCGTAAGCAAGGCATCCATATCTGATGGGTTGGCAGCAAGAGTAGAGAAGCTAGCTTCAGTCCTTCTCATTGCAGTGAGCAGTGCTGCTCTGACCGCCGCAACATAAGCACGGTCGTCTTCGGGGGTGGGGGGAGTGTTAGGCATAGGCTTATTTTTTATAGATAGGAGGGGATTGTACCCAAAAGCCATTTTTATGCAAGGGGGGTGACGATGATTCTATAGGTCGGCCACAGAGGCTTAAGCTTAATTAAACAAAATTAAATAGAATTAAATAAAACCAACTAAAACAGAACAAAATAGTATAAACCATCACTATATTAAACTTATCAATATAAAATTAGCAAAATTACACAAAAACATTGCAAAGCTAAACTAGAGAGCATAAAGTATGCCTAAGTTAAGTTTAATTAAGTCGAATGATCAAGCGGCTCCTCACCCCCGAAGAAGTCGCGGAAGCCCTACAGCTCCACCACTTGACCGTATTGAAGTTCATACGGAGCAAGAAACTCAAAAGCGTGAAGTTTGGACGAGTGTACAGAATCAGTGAAGAAGACCTGAACGATTTCCTCCAAAGCCAGACCAATTAATTCTCCCCTTCTCCCCCCGCCATGCTCTTCAACTGTTTCTCCTGTGGTAAATTGATTTCTCTTCGTAAGGACTTGTGTCCTTACTGCATGGTCGACTTAAACCTCGCACGGGAATCGGTGGAACTGCAAGCAAAAGCAAAGAAAAAACCGGCACTGAATCCCGGCAAACACACCGTATTCTCACTCTTATCTCGTTAGTTGCACTGCATATCGTAGATCTTAGCGACTCGATCCAAAATAGCGGGGAGGTCTTTGGTATTGGAGGCGGCGATGCTTTGGTTGAGTGCATCCAAAATGGCCTGCATATCCGTGGCGGCCGCCGCACCCCCTTCTCCATAAAGCAAAGCATAACGAGCTTTTCGCTCCGCCTGCTGCGCCTCAATCTCTTGCCTTATAATATCTTCTTGCAAAAGGTCGAGAGCAGAGCCAAAGGTAAAGACATCTCCGGAACTTGTGAGGTCACTCACCGTTGCCGCAGGATCCACTTCAATTTTTTCAAGACTCACGAGGTTCTTGTAGTACTCCCAACCGTGCAGGGCGCTGTCCCCGGTGGATCTTAAGTTTTCAAATTCTTTTTCCAAATCGCTGGTGCTGAGGGAAAAATTATCTTTAAAATTAAGATTTTCTCTCTTTTTAACATCGACTTGAAGTTCATCAATCGTTTCTTGAAATTCTTCAACAGTTTCACGGATCTGAGACCAGGAACCTTCTTCACATTGGCTATAATCTCCAATGCGGTCATCGTACTTTTCCGTCCAGCTCGCAAAAAGATCTTCGAAATCTCCTTCAGTCAACCATTTCTCCTCCACAACAAAAGCATCGAGCATCTCGCTTTGCAAGGCACTCAGTCGTTCTTCTTTAAGCTCCTCATAAAGTTCCGCATCTTTTACATTGATCACATCCGAGGGCTCATTTTGGATGTTTCTAATGAAATGTTGCTCCATAAGAATGCGGTGGTAGTCGATTTTGTACGCTTGGGTATCTTGGCAGGCAAAAGCCGCGGCACGGAAGCGCTCACGGGTATTGTCCAACTCCTCTTCCAAGGCCAAAATATCATACAGTTGACAGTACCCGACGGTGAACAAATCTTTGAAGGTTTGTTGACGCGTATCTTCATTGCGAACGGTCAGCACAAAGCCATAGTAGTCCGCCCAAGCCCCCGGACAAAGGGGCTCCGCCAAACTTTCCAGACCTTCTGGAATCTCCAGAGCTTGAGCGGGCACAGCGGCAGCGGAGAGCCCAAGCCCAGCGAGGAGGAAAAATGAAAAAAGAATTTTAGTAGGAAATCTCATTGGCAGTATTCTTTATTAATGAGAACGGAAAGAGGGGCTTGTTCAGTGAGGTAGGTGGCTTCCAAGCTTCCCTGAAAGTTTTGGAAATAGAGAAGCATGCTGTAGAGCTCGCTGGAAACTTGAGAGAACAAATCACTGGTAGTTTGAGAATGAATATTATAAACGAATTCATCAAAAACTTCTTGCAGCTCGGCCACATTACTGTCGGCAGCCTTCTGGCAACTTCCCAAAAGTTCGTCGATCTTGCGTTCCGTCCCCACCATTTTTCCAATATTCAAAAGGCTCTCACATTCCGATTCACTCTTGCTCTTGCCCAAAATTCCACCTGAGCCATCCGGAAGAGGGATGCCCGCAATTCCAAAAAGTTGGGTTTTAAATTCATCGATTTCTTCACCGGCTTTGTCGTCCAGTGTGTCTCCGGTATCCAAGTCTATGGGCTTTTTAATGGCATACACATTGAGGTCCAAATTGATGTGATAGCCGGCATCCTTGCAAGTGGCATCTTCAAACCAATTCTTAGTGATTTTGCTGGGCACCAAGCTCTTGCTCATGGTTTCGGTGAGCCGTTCTTTTATATAAGCGGTATGGCACGCGACGCAGTTCTCAGTCGGCTCAAAATCATCCGCCTGCATGCGCTCCGTATCCACTTCGGGGTCGTTGGTTTCGGGGATGAATTTAATTTCGATACAAAAAACTCCACTGCAGGGCAGCGTGCGCATCCAATCTCCCGGCTTCATCTCCAAAGAGAGGAGGAAAGCATCCAAAGCTTCAAAGGCCGCGCCAATATCCACAGCATAAGGATTCTCCGTTCCGCCACTGCCACCGGACCCACCCGCCTCGCCATCGGTTGCGCCATCAAGTGTGCCGGCACTGCCGCCACTGCCATCCTCGCCGCCCGTGCCATCTCGTCCGGGAATCTCATAATTAAAAGAATTTTCAGGCTCCGGGAGCGCTGAACCAAGATCCGGGGGATTGGTAGCGAAGGAATCGAGTGCCTCCGTGAGGCCTTCATCGGCATAACACGCATAGGGATTGAACGGAGCTTCTGCCGGCTCTTCCGCCAAAACCACCACGGCTTCTTCCTCAGAGCCCTCTGCGCTCGGCTCTGGGAAAAGTTGAAGCGCTTCCTCCGAAGCCAAATCCACAGAACCTCCGCTGCGATCGGGGTAGGTGATGAAGTCGCCAAACAAAAGATAATGGATCAAATCCAAATCGTACAAAATGTCGATATTGGCGGAATCGCCCAAATCATTATTGAAGAACATTTCGCTGGCCAAGGTTTCGTAAGCCAAGCGCCGGTTGTCTTCCTGAAATTGAAGCTCATCATCATAAGCATCGCCAATGGCGGTGAATTCTTTGAGCACAAAATCATTGCTGAGCACGGTACCGATTTCGGAGGGAAGGGGGGGGCGTTCATAGGTTTGATAATGCCAACGGAGATAAGATTCGGTGACGGGGCTAAAACTATTGCTGGAAAGAAAGGTCTCAAAATCCGCATCCCCTTGGGTGACGGCTGCCGTCATTTGATCCACCACTTCTTGGGATTGAACCGCCGAAGCTTCTCCTCGCTGTTTGTCGATGATGGGCTCCACGCTGCCTTCCAAAACAATGTTTTTGATTTCATCTTCCGTGTATTTAAAGCGCTCCGCGATCTCAACGGCCGCCGCATCCCGTGGCCCTTGCACAATATTTTGTAACATAAAAAGATAGAGCCCAGAAAAAGGCGCTTCACTGTTGGCCGCCAAATTTTCGAGTTCTTTCGCATCCGTTTTTTCACTCATCTCAATGCCCGCCTCCTCAAAAATTTGCTGAAGCAAATCGTCTTCATTGGGAACCAAAGCCCGGCTTACCGACATGCCGGCAGCAAGGCTCAAAACCAATCCAATTCCGAATAAAAAGAATTTTTTCATTGGCATTGAGCGGTGCTCGCTCCATTAAATTTAGAAGGATACTTTTCCACGATGTCCCGAATTTCCCCCAAATTCCCGCGGTAATCATCCAGGTTTCCAATCAACTTCAGCATTTCGCTGTGCACGGGGTAAACCAACTGCACCTGGTTGTACACGGCCAAAGTTAAATCGATGCTCTCTTCCGCCAGCAAGATTTGTTGATCCACCACGGTTCTTTGTGAGGTGGCTTCTTGCAAGGCATCGTTCAAGGAGAGGGGCTGTTCGCTCCCTTCTTCCGCCGTTCCAAAATCCAAGGCATCCTGGCTTTTTCTCAAGTAAATTTCAAATTGAACCAGGTTCTCATCCAAGGCCAAAGCCAAACAGTAAGTGGACACATTTTTTTCGCAGCCCGTTTCCGGGTCCGGATATTTAACATAACCAAGCGTTGCAAAATCCGGGTCCAACAGGGGCCTTAAAAAGAACTCATCCACAATCACAGTGTTGGCCACATGGTAAGTTCGAATGGCATCGGTCATGGTCATGCCGTCGTAAGTGCTCTTGGTATCCAAAACGCTGGCAAGCAGAAGCGAACCATAAGTATGGGGGAGAAGGAAGCCGGCCGCAAAGGCCAGCACAAACCATTTAAACCATTTCATTTTACTATGCATTGGCGAGCGTAACAGGGTAAAGCATTGTTGAATTTATTGAAGTAAGCGGGGAAGACAGCATTGAACTCATCGGAAAATTCTTCCAAATCGGCATTCATGATTTTAAGACCATCGATCACTTCAAAAGTGCGCTTGCTGTTCGCAGAAGCGATGACTTGTTTTTGAAGCAGAGCGCGGGCGACATCCAAATAGAAATCTCGTCTGCCTGCACAATCACTGCTCGCCTGGGTGCTGTCTTGGAGAGTCGTATTGGCATAAAGATCCAAGTTGTTTTCATAAATGGCTTCAATGGAACTTTCCATGTATCGGTAGTAACGCATGGCATGATCCACTTGGCTGCTGGAAGGTGTATCCACTTTAAAATAGTCATCCAAAAAGGTTTGGTAAGAGTCAATAAGGACAGAGGCCTGTTCAGTCACAGCCTGCCCGCAGGCATAGTCCACACCTTCGATCTCGGTAGCAACGGTTTCTCCCGTTGTCTCCTCCGCAAGAGCATAAAACAAACCATTGAAGACCAGCATCAAGCTGAGGCAAAGCAAGAAAAGTCGGGACTCCAATTTTTGAGGCAAAGGCATCATTCCTCTAGGGTTAATGAGTTGCTGATTCCAAAGATTTCTCCGGCGGCATTTTGAATTATAGCAAACACAGTATCCCCCGGTCGAAGTTCCGCGGCATAATCGATGGTGGCAGTGCAAGGACAAGCAATACAAGGCTCTTGTACCGCATAAATGCCAGGCTCTAGCCCATCGCCGGAGTCATCCGCAAAGTCATCCCTTCCATTCAAAGGATCACTGCCTCGGTCCACCTCACTGCCATCGTCCACGCCACCGGCATCGGTGTCGGGATTGTAGGGGTCGGTACCGTACACGGTCTCTTCGTCAATGTTGAAGAGTCCATCTCCATCACTGTCCAAATCGAAACAGTTATAAGCCTCCAGTACACGAACAGACATTTCCACAAATTCATAACGAGTGAGCTCATGCAAAGGATCTTTGGCTTCCTCCTTAGTCACAATAAACGATTCACTGCCCGCGGTGGAATCACTCACCAAGTAGGGGGTCAAATCCTGAGCGATATTCATATAAGGATCGTACCAAGGCTCTCCCACAAGATTCTCCGGAAGCTCAATAATATTTTCTTTATCCAAAGCCTCGAGCACAATTTTAACCGCCTCTGCACGGCTGATGGTTTTGTTGGGTTTAAATGGAGCCACTCCGGCAGAATCGACTTCTCCCAAGTAACCCGTGATGAGTTCTCGCAAGAAGGATTCTTTGGTCACTCCAAAATACCAAACGGTGGGATCCAAAATATCATTGAAAACAGAGGGCAGTGCCTCCGCCTCATCCCGTGGAACAATACAAAGGATTCCTAAAATAATCTTGGTGAATTCCGCACGGTTGATGGCTTGATCGGGCTTAAAGTACTGCGCATCGTTTTCGGTATACCCCTCCAAAATGCCGCGCTCCACAAGCTCTACAAGATTTTTGTACAAAGGATCATCTTCATCAATATCTTCAAAGACAAGCCGTGTGCTGCCGGAGCCGGAAGTGCCGGGATTCAAGAGCTCGGAACCGGGCAGATCCAACTCTTCCGTGGTGGTGAGGTGAAGCGCATCGGGGCTTCCGGGCCAGATCTCAAGCTCGAGTTGATCACCATCGTAAACCTCAATCACAAGATATTCATCCAGAGAACTCGCGGCTCGTTTCACCAAGTGATACCTTTCATCAAAGATGCTGATGCTGCCACTGGGACTCAGCATAAATTCCAGCGCCCCAAGAGAATTGCGTGCAACCAAAGAATTTTGCGTGAACTCGTAGTGCTCGGAATCGGAAACCGTGTAGACCGTTGGATAATCGTAAATGGACAGATCCAAATTCTCCAAAGGCACGGCGACCTCACGGATTTGAGTGGAAGCGGAATTCACAAAGAGGAAACTGCCCACCACGGCCCCAAAGCTCTTTTGGTAAACCACCAAACGAGAAGGCCATTCATCGCCCGCGGGCAGCACTGCAGAGGCATAGGCGGAGTCGTAAACCAGCACTTGTTTAGTGACGGGATTGAATTCGGCAACCACCTCTCCGGTGGAATCGTAAACCGCTAAACGGTTGGAAGGAATCAATTCCTCATAGATTTCCCCATAGGCATCGGTGCCGGCTCCTTCTCCTATTTCTTTCAGGACTCCATTGCGATCGCGAATCAAATGGAAGGGGAAATCGGGGCTGAGCGGATCCGTTATCCCTCGGACAAAATCCACCGTGGCTTCGGTGAGCACAATGGCAGGCACATAAATTTCCACAGCAATCTCTTGCACAGCAGTATTCCCGGCACTGTCCGTGACATACAGGGTAACAATGCGCTCTCTCGTGTCTTCATAAGGCCCAATTTCCGTCGTAAGGCCCAAAGACTGGTCATCATTATTTTTGATGCCGTCTCCATCGCTGTCCACTTGGTCATCCAAATCCCAATAGGCATCCACAATCGCACTGTCGCTATCGAAAGAAGACTCGGCAGAAAGCTCACGCACGGAGAAAATGGCCAGTTCCAAGGCCCCATCCCCATCACTGTCCACCAAGCCATCACCGCCATCCTCATCTCCGCCGTTATCCACCAAAATATAAGGCTCACTGTCATCCGCACACACTTGAGGATTGAGGAGAATATTTTCAGATTTTGTACCGATCCCGCCTCCTTCATAGAGGGCGCGAGTGATGGCATAGTAAGCCCCATTTTCCAGTTGAACCGTGACCGCAGGATTATCGGTACTCACAAGAGAGTCCATAACAAAGAGTTCTTCCTGATCCAGATCTAGTGAGAGGCCATCGCTGCTGAGCAAGGTGGCATCGGCCCCGGAACTTTCCAAGGCAATCAGCTCTTCCGCAAAAATTTCCATCCCTTGCTCAAGATCCTGAGTGTCCACTTTTTCCGTGGCATCAATCCAGTAAACAGAGCCTTGCTCAACTCGCAAACGCAGTTCCGCTTGCGCCGAGAAGTGAAGCAAGGAACCGGCAGGAACGGAGATGGAAGAAGAGCTATTCGCGGAATCAAACTCAATAACACTGTTCTCAATGGTTTGAAAAATCACGGCCTCACCGACCTCAATTTCTCCATTGGTATCAATGAAGGTGCGTTGGTAGGCATTTTGAAGTGAAACTTTTCCACTGACGGCATCCACCCAAAGCCGGCTCTTTTGCAAGGTTCCAACCGAATTTTCTTCCTCATCCACAAAGGGTAGGCTTTCATTTTCACCTTCATTCAAAAGCAAAAGTCTTTTAATGTTTTCATCGGGGTTGGACTCCTCGGCATCCAAAGAATCATACAAAAGCACTTCATAGCCCACCGCAGTTTCAGCGCCATTGAACGCGAAGCTTGCCTCTGAGTAATCATTTTTACCTCGTTTCAAATTGTGAACACTGCCCTGGCCGGGATCCAAATCCTGCACGCGGCGTTCCAGTGGGTCTTCGCTCACGGCTCGTACGCTTGCGGTCTCAGTATGATTTTCTTTTAGATAAATATCACCTCCCATGGAGTAGACCAAGTCCTGATCCCCATCCTCATCAATGTCCATGAACAAAAGGCTGGTGGCCTCATCGGATTCTTGCGTGTAGTCCACCAATCGTTCACTCACACCCGTTTCAGAATTATAAATATACAAACCTTGGTTCGTGGATTCCGCTTGAGCGCCAAGCTCAAGACTCTCGGAGTCGAAACTCGCGGCAGAACTCGCGTCATCCATCTCTGCAGCCAACTCAACACGATTGAGTTCTTCAATCCATCGTGTAGAAAGTGCTTCCCCCTCTGCTGCGATGCCCGCCAAAGCCACGGGATTTCCAACTTGTTCCGCCGCCAAATAACGGTAAAAGGATTCATCTCCCATGCCTTTCAAAGCCACGGTGCCTTGCATCAAATCCTCGGTACTCGCAAGCAAGGAATCACGCAAACTCACCACCGAAGAAAGCGGAGTCCCCTCAATGCTCGCCAAAAAGTCTTGATCGAGATTGGGGGAGCGACGGATCTCATCAAATCGATGAAGCAAAGGATCATCCAAGGCCAGCTCTTGCGATTCCACGGAAAGCAAAACTTCATCGGGCATCACGGCATCCCACGCCTTGAATTCTTTTTGCATGGTCTCCAAAGTGCTCTTGAGCATGGCTAAGTTTTGTTTCACCAAAGGGTGATCTTTGTAGGCCAGCGCGGTGTCCATAGCCTCTTGGTAGGACTCAAAGCCACTCTCAATATCCTCCTCAATATCCTCAAATTCCTGAATAGCGTCTTCGCCATCATTCTCAAGATCGCCTTGAACCCCCACCCCTCCATCTGTGGAAGCATCCGCGCCATCCGGGCTCGCTTCGCCATCAAACTCCGCGTCCACTTCAAGGTCCCATTCTTGTTCACCCAAAAGATCAAACACATCTTGAATGTCTTTTTGGAGCTCTTCCAAAGGCTTGTTGATGCTTTCCTGCACAAAGTCCGTCAGCATGCCGTTGCTCTTTTCCCCAATGCCGGCGATAAAGTCATAAAAAGTGGTGATCTCCCAACTGAAGTTCATCATGGTGTTGACCTGAATCTCCTTTACAAAGTCATAATTGAATTTGGGCCACTCCACCGTAATTGCCAAATCAATGGGAAGAATAATGCCGCCGGGTCTTTCGGTGATTTCTTCAATTTTCGCTTTGAGCGCAAACTCAGGCACAGGAATAAATCCTTGGCGAATGATACAAACGATTTTTAAGATATTGCTGGAAATACTGAGCGCGGCTTCCAGTGAAGGATCCAAGGCCGGTATGGCCGGTGGAGGGGGAAGATCCGGGAGGTTCGGTAGGGTGAGAGGAGGCAGCGGGGGCAACTCGATATCAAGATTGGGAACGGGCAGAGTGGGGATATCCAAATCAAAATCAAAATCCGCATCCAATTTAAGATCCACATCGGGGAACACAATAACGGGTAATTCTGGAATATTGAGCCGCTCGGGTATAAATTTGAGATCCGGCCACACAATGGTGAGCCCACCTTGAATGTTGGACACATCGATCACAATGTCCGGAAGTTTTGGAAGTTCCACCACGGGGAAGTCCGGAATAAAAATAAAGAGACTGAACAAAAGCTGCATGGCGCTGTAGCGTTGGTTGGTGCACTTGTCGCAAGAATCCATGAGATCGGCAGAAAGATCGACGAGCACCTGCCAACTATCGAGGAGGTCTCGCATATCCAAAGCCCAATTGCCCCAGGCCTCGATGCGCTGCGCGTTCTCAGCCAAATAGCCCGCGGTGCTGCCCAAAATGGCATCCAGATAACACACAATAATTTGAGCAATAGTTGCTTCCAAATCCCGCAGCGCCAAAATCTTTTCAGGGATTTCGGAGTAGCCTTCCACAATGGCCAAGTTTGCTTCCACCGCGGTGATGGCCTGCTCCATGGTGTCATTGATGCCATCCACCACCTCTTTTTGGGCGGCGGTTAAATCATTCCGCAGAGCAAATTGATTCTTAAAATCCAACCACTCAAGCTCGGTTCGCTCTTTCCAAAGATACATACTGGCCAGAGTGATATCGATTTCTTCTTGCGTGAGCGCGGGGTAACGAACTTCCACCGGCTCAACATCAATATTGATCAGCGGGAGGCCATGAGCCCAGTTGAGCCATTTTTCAAGTCCCATGATGCCTTGTTCCACAATTTTAATCTTTTCAAGGGGGCCGGCGGAAGCCAGGTCACTCGTTTCTTTGAGCGTGAGGGGATTTGGTTTGGCGACGAGACTCTTGGGGTCCGGGTAAATAAAAGTAATATCGGGCAAGTCGAGCACCTTAAAGAATTCTTCTTTTTGGGCCTTCCACCATTCTGTGAAAATAGAAGGGAAGCCCGGCACTTGAATATTGGTGTTCACGGCAACCGGAGGGCGGTAAGTGGTGAAGACCGCGCTCTCCAATCCACTGGTGCCCGCGGTCACCGAAACGATGTTCCCCACATTAAAGGCCACTTGAGCTCCTTCTGCAACAAAGCCAGTCGCTTTTGCCAAGGCTTCGGTAATGAATCCATTCATCATATCACAGAGCCCAAGCGCTTGAAGAATGGGGATGGAGAAAGCGAAACACTGCCCGGCGCCATACTGCCCAAGGCAAACACCCATACCAAGACCCAAGGTAGTGGTGGGGGCCAAATACAGCCGTAGCACTTGGGAGGCGTAACACATCTGTCCGCTGCACACCACGGGAAGCCAAGGCAAAAGGCCAAATATGGGCGTCCCATAATCAGTCATAATAGTGGCTCCGGTGGTGGGGTCGTGGTAGCCGCCCGGTGCTAAAAAGGCGACACTGCCCGGGAAGGCGATACAGCCCCCATTGCAGGTAAACATGCTCACCACTTCTTCTATTTTTTGAGTAATCCCTTCAATTTCTTCATCCAAGAAAGAGAAAGAAGCCTCCAGTTCGATTTCTTGTTCCGGAATGTCCGCGGTGAGATCCAAGTCCGGATTCAAAAGCAAGGCATCCGTTCCCGCAATGAGCCAGTCGTCCACCAAATCATGGAGACCATCCCCATCCGAATCTTCTGTACTCACGAACATTTCATCGGGGGAGTAGTAGTAGTCTCCATTGGTATCTTGGCCACCCATCACCTCCGCAATGGGATCAAAGCTGCCATCGGTCGGCACGGGGATTCCTTTTTCATCATCAAGACCCTCTATAAAGTCAGGGATTCCGTCTTCATCCGAATCGGCAAGGGGGGAGGGGGCGGTATCGGTGTATTCTTCCTCATAAGTGGAAGAAGAATATTTCTTTTCTTGGTAATTGACATGACGGAAACTTCGCTCTCCGATGCCCAAAAATCCATCCTCTCGTACTTCCGTGACCACCCCGTCAGAGTAAAACACCAGCAAGTCGCCCGCGCTTCCGCCCTCCGGACTTACGGCAATATCCAAATAATCATCATCTCGATAGTCACTGTAAAAATCTTGGCCGAGAAGCACGGAAAGGGCGGGGAGGGCTTGAACGGAAAGATCGTATTCAAGCTCCAGGCGCTGTCCATTACTAAGATCAAAAGGACCATAAATAAAGGGCCGCAACCCTTCACCCTCCTGGACCAAAGCACTGTCCAAAGAATTCCAATCGAGCGCAAAGCTACCGGAATCCGTATCGGAGAAATAGATGTTCGAAAGGGTGGCCCCGGAAACATTTTGGATGCTGACGCGGGTGGTTAAGACATCCCCAATCTCCACCGTCCCGGAGTTGGGATCACTCAACGACTTGCTCACAGTGAAGAGCTCACTGAGGGCATCCGCATATTCAAAAGGAAGCGTCTTTTCTTGTGAAAGGCCCTCGCTGTCACTCTCAAAATCATCATCTCCACTCACCGCACTGAGGAAGCCTCCAAAGTCCGTGTTGATGGCATCAGAGTTCGCAAACTCATCGCTCAAGACCGATAATCCCACGCTACCGGAGCTGAGGCCTTCATGATGAATCACAAGCTCTCCACCCAAATTGGTTTCCGGATCCGCCTGAAGTCCAAAATCTTTAATTGGGCTCACAGTTTCAAGCACACCCTCAGAATTCCATACAACACTCATCACCAAATTTTCATCCACCAAAACAATGTCGTCATAATCATCATTGTTCAAATCACCCACTTGGATTTGTTTTGGGGTGCCGGACACACCACTGAGACTTAAGTTTTTGGCGACGAAGCCGCCCCCGATGTTTTCGTAAGTATAAAGACACATCTCTCCTTCAAAGCAGGCTTCCTCAGTGGCGATCAAAAGATCTTCCAATCCGTCATTGTTGAAGTCACCTTTACCGATGGAGGAAATCCCGTTTTCAATAAATAAAAGCTCGCCTCGATTTTTGAGACGAACGGCGGAGTCCGCATTTTGCAGCACTTCGATGCGTCCATCCTCATATGCGGCTAAAACATCCATGGTTCCGTCACCGTTGTAATCCAAATCCAAAAGCGTATGGATGTCTTCATTGGAAGCGGAAACGGGTACTCCAATATCCGCAGTGAAGCCCAAATCACCAATGTCTCCGGCAGTGGGCAGTTGAATGGTGGGGTCTCCCAAAACCACTCCAATTTCAGAAGGGTAGAAAAGGTTCGATTGCCCCACAGTATTGCCCGCGGCAAAAAGCAAAAGGTGTTTATTCTCCTCCTCCCAACCAATATTGCCATTGTCTTCCGCCGATTCAAGACTGGGGTAGCCCAAGGAGGGCTGCATGGCTCCCGCCAATTCTTGAGAGGGATCCACAAGGGCAAGACCCATGGCATTCAAGGAGCTGTTTCCGGTTGGAATTGGCTCCAAGCGGTGCTCGCTCAAAGCCGTCGGCTTAAGATAAAGCCCATCCTCCAAACGATCCCAGTCTTCCAAAACAAAACCACTTTCCAGGGCTTTGAGCTCGCCATTCCAAGCGGAATCAAAATCAATGAGCAGAACCGGATCCGTGTTTTTGAGGGCCACAAGGCTCAGGCCATCCGCCGCCGCATTCACGGCAAGAGAATAGCTCGGGTCCATCAAGGCCACTTGCCCATCCTCACGAATTTTAAGCACCGCGGCGGCATTCTCTCGCAGGAGCCAGGCGCCGTCGGATTCTTCCAACTCAAAATCAGTATCGGTGGTGAGCAGCTCAGGGCTCACGCCACTCAGATCTCCCACCTTGTAAAAAATTTCGGCAAGCAAAGCATCGCTGGGGAATTCTCGCCATTGAATACGAGTGGGGAGGTCCGTGCCGGCTCCATGCACCACCTGGCTCACCATCCCATCTTCCGCAAGGACAATGCTGCCGGTCGCATCGATCGTGGCCAAACGGTTTTTGGGTTTGGATTCACTCGTCAAACTGGTGACCGCTTGAGTTTTTCCATTAAAGAGCATCCAGGCGCCCAAATAATTTTCTTGGGTGCTGTCTCCAAAAGGCCCACCCAAAACGGAGGCGTAAAGCATTTGCATGTCGATCTCGGCAATCTCCTCACTTGAAAGGGTGAAATTCACGGTGCCACCCCAAGTCCCCGCCAAAAGTGCCTCCGAAGCCGCCACCAAGCTCACCTTTCCACTCACTTCTCCACTAGTCACAAAAACAGAAGCACGGCCTTGGTTGAGCACAAAGGATCCGGAAGACAGCGTACCAAATTCAGCAGTGCTGTCCGTGAGGCGCAGGGAGCCGCTTGTGGTGCTGTCCGTGCTCACAAAATTACCATAGACATCGTACGCTTCAATAAAGAATTTTTCTCGTTCTCCCGCGGCAAGCACCGAGTCGCCATCTTCACTGCGAATGCGAAGCTCATAAGGATCGGCAGGCTTCACCACCAAGGGGCCGCTGCCACCCAAAAGTCCGGGGCTTTCCGCAAGAATAGACCCCGTTCCCGCCAGGGTCCCGGGGCTTAGGGTGCTGCTGCCACTGCCGCTCACCAAGGAAATCGATTCGGAAGAAAAACTTCCAAAACCGCTATCGCTCAGACTCAAAACCACTTCTCCTTGAAAACCGGAAACGGGAAAGCCCAGTTCATCCACCGCTTGAATCGTCACAAGTTCCGAACCGGCACTTCCCGCAAGAAGATACGGTTGAGTGGGTTGAACTTTAAGGATGATGCTTTCTTTGTGGTCGATCAACCATTCATCGCCGCTATTGGGAACTTCGGGGAGGGAAGCTTGAACACCGGCTTGGCCCACGGTGAGGGAGGAAAGAACACGGAAGGGAAGCACTCCATCCGAGACCGTGACTTGTATCCCATCCATAGAACTGTCCTCATCATTCAAATCCAAAAGTTCAAGACCCCCTTCTTCAGTGAGCGACACGGAGTAAAAACCATTGGAGGCCAGGTTTCCAAAAGAATCATACAAACTCAAATTCATATTTGTACTTGCTTCCGCTCCGGCAGGAAGAACACGAGACTCGCCTTCCAAAACAACACGCACCGGCTCCCCGGGGAGCAGATGAATTTGCGCATTTTGGGAGGGGAGTGAACCATCACTGATCCGGCCTTCCACGGTTACGGTTCCGGCAAAGTCAGTCCCCACAAAACGGGTTTCTGCAACGCCATTCTTCACACGGACACGACTGGACTCCACAGTGCCGTGCTCGCTGCTGGACAAAATAAACTCAATCACGCTGCTGTCATCTTCGGCATAAATATGGTCATCCACATCACGGATTTCAGCCCGCACAAAGATTTCAGACTCCCCATTTGCGGGGATCTCATTGGTAAAAAGATTCACACGAGTGAGACCCTCTCCACTGCCAATGGTAATGGTCTCCACGGTTGCATTGGGGGAAACCACAAAAAGTCCTGGGCCATGCTCGTATCCGCCAAAGCCGGAAAATGCATCGGGGACTCCAGGGATTTCGGGGACTTCAGGAATTTCCTCAGGATCATCCAGTTCTTCCACATCGGGAATTCCATTTCTATTGCTGTCCATCATCGGAGTACGACAGTCTTTATCTTCGATCATATTGACGGCCATCATCACAAATTCAGCTCGGGTGATGGATTCTTCCAACCACTCCGTGGTCAACGGGCTGCCTTCCGGGAAAAGAGAGTGTGCCTCCGCAGTGGCGATGTATTGGCTGTACCACACTTCGCCCTCCGCCACGGGATCCACACTGTAGCCAGCAGTCTCCACAAGAACCTTGGTGGCCTCCGCCCGGCTGATGAACTGTTTGGGCAAAAAATATCCTTCCTCCTCACCCCCGGCATACCCGGACACAATTTCTCGTCCCTTGGCTTCGGCCACACAAGCCAAAAGTTCCGGATTGATGGTGGTATCGGGGAAGGGGTCCAAGCCGTAGGCGGCCAGGAGCTCCGTTTCATACACCGCATCGTAACTGTCGCAGTCTTCACAAATGGCACCCAGATCAATTTTTACAAATTCTTCTCGAGTGATGGGGTTGTCCGGCCTAAAACTGCCATCGGTGTACCCCTTGATCACACCTCGCAAATAGAGCAGAGCCAAATCGGGATACGCAGGATTTTCGATTCCAATATCCGTGAAGAGTTTCTTGCCCTCAGCCAAAGGATCGTAGCCCGAGAAAATTTCAAGCCCATCCAAATAGCCATCGCCATCGCTGTCTCCATTGCTCAAAACCGTTCCAATCACCCACTCTTCCAAATCATCCAAAAGATCTCCGTCGGAGTCAGGGATCACGGAGTCCGCCTTCGCGCTGCCCACTCCCATCCACCCCAAAATCTTCCCCAACACAGCGCCAAGATAATCGGAATACTCGCCTTCATCTTTCAAAATTTCCGCACTCGCTTCATCGTCAGCGGTTCCAAGGGTCACCGTGAATAAACTTTCTCCATCATCATTCAAGATATGCAGAGGATCATAGATATTTAAATTCGAAGGGGTCTCAAAATCCAAGAGATATCCGGCGCTAAGAGTGATTTGCCCAAGGTCTGTCACCAGGCCCATTTGAACGCCATTTTCTTCAAGAGCAGTACCATTTTCCGCGGAAGCAATGCCGGCGCTGGGGTGCAGCACTTGAATGTCCAGTTCTCCTTCCTCCGGGATCAAAAAGATCACCCCATAAACCAGGCCCTCGCCTGACTCAACGGAAATCCGTGTGGGCAAGTCTTCCGTGGCCTCCAAAAGTTTTACAACAGCATTGCGTAAATCCAAATCCCCGGTAATGGGGTTCAAAACGGCTCGTACCGTGCCTTCCTCATCACGGATTTCAATGCGATCCCCCTCCATCACCGTATCGGTTCCGGCATGCTCCAAATTCGTAATATAGGTGCTGAGTTTCACAAATTTCGGCTCGCTGCTTCCATTCAAAACATCGCTCGATCGAATATCCTCTCTGGACTCGGCAAGGGCCTGCAGGCCAAAGCTTCCGGCAGCGGCGCTTTCCAGAGTGAAGCTCGCCACGCCACCCGTGAGCACAAGAGAAGCGGTTCCAAGAATCTCAATACTTTCCGTTCCACTCACGATGCGGAGTTCAACTCGGGTGCTGCTGTCCTCGGTATTGATCGTTCCGTCCGCATTCCTGGCAGCCACAGAAACCGTGAGATAGTCTCCACCTCCCGCTTGCAGAACGGTGGACTCATCCGTGCTCAAAAACAAGGAACCCGTTGCCTCGGCGCTGTCCACAATGCCATCATCGTCCGCGTCCGTGGTGTCCACTTCCGCTGCGCTGGCCGAGCCACAAACCTGTTCACCATCCAAAAGACTGGCGATGGTAAAGCTGCTCGTAGAGTCCTCCAAGTCTCGCAGCCATTCTTGAATTTCATTGATCCATTCCACCAGCACCACGGGCGTTGTGCCGCTCACGGGCGCCAAAGCTTCATACTCTTCCGCAGCATCCGCTTGCGCAGCGGCAAGAGCAGCCTCGATTTCCGCTTGGCTACGGTATAAAAATTCCAAATCCTCCTCCGTTTCCGGCTGGTCTCCGTTGAAGGCAAAGTAAAGCTCTTGAGCATTGCCATCGGCAATCAAAGAGACCATTTCATAACCCGATCGGGCCTTGGCCACCACAGGCTCTTCCTCACCAAGATAATGGCTGAGGACATAGCGATGTTTGGCATCAATACTCAGTCCACGCCATTCCAGTGCATCCGCCAATTGATCGGCATTGATGCCCGTATAAAAATTTTCCACGGTGTTCACAAAACGATTTCCACCCGCAACTTCTTCCATGTCCGCCGCCAAAGCCGCCACTTGTGCTTGGACAGCTTCAAGAGTTTGAGCATCAAACACATTGATGTACACAAGCTCCTGAGCCAAACCTTCCGCATCGATAAAAGAAACGCGTCGAGTCGCATCAATGGGGAGATTGGGGGAGCCGGCATTGGTGGCTTGGGCATTGAGCGTGGCGATGGTGGGCTGCGTATGCTTGGCAAAGGAAGAAATTTCCGCCGCCTCACTGCGCAAAGTGGTGAGCTCTTCCGTGTCTTTTTTAAGGAAGAGTTTGTCAAAAGAAAGACTCAATTCCTCCACGCCGCTCATCCCGCTGCCCTCCGAAGGATTCTCTATTTGGATTTCATCTTGCAGCGCCAAAAAAGTATCGATGTCATCATCCGAAGGGGCGCTGTACCCCAGCTCAATCAGCAGATCTTCCATGGTGTATTCCAGGCTCGCATCCGCGGCAATCATATCCAAGTTGGCAAAGGGCTGTCTCAAAGTGGCCTCATCCGGCCGTGGATCGTGTCGATCTCGTTCTTCCTCCACTTTTTCCAAAAATTCCTGGTAGCTGGCTTCGTCATCGTCCCCATCTTTGCGGAAGGCACGAATTTTATTGGTGAGCCAGTTGTTGAACTCCGCCACGGATTGAGAATAACGGTTGAAGGTGAAGACTTCGCGGAATTCAAAGCACGCTTCGGCCCCCACTTCCCAACGGCTCGTATCCTCTGCTTCGGGCGTCTTTGCCCCATCCAAAACACGAATTTCTTTCGTCACGGTGGCTTCATCACACAGCTCCGGAATATCCTCCAAATAAGAGGCAAATTCAGGCACACAGTTGCGATAATCTTTTACATCCGCCTTTGTCATTTCGGCGGCCACCACGCTGAACAAACGGCTGTAAAGCGTGTTGAACTGCGCCAACTGTCCGCCTTCCTCATCGGTCCCTGCAAAACTTGTGCATTGGTTCGCGTCATGGACATCCCAGAGCTGCTGTCCGCTGATATAATAGTCCGAAGGTTCCAACTCATCCAAATCGGTGAGAGCACCTTCACTATCAAAAAGAGTATTGTCAAAACCGGAGTGGTTCACAAACTGTAAACACTTATCTCCATCCGGGTCCACAGGTCCCTCAGGATCACAAATGGACTCGGCCCCTTCTCCCGCGCGCTGAACCCATCCGGTGATTTGAAGTCCCGCAATAATGGGAATATCTTCCGCCAAATTTTCTTCCACAATGGTATTGAGCTGCGCCTCCAAATTGTCGTTCAAACTCCTCAAGTATTGCAGGGTGAATTCATCTTTTTTAGAGATCAAAGAAATAGCGGTGTCGTAATCATTCTGCACGGTTTCTCCATCGCTTTTGCGAGTCTCATATCGTCCGGTTTGATCCACCAAACGATTCCAGACGCCCTGAGGCTGATCAAAAAGTTCCGCGTAACGGCTGGTCAATTGCCCCACAATGTCCCGCGCCTGAATATCCGGAAGATCTTCAAACAAAGCTGCCGGTTGAATGCCAAGAGGATCTTCATCGATGAGTCCATCGCAATCCGCGTCGTTATACGCACAAGTCCCGCTGGCGCTTCCTCCACTCGGACTCGTCCAAATTTGCATTTCGACGGAGCCATCTTCATCACAAAATCCATCCTCATCATCATCCCACTCAGAATGATAGCTGCCATCGGAGGCATAACAAGTGGGGCTCCTGAGTCCGTCGTTAAAGAACTGGTCCACAAACATCTCCTGCAAGTATTCCGTTGCGGCATCCGCTGTTTCAAAACTCGTTCCAAACTGACCATTGGTCCAGTTCTTCACCGATCGCCAAGGTTTCTTCTCGTTCGCCCAATCCCACCCGTACAAAGCCTCAAGCCCGGTGGGGTAGCCGTCTCCATCGTGATCTTCACTGTCTCCATTGTCGTCCACACCGCAATGTCCGGGACACCCGTCTCCATTGCTGTCTCCGGGAGGATCCTCATCCACCATTTTGTCGGAGAACAGAGTGTCCGCCTCACTGTCCGTGTAACCGGAGTACACCCAACCTTTGTCGTTGTTGTTGTCTTCAAAATGATCTTCATCCACTTGTCCATCCTCATCATTATCGATTCCAAAAAAACCATCTCCAATATCCTCATCCACCAAACCATCCCCATCTTCATCCTTCCCATTCGCAGCCTCCTCGTCGTAATTCCCATCTCCATCATTGTCCAAAGAGTCCCCCGCCTCCACGGAGGCCTGCATATCCGTGTAGAGGTCCTCCACCAAGTCGTTGGTGTAACGGTAATAACTCAGCTCTTCCCAAAGGCCCACAAAACGGTCGTAACTGTCGTAAGAAGTGGGATTGATGGCGGACTGCTCCGTGACCAAATCCCCCACAAAAATCTTTTCATCAAACGAGGTGTACTCGGGGTCTCCGGTGTGAAATTTGTGATTTTTATCAAAAAAGGCGGCCAACAAGTCCAAGCCTTCTTGTCCATCGAGTGGAGGAACAATCAGTCCATGCCAAACCTCCGCTTGCAAATTCTGAGCCTCCAAATTGGGGAGAAAATCCAAGGAAGTTTCATCGAGCAGGTAAGAAGGCTCTTCAAAATCGGTGTAGGGGAGCAAAGACACAAAGCGATTCCCATTTTTATTCACCACGGGAAGCGGAACAGACCCAACCATCACCACGCCGGTGAGTCGCGTAAAATCCGAATCATCAGGGTTCCCCTCAAAATAAAACCGCTCCAGCATGCGCTGAATCTCCACGGGAGTATCTTCATCCTCCACTTGAATGATCACCGTTTTGGTCCAGGGCAGGGTGGCCTGAACATCTTCGGCATAAGTTTGAATTTTCTGCTTGAGCCCGCTGGTTCCCAAAAAAGAGAAGAACCCGCTTCCGCCGGAATTGGCACTCCACAAACTGTCCTCCACCAAAATGGCCACCAGACCATAACGAGTCTCCACCGTTCCGGTGTTTCGCAGCTCCGGCAGGCTGCCGCCGGGGTTTTCCACCACCACAGGGTCACTGCTGCCCACCACGCTCAGAGCCTCCGCCACCCGATTCATGGGCAACAAAGAGCTCAAAAAGCTCATCAAAAAGCCATAAATCACAATTTTTTTCAAAGCGTTCGAGTGGAGGCGTGGACGCATGCCGAAATTCTAGCA
The DNA here is from genome assembly GCA_041661045.1 of Candidatus Gracilibacteria bacterium. Lineage (NCBI taxonomy): Bacteria > Candidatus Altimarinota > Candidatus Altimarinota bacterium. Next base: position 189,159 of record JBAZVE010000001.1, on the reverse strand, counting down.
AAACTCCGCCTTAAAATCCGCCCATTTTAATCTGTTGTCTACTTTTCAACTTGCCACTCCCCAATTTATGTTTTCATAACGAAAAAGCCCCCACCATTCGGCGGGGGCTTAAACTCAAACTTCCAAAAATCTATCGACCCACAACATAGATCATATTTGTACCTGCGGTACACCCGGTTACTGCAGCGGAAGTACATTCGTTATTCCCGGTTGCAGAAAAGTTAGCGGCAGCGGTGATGGAAGTGCTTACACTGAAACTCGTTGCATAAATTCCCTTACCTCTTGCATTCTCATTTTCCAAGTTTGCAATCAGTAAGTATCCCTCTGCCAGTCCACCGGCAGTGGTTTGCAAAGCAATGTAGGCGTAGCTGGATTCTGGGGTAGTGCCACCCGCACAAGGAGTACCGGTTCCGGCCCAGTAAGATCCGCTGGGATCGGCAATAGCCGTTGTCCAGTAAGGAGTCATGACGGTTGCAAAACCTGTAGCACTGGTTTCTCCGGCACAAGAACTTGTTCCGGGATACCCTCCATTATCTGTGGCGTATTGTTCCAGCATCACGGCGAGTTGTTGGAGGTCACCTTGTCTTTGGGCATCTCGTGCACGGCCGGAAGCACCGGTGAGTCGTGGCACCAAAGCAACGGCCAAAATACCGATGATGGTGATAACGATTAAAAGCTCAATGAGCGTGAACGCGCGTTTGCGCGGAGTAAAGTTCACCATGGCGTGTATGGGTTAATATGGATACACAAATTTTACACTGCACAAAAGAAAAGGCAAGAATACCGCTCTTACAGTGCGGAGGAAATATCACTGAGCGCCATGATGGGCTGCATAATAGCCGCCACAATGAATCCCACCAAAGCCCCCATAATCACAAGGATCAGCGGTTCCATCAATTTAGACAAAGAGGCAACGGCATTGTCCACTTCTCCCTCATAATACTCCGCGATTTTGCTGGATACTTCATTCAAATTGGCGGTTTGTTCTCCCACCAAAACCATGGAAGAAACCATGCTGGGGAAGAGAAAGGCACTATCCCGCAAGTTTTCTCCCAGCGGAATTCCTTGTGAAACATCTTGAGCGGCATACTGGATGCGCTTTTTATACACTTCGTTCCCCACCGCGTTTGCATTGATTTCCAGTGCTTTAACAATAGGAACACCGGAGTTGGTGAGGCTCGCAAGCATGCGCGCAAAGCGAGCAATCATGAGCTGTCGAACCAAATTCCCAAAAACCGGAAGATGTAGCAGGGCGAGGTCCAAAGAATATTTTCCTTGTCTACTTCGCTTAAAGAAAAACAAAGCCACCAAAAGCACAATCAGGACAGCCAAGCCCTGCAGCCAGTAATTTTGAGCAAAATCCGAAAGCCCAAGTAAGATTCGAGTGGAAAGAGGAAGCTCCTGCCCCCCCTCTGTGAACAGTGCCGTGAGTTTTGGCACCACCATGGTGAGCATCAAGAAAAGACAAAGGAACATCACCGCAAAGACAGACACGGGGTAAACCATGGCGCCCTTCACTTTGGAGACAATGGCGGCACTTTTCTCCGCTTGTTTAGCGATGTCTTTTAAAATTTGATTGAGATTTCCAGAAGCTTCTCCACTGGCGATCATTCCCCGTTCCGCTTCCAAAAAAGTATCGGGGAATTTTTCCATGGCCACGGAGAATCGAGTCCCTTCTTCCATTTCAACAGCAAGGGCAAGAATCACCTTTTTGAGTTTCAAATTGGGGACTTGTTCGGAAAGCACATACAGAGAACGAATGATGGGAACGCCGGCATTGATCATCACGGAGAGCAATTGGAAAAGCATGACTTTTTCTCGCAGACTCACTCGCGTAAAGAGGAGCACCACTTTTTCATTGAGTGCCGAGAAACTAAGCAGTTTTCCACGGACACGGTCAATTTTTGAAGAAGATCGGAGTTCATCAATCCGCGCTTGGTCTTCCTTGGAAAGTCCAATGTCGAGTCGTGTTCCAATGCTGGCAGCGGGAGTATTCATGGTTTAAGCGGATTCGGGTCTTGCAACGGAATAAACTTCTTCCAAAGAGGTAATGCCATCCAAAGCCTTAAGGATTCCGGCTTGTTCCAGTGTCACCATTCCGGTGCGCATTCCTGCTTCCTGAATTTGTGGCGAGCCGGCTTGTTTCAAGATCAAATCTCGCAGTTCATTGTTCATCTTCAAAACTTCAAAAAGTCCAATTCGGCCATAGTATCCAATTCCATTGCACTGTTCACAATCCACACCACCGGGCCCAAAGAATTGCAAAGCTTGCAACTTGGCAGGGTCGTGAGGTTCATCGGGATGCAACTTTGAAAGCGCGGTTTTCACCATGGTCAACGAACTCTCATCCACCGTGATGGGTTTCTTGCATTTATCGCACAATTTTCGGACCAGTCGTTGCGCAATAATGGCATTGATCGTGGCTGTCATCAAAAAGCTCGGCACACCCATATTCACAATGCGTGTCAGCGTTTCCACCGCGGAGTTGGTGTGGATGGTGGACAAGACAAGATGCCCGGTCAACGCCGCTTCAATGGCCGTGTCCACGGTTTCTTTATCACGAATTTCCCCCACCATGATGATGTCGGGGTCTTGGCGCAAAGCGGTGCGGAGTCCAAATGCAAAAGTGTAATCAATGTCGGGATGCACTTGCGATTGGTTGAGTCCATCCATTTGAATTTCCACCGGATCTTCAATGGTCAAAATATTCACATCCGGAGCATTCAACAGGTTCATGGATGCATAAAGCGTGGTGGTTTTACCACTTCCCGTTGGTCCGGAAGTCAAAATAACTCCATTGGGAAGCGCCAAGGCTTCTTTTAAATATTTCAATGCATTCCCGGCAATTCCCAGCTTTTCAAAAGTAGGAATTTCTTTGGATTGATCTTGGATACGCATCACCATCTTCTCCCCGTTAATAGTGGGGAGACTGGACACACGAAGATCCAGTTCGCGGCCCTCTTGGGTGGTCACTTGCGCTCGTCCGTCTTGAGGGATTCTTTGCTCATCAATCTTCAAATTAGACATGATTTTAATTCTGGAAACCACGGCCGGATGAATATTTGGAGGATATTCCACAATGCGTCGTAGGGATCCATCCACGCGATAGCGAATCTGAACGGTATTTTTGAGTGGCTCAATATGAATGTCCGAAGACCTCAAATCAATCGCGTAAGAAACCGCGTTCATCACAAGCTGGGGGATGTTCCCCCCCACAATGGCTTCCTGCAATGCTTGAAGTTTGGAGTCCATTAAATTTCTTGAGAAAAGTAAGCGTTGAGGTCAACTTGAATGTCGTAAGTCCCGCCAAATTCCAAAGGATATTGAATTTTTAAATCTTCAATGCTCATGAGCCGAACACCGGCTTCAAGCGATCCGGAGTTTTCAATAAACTCCAAGAATTCACCAAGATTTTTCTTCGAACTCGTGATGCTGAGTCGTACCGGCACAGATCGATATTGCCCATCTTCCGAAGCCTTTGCCGTTTCATAAGAAAGGCTGCTGATGAAGAAGGGGTTTCCCTCAAAATTATTGCGCACCGCAAAGTCATCCAAAAGTCGGGTGAGCATGGTCAAATCCTCACTGGTGGGGAAGACCACGGAAAGTTCTTGTGCGGCAACTTCGCGCGCAGCACCGCTTTCCACTTTGATATAAGAATATTGTTCCTGCAGTTCCGCGTATTCCATATTCAAACTCACCGCCTGCGTGTTGAGGGTGTTCGCGGAAATTTGTAAGGCTTCCCGTTGATTCCACTGGTAAACGCCATACAAAGCACTGACCAGAAGAATGAAAAGTCCCAAGAAAATTTGTCGTCGATCGTTCATATTACTGTTCAAGAGTTAAGGAAATACGGAAACTTCCAAGGTAAGCCTCATTCTCACTGTTCTTGTTGTAAGAGCGGTCAAAAACATCTTTAAAATATTCAGATTTTTCATAAGCATCGATCAAGTCGGAGACGAGCGTGAAATTTTTACTGTCATCTGTCACCGTGGTTCCGGTGAGGGTCACCGTTCCCATACTGGTGAAGCGCAGTTCATCCAAACTCAAGCTGCCCGCAAACTCGGTTCCAAAGAGGGGGTCCACGGTTTTGGTGAGTCGTTCCAGTTGATCCAGGTAAAAGGACCACTCAAATCGTGCATTTTTAATTTTTCCAATCAACGCGGTGATGCTGGCATTCACTTCGCTGAACTGAGTGTAGACCGCCTCAAAATCCTCTCCGGTCATTTTCTCCAGGTCCAGAGCGAGCACAGAGAGCTTAAAGGCATTCTGTGTCATGAGGTTTTTTGCGGTTTCTAAATCTTGAATTTCTTGAACCAAAATAGTTTCATCCACGGTGCCCGCTTGTTCATGGAGCGCGGTGAGTTGAGTATCCACTTCTTGTTGAGAAGCAGCCAAAAGTTCCGGGCTCATTTCTTTTAAAAAGTCTTCTTGCACTTGACTCAAAAGATCGATCAACTCCGGTTTCATCTCTTCCACTTGCAGCTGATATTCCGCCTTTTTGTTCTCGGAAGTGTACTGCGATTGCAGTTGAGAAAGCGCATAAAAATACTCATCGGTTTTCGAAAGATATTGGTCCAAAAGCAAAGCGGCTTCCAGGTGGTTTTGCACCAGCACTCGTGCCGAAAGTTCCAGTACTTGCTCCTCCGCTTGCTGTACGCGCAGAGCGGGATTCACCCCAAAAAAGGAGAATCGAGTGGAGTTTTGAGTGAGGAAGCCTGCCACGGTAAAGATCAAAATCAATACCGAAGCCTTAAGCACCGCGGCACCGGGTTTGCGGGGATGTTCCCGAAGAGTTTTGAGGGATAACTCGCTCTCTTGTTTTGGGCTGGAGCCAAAAAAGGATCGTCCCTTCTCCTTCTGCGCCAAAACATTTTGCGCAAGAGGGGAGGTCGTAGCCCCTTCTTTCCCAAAGAGTTCCGTGAAAACATTCTTGGATTCAACGGGTTCTTGGCTGCCTGATGCGGCTTTTGGATCTTCTGCCATTGGTTTCTTTTGTTTTAATCTTATAAGTATAGCAGAAAACGGTCAGAAACACAACGGAGGAGAGCCATACCCAGACTCCCCTCCGTATTGGGCTGCTACTTCTTCCTGATCCCGGTGCAGCCCCCACAGGAGGCACAACCTGCCAGTGGGCCACCCGCTTCCATTGTTTTTAGAATTTCTTCCAACTTTTGTCTTACAAGAATCAAATCTCGCGGCTTGGTTAAGGGCCTGGGACTCTCTGCCATCCACCGGGAATCATTCCAACGCACCGGAAGGGGTTCGGGCACCACTCCGCGATTTGCCATTTGTCGCATGGCCTCAACGGTAACTTCCAGAGGCTCCAAACCTACAAGCAAAGAACTGGTCACATTATTTGCTGCGAATACTTTGGTCGCGCTGTCCACGCAGTCCCAGTAATCTCGTTGAAGCAAAGCCGCTTTTCCAGGGAGGTGTTCTTCCTGTGCTTTGGGGGAGGCACAATCCAGCGGAATCATGAGCGTATCGAGACCGGCCTGTTTCAAGTCCGCAAGATAGCTCCGTTCCGGGCCGGCCATGGGAGTGGTCTCAAGTGCAAGCCTAAACCCCGGGAAGGTACTTTTAAATCTGGCAATATCCGCTACAAGTGGATCCATATCTTCCGGCAAGAGCATGCCGGTGGTCAGCGTTAAATTATTGTGTCGGTTGGTGTCACCGGGAGTTTCGGTACTTCTCATCACTTGAATCGCTTCAATCACTTGATCCATTGTGCGCGAGGCATTGTTTCCACCTCCATCGAACATACAAAATGAACAAGCGGTCCCCTCATCAAAAAGGGTACAACGATTTCTGCCCCATATGCTCACCAAGTTGGGACCGTGAACTTGCACGATTTGAGCAACGGGGGTGCCGTCACTCAGGGTTTTACCTAGCCAACCAGGAACAGGTGGAATTGAGCCGGTGCCCACGGTCCGCCCACCCACAGTGAATCTTAAAAATCGAGCAGCAGGGTCTAGGAGTTCAAGCGAAACGGGAGACTCCTCCGCCTGTCTGCGTGCGTAAAGATTCACATTCACAATGCCACTTCTAACCGTAGCTCGAAGGGCGTCTGGCGAATCATCCACAGGTTTAACTTTAAAAAAACCACCGTATCCAAGGCCGCCTCGTTTTTGCCCATAAGGGTTCTGCCGAGCGGTGATGCGATTCAAAGTTTCTTCATCCGTTCGTGCACCATAGCAAGTTAAAATGGCGGATAAATTCTCTGCCGAGACGAGGATTGCATTAGAACCTCTCAATTGGGCTTCAGGAGCCCCACTTCCCTCAAAAACATATCGTGGGAGCTCGGATGTATTATTTGGTGACATAAATTTTGGGTTAAATTAAAAAAGCCGCTCTTTTGGAGCGGCATAAAGTTTGAACTAAACTCAACTAGACATGTTTATGCCGCGCCTGATGAGAGTGATGATGCTGAGCCGTGAATTGAAACATAATTGTGCGAAAAGTAACCTTAATTATACTACGGAGATGTTTTAAGGCAAGTATTTTTAAACAAAGAGGGTGTTGTTAGCGTTCCAACAACGCGATTTTAATCGAGAAGCTTAAGGGCGCCATTTCTCAACTTAGAGTGGTTGGGTCATACTTAAATCAACTTGAAAGTGTAGCCCTACTAATTTATAATGTAGCTACAAATAAATGACAAAAATTGAAAAACGGCTCAAAAAATTCTTTCGAAATCCAGATTCACTCAAATATTATGAGATTGAAACCTTACTGTATCAGTTCGGTTTCCAAAAATTAGAGGCCAAAGGAAGCCACACAAAGTTCATTCTTCAAAACCCTCCGTATCGCTTAATCATCCCCATTCATGGCCATGACTGCAAACCATTCTACAAAATCAAAACAGCACGAATCCTTAAAATACTTTGTGACTTTAAATAACAAAAAGTACTTTTATACGCTAAAGCCATTTGACGAAGAAAGTACTTTGTTTGAATGCGAAGCGGCAGACATATCCCAGACTTTTCTCCACGAAGATATCCCCGCTCTTCTGATCGATCTACCAAACCTGATTTTAGCCGAAAAAGAGTATCAAAAAAAACAAGAACAAGTGATTCGATTTCGGGTCAGCACGGAGGATAAAAAAGCCATTGAAAGAAAAGCAGCTCAAAAGGGCTACCACAATACTTCCGCGTTTCTAAGAGACCTAGCCTTGGGAAGATAAACTTGGACACAAGAATGCGAGGAGAGTATAGTCAACTCTTTTACACTCTCAGATGGAAAGCTCCATTCCCAACTTAGTGTCTCTCCTGGCACTTGCAACAATGACTTCAAGCGCGCATGCAGGTAAACCGAAAGCTTCAGATGCAACAAGTCAAATGATTGCAGACCGTGTGGTGTCATTATTGAGAACGGAGTCAGAAGGAAGATTTTCCCCTCCTAGTCAAGCGATCCCAGGACTATCCCAAAGTATCGCTCTAAAATTAGAAGATGGTGCGCTGGTCAGTTTTTTTGAATGCAATGCCATGACATGGGTTTTTAAAGACCAAGCAATAGATGGAACAGCAGACCGGTTCTCATTACAGGAGGCTAATCCCGCCACCGTTGTAGATGAAGACGCACAAGCAGTGTATAGCAACTGTGTACTTCCACTAGCGATCCAAAGCCTGTGCATGGAACCTAAAAACGCGGGGGAAGAAGACTGTCAAAATCTAAGCGCCATCCCACTAGACCAATTCAAATGTCTTGAGGCCACCCAAGCATATATTGGGACTAGCAGGTATGGATATAGATAGAGTTTTAATAAAGAAAAAGCCCCCCACTCACCGAAGGTGAGCTAGCCATGACGCACGAAGTGCTCATTGCTTTGGAGGGCCTTTTGATGCGCTAAGCGCCTAAAAGATCAAAATTATTGCAATTCAACCTTAGCTCCGGCAGCTTCCAAAGCCTTTTTAGCTTCGTTGGCTTTATCGGTAGGAGCATTTTCCATAACCATTCCGTTTGCGTCCACAACATCCTTAGCCTCTTTGAGACCAAGTCCGGTGAGTTCACGAACAACCTTGATCACTCCGATCTTTTGAGCACCGGAATCCACAAGTTTAACATTGAAGGAAGATTTTTCTTCAGCGGCAGGAGCGCCAGCTGCAGCTGCTCCTCCGGCAGCGGCTACGGCAACAGGAGCAGCGGAAATTCCGTACTCTTGTTCCATGAATTTAACAACATTGTTGAGCTCAACAACATTGAGTTTTTCGAGAGCCTCGATGAGGGTCTTTCCCTCTTTGGAAAGCTCTACTTTGGTTTCGTCTGACATAATATAAAAAAGTTAGATTGTTAAGCGGGCTTCTTCTCTGCGTAGCCTTGAAGGGCTCGTGCGAAAGAAGAAAGTGGAGACTGAATAGCTCCGTAGAAGTTTTGCAAAGGAGCTCGCATGAGACCCACCACTTTTGCAAGAAGTTCTTGCTTGCTTGGAAGATCGGCGATTTCCTTCATTTGGGCAACCGAAAGGACTTGTCCTTCCATAATTCCACCCATGAGTTTGAGGGCTTCCACCTCTTTACCCATTTTCTTGATGATGCGGGGACCTGCGATGCCATCCTCATAAGAGAAAGCGGCACCTACAGTTCCCATCATAAGCTCATCTGGGAGTTCGAAACCTTGTTCTTTAGCAGCAATTTTGAATAAGGTTCGTTTTGCAACCTTAAATTCAACACCCGCAGCGCGCATTTCTGTACGCATTTTGGAGAGTTGAGCCATGGTCATTCCGCTGTATTGGCCGAATGCCACTGATTTTGCTCGTCCGAACTTGTCTCGAAGCTCTTCTAGATAAGCTTCTTTTTGAGGTCTGGTGATTGGCATAGTGACAAAGAATTAGTTGGGCCCGAAGGCCTGATTGGACGGTTGAGGTCGACCACTTGGTTTTAAACCAAATATCTCAACTTGCGTTGAGCCGAGCCCGGTGGGCTCCTTAAGATTCAGAGTGAGCCTCTCCCAAAGGAGAAACCTGCTGATCTGCGCAGGACTTCTATTGGGCGGAGCCCAATCTGCTCCTGTTCCAATTGCCTACGGTCTTCGAACGCAGCAGGATTCTATAAGGTAAAAGCCTTTTTGTAAAGCAGTTTTTGGGTTAACTCAAAATCTTAAGCCCGGGACAACTGGAGCCGAAGATCAGTGATGATGTCAACCAGTTGTCGAGGAGGACCGTACAAATCCACGGCGACTCCATCTTTCAAAAGCCTTGTAAGGAGAGGGGATACTTCCCCGGTGTCTCGCAAAAGAGCCAAATCATCGGAAACTTGATGGAGTTCCATTTGCCGCGCTTCATCCGCAAGGGTGCTTATCCCGTGGCCGGCGTTTCTCGCTTCATTTATTTGGCTGATAAGTTCTGCGTCAGTAGTAAGGGGTGTTGGCCTATTCATAGGGTATGGTTTTAAGTTATAAAAAAGCCCCGATTGCTCGAGGCTGAGTGAGTCGTTTTAAAGCACGAGTCAAAAGCAGCCCCGAGAGCCGGTGAAATAAAAATAATAAAAATGATTGAGGTGCATAAAGACGGGGGTTAGAACTGGTAAGCTCGCGTCCAATTTTCAGGGTTAATAGTGGGGGCCATGCTGCCACGGACAGCCGCACAAATCTGAGTAATCTCATCGACCCGTTGTTCAACAGGATCAGGTTGGCGTGGGACACCGGGTGCAACGGGGATTTCAGGAGTCTCTTCTGGAACTGCTGATGGGTGATCTGACATAAATCATGAGGTTAAAAATAAAAATCCCCCGCTTTTGGAGCGAGGGCTTTGGGGTGAAATAAAGGGGTCTTAGTTCACACGGTAGCAGCCTCGCTGGGGAGCGAAGAAATAAAAGAAGCTGCTAAAAAAGAAATTGTGAACCATAGTGCCCCGATTGTATCCGCTGGACAGGGCCTTCGTCAAGATTTTTTAAAATATTCCTGAAGTTTGTCTAAACACGCCACCAGGTGTTCCGGCGTTTCTCCAAAGGCACAGCGCACAAAACCCGGACTGCCAAAAGCCGTTCCCGGAACCAGGGCGATGTGCGCTTGTTCCAGCAGCTCCTTGCAAAAACGAATATCATCCTGATGTGAAACGCCAAAGTAGGAGAGGGGGAGGAAACAATACAAGGTGGCCGCGGGCTTGGGAAAGGGCGAAAACCGCGCACTCAAGCCTTCAATAAAAATATTTCGCCGTTCTTCCAAGGCTTCCCGCACGCTCCGTTGAATGTGCTCCGCATTTTGCAACGCCGCTAAGGCCGCCCATTGGCTGAGCCCGGAGGCGGAAGTGATGCTTTGCCCCTGCAACTTGATGAGCACCTCTATAAAGGAGGCGGGTGCAAACACAAAACCGAGTCGCCAACCCGTCATGCCAAAGTTTTTGGAGCAACTTTGAATCACAATCGACCGATCCGCATATTCTTCAAATTGGCCGCAAGAGGCATAAGGGCGGCCGTCATAGCAGAGTCCGCTGTAGACCTCATCCGCGAGTATCCAACAGTGCGGTGGGACGACCGCGAGCAAGGCCGCCAACTCTTCACGAGTGTAGAGGGAACCGGTGGGATTGCACGCATTGTTCAGAATCACCACTTTGGTCGTGGGGCCACAGGCCGCCGCTAGTTCCTCCGGGGAAATTTTCCAGCCCTTTTCCATGTGAGATTGAATCACCCGAGCCTTTCCATCAAAGAGCTGAATCATGGAAGGGTAGGAGACCCAGTGAGGCGCAACAAGAACCACTTCATCGCCTGCCTCCACCAGTGCTTGTAAACTCAAAAAAATCCCAAATTTTCCTCCGGCAGTCACCAAAGTATTGGAAGCCGCAAAGCGAGTCCCGCAAGTCCGATTCACCCAAGCCGCCGCCGTTTCCCGCACTTCCTCAAAACCCGGACTGGGAGGGTAAGCATTTTGATTCCGTTCAATCGCCTCCAGCGCCCCATTTTGGATCTCGGGTGCATTGGGCAAATTCGGTTCGCCAATGCTGAGGTTATAAACCGTATGCCCTTGTCTTTTGAGATCTTGAACCAGGCCATGGACCATGGCCGTGGCAGAAGCGGCAATGTGGGTACGAGAAGCCAACATAAAACCATCTTCCCCCCGCTCCGCCGCTATGTAAAGCTCACGAGTCGATTGGGGTGGATGGTCTGGGAAGCAGAAAAGGTGATTACACCCTCACCCTGGCTTTTGTCATGGGGAAAGGAGCGTTTAAACCTGTTAATGGGGTGGCTTTGTGGTAGGATTTAGATTCAATAACCCTCTCACTATGACCGACAAAGAACTGTATGAAAAGGCCCGCTTCTACGGAAAAAACGCCCTCCTTTGGCGAAGGAAATTTATGGGATTGCTGCCGGAAGTGCAAAGACGGCGGTTGTATGAGAAAAAGGGCTTCTCCAGCGTTTTTGAATTTTCTTTTAAGTTGGCAGGGCTCAGCGAAGAGCAAGTGAGGAGAGTTTTACAGTTAGAGAGAAAGTTTGAAGGGGTGCCCACCCTGAAAAATCTTTTGGAAACAGGCGAGGTGAGCGTGAATAAACTGGCCCGGGTGGCCTCCATTGCGACTGTGGAAAACCAGGAAGACCTGGCGGAGGCGGTGAAGATTTTACCCCAAGCAGCCGTGGAGACTTTGGTGCGAGATGAGCAATTTCAAAAATTAAATGGCTTTCTTAAGCCACAAATTGAAGTAAAATCTGTGCGCGCGCACTTGAATTTGGACGAAAAAGTCACCACACGCCTTTTGGAGTTGCAAGAAAAAGGTCTCAACTTAAATGAAATCCTTACGGAACTACTGGACAAAAGGGAGCAAGAGATTGAAGAAGAAAAGGCGGCTATTGTGGCAAACTTACCTGAAAAACAGTCCCGACATGTGCCCGCCCGCACCAAGAAAGTTTTACAAAAAGAACACGGTAGTAAATGCGCCATCCCCAGCTGCCAAAAACCAGCGGAACAACTCCACCACACGCAAACCTTTGCCCTGAGCCACCGCCACGATCCGCACTATCTCGCACCACTTTGCAAAGAACATCATGTGTTGGCGCATTCGATCAATGTGAAAGTGCAACAGAAAAGGACGGAGGCGGTAGGGCTAAAAAGCTTGACAAATAAAATTTAAGTAGTATGATTCAGTTAAGTTACAACTTAACACCATACTTATGCTCAGCGCTCCAACAACTTTAGTAAGAGGAAGGGAAGGAAACACTAAGAAAACTTCTCCCCTGGCTGCTGCGGCACTCGCCGTGACCGTTTTTACTGGCGCCCCTACAGTGGCATGTGTAGCTTTTGAGACTCGAGCAGCAATGCAGGAAAATATTGAAACGCCACCCTCAGAAAATGTCGAGCCAGCGCAATCAGTACAGGTAGACCAAAAGTAATCCCGTTGCCCTCTAGGGCGCTTGGTCTTACACTTTGGCCATGACGGATCTTTACCACCATCTCACACTTTTTCTGCGCGAGCTTAAAAAAACGGGAGAAAAACCTTTGGTGGTGATTTGTGGCCCAACGGCCAGCGGAAAAACAGCCCTCAGTCTTAGGATAGCCGAGGATTTTAATGGAGAAATCATCTCCGCGGATTCGGCTCAGGTTTATAAAAAAATGGACATTGGCACGGACAAGGTTACGCCAGTGGAACGACAAAAAATAAAACACCACCTCATCGATGTGCGGGACATCAATCAACCCTTCACCATGGCGGATTTTAAGAGGGAGGCCACACACGCCATCGGAGAGATTTTGTTGAAAGGGAAACTGCCTATTATTTGCGGGGGCACCGGTTTGTACATCAGCAGCGTGGTGGACAATTACGATCTTCCCATCGCTCCGCCGGATCTTAAAATTCGGGAGGAGCTCGAAAAGGAATACCAAAAAAAGGGGGCCGATGGACTCTACAATATGCTGCTGGATTTGGACCCCGTGAGCGCCAGTAAAATTCACCCCAACAATGTGCGCTTTGTTGCGCGGGCCTTGGAAGTGGTGCTGCAAACAAAAAAACCTCGTGCCCAAGAAAAAGCCCCGCGGCTCTACAATGTTTTTAAAATGGCGGTGGATTGGCCACGGGAAGTTTTGTACGAGCGCATCAATAAACGCGTGGACGAACAAATTGAAAAAGGACTTTTGAACGAACTTAAGACCTTGCTCAGTGAAGGCTACGATCCCAAATCTCGAGCCTTTGCGGCACTGGGATACAAGGAATATTTCCCCTATTTGCTGGGCGAAAAATCTTTGGAAGACTGCAAGGAAGAACTGAAAATGAACACCCGAAATTTTGCAAAAAGACAACTCACTTGGTTTAGAAAAGAAGAAGATATATACTGGATTTCCCCTGAAGAATTTTACGAAGTGACCCATGCATCTTAAGTTTCAAAATTTAGTCGAAATCGCTGCAAAACTCCGCTCCGAAAACGGATGTCCTTGGGATAAAGAGCAGACTTTGGAATCTCTGGCGCCAAAAGTGCTCGAGGAGGCGCAGGAGCTTTTGGAAGGGGTGGAAAAAAAAGACATCACAAACATTGAAGAGGAATTGGGGGATGTGCTTTTCACCCTCATCATGATGAGCCAAATTGCAAAGGAAGAAGGGAAATTCACTTTGGAAGGAGCCATGGAAAAAGTGGCTCAAAAATTCATCTCTCGTCACACCTGGGTTTTTGGAGAGGACACGGCGAGCACTCCGGAGGAGGCCGTGGCCCTTTGGAACAAAAATAAGAAAAAAGAAAAATGAGTATACTCGGGAAAAAATGGCGACTTCGTTACGAACGCAAACCCAAAGAATCCTTGTGGACCGGTCTTTTGGCCTCCCGCACGATCCAGGATCCCGGAAGTTTTTTCTCAAGCGCCGCGGTGGAGGATCTGCACGATCCTTTTTTATTTGAGGATATGGAGAAGGCGGTGGAACGATTGCAAAAAGCCATCCATGCACGAGAACGCATTGTGGTTTACGGGGATTACGATGTAGACGGACTCAGCGGCGCGGCCCTGCTCATTCACACACTTCGCATGCTGGGAGCGGAAGTTTCTTACCGTATCCCACACCGTCGTGATGATGGCTATGGTCTCCACAAAAAATACATCGAAGAACTGCTGCGCGAAAAAGTTGCCGTCCTCATCACGGTGGATTTGGGCATTTCGTGCAAAGATGAAGTGGCTCTTGCGGAGGCAGGGGGGATGCAAGTCATCATCACCGATCATCATTCCATCCCCCCTCAAATTCCAGAAGCCTTCGCCATTTTGCATCCCAAACTTTCCAAAACCTATCCCTTCAATGAACTTTCCGGGAGTGGGGTGGCCTTTAAGTTGGCATGTGCTTTGCTCAAAAGAACAAACAATGAAGATTGGATCCTTCCACTCACAGATCTCGCAAGCCTTGGCACGGTGGCGGATTGTGTGCCCCTCACGGGTGAAAACCGAGCCTTGGTGAAACTCGGGCTCAAGCAAATGAAAAACACACGATGGGCGGGACTCGAAACGATTCTAAAAATGGCTGGCGCTTGGGAAAAGAATTTCACGGCAGAGACCATTGGTTTTCAAGTCGGCCCTCGGCTCAACGCCTCGGGCCGTTTGGAAAGTCCCTATTGGAGCTTGCAAGCCCTGCTCGCGGACGCCGCTTCCGCCCAAGAAAAATGCCAAAAACTCGAGCAGCTCAACCGCCAGCGCCAAGACATGATGGACGCCATCATTCAGGAAGCGGAAGCGGCTCTGGATCTCACCCAGCCCATCCTCATCGCCAAAGGTCCCTGGTCCAGCGGGGTGGTGGGCCTCGTGGCCGGGCGCCTTCAGGAAAAACACGGCAAACCCACCTTTATTTTGGAAGACCGCGAAGATTCTTTGGTGGGCAGCGCCCGCAGCCTCCCCGGTTTTCATTGTGTGGAGGCCCTTCAAAGTGCCGATGCCCACCTCGAAGCCTTCGGTGGTCACGAACAAGCGGCCGGCTTCCACCTCAAAAAAGAAAACTACGAACCCTTCCGAGAAGCCCTGCTCAAGCACGCTCGCGAACTTTTCAAAGTCACGCCGTTGGAAAGAACCCTCTCTGTGGACCTCGCCTTAAACCCCGAAGAGCTCACTCTGGAAACCTGGGAAAGAATCACGCAATTTGAACCTTTTGGCGTGGGCAATCAGGCCCCATTATTTCTCTTGGAAAACATAGAAATTCTGAGTACTCGCCCCGTGGGTCGCGATGCCAAACACCTCAAATTTGAGGGAAAAATGGGCAAAACCCACTTCGAGGGCATCGCCTTTCAGTTCGGCCCCCACGCTTCCTCTCTCGAGAAAGCCACAAAACTCCTCATCCACCTGGAAAAAAACGAATGGATGGACCGCCAAACCCTCCAAGTCCGCCTCGTTGATTTTTCTCAATAGAACTTGCAAAATCATGCAGAAGTAGTATGACTAAGGCTCTTTTACGAAAAGCTATGTCAAGAAACCCATTAGATCAGAGTGCGCTTATAGAAGAACTTATGATCAACAGTGAAAGAGTAGGTCTCCAAGGAGCTGATATGGATACATTGAGAGCAGTCCTGCAGACGCCTTATATCAGAGGGAGAGTTGCTAAAATTCTTGAGCGCCAATGTGGGCTGGCAGTGCAAGAAGCATCTCCTCAGGGGGAAAGTAGGGTTCTTCATTTTGTTGAAGCACTCCCTGAGTTGCCACAAATTGAAGGAGGAATCACTCAGAGGGAAGCCCAGCGTATATCAGATGAGGCCCAATGCTATCGTATGCCAGATTGGCTTTACCGTGACATCGGAGCTCTTCTGAGGAGCACAGGGCAATCGATCGATCCTGGAGAACAAAGGGTCCAGCTTCGTCCGGGGAAGGGGGTAAATGGAAGCAAGTTGATCCCGCTCCCACTGGTAGGGACCGAGGGCTATGTCTTTGACGCAGCGCCAAATTACAGAGCCGACAATACACGGCTTTGCCTCCAAATTGAACAATTAGGCACTTCAAACAATTGGCATATAGTGACCCCCAAAAAGAGGAAAAATTTAACTTAAGCCCTGAGTTTTGAACATGTACCACATGACTAGCGCCATTTTGTCATAAAAATTTCAGGAAAGTTTAAGGAAAAATTCAGGATTTCATCAAGGTCAGTAGTTTAGATTGAGCTTGTTCAGCTGTTGTGGGGGTAGCAATTGGATGCAAGCATGGAGTCGAGATCTGTGCTCTGGGGGTTCGATTCCCCCTACCTCCACCACTGAACACAGAAAAAGGCTCCTGAAGGAGCCTTTTTCAAGTAGCAAGGAATGCATAGAGTCGAGTAATTGAATGGTACCGAAAAGCTTAAAAAAATCAAGTGATGGAAAGATAGGACAAGCTTCTCTGTCCACACAATCCCTTGCGGATGGCTTAGGAGTGAGCTAAACTGGAAGCTTATTTTGGCGAACCCTAGGGGCTTGACCAAAACAGAATAAAATTGTATAATACCAAGATGGAACTCATCAATAGAACCCAAGCCGAAGACCTTCTGAGAGGCGCAAAAAACATTCTGATTGCACCTTCTTCACCGATGGATGGAGACAGTGTGGGCAGCTCCCTCGCCCTCATGGCGGCCCTTCGAAAGATGGGAAAACAGGTTACCGTGGTGGCTTACGACCCCATGCCGGAGATTCTGAAATTTCTCCCCTTTGTAAGCCAAATCCAGCCCGGGCTTGAACCTTCTCGTGATTTGGTTATTTCTCTGAGCACGGAAAATGCCGAAGTGGATCATCTTAAATATGAGGTAGAACAGGGAAAAATCAACATCATCGTCACGCCAAAAACCGGACGATTTGCTCCAAGCGATCTGAGTTTAAAAAACAAAGAAGCGGACTTTGATCTTCTGGTCACGGTGGACACCGGCGACCTGGTGCAACTCGGCAAACTCTATGAAGATCACAAGGAATTGTTTTCGCGCATCCCCGTGCTCAACATCGACCATCACGCGTCCAATGGAAAATTTGGATCCCACAATTACTTGGAATATGGATTTTCCGCCACCACACAAATGATCACGCCCATGCTCCAGACTTTTGAGAAGGAACGCGGAGAAGAGTTGATTGACGAAGATATTGCCACGCTGCTTTTGGTGGGAATCATCACCGATACGGGTTCTTTCCAGCATTCCAACACCACTCCGGAGGCCTTTGAAGTGGCTGCGGATCTTTTGGAAAGAGGAGCAAGACAGCAAGAAATCATCAAACACATCTTTAAAACCAAGAGTCTCGCAACCCTAAAATTGTGGGGCCGCGTGCTTTCAAAAATTCAATACGAGCCCACGCTTCGTTTGGTCTATTCCACCATCACGATGCAAGATCTTGCGGAGACCGGGGCCAACTCCGATGACACCGGTGGTATTATTGATGAACTCATGGGCAGCGCGCCCGGTTCAGAAGTGGTGATGTTGCTCAAAGAAAAAGAACCCGGATTCATTTCCGGAAGTTTCCGAGCGCCCGGTCAACTGGCCGATGTGAGCGAAATCGCCAAAAGCATGAATGGAGGGGGGCACAAAAAAGCCGCCGGATTCCGCATCCGAGAAAAAACCATGGAAGAGGCATTGCAGATCACAAAACAGAACATCGCCAACTTCATGCTTCCTCGTTTGGGCCAAACTCCTTCGCCCGTCGCGCAAGCTGCAGCACCGCAAGAGGAGACCCCAGAAGAAGAGACCACCCGTCTTTTCCCGGGCTTGGCCTCCAAGCCCCAAAGCAGCATCCCCGCACCATCCCAAGGAGGGGAAGACATGCTGCTTCAAGATTTCCGTAGTCGTCAAAATCCCGATGCCGCCTTGCAAGACAAAACCGTCCGTTTCTTCCAAGACGCCGATGGTCAACAAAAACCCGAGCCAACCGTGGGAGACATTTTATCCCAAATGGGGAACTAGAGCTCTCCTAAAATAGCCTCATCGAAATCCGCATTGCTCGTCACGCGCACAACATCTTCATCGGCCTCAAGCGCCTCACTCAGTTTTAGAAATTTTTGAGCCGTATCCAAATCGGAAAGAATAAGATCTTCTTTGGCTTGCCACACGAGTTCATCTTTTTCCACCAAGAACCCAGCTTCAAGCATGGCCTTTTTCATCGCACCCAATCGCTCCGATGCCCCATAAACCTCATATTTCCCATCTGCCAGTATAAAATCGTCCGCACCCGCATCAATCAAGAGCAATTCCACTTCATCTCCACTTTGACCCTTTGTGTCCACAAGCAGAAAAGCTTTTTTGTCAAAACGCCAGGCCACACTGCCCGCCGCGCCCAAGTTTCCTCCATTCTTTCCCAAAATCGTTCGAATGTTGAGCAGCGCCCGATTTTTATTATCGGTAATCACATCGATTAAGAATCCGCTGCCGCCCGGGCCCATGGCCTCATAGGTCACTTCTTCAAACACGCTGCCCTCTTTATCCTCACCGGTCCCTTTCTTAATAGCCCGTTCAATATTGGCATTGGGTACATTCGCCGCCTTCGCATGCTCAATAGCCGTTCGCAAGAGCGGGTTCATAGTGGGATCCCCTCCATTCTTGGCCGCCACCGCAATCAACCGCGCGTGCACCGTAAAAACCTTGCCCCGCTGTGCATCCACCACGGCCTTCCACCGCTTCATGTTCGCAAAATGACTGTGTCGTGCCATGGCTTATTTTTGTCATAGGCCTGAGGAAAGGTCAAGTATATGGCATGTTGACGCACCCCATAAAGCATGAGATAATAATCTAATATAAAAATAGTAATGACGGAAAACTCAGACAAAACCCCTCCGGGAAAAGAGAGTAAAGAAGAAGGACTTGTGAATCCATATGAGCCTCTTAAGCCACTTCCTAAGGAAATTGGTGGAAGTGTCGGAGACTATGCAGCTTCCGTGGCAGCCATACTTGGAGCGGTTGGAACTTTGCTGAGCAATGTACCGGGGGATGAACAAGGATTTAAACCAAAACCGTCTCCAGAAGAAACTCCGAAAGAAACGCCGCAAGAACCAATGGACCGGGCTTCCACTGAAAGTGGTCCTCTGGAGGATGAGACTGGAGAAGAGGGGCTCGAACGGAGGCATTCCATCGTTGGAGAAATTGTAAGATCACAAAACTATGGAGATGGAGTGACTACCCAAGAAAATTTGGACCATTTGGTGGAGATGTTTAAAGGGGTTTTTCGTGCAAGACAGGGGAGAGTGTATTACTACGGAGCCAAGGGAGAACTGTTTCTATCGGATGAGGTACCTGCAAACTGGTTTGTAGCCGTCGAAACAGGTAAGACGAAACAGGTCAAAAAAACAACGGGAAAAGGAAGACATAAAAAAACGAAACTTGTTGAGGTGCCTATTATGTTGGAAGCCATGACGGCTGAGGAAAAAACAGCTTGGCATAATGAACACCGAACCCAGATTCCCACCAAGAACGGGGAGAAACATCTTGCTAGGGATGCAAGAGATCTTGGATATCCTTTTGTAGCTACGCCGGTCTTGCCGGGTGTGGAGCCGGGTTCCAACGAAGGCCAATCACTCATTGAGGTGGTCTTATCCCGATTGAATTCGCAAGTAGTCGACCCGGGGAGAGGCACCAACGAGGGACCTCGTCACCTGGAAGGGGAAAAGATGCGGCTCTACGATGCTATTTTAAAGATGGCCGACGCCTATGATATTCCCCATGCCGTCGCCCTGGGTATCGCTGCAAATGAAAGTGGATACGATCGAAATGCGGTATCCTCGGCCAATGCGTACGGAATTTTTCAAATTCAAAAAGGAGCTTACGAAGATGCAAAACGCTATGCGGACAAACATCCGGAATTTTCCGGAAGAGTTCGCAAAGGGGCCTTGCTAGGATTCAAAGAGGATTTTCATAGAGTGACTGAATGGAAAAACCGCCTGGTTCAGGCGGAAATGTTTTGTGCCTATTTCAGGGTGATTCAAGGTCAACTCGAAGAAGATGTCTTGGCTCTTGAAACTCGCCTACTCGAATTGGATCCCATGTATTCTATGGGAACTTTGAATGTAATAGCGGCTATCACTGCATACAACGCCGGTCCGACCCGTATCAAAAAAACCATTCGAAGTTTTTTACGGTTGAATGACGACGAGATTAAAGAAATGATAGGAAGATCTCCTTACGGAATGGATGTTTGGCAGGCGGTGCTCGCGAATTCCTTTGGGCGCTTGATTAAAAATAAAAGAACCGGAAAAGAAGGGACAACAGGAGTGGGTCCGCATGTTTTCACCTATGCTTCTAAAGTTTTGGCCATGGGTTCACTCATCGTGGAAGAAGAAAATGTCTTGGGGCTTTTGGCCAAACATGGACAAAAGCAATATCAGCCTCCCGCTAGTACGGTAAAAGAAGAACCTGTTTATGTAGAACAATCCAAAGGGAAAAGTAGGCTACCCCTCGTGGGTGCCGCTTTACTCTCCATACTGGGAGCTTTGGTCTCCGCTAAACAGGCGCGCAAAGGTTTAAAAGGGCAAGGGATGAATCGTCGTAGCTTTGTTCAAGGGGCGGCCGCTCTGATAGGGCTCGGAGTACCTGCAGCAAGACTCCTTGGAGGCCCCTCCCAAGATTCTAAGGAGGAAGAAAGAGTGAGTTCAGGTGAAATGTCTTATGAAACATATCCGGAAGCGATTGAGCAGGGGAAACGACAATTGAATAAGCTCTTTGTGGAGTTAAAAGAAAGTCAACAATACAGATTGGTCACAGAAGAAACCAATCGGCTGTCCAACAATGTAACGGCTGAACGGGTGGATGAACTCAAGCCTTTGATTCAAGAAGTGTTTGGAAAAGATTGGAACACCTATCTTGTTCCCAATTCCTCCAATGTTTTACCTGCTTTGCCCGCCGACTTTTTTGCTGATGAAGCAGCGGCTCAGGATGAATATCTGAAGAATGGAATAGCCTCTGGCGAGATCATTCCGCTAGAAGCGGATAACCCCAATTTGCCCTACTTCTGTCAGGGGCTGGGGAGTGAAAGCGGAATTAAGAATAATCCGGAAGTTATGTATGTCCATAAAGAATTTTTACCTATATTGGGAACTTTGGTGGTTTTGGTAAACCATCAAATCGATGCCTTCAATGAAGATCCACAGTCCTTTGGTATGCAAGACGAAACTTTCCCGAAAATCCCTCATATCACTGGGATAAAACTGTCGGGAGGATACAGGCGTTTGAAAGATAGATATGCTAAATCAACCAAAAGTTTCTCAGATCACTGGATGGCAACCGCTCTCGACATGATTTCACAAGGCCCTACTGAGGGGACCGGTGTGGTCAGATTCAAAGAAGCTTTGGTCCAAGGGGGGACTGTTTTAGTCCCGGCAGGAGGCAAGCTTCCTGCTCAGCGACGATGCAATAAGACACGAGATATCGTACTGACCATGGTTAAGCGTGCACTCTTTGTCCTTGAAGATGTTTTGAAGGCTAATCCTGGCCTTCCTCAAATCCTCCCACGGTACGAAGGGGCGGGAGCCGCACACAACTGGCATGTAGCCATGGTCCCATCCAGGATTGCTCATCCCGAATAGTGGCTTACCGGGAAGGGATCAAATCATCGGGAATTTCGCTGGGACCCGGAGAGTCGGGGATTTCCTCATCTTCCACCGCCTCTTCTTCATTCTCTTCAAGAGTTCTGAAATATTCTTCAAGATCATTCGCTTCCCTTTCAAACTCTTCCATATCAGTTTCCGTGGAAGCACAGCCCGTAAGCAAAAGGGCGAACAAGCCAAGACTCAAAAGAATTTTCATAAAAAAAGGTTAAAAAGCAGTGGTCTCGCCCTCTTGAAGATCTAAGATGACATCAAAAGAGCGCTCGTATTTTACCGTGACATTGGCGCTCGGGGAATAGTAATAATCCACCGGTCCGGTTCCCACGCCAATCGTATCCGTTTCGATCAATTCCCAGTCCGCCAAAAGCTCCATCATTTCTGTCCCCACACCATCTGTTTGAATGGCCTCGCGCAGCTCGGCCACCGTCTCTTCAATCGTCAGCTCGGAAGTGGTGCTGCTGTCGTATTCGATGCTCGCCACCATCGCTTCAAAAAACCACTCCATATAGGCGCTATAGGCTCCGTCTCCTCGTAAAGCCACCGCATGCAAAAGAGTGTTGTTCTCCAGAACAATATACCATTCGCGATAATAAAGGCCCTCGTTATGGTAAACCACCAAGACCTCCGCACCATTCATGGTGGTTATTTCTGTGTCCCATGAACTATTGCTGGCAATACTGGCAAACAAGTTGGCGGCACTGGCACCTTCCGAGTTGGCGTAACGAGTCAAAAGTAAAGATCCACCATTTTCATAAGGGGTGAGCAAACTCATCTGATCGTGCTCGCGGTCAAGTAGAAAGACAGCCCCCACGCCTTCCTGTTTGTAGCCCCAAGAAAAAGGAACTTTCATGGTGATGTCCACAGTGGGGAAGTCCCGCCTGAGCCAGTTTCGGGCTTCATCAAAGGCCTGCCCTTCGGCCTCTACAATTTGTAAACGATAGACCATTTCCGCCAAATTGGCGCGAGTGATGGCGTCTTCAGGATGCCAAAGCCCATCCGTTTGCGGAGGCTGAATATTCCAAGTTTTTGCATAAGTCGCGTAGTTGCTAAACCACGCGTCTAGAGGAGTGTCGGCAAAAGCCGCATTGGCTCCGCCGCTCACCGATATCTCCGCCGCCTCCAGCAGCATCTTCATCGCCTCTGCCCGATTCACCGTCTGCTCCGGTTTAAAGGAACCATCGTCGTACCCTTGAATAATCCCCAAACTCACCCCCGTGCTGATGTAATCAAAAAACCAATCTTCCTCTTCCACATCATTGAATAAAATCCCCGTGTTGCTCTCACCGCTCACTTCCACACCGGCTCCCAGCAAAATAATTTTCAAAGCTTCCGCTCGATTCACCTCATTCGCGGGCCCAAACGACCCATCACTGTAGCCCTCCAAAACCCCCTGGGAAACCAAACTCGTGATGGCGGCATAATGCGTGTGAGCACTGCTCACATCACTAAAATCCGCAGACGCAGCGTTGACAAAGACCGTCAATGAAAGAACAAACGAGGCGAGGAGTCTTTTCATGGTTTGATTGTAGCGGATTTGGCACTCGTCGTCCACAACAACTTAAAACGAAATCTCTCCCGGGCTGTAGGTGTCCAAGTTCTTTTCTCCGATGAGTTTCACGACTTCGTCCACAACTTCATCCATGGGCACAGCGCGTTGCTGGCCTTTGGACATGTCGCGCACAATAATCACTTTTTCGCGCACCTCGGTGGCACCCAAAATCAAACAGTAAGGCACCTTGAATTTGTCGGCCAAACGCATTTGCGCCTTCATGCTGCCTTTCCCCAGCGCGCCCACCGTTCGCACTCCTCGTTCTCGCAGTTCATCGATCAAAAGGAGACATTTTTTCTTCGCTTCATCGCCAAGTTGCGCCACAAAAATATGAACCTCATCTTTGGAAGGCACTTTCACACTGGCTGCCTTCATGTGCATGATGA
Source organism: Candidatus Gracilibacteria bacterium (assembly GCA_041661045.1). Lineage (NCBI taxonomy): Bacteria > Candidatus Altimarinota > Candidatus Altimarinota bacterium. The sequence continues at coordinate 165,807 of JBAZVE010000001.1, read as the reverse complement.
GCCGATCGATTCCAATGGCAAAACCAACCGCCGGAGTGGGTTCTCCACCCATCTGCTCCACCAAACCATCGTAACGGCCGCCACCGCCCACGGCATTTTGCCCGTGCGTTTCCTTGTCCCAGAATTCAAACACCGTTTGGGTGTAATAATCGAGCCCGCGCACCAACTTGTCGTTTTCGGTGTATTCAATCCCAATTTCTGTTAAAAATTCCTTCACACTGTTGTGGAAAGCGGTGTCTTCATCGCTGCGGTATTGGTCAAATTTAGGGGCCAGCTGCGCCAAAATCACGCAGTCTTCCACCTTACAATCCAGCAAGCGCAGAGGATTTGTATTCAGTCTTCTTTGGCAGTCTTCACACAGATTTCTTTCCTTACCGGTGTAGTAATTCACCAAGGCCTCTTTGTATTTGGCGCGACTTTTTTGTGAGCCGATATTGTTGAGCTGCAACGAAAATCGGTCCGCCACCCCAAGGTCCTTAAAGAACTTCCACGCCAAGAAAATACACTGCACATCCAGTGCGGGGTCGCTTTCTCCAATAATCTCCACGCCAATTTGCCAGAACATACGGTAGCGCCCCTTTTGAGGACGATCGTAGCGGAAGTGAGGTTCAATGTAATAGAGCTCAACCGGTTGTGGCCATTCTTTCATCCCGTGTTGAAGATAAGAGCGCACGGCACCCGCGGTCCCCTCCGGCTTCAAGGTCAAACTGCGCCCGCTTCGGTCCGTGAAGGTGTACATTTCTTTGGAAACAATGTCCGTGTCTTCTCCAATGGAGCGATCAAAAACCTCCGTGTACTCCAAAATAGGAGTCGTGATGCGTCTAAAACCCGCTTGCCTACACCGATGCCTCACCACTTTTTTGATGAAGGTAAAATATTCATGATCCTTTGGCAAAATATCATGAATACCTTGAGGAGTTTGAAGCTTCTGCGTCTTGCCCCCCTGTTCATTGGTGGTTTCGTCGGTCATAAAAATTTAAGGAGTCAAAAGATTACCTAAAATTCTACCAGAATTTCAGATTAGAGCAAGTTTAATTTTAGAAATGCCAAGGTCCGGCATAAACCTCCGGCTCCGGAGCTTGCCTCTCTGGAGCTCGAGGCAAAGGGGTCCACACTGGCTCTTCGTCATCTATATCCGGTTTATCATCACCAGGGATTTCTTCGGGGCCACCATTCTCATCCACAAGAGGAAGGTCCCAAACTCCCGTAGCAGGCATCGCTTGAGAGGCATCAAAATCATCCCATTCATCTCTAGTTGGAAACCTATAGTCAGGCTTAGGCCTCTTCTTTTTAAGGGGATTCCCCAAGGGGCCTATATCTAATTCATCTTCCACACCGGGAAGCAAAGGTATTTTGCTCGGATCGGGAAGTCTCTTGATAATCTCTCCAGGATCTCCAAGCGGAAATTCTCTAGGCATGTCTAAAAGTTAAAGTCGCCTCCACTATAAAACAAAGACCACGCTTTGTAAAGTCGAGGCGCAGGAATAGGAAGATCACGAGGAAGTAAGACTTGGCCTAGCGGCCCGGAGCGCTCTGAGAGAGCTTCCTATTCCTGCGCCTCGCATCAATCAGCCTCGCATGAAAGTGGCGGCCGCTGCGATCATGGCGGCGTTGTCGGTGCAATAGCTCATGCGCTTGGGGTGGCGAAAAAGCGGCGCTTCGTCAAGTTTAGCCAATTCCATCTCAATGCGCTGGCGCAAAAACGAATTGGCCGAAACCCCACCCGTCAGGTGCACTTCTTTCACTTTATGCGTTTCCAACGCGCGCATCAGCTTGAGGACCAGGGCCTCTGTCGCGGCACTCTGGAAACTCGCCGCCGTGTCATTGATAAAGGCTTCATCAGCCATCTTGTCCTCATTTTCCTGCAAATAATAAAGCACCGCCGTTTTGAGCCCGGAAAAACTGAAATTGTTTTCTCGTGGTAGACCGATGGGAAAGGGGACGGCCTTCGCGTTGCCGAGTTTTGCCCGTTTTTCGATGATGGGCCCGCCCGGATAGCCGAGCCCCAGCAGCCGCGCCACTTTGTCGAAAGCCTCACCCGCGGCATCATCCACGGTCTCCGCCAACAGCGTAAACTGCCCCGGACCGCTCAGTAAAACCAGTTCATTATGCCCGCCAGAAACCGTGAGCACCAAAATAGGATACTCGGGGAGGGGTTCCGTAAGGTCCTCGCCCAGCAGCCAAGTGGAATACATATGGCCATGAATATGATTCACCTCAATCAGGGGCTTATCCAAGGCAAAAGCCAGCGCTGCCGCCGTTACGCGCCCCACCACCAGCGAGCCGATCAGCCCCGGTTCTTTGGTCACCGCAATCGCGTCGACTGCGCTCCAATCCACACCCGCCTCCGCAAGCGCTTGCCGCAAAACCGGAATCATCGCTGTAATGTGCTCGCGCGCCGCCACCTCCGGCACCACACCCCCGGTTTCGGTGTGCTTGGCAATCTGGGAAGCAATCACATTGGAAAGCACCTCCCGACCACCACGCACCACGGCCACAGAGGTTTCATCACACGAAGTTTCTAGTGAAAGAATCAACATAATTTGTATTTTATCATAGTCATGGTAAAGTGATTCATTAATTTTTAAAAACATTACTTTATGAGAATTCCCGAAGGAGGTTCTACCGCAAGAGACATGGTCAAACAGGTACTTAAACAACTGGGAAGAGGGAGTGCCCACCATCCCGTACCCAATAGAGTAGTAGGATTAATAACTTGTGCAAGGGGTGCAATCGACCAAATCGTCTCAGTGCTGGAGGATCCAGACTGGGCAGACCCGACTCACAGGATAAATCCATAAGAAAGAATTCCTCCTCTTATTTGGGCTCAACTGGCGACATTTTTTGGATAGGGTGTTATCATGGATGCTGCCATGCACCAAACCGCCACACAAATCGTAAAGACTCTGCAAGACGCCGGATATAAGGCGTATTTTGCGGGAGGTTGCGTGCGGGATATGCTGCTCAAAAAAGAGCCCAAGGATTATGACATCGCCACCAGCGCGCTGCCCGACGAAATTGAAAAATCATTCAAAGAGACCTACGCGGTGGGGAAGAGTTTTGGCGTGATTCATGTGGTGGAAAACGGTCATACTTTTGAAATCGCCACCTTTCGCAGCGACTCCGGGTATTCCGATGGCCGCCGCCCGGATGCCGTGCTTTTCACCCATGCGGAGGAGGATGCCAAGCGCCGCGACTTCACCATCAATGGACTTTTTTATGATCCTGTCACCAAAGAAGTTCACGATTTTGTCGGTGGCCAAGACGACCTCAGCAATCGCCTCATTCGATTCATTGGAGACCCGCATCAACGCATTTTGGAAGATCATTTGCGCATCATTCGCGCCATTCGTTTTAAGAACACACTCAATTTTGGCTACCATCCGGACACCTACGCCGCCCTGCGCAAACACGCGCAACTCGCCGACAAAGTGAGCTGGGAACGGGTGCGCGACGAGCTGAATAAAATCATTCTGGCGAAGAGTGCTCCGGTGGCCTTTGAAGACATGCAGGACACCGAAGTGCTGCCGTACATTTTGCCTGAACTGGAAGCGTGCAAAGGCTTGGCTCAACCCATGCAATTCCACCAAGAAGGCGATGTGTGGACGCATCTGATGCATGCCCTCGATTCGCTGCCCGAAGACGCCGGACTTCTGGCCCACTGGGCCGTGATTTTTCACGACATCGGCAAGCCCGAAACTTTTAAAATTGCCGAGCGCATCCGCACCGATGGCCACGCCGAAGTCTCCGCCGAAATCGCCGAACGCATCATGCGCCGCCTGCGCTTTTCGCGCCACGACATTGAGCATGTTTCATGGGTGGTGAAACACCATTTCATGATGCAACAATTGCTGGACATGCCCATCGGCCGTCAGCGCCACTGGTTCCTCGACCCCCGTTTCCCGGACTTGCTTCTTTTATTTTACGCCGATGCAGCGGGCACCACGCCCGGCGACCTCAGCCTCTACCACAAAGTCAAAGCAGCGTATGCGGAATGCCTTTCCCACTTCAAAGAAAAACCCAAACCATTTTTAACAGGAGAAGAAATCATGGCCACCCTCGGCCTCAAAGCCGGCCCCCGTGTCGGCGAAATCCTGAGCGAACTCATGGAAAAACAACTGGAGCATGAAATTTCCAGCAAGATAGAAGCACTGGAATGGCTTAAGAAAGGGGAATCTTGACAACATAAAGCCCCTTGATTAAAGTATGACACTTAACTCGTAAATCCATTTCCTTATGAGTAACCCCGACATTCTTGAGAGGAAAGCACGGGATGCTGCTGTGGAACTGCTTCGGGAAGGACAAAGCTTATTAACTCGTGCTGACCTAGGGACTTCGGTAGGCTACGGTCATACAGCACAACTGAAAGCATTTGCTAAAGAGGAGCGCTTCCATAGTTCCGTTGAAGCTGCATTGAGTGATGGTAGGGGGCGAGCCAAAGGTCATCAGACAATTTCACCAGAGACTGGTCCCGTTGGCTTAACTGATCCACAGCGAGGGAGTCTACAGCAAGTACTTCAAACCCTACATCATCATTCAGTTGCAACTAGGATGTATGTGGACCCCGACAGCTCTTTTGAGGCACCTGTGCGCCCAACCAAGTTTGCTGAAGTATCTAATACTGAGGGTGCTCCTTTGTATCAGGCCTTTGGTGCCCTTGATGGGGATAACTATATGTTAATCCTCACAACCTGCCCTCCTCATTCTGTGAGTGAGTTTGGGTTGCCAGGTTCAACTTATAGCTTTGTTTCATTAGTATGCTTTAACTACCCTGAGCTAACAGTAAGTACTGGTTGGGGACAAGGGACAGGAAGATTTGGTCATGCGCGTAGAAGGCTCATAGTTAAAGGAGATCAGGTTATGGTAGCTGATGGGTGGGTACACATCTTTTCTGGTGACAGACCAGTAGGAAAAGCGTGTGCGAACCTTGAAGCTGGTTTCCAAACCCTCGTTAGTAATGTAAAAGCTTTAACTGGAGTGAAAGAGCTACTGACTGTCTAATACAGCGATGCACTCAATATGATGCGTCTGGGGGAACATGTCCACGGGCTGGATGCTCGCCACCGTGTAGCCTTTTTCGGCAAAGAGTTTGAGGTCTCGTGCGAGCGTGCTGGGGTTGCAAGAAACATAGACGATTTTGTTTGCGCGGAAGGCCGCCACTTTTTCTACGGTATCGCCTTCGAGGCCGGCGCGGGGCGGATCCACAATCACGATGTCGGGCTTTGCCACACTACTTTTGCCGAGTTCTTCCAATCGTTGTTCCACGCCGCCGAGGTAAAAACTTACATTGCTGATCTTGTTCCGTTGCGCGTTGCCCCGCGCGCTTTCCACGGCGGATTCATTGATTTCGATGCCCACCACCTGCTTGGCCTTGTGCGCGCAAAAAAGTCCAATGGTTCCGGTGCCGCAGTACAAATCAAAGACCACTTCTTCACCCGTGAGGCCCGCCGCCAAAAGCACTTGAGAGTACAGCACTTCCGCTTGTTTGGTGTTGGTTTGGAAGAAGGCTTGGGGGAGGATATCAAATTCCAATTGCACACCGGTTTCCAGCATCAGTGTTTCCGTTAAGCTCGCTTTCCCCGCCAGCAAATTTTCCTCAATCCAGGTGGGTTGCCCCGGCACTTGGTACACACTATTCCAGTACACGGAGCTGATGCGAGGGTCGTTCTCAAACAAAGCGACAAAGCCATCTTTATGATCGAACACACCGGTGGAAGTCGTCAAAATCACCATCACTTCGCCTGTATTTTTCCCCTCGCGCACCGTGAGCGTTCGCAGCAAGCCTTCGTGTGTTTTGGAATTGTAAACGGGGATCTTGTGCTCGTTGGCAAAGTCTCGCACTTTTTTCGCAATCTCCGCCAAAAGTTCCGACTGCAAAAAGCATTCTTCTAAATCAAAAACTTCATAATGATAGCCGGGGGGATAAAAACCAAGCATCGCCTCTCCGCTCGCCGAAAGTCCAAATGAAAGCTCCATTTTATTGCGATAAAACCACGGCTCCACACACGGAATCAGCGGCTTCACCAAGGAAACCGGAAGCCCGCCAATGCGTGAAACGGCATCCTTCACTTGTTGCTCTTTTTCATCGCATTGCTTGGCATAATCCAAAAACTGCCATTTGCAGCCGCCACACACGGAAAAATGTTTGCAGCGAGGTTCAATGCGCAGCGCAGAAGGCTGTAAAACCTTCAAAAGTTTGGCCTCCCCATAACTGCTTTTTGCCTTGGTCATTCGCGCCAAAACGGAATCCCCGGGCGCCACGCTGTCCACAAAAACCTTGTATCCCTCCACCTGTCCAATGCCATTTCCACCATAAACAAGCGCATCAATTTTGAGTTCCAGCTCTTGGTTCTTTTTAGGTTTCACAAGCCAAATTTTAGCAATTTGTGTAAGAAAATCCTAGCCCAGTCGTCATATCCCTCGCAAGACACTTAACTTATCTACAACATGACATGGGAACTATGGGAAGATGACATTGATCTTCCAGAATCAGAATCGGACATGCCAGACTTCGACCTAGAAGAGGAAGCCGAGGATGGGCTCAGCACACTCACACCCACGGATGTGATGGGGATTGCCTCTGCCTCAGACGCACCTATACCTAAATATGTAAAATCTGCGGAAGAAACTAATGCAGAGAGCACCTGGTTTAAGGAAGAAGAGGAAATAACGGAAGCCGCTTGGTTTGCCGAAGGGGAAAAGATGGAAACCTCGGCACCAAAGACCTCTTGGCTCAGCAAAATCACAAGCAAAGTGCAAAATGCGGTGAAAAGAGTGATGAGTGTTGTGGGAGAAGTGCTGGATAAAAGCACAACTCCCGTACTTGGGGCCGCCGGACTCGCGACGATTGCAGTTTTGGGAACAGGAATTCAAGATTTCAATACAGAATCAAGCTCTAGTGCAGTGGCTTCCACCAGTGTGGAAACACCCTCAGTTGCTGCTCCAGAACTTTTCAAAACACCCGTGCTTTCTTCCACTGCACCTGCAAACGAACCTGCAAAAACATTGTGGGAAACGCAGTCGGACGCAAAAAGTGTGAAGGATCTTCTCACAGATAAGCATGCGGAAATCATGCAGGCGGCCGGAGGATCCAATGCGGAATATTTATACAGTGCCGAGGCTTACCAATCCTTTGTGTCTCATCTGCCTCCGTCCAATTTCTTCCAAGAAATTCTCAATCACCCCGAAGTGCAAAAAGCCCAAAACATCGGGCAAATGGTAAACTTGGTGGATGAAAATTTTGGTTCAGACGCTGCAGACCGTATTGAGGCGAATGCGGCGGCCATGCATTTGAGCGCGGAGGCCATTGCTCAGCTTTCCCAAGAAGGAAGCCTGCGCTAAACTGGGGAAGTGAAAATTCAAATTCTTCAAGTGGCCAAAACGCGGGACATGCATTTGTCTGCTTTGGAAGCAGAGTATGAAAAACGCTTGCAAGCCTTTGCAAAGCTGGAAAACACGGTGCTGCAGGCCAGCAAGCATGATGACCGCTCCCGAGTGCAAAAGGAAGAGAGCGACCTTTTCCTACAAAAGCTCAACAAAGATGCACGCATCATTGCGCTGGACGAACGAGGAAAAGAAATGAGCACCGAGGAGTTTGCCGAACTCTTACGGAAAGAACGGGATTTTGGAGCAGGCCACATTCAATTTCTCATCGGAGGCTCGCACGGCCTCCACCCGGCCGTGCTCGCCGCAGCACAAGAACAGCTCGCGCTTTCAAAAATGACCTTCACGCACGAAATGGTAAGAGTATTTTTAAAAGAGCAACTCTACCGCGCCTTCACCATTCTCGCCGGTAAAAAATATCACAAATGAAAATGCCCACTCTCACTCCCCTCCAAAAAAACGCCGTCCACATCGGCTTGGCCTTGCTCCTCACGGCGGTCAGTCTGCTCGCGTCTTCCTCTTCAAAAATGCTCACGGCACAGGCGCGTTTTCTTGAAGAATTGTGGACAAAAAAAGAGGGCTCCGAAGAAATCACCATGCTTTTTACGGGGGACATCATGCTCGACCGTTACATCAAAACTTTACGACAACAGCGAGAGGAACCGTTTCCATTTTCGCACATGCCGGAGCTCATCACCGCCGTGCAAAGCGCATTGGAGGCCTCTGAGCTGGATCTCATCATTGGGAATCTCGAAGGCCCAATCACCGACTCCGCCTATGTGAACAACGGAACCGCCATGGTTTTCAATTTTGAGCCCGGCGTCACCACTCTACTCAAAAACGCGGGCTTCACCACCTTCAGCATGGCCAACAACCACACCTTGGATATGGGCAAAGACGGCATTCGGCAAACCCACGATTATTTGGCTGCAGCCGGAATGCAAGGTTTTGGTCATCCCGACACTCCCAACGGCGACTACAGTTTCATCACCTATGATTTTGCAGGCACCACCGTTGGATTCCTGGGGCTCAACGATGCCGTGATTCGCCTCGACACCGATGCCGCCGTTGCAAAAATAAAAGAAGTCGACCCGCTCGTGGATCACTTGATCATTGGGGTCCACTGGGGCTTTGAATACGAACCCACCGCTCGCGAATCCGTGGTAAACAAGGCCCACGCTTTTGTTGATGCCGGCGCCGATTTTATTTGGGGGCATCATCCTCATGTGGTCCAAAATTCGGAGGTCTACAACGGCGTGCCCATTTACTATTCTTTGGGCAATTTTGTTTTCGACCAATACTGGTCACCCGAAACTCAAATCGGCCTCGTCCTCGGCGTCAAAATCAAAGAAGGCATCCTCACCGTGACGGAGCACACCGTAGACCTTGTGGATGGAGGCGAACCGAAACTAAGAGTGGAGGAGTGAAGTTTTAATTTCCTCTCAGGGAAAGCACCACTTGACCGTTCATCACCTCCATCGTGCATTGCAACTGTGCCGCCCCTCTCCAGAGTCGCTCAAGGCTGTATTCATAGAAATCAATGCTTCTTATTTGACCAATTGCAGAGGAAAGCAAATCAATAAGCGCCCGATTCTTATTCGGGGAACCGGAAAACGCATAAGCTCTATTGGGAATCACCTCCTGCTCACTAAATCCTGCGATTTTGAGTTGAGCTCGTATCCCACCAACAAAGAAACTCTGGTGTTCTGAACTGGAGACACGCAGCTTGATCCCATTAGTGGTTCTTTCAATCCCATCGGCCAAAACCATCCGTTCTACAAGAGCTTGAGCAGAGTCGTGAGGGATTGCTGAGGCCGAACGCTCAATCAGTCTATACAAATCCTCCCCAAATAGAGCCCCGGCCCAGGCACCAGAATAAGGCTCAGCCTTTGGGCGTTCCCGTCGTGCTCCCCAAATGGGGAAACACTCTTGTCTAATCCAGTCAGGAAATCCGGCCACACTTGCTTCATCAGGGAAATGCAGAAAAAAGATTCCATCCGTTCCATTGGGCGCAGGAAGCGCTACCCGTCGTGGGGGAGGACCTGGCAAATCCACAGCAGGACCGTGCACTCCCTCTACAACTTTTAGAGGCCGCACGCCATCTTGTAAGATCGCTTCAGTCAATTGACTCACGGGTAAGGCCAAAAGCTCAGGCCTAGGGACATGGAGAGCCGTATCTCCGGGGCCAAGGACCGGTTTGGCGTGCACCTTTCTCGTAAGAGGGAGCACCACCTTGTCTAAAGTATTTTCTATCGCCATGGTTTATGAGGAAGAAGGAATTGCTGAAATGCTCACCAAGTGCTATACTGTAATGAACATTTGACACAATTTCAATATGAAGCTCCACTTCCACGGCGCAGATCGAGAGGTTACAGGTTCAAGGCACCTCTTGGAGGTGAACGGGAAAAAGATATTGCTCGATTGCGGAATGTTTCAGGGAAGACGAAATGAGGAACGCGAAAAGAACAAAAATTTTGGTTTCAAGGCGGAAGAGGTGGATGCCGTGATTCTTTCTCATGCGCACATCGACCATTCGGGGAATCTGCCCAACCTGGTGAAACAAGGATTCAATGGGCCTATTTATTGCACCAAACCCACCGTGGATCTCATGGCTTACATGCTTCGCGATTCCGCCTTTATTCAGGAAAGGGAAGTGGAGTACCTCAACGAAAAGAAACAAGCTTCCGGTGAAACGCTCATCGAGCCGATCTACACCAGTGAAGATGTGGAAAAAACGCTGCCCATGGCCAAGGGAGTGGACTACGACACCTGCATGAATCTTTTTGGCGATCCGGACATTATGCTGTGTTTCCGTGAAGCCGGACACATTTTAGGCTCCGCCATCACTATCCTCACCATCAAAGATCACGACGATGGCAAGGTGAAGCGCTTGGTCTTTACGGGCGATTTGGGGCGCCGAAACATGCCACTCATTCGCAATCCGTACCAGGTAGAGGAGGCTGAAATCATGATCATGGAATCCACTTATGGGAACCGTCTTCACGAATCCATTTTGGAGGCGGAAGGTAAACTTGCGGAAATTGTAAAAAACACCGCGGCGCGGGGAGGCAAAATCCTCATCCCGGCCTTTTCACTCGGTCGTACACAAGAAATCGTTTACGAGCTGCACAAGCTTGTGGATGAAGGGAAAATCCCTCTACTCCCGATTTATGTGGATTCTCCGCTCTCCGTGAATCTCACGGAAGTGTTCCGAAACAACCTCGGCGTGCTCGACGAAGAGACGCAGAAACTTTTTCTCAACGATAAAGACGATCCATTCAATTTTGCTCAACTCCATTACATACAATCCGTGGAGGAATCCAAAGCACTCAACGAACACAATGGGCCCTGCATCATCATTTCCTCTTCAGGAATGTGTGAACACGGACGCATTTTGCATCATCTCAAAAACTCCATCGAAGATCACCGCAACACTCTCATTATTGTGGGTTTCCAAGCACAAAACACCCTGGGGCGAAAACTTATTGAAAAAATGAATCCCGTAAACATCTTTGGAAAGCCCTACGCGGTGAAAATGGAAATCAAAATCATGAACGCCTACTCCGCCCACGCGGATCGCAGCGACTTGCTCGATTACGCCACCAAAGTGGGAGGGCTTCAAAAACTCATCCTCGTTCACGGGGAAGACCAAGCCTGCGAAGACTTAAAAACCGCCATGCTGCAAAACGGCATCAAGGAAGTTTTGGTCCCGAGCCTTGGAGAATCCGTTGAGCTTTAAGCAATCCGATGATGGTCAGGCCATCTTGGATTTCGCCTTTCTCAACAGCCAATAAAGCCGTCTCAAGCGGAAGCCATTTCACGGCAAGCTCTTCGTCCGGCATGGGGGCATTTGCTCCAACCGTCAAATTTTGCGCTAAAAATAAATGCGTGGTGTGGGCCAATTTGGAACCATCCATGTGGAGAGCTCCAAGCGCCGTCCACTCCAAAGCCTGCACGCCAGCCTCTTCCAAAAGCTCGCGTTTTGCATTCTCCAAAGGGCTTTCACCCCGCTCCGCCATGCCCGCGGGAACTTCCCAATGGTAGTCTTGAACGGGGTAACGCCACTGCCCGACCAATGCAACTTCACCCTTTTCATTGAGGGCCACAATGCCGCTGCTGCCATCTGTTTCAAGATAGCTGTAATCTTTTTTAAGGCCCTTCATAAGCACCTCATCTTTGTAGGAACGAACGAACGGCCGTTCATGCAAAAGCTCGTGCGAAAGCACCGTGTAGGGATTGGATCCTTTGGGAAGTATCATGGGGAGAGTTTAACACCGGGGGTTCACATCCGCAAAAAAAGATATTAAACTGAAAGTGCTTTTAACAAATCAACAATGAAAGATACGCAGAAAGCATGGGAAGAAGGGGAAGGTCAGATCGCTCAACCCGCCCGCCCACTTCGAGGCTTGGGAGTTCAAAAGCCCGCGCCAAGAAGGTCCGATTGGGTGGATCATCCCGGTATGGGGCTGGATGCCTCCACCGAAACCCCGGAAGAGGTGCAAGCGGGCATCACAGCAAAGTTAAAGGTCGCACAAGAATAAATCTTCATCATCATTGCCTCTTGCAAAAACTTGCAAATCGTGATACAATAACATGATGTCCTTTGAAAAATCGCGTGAAACTTATGGCACAGAAGGTACTCCTTCCTCGGGATGACAGAATCTATTTTCTGACTTTCTGCGCCCTAAGTTTCTAATCGCCAAGTAAGCCTGGATGGACGGACACTTCCCAAAGTTCCGTTGGCCACTATCACCTCGTTCTGCAGTGGGTTTAGTACTCAGAAAGAAGGAATAGACAGATACCTTTTTCTGGCCGGTCTTTCCCTCGGGAAACGATCAACAGATTAAGTAAAAGCTCAGTTACAGCAATGTTCTGCACCTTTACTCCAAGCTCTCACCTGATGCTGAACGACGATTGGAAACATTTAGGGCGACTTTTGTTTTTCAACCTAAAGCACGCCCAGTGCTTTTTTGGATTTGAGGAAGAAAAAGAGAATCACCACAGTGGTCGTCACGGGGGAGACCCATTCGGGAATGTGAGCCCCAAAACTGTGCGCGAGCATCACAGTTCCCAAGATTAAAATGGAATACATGGCGCCATTTTTGAGGTAGGCGTATTTTTTAATGTTCTCAATATTCCCAACCGTGAGCTGCCTCACCACAATGGCGCCAAGTCCATTTCCAAGCAAAATCAAAGGCACGGAAAGCGTGAAGGCAAAGGCTCCCAAAACTCCATCAATCGAGAAGGTGGAATCGATCACTTCCAGGTACAAAATCTTACTGATGTCCGAGAGGCCGCCTTTTTTGAGCATATCCGCCTCGGCTTTTTCGGCGTTCTCTTTAAACCCATGCGTGATGAAGAAAGCGGTTGAGCCCACCACAGCACCAAATGCCATCGTGGGATTGATTTTTATGCTGAACCAAACAACAGCCGCCAGCAAAATAGAGACCACGGCGTAAAACCAAACACCTTGGGAGTGGAAGAACTTTTCCCCGCGAAGCCCATAGTTTTTGGGTTCCAAGAACAGCCAATGGAAAAACAAAAAGATCAAAAACACACCTCCTCCGTTGAGCAGAATAGGGGCGCTGGATTCAATGGCCTCGATCACGGCAGGATCACTGCTGAAAGTGGCCGTCAGTGAGCCTATAAATCCAAGCTCCGGCGCCGTAAAGAACACAATCAACCAGGGCAAAAGCCCACGAACCACGAACACCGCAAACAAAATCCCCCAGAGCAAAAACCATCGGCGCGCCTTGGGACTCATGGTGTTGAGCACCTCCGCGTTAATAATGGCATTGTCGATGGAACTCACTGTTTCAAACAAACAGAGTCCCCCAACAATCATGAGCATCGAAATCCAGTCCATGGAGGCATCTTAGTGAAGACCTCACCAGTTTTCAAGGGCTTCACTACGGCAGTAAAAGTACTATAATCGGTGCATGGTCAAGAAATCCAAGCTCGCTTATATTTACACGGTTCTCGCTATTTTGCTGTGGGGTTCCACAGCTTCCGTAAGCAAGCTCATACTTCAGGACATTTCAAGTATTCAGCTCATCTTTTACAGTTTCCCATTCACTATTGTGGGGCTTTTTTTAATCATGCTGTTTCAGGGCAAATTAAAGGATCTCACCACCTACAAAAAACAAGACATATGGAAACTTGCAGGAATGGGCTTTTTGGGGTGCTTTTTGTATTATGTGTTTTTATTTGGAGCCATTGAAAGAACCTCGGCACAAGAGGCCTTTGTGGTGAACTATCTGTGGCCCGTAATGGTGGTTATTTTTGGAGTACTGCTTTTAAGAGAGAAGTTCACTGGGCGTACAGTCATTTCCATCCTGCTTTCTTTTATTGGAGTTGCAATCGTGGTTTCCAAGGGAGAATGGATGTCCTTGGACAACCTAAACCTCACGGCAATCCTTATGGCGGCTTCAGGAGCCATGGTTTACGGCCTTTTTTCGGTGCTTGGTAAAAAACTAAAATACGAAGTTTTCTCCTCCATGTTCTACTATTACCTTTTTGGTTTTATTTATGTTCTTTTGAGTGTCTTGTTCTTTTCAGAGATACCCAGCCTGGACATGAAGCAAGTGGCAGGATTGGCGTGGATTGGATTCTTCACCAACGGCCTGGCCTTTGTTTTTTGGTTCAAAGCCTTAGAGATTGGGGAAACGGCCAAGGTTTCGAATTTGGTCTTTTTAACGCCCTTTGCCTCCTTAATCTTCATCCATTTCCTTGTTGGAGAGCCGATCCTCATCTCTTCAATCATCGGGCTGGTGCTTATTGTGCTTGGGGTCCTGATCCAGAGCTACAAGAAGAGCTAGAAAACACTCGTTTGGGACGAGGGTGGAGTTTCAACATTTCCAGCCATAGGGGGCTTGACAAAATCAAGTTTTAGTATAGACTAGTTTCTAGTAACGATGGCAGGTCCCGACTCTGCATTGACCATTTACTCCAATCCAAAAATGTTAAAAGATCAAGCACCAGATACAGGGAAAAAAGGCGAGTGCGAATTAGCATTGTGGCATTGCGAAGAGATTAAAAAAGACCCCGGAAACTTTCTTACCTATTTTGCACGCACTCAGGAGTATACACGCCTTTTAGAGGATGAGGATTACAGAAAGATTATTGCTGATGCCTTGGACGCACTTCTAAGTGATCGTCAACGCAGTAAACTTTTGGTGGAGTCTGTTCAAAGGGCTTCTTATGCAATAAGAAGGGAACTGGCCAAGTACTTCCCTAACTTGAATAGTATCAGTGGGGAGGAGGAGGCTGTCTTCCCAAGCTACTTTACCAGTGAGTTGGAAAGACTTTCTACAGGTGACCCCTCACTTTCATATGATGAGTTGCTCGGATCTATTCTTATGTCCCGGTGCAATCTACAAGTGGGAGAGGCATGCATGAAAAAATTAGAGGGAAAGACACCTGAAATCTTGGGGGATAGGCCTGATCTGGTCTTTACTGACCGGCGTAAAATACGAGAATATTTTCCAGATTTTGACCTTCAAGCCTGGGAGCCCAGACTCATGGAGGACATAGAAAGTCATCCTGAAGTTGTTGAACGGATAGCTCATGCTATTCAGGGTAGGCCGTATAGGATTACACCTACTGAACAAGAAATGCTGGCTGAGTTGGAAAGTTTTTTCACTCTAGCTGAGCGCTATGAAAAGGAAGAAGTTGTTAGGGCTATGACCCGAGAAGCACTTATGAAGCGATTTAATGGTGAAATTGAGGGAGTGTCTAGATCAGTTCGCGACCAGGATATTAAAGCTCTGCACTCGACACCAACTATCTCCTTTTTCGTTGGAATAACCCTTCTTCTTAAACAGTTAGTGGATGAACAGGGATCAAGAGAAATCTCCTTACAAACAAAAGACGCTATCGCTTCCATTATAGACCGAATTGAAGCGGAGATGAGAGCCAAATTCCAAAAGATGAGTGGACGGGAAAGAGATAAAGATAGAAGTCGAGTAGGTCATTCAGAAAAACTCAAGCAATGGGCAGATATGTTCTTGGCTGATCCAATAGTCCGAGATTATTTGCTGGATAGGGAAGTGGCTATTCATAGGGATCCAGATTTGAAGCCACCCATTGTTTTGAATTTTAATCGTGTTGAGAATTTTTTGTCTTGGCTGAACGGGGGTAGGGATTGGAGTGACCGTGAGCTGGTATATCTTACTGAGGCCGTAACCGACGATCCACGGGTTATAGGCGCTGTACAAGGTCTCTTCCGTAATGCTGCCAGATCGACAGTTAACCCAGATCCCCGCATCGCAAGTCTTCGCGATCTTTTCCCGAGTATAGCTATAAAGGGGGACATCTGACCCAGATTACGGTCAAAAAGCTGATTTTGGAGATATTGGGATCTCGTTCTTTTGACCTGTAAACCTCTTGGAGCTGCACCATAGACGCTATTAGAACCTTTTTTGGAGACACGGGAGGATTGACATATCTAAATCTTATTGTTATACTAGCCAACCGTAGTCTAAATCATGAGTAAGTCTCAATCTGAACATACTGCATCCCCGCTCCGTGGAGCAGAGGAATCGACCTGGAGTACTCCCTATGGGTTTGGTGATCCAAAAGAGAAGGGAGGCCAGGATTTAGTAAATAACCCTGGGGAATTCACAAAGGTCTTTTTTGATATTTATGAACTGGGTCTCACATGGGAAGAAAAGGCTAGCTGTTTTATGGCACTCCACGAATATCTGACACCTGAAGCTATAAGAGGATTGAGCTTGAGAAACAGAATTATTTTAGCTAAGTACTATCCTGAAATATCTGAATGGGCAGGAGAGGATGATGAAAAACTAGCTGGGGTCAATCGAATAAAATCGCCCGAAAATTTTTCCGAAATATTGTGGTGGATGGCCGAGGAGTGCGGATGTTCACCCAAAGTGGCGCAGCAGGCTTTTGCTAGGTTAGCGGAACATATTCCACACTGCTTTCAAGGAGCACCTTATTTAGCCTGGGTTGAAAGAGAGAACATGAGCGAATTTTTTCCGGACATAGATAACAACTATTGGCTCAACGAGTTGCTGACAGCTGATAATTTAGCGAATCCTGAGATTGTAAAGCATTGTATCAAAGACACATTCCATAGATATTCCCATATGGATGGGGCATTGCTAGCGGAAGTTGAGGCACTTCAAGCTTTTCTAGATTTCGCTAGTACTAAAAACCTCAAGGATCAAGTGGTGGCCACCGCAAGCAATTTATTGAACCCACGATTCGAGGCCAGTCTCGAGAGATTCCGTAACATTACTAAACAACCCCTTAGTTACCCGGTACTTTCAACGACTGGCTCAGCAGTTCATGATTTAGCAGTCAATCTTGCTTCGCTTGAATTGTGTGAAACGCAAGACAAATCTGAAGCTAGGGCTCAATCCATCGCTGATGCTATCAGGACAGTTTTACTGGAGAGGATCAAGCAATATACAGAAGACCAGATATCAAGAGGGAAGAATCATCTTATTTTTGGAAGTGTAGTCTATGCAAGACAAGACATAGCCAGAGCCAGGTGGTACTTCAGGGAATATCCTTCCATACTCCAAGAACTTGATAGCGTAGGAACTCAATTAGAATCCTACTATTCTGAACTCTGGTCATCACGCGGACAAGATATAGCTAATGGTTTAGCTATAAGTCTGCCAAATTGGCGTCCAGCCTCAGAACTCGAACCCATTATACCAAGCGATCTGCCTGATTATCTGCAAAAGCGTTATGCTCGAATGATATTCGACCCTAACTATGCAGAATCCGTTCGTGGTAGAAGAATAGAGAATTGGGATGCCAATGAAATAGAAACCAACAATGAATTACGAGAGGCTTTAATGCTAGTGAGGCGAAGTATTGCATTGCAAGTTGGGGATGTAGATCCAGTAAGGTTTTTAACCACTAAACTACAAGAAAAATTTCCAAACGCAAACGCGCGTAGGGCGAATTTTCTTACAGGAGTTTCAAGTGCAATTCAAAGTGGATTTATTGTATTTGATGAAGAACATGGAGTCTTACAGTTGGGAAAAGATGCAGAAACTGGCCTCAATGAAATGGATATTATTTTTAGTTCAGACGGTTCCTCTCGGGTAAGACATTGGAAAGAAGGTTCTCCACCTGCTCTGTATTCTTGGTATTCAGGTAGTCTAATGTAAGCATAGACAAGCGCAAAAACAGTCCTGAAGAGGGTCTGGAAAGGATTGACAGGATCTAAATTAAGTGTCAAAATGCGAAACTATTTTTAAAGAAGGCAATGGCCATTGAGACCAAGGAAAACATATTGTGGGCACATGCAGAGGAAATTGAAGACCCTTTAACAGAATGGAAAAGGGTAAGAGAACTGTGGGTGGCCATGTGTGAAAGTGGAGCCAAGCCGGAGCTTATTGAAGTTGCAATAGGCATTATTCAGAATCCATTAGGGGAAAAGTTGCTTTTGAAAAGACCTAGCTTTGATAGATCATACCCAAACGAATGGTGTTTCCCAGGCGGGAGACGTGAGTTTCTGAGAATAGCTGGGAATATCGTTGGGAAAGAGCCATTAGATGTAACGGTGAGGAGAGAAACCTTTGAAGAAACCGCTCTCAACACGGTAGTAGCAAGGAAAATTGCCGTTAGGCGGGCGGTACAGGTTAAGAGGGGTCGACTTTATGTCGTTCATGGCTATCTGCTTGACGTAGAGGGTGATCCAAATGCGATCCAACTATCTAATGAGCATACAGAGTATAGATATTTTCCACGAGAGTCGGCTCCAGAAGGAATGGGTAGAGTAACTAGAGATATGTTTAGCTGGGAGCCCAGCGAATTAATTAAATAACATGAAAAAAGTACTCCTTTTAGGAAAAACAGGGCCAATTGGGGCGGAGTTTGTGAGGAGGCTTGACTCACACGAAGATTTTGAACTGGGGTCCCCTGATCTAGATTGGAGAACGGCTTCGTACGAGGCAAAGGTAAAAGCCTTGATGGACTGCACTGCAGTAGTCTCTGCCATTCCGCGTAGGCATAGTCTGGAGGTAGTAGAAGGAATAGCTGCCATCAACCCCGGTCTTGTTATTTATGATTGTTCTGGAATCCATCGAGGCAAAGAAGGATGGGAGTATGCATTGCCAGAATTGAATCCACAACTTATAAAAGGAACAACTCGACTTGTCGGGCCGGGATGTTTTGCTACAGCCGCTTCCTTGGCCTTGTGGCCTATAAGAAATCAAATCGACACTAGGAGTGCGGTTCATATTGAAGCCATTGGTGGAGCCTCAACGGGTGGGAAAAAATGGGTTACTTTTTTTGAAGAGAATCCAGAACAAGACCTTATTGTCCCAAATACAGGCTTGAATCATCCTCATATTCCTGAAATCAAAAGCAATCTGGGCGTACAAGCGCTAGAACTAAGAATGGTCCCTCAGTTGGCTAGACGCTACCGTGGTACGACCATGGCTATTCATGGCGACTTAAAAACCTCCGAAGAGGTTCCTTATTCAGAGCACCCTTTCACTTCAGGGCGAGTGGTGCACCGTAACAAGACTCCTCAATGGGGCGAAGTAGTGGGGACCGATGAAGTACATGTGTATTGGGTGCAAGAAGGATCACGGTTTACCGTCCATGTCGCATTTGACAACTTGGGGAAGGGATCAGTAGGACAGGCCTTACAATCATTAGCAATTGTTACATGAGAAAACCACTAAATTTTGTTATTTCGAGTGGCGGCACTGCGGTACCCGTTGATGACGTCAGAATTCTAACCAATCGTTCCAAAGGAACTACGGGTGCAGCTATCGCGGAAGTAGCTCTTTTAAGGGGGCATAAAGTTGATTATGTCCATGCAGAAAATGCAAGGCTTCCATTTGGAAGAGAATTGATGGCAGACCCAGAAGTTGATATTGAAACTGAATTGCAAAGAATACGATCTGCAATTGAAAACTACCGTGCCATTTCTGACCGGTTAACCCTGAGTCCTGTTACAGATTTTGATCATTATCAGAGGAGTCTGTTGGAGCGCGTTGCTCGCCCAGATATGGACATCGCCATTCTAGCGATGGCTGCTTCTGACTACGGACCCCAAAAAGTAGATGGGAAAATTGCCTCAGATGGAAATGGATTAGATTTACACTTAGTTGCCCTTGCTAAAATTATTTCCCAAGTAAAAACCACTCGTGAAGGAATTTTTCTGGTAGGATTTAAGCTTCTTACAGAAGAGTCAAGCGTGGTGCAGCTCCTAGCAAAAGCGACTAGATCAATGGAACGGGACAGGCAAGACTTGGCTGTAGCAAATATAGTTGGTGTTAACTTCAAGCCGAAACAAACTTTTCTACTCCAGCCTGGACAAGAGGTGATAGAAGTGAGTGAACGAAGAGATTTGCCAGATATACTCTTAGATCAAATAGAGAGGAGGGTAATGCAAGATGCATAGATAAAATAAAAATCACCCCATTCGGGGCACCTTAATGGGAACGACTCGTCTGCGACGAGGATGGAGCTGCACTATAGACGCTATTAGAACCTACCTGCGGGAGCAGCATCCGCAAGGCAAATTTGCATAATAAAAAATTTATGCTATAATTACGATACTAAATTTTAACCATATCACCCATGGATACACCCAGAGAAGGAGGTCGCTATGTCGGAGGTGGTGCCAACATCCCAACAGGTACACCAATGGATACAGGCCGTGCGACCCTTATGCAAAAACTCGAGGGCATCATAGGGTCCCAAGGTGAAGCAAGCCGCCCAGGTGAACCCATAACAGTTAGGGACGGTAGAAGGCTACCTACTCAATTAGGAGCCAGTAGCTTTGATGTTAAATCTGCCGATGGTGATCCAGGCAGGGTACAGATGTTTTTCTATGACCCTACAAGAGGTGAGTCTCCAAATCAACCAGCTTTTACAGTCGTCTTAGGCCCAAGCTCTATCTCCGTAATGAATGGAACGAAATCAGCTCCAGCAGCACCACAATTTCTAGCATTGATGTCGGGATGGGCCAGTGCTTAGTGGCTGAACAACATCAAAAGAGAGTAGCCTTACTGTGAGACACTATTAGAACCTTTTTGAAGGAGCAGGGTTTTTGATGTATCAAATTGCCCCTCATGAGCAGTTCGTGTAAGATTCATTCTTATTACAAAACTCCGAGTGCAATGAGTTCAGAAAGCATCCGTTGGGAGAATGCAGACGCTCGAAGATATTTAATGGAAAAGGGCGGTAGTAAAGCTGGCTCGCATGCATTTTTGCGGGACACTCAAGCAAATCTTCGCGAACATTTACCTTCGGGCACGGTTTACCTTGCTCCAGGCGAAGACCCTGTCCGAATTTTAGAAAGAATAGACTTCAGTCGACAGAAAATAGTACGCGCCTGTCACCCCTTGGATGTATTTGGGATGGTGGATGTGATTCCAAGTGAAGCAAAAGTCCGCGGAAGGGATGCAGTGCTCGCAGCCATTGAAAGGGTACGTGCCGACTCCACGAGTGAAGATGTGGCAGCCTATGTGGAGTATGAAACGGGAAAACCCTTTGATGGACAGGTAGGAATTCTCGTCCAAGATCATAATGAGGGTCAATCGGGTTCAATCATTGAGCATCCACACCAAAGAGGAGTTTTTAGGATCGCACATGAATTCTCAGAATACACTTTTACAGAAGCTGATAGAGACTTAAGCCCTGTGACCAAAAAGGTTTTAGCATTATATAGAAAGGTGCAAGAAAGTGGCTTGATGCCCTACAGTCACTCTTTCCAAATGGAATGGGGAGAAAGAAATGGAGGAGTATTATTCTACCAAGCGCGTTTATTCAAGCCCCACGAGCCAGCGGCTGATTTTGACCTAGAGGGACTTACAAGAGATTTAGACGGCGATTACTTTGATGTGACTCGACCTTTCGACGCATTTGGACTAACAGGGCCTGAAGGAACCGAAGTGATGCACCGAGCGGATCTAACGCCTGATATTTCAACCAGAAATTCAGAAGAAACGATTCGTGAATTCCTACAATTACGTGAAAATGAAACTCAGGTCGCCTATGCGCTCAATACATTCCACAATAGAGAGTCATTACCACTGTGGGTGCAACCTAGAAACATAGGTGCCTATCTTTCATATCAAACTTCCATCCTTGCACATGGGGATCTTAGGTGGGTAAAAAGAGCACCCGTGAGTTTAGTGAAGATGGGTTTTCGGAAGCCACCTCGAGGAGAGAAAGAGGCAATAACTCTAACCAGTATCATAGAAGAAGGGAGATCCATCCAACGCCCCTATGAAGAAATACGGCTAAAAGTATATTCAAATGGCATCCAAGGCATGATCCATTTTATGGACGCTTAAATTCAAAAATAGCTCTAAGTCCTGCAGACTATTAAAAATTTTAATAGTCTGGAGCGGGTGAGGGGAATATCGCTTCGCTCACTCTCCCGTCGTCGCTCGGTCATGGAAATCTGTGCCCGGGCACAGATTTTGGTCAAAATTTCGGCTTAAGAGAGCCATCCGCCATTCAAAAAGTGTGCGTGCGCACAGATTTCCGCGACACTCACTCCTAGGGAGTATCGAACCCTACGGGTTCTCTTTCCCTCCTTCAACTACGGTTAAAAACCGCTGGCCACCTTGGGCCACCGTTTTTTAATGGAGCGGGTGAGGGGAATCGAACCCCTCTCAACAGCTTGGAAGGCTGTGGTAATAGCCACTATACGACACCCGCAAAAGGCTGGCTTATCTTAGTGGGATGGGGAGCTTTTTTCAAGTCAATTCTTTTATTCCAAAAAACTTTGCTACAATTGGGTCCATGAAGATTCAAATCTACACCGACGGAAGTTGCCTTGGAAATCCGGGGCCGGGAGCGTGGGCTACCCTCATAAAAATCGATGGAAAAATTCATCGGGATCAGGGAGGGGAACCGTACACCACCAACAACCGCATGGAACTCAGCGCCGTGATTGAAGCGTTCAAATGGTTGGCCAAAACCCACCCGGAAGAGCGAGAAATGGAGCTTTACAGCGATTCTTCTTGGGTGCTGAACACGCTCACCAAAAACTGGAAGCGCCACAAGAATTTGGATCTTTGGGAGCTTCTAACGCCCCTCATCCAAGGGAAAAAAATCTCCTGGAACTGGGTGAAAGGCCACAACGGCCACCCCGAAAACGAAGATTGTGACATGCGCGCCCAAAAAGAGGCTCAGAGACAAGCCAAAGCGTAGCGAAGGCTAAGCCGCCAAACGATCGAGGGTTTCTCCCATTGCATCTTTGGACATCAAGCCAACACTGCGGTCCACTTCTTCACCGTTCTTAAAGAAAATCAAAGTAGGAATGCTCATCACTCCATATTTTTGAGCGGTGTCCATAGATTCATCCACATTCAACTTCACGACCTTCGCCTTGCCTTCGTATTCATGAGCCAGCTCTTCCACAACTGGAGCAATCATCTTGCAAGGCCCACACCATTCGGCAAAAAAATCAACAAGAACGGGGACTTTAGAAGATAAAACCTCATCCGTAAAGTTTTGATCTGTAACAATGGTAGCCATGGGGGAGTTGTAATTAAATAAAAAGTGTGGGAAGTTTATCACAATCGCCGCATTGAGAAAAGGCTCAAAAAATGTTATAATAACAAGATGAATTCTTTCAAAA
This sequence comes from Candidatus Gracilibacteria bacterium, assembly GCA_041661045.1. Classification (NCBI taxonomy): domain Bacteria; phylum Candidatus Altimarinota; species Candidatus Altimarinota bacterium. The sequence continues at coordinate 142,835 of JBAZVE010000001.1, read as the reverse complement.
AACTCAGTTTCGGTGCTCTCCTGGTCCTGCCACTCCTTGTGGTGCTGAGCCACGGAACCCCAAGCCACAGTACTCATATTGAAGGGGATCAGGTTCTGCAACTGCCTTTGGAACCTCTGGCTTCCATCATTGAAGTGGGGCCGCATTACCAAACCGAGCGCCGTTTTGTGTCAACCGTTTATGAGGCCGATCAAAACTTTGAACTCCTGGGTCTCAACTGGGAGGAAGCCCTGCCTCAGGGCACTTCCGCCTCCATTGAGATTCGTTTTAGAAGCACGGAAGGCACATGGACCGACTGGCAAGCCCTGCAAGCGGACGAAGATCATCCGGATGGAGACAGTGGAGACTTATGGACTTATGTGATCACGGGAGAGAGCGAAGCCTTCCAATACCGTGTTTTCCTAGCCACGGAAGACACTTCCGTCACGCCAAAGCTCAGCAGCGTCTCTTTTGATGCCGTGGATGGAGGAAAGAGTTCCACGCTGCATCAACTGCAAAAACTCGTATTTAAAGATGAAGGAGAAATTGAAACGCGTGAAGACTGGAATGCCGATGAAGAAATCTTACTCAAACGGCACTACGATGCCAGCCTCAGCTCCTCAACCAACGAAGGATACACCGAGACCGATCCCGATTTGAAGATTGTGGAGGAAGTGGAAACGGATGAAGACGGGAATCCTTATTTGTGGCCTCAAGCATATCCAAAAGAAGTGAAGAAAATCATTGTGCACCACACGGCCACCACCGACAGTTTGACGAAACCCGAAGAAGCCATGCGCGCCATTTATTATTACCACGCGGTCACCCGCGGCTGGGGCGACATTGGATACAATTTCGTCATTGCTCCAGATGGAACGGTGTTTCAAGGCCGTGCCGGGGAAGATGGAGTGGTGGCGGGGCATGCGTCCGGATACAACACGGGAACCGTGGGAATTGCTTTGATCGGGAATTACGAAGAAAGTCAAATGCCTGGAGAAATGATGCAAGCGCTCACCGGCTTGATTTATGAAAAAGCAGAGCTCCACGATATTGACATTGATGGAAGAGGCAAATACCGCGGCAATACAATGGATAACCTTTTGGGCCACCGGGATGTGGACGCCACCGCCTGCCCAGGCGATTACGCGTTTGACTATTTGGAAGATATTCGCAAAATGGTTTCCGCAGCGATGGAAGAAGAAAAAACCAGCGGACGATTTGCCTACGAAGAACAGGGGAATCGGGAACTCATCCTTGTGGATTCCGGAAAGAAAGCGGGTGTATCTTTAAAAATTAAAAACACAGGAACCGAAACATGGAGCTCAAGCACCTACTTGAAGGTGGATACGGATGCGGACGCCGATGAAATCATCACCATGGCAAGGGACTCCAAAAAAGGGGTCGCCACCATGAAGGAAACTTCGGTCGCTCCGGGTAAAATCGCCACCTTCACTTTTTCCGTGACCGCTACAAGTGAGGGAGGTCTGGCTTATTTTGAAGCCGTGCCAATGATCAATGGAGTGGAAAAAGGAGCACAAATCATAGACCTCGGATTCTTTGTGGAGGGCAAGGAAAAAACAAGAAGTTCCGGTTCCTCCTCCAGCTCCGACAATGACGATGACGATGAGGATGAAGAAATCATTCAAGAAACTTACGAGGATTTGAACTTTGAGCCTGGTGAAGAAAAATACATTTGGGTTAAAGTGAAAAACACCGGCACGCAAACATGGACTGCTACGGGATCCAATCCATTCTCTCTCGCCTTCACCAAGGCGCAGGGCATGCAAACGGGAACTCCACGCATCTCATTCAGTAATCTCAAACCGGGTTCCACCAGCCGCATTTTCTTTAGCCTCACCGCTCCGGAAGAAGAAGGCACACACACCCTGTCCATTCGTCCACGGTTGGGCTCTTCCAATCTCAGTACCGATGCGTATGCGCTAAAAATCACCGTGGGGGCGGAAGAAGAATTTGAGGCCACCACCTACAAAAATCCCATTCGAATCAAACTCACTCCAAACAACGAAGTGGGGTCACCCATTGTGAGCTCCTCCACAAGTTTTGCGGTTTATGCGGGGGAGGAAGAATTGGAAACATTTAAGGCAAACAGCCGAGTGCGTGTGACACCGGGAGAATCGTTTACCGTGTCATCCGGCTCTAAAAGATGGACCAGCGATGAACCCATTCGTTTTGTGCCGGAGGATGGCGGAATCATGAAAATCATGACCATGGAGCAAAAGGCATCGTGGGATCCCAGCATCAATGATAATCAATTCCGCGGCACCATCGAAGTGCGCGAAGTGGAGAACGAAACGATCCTCATCAATGAATTGCCTTTGGAAGAGTATTTGATGGGAATGGCAGAAGAGACCAATGAAACGCCTGAGGAAAAACTCAAAACCATGTCCGTGCTCGCGCGCAGCTACGCATACTACTATTTAACTCAGGCCGATAAATTCCCGGGCATGCCTTACGATGGAGAAGACGACCCCAATACTTTCCAAAAATACTTGGGATACGGCTATGAACTGCGGCACCCCAATGTGGTTGCAGCCGCTCAAGCAACCGAAGGAACGGTGGTGGCGTACAAAGGAAAAGTCATCAAAACTCCTTACTTCAGCAAGTCCGATGGAGTGGCCACAAAAAGCGCCAAAGCCGTTTGGGGATGGACCGACACCCCTTACCTCATCTCTGTTCCCGATCCCTATTGTGAAAGCAGCAGCTTCGCGGGACATGGGGTGGGACTCTCCGGTTGTGGCGCAAAATCGTTGGCGGAAGAAGGCTGGTCATTTGAAGAAATCATCAAGTACTACTACACTGGAGTGGAACTTTCTTCCCTATGATATTAGCCATCAATACCGCACAGGTTCAGCACGAAATGGCGCTTTTGCGTGAGAACCCAGCCAGTCCGGGCGAATGGGAGCTCATCAGCGAGAAAATTTGGCTCGACACACGGAATGCGGTGGAAGAATTACCAGCTTTTTTAAAAAAACTTTTGGAAGAAACGGGCACGCAAAAAGAAGAAATAAAGCAAATTATTGTGGTTCGAGGGCCGGGCTCCTTCACGGCGCTTCGTACCGGAGTTGCTTTTGCCAATGCTCTGGCGGAAGGGCTCCACGCCAAGCTCTATGCCATCGACACCTTTGAGCTTTTAAGGAGAAAAGCGGCACTTGCAGATCCGATCCTGGTGATTTTGCACGCAGGCCGCATGGACGCCGGAGTACAATTCCAAGATGAAGAAATAAAGGTGGGAATGCTTGCGCCTTTGCTCAAAGACTACCCGCACGGAAGCGGCATTTGCGTCGTGGCACAATTGAATGAAACCCTGCAAGAAGAATTGCACTCGCTCATACTCGAAAAAAAGTGGAGAGTGGTGGAAGGTCACGAACTGCAGACCCTTGGAGAGATGTTGATGACACACGGAGTGGAGCAGCTGGAAGAAAAAAACACAGTTGAGCCACTGTACTTAAAAGGTCCACATATCACCCATTCCTCTGACCCCTGGAAACAATGAGCCTCTACTTGGTTGCTACTCCCATTGGAAATTTGGAAGACATCACACTGCGCGCACTGCGCACTTTAAAAGAGGTGGACCTCATTGCGGCGGAAGACACGCGTCACTCTCAAATTTTGCTCAAGCATTATGGCATTGAGACGCCATGCACCAGTTTTCACAGTTACAGCACCGATGCCAAAGCCAATGCCTTGATCGAAGAAATGCGGAGCGGAAAATCCATCGCTCTCATCACCGATGCCGGAACCCCCGGTATCTCCGACCCGGCCTGGGTTTTGCTCAAGGCCGCCGTCGCCGCCGGAATCTCCATCGTTCCCATTCCGGGCCCCGCAGCGTTTCTTACCGCACTCATGGGCGGCGGCCTCCCCATGAACGCTTTTGTCTACCTCGGTTTCATCCCGGCAAAAAAAGGCCGCCAAACTTTGTTCGAATCTTTACGGGAATCCACTTCCACAACCGTGCTCTACGAATCGCCTCACCGCCTCCAAAAAACCATCAGCCAGATGCGCGAAATCTTGGGACCGGATCGCATCATGGTCATTGCGCGGGAGCTCACAAAAATACATGAGTCATTTCATCGCGGGACGCTTGCCGAGCTCGAAACACTTTGCAAAAAACAACCCATGAAAGGGGAGATGGTTCTGCTCTTGGCCCCAGCGAACTTTCAGTGGTAAAATGTGAGCATCCACATATACCCATGAGCAAAAAAACCAAGTCCGTCGGCTTTTTCAAGTCCATTCCATCGTCCATTTATTCCCCCTCTTTCTACGCCGGCATTCCCGGACAATCTTTTGGAAAGAGTTTTGGTTATTTGGCGGGGTTCACCGCCCTCATCGTGCTGCTGTGCAGCATTTTCTTGGTGCTCGTTCCTTACTTGACGCACAGAGATCAAATCGAGCAAAGCATCTCAAATGTTCTCAACTTTTACCCCGAGGAACTCGTGGTCACCATTCAAGATGGAAAGGCGCACTCCAACATGCAAGAGCCTTACTATTTTCGCGTGAATGACTTTGTATCGACGGAAGAATGGGACGGAGAGTTCAAGACGGAATTTGAAAACGGTCTCAGCGCCACCGAACCCATAGATTTGGAATCCTTCAGCATCTTGGTGGTGGACACACAAACTCCTTTTTCATTGGAACAATTCAAGGCTTACAACACACTCGCATGGCTAACCCAGGATTCCGTGGTGGTGAAATCTGAAGAAAATCGAGTGGAAAGCATCGCTCTGGAAGGCACCCCAAATACCGTTCTCAACAAAACCGTTGTGGATCAAGTGATGAACGAGGTCTGGTCCAAACTCAACAATTTCATTCCTTTCTTGGTGGTCTTGGCCTTTATTGGCACCTTTGTTGTGGTGATGCTTGCGCGCATGTTTTACCTGCTCATCCTTGCCTTGGTGCTCATGGTGGTGGGCGCCATCATGAAGGTTCCTTATTCATTTGAATCCTCCTACAAAACAGCCATTTATGCCGTGACACTCCCAACCCTACTCAGCGCGATCTTGCTCATTGAACCTTGGACAAAATACGACGGCTTCTTCTTGGCCTTCACTCTGCTCAGCTCGTTGATCGTGGTGATCAATTGGGACCAAGCGAAAAAAGCTGGCTTACTTCTCGTCAAAGCGCCAGACTCCATCCCAGCTTCCAGGTCGTAGCCGCAGTTGAGTGATGCGCCCCAAAAGGGTTTGAGCAGGGCCATCGTCCGGAAGTTTTTGGAGCACCACCTGCATCTTTTTTTCGGCCTCATCCCATCGCGCATTGCGATAGTCTTCAAGTGCGCTGTTCCACTCTTCCACCAATTTTTTTCCATCCGCACTCACACCCTCTTGCGGGCCCATAACTTGGAAAATAGAAATCACTTGATCCTTGCCTTTCAAGCACACTCGATCCACCGATCGGAAAAAGATTTCCCCCTTCGCCGCTTCATAAGTTCCTTCGTTGACCAAAATCCCGGTGCCATAAAATTTATTGGCCCCTTCCAAGCGGGAAGCGGTGTTTACAATGTCGCCCATGGCGGTGTAATCAAAGCGTTGGGAAGATCCCATATTGCCCACAATCGCATCTCCTGTGGCCAGCCCAATCCGAATCTTTAAGGAGTGGCCCGTCTCCGCATTCAGTTCCTTCATTTTTTCCACAATCGCCAAAGCACTGTGGCAAGCCGCTATCGCATGATTCGTGCTGGGAACCGGCGCACCAAACAGCGCCATAATCGCATCGCCTTCGTATTTGTCCACGCTTCCGCCAAAGTGCATGATCACTTGAGACAGAGCATCAAAATAAGTGTTGATGACCTTCACCACTTCCTGCGGTTCCATCCCCTCACTCAAGTTGGTGAAGTTTTCGATATCCAAAAACAATGCAGTGATATTTCTTCGTTCTCCTCCCAGTTTTAAATTCTCAGGCTTCTCCGTAATTTCCTCGGCAAGCTCGGGGGAAACATAGTGTGAGAATGCGTTTTTGAGTTTCCGCTTCTCCGCAAACTCCGTGAAATTTCGGTAAGCCAGTGCGGCTAAAAAGGCGGCAATCATGGCAAACACAGGCCAAATCAAACTCACAACGGTGCCTCGGTTAAATGCCCATTGCGCATAAAAAGGGAAGGCACCGAGCCCCATAAGCAAAGCCACGCCGCCCACAAGCACCGGGGTCCACAAAAACACCGCCATAAAAAACAAAGAAAGCCCACCCACCAAAAGGATGAAACCACCCAGACCTTGGTGCAGCAAGAATTTCCCCTCAAGTAAAGTTTGTATGGCATGGGCGTGAATTTCCACTCCGGGCATGGGGCGATTCAAGTCGATGGGAGTGAAATGACGATCCTGCAAAAGTGCTGCCGTGGCTCCAATCAAAACAATTTTTCCCTCAAAGATTTTTGGATCCACGCGGGAGTAATAAACATCGGAAAAAGAAACCATGGGAACGCTATAAGACGGAGCCGCATAGTTGATGAGCATTTCTCCATCTTCCGCCAAAACCTCCAAATCCTCGCCCTTGCTTTGTTTGTAAATACGAGCCAACTGCAGGTCAATATGTTCTTCGGTGACCCCATCCAGCTCAAACTGAGTGGGGATGGCAAAAATAATACTGGAGTTTTGTCCTTCTTCAGTATCAATCACAGTGGTGAACGCCAGCTTGGCGGCCTGTGCAAACAATTCGAGAGGTCTTGTCTCCGCTGGAATTTCAAACGCATGCCCATTCCACGCCACCACTCCCAGCGTATTTTTCATGAGGATAACATTGTCATACTGGCGCAGCACAGTCGCAAAATATTGGTCATAGGGATGCGGACTCTGAGCATACGCAATCACCGCTTCGGCAAAGGCCATGGGGCTTTCGCTTTCTTGGACGGTGGAGATCAATTCATCCGATTTAATTCCATTGGATTCCGACGAAAACAAAACATCAAAAAACACCACCGCCGGCTCCCCCTTTTCAATGGTGCTCAGCGTATCCGCATAAGTCTTGCGTGACCACGATTGAAATCCACTTAAGCCACCCTGCTCAGGTGCAGAAAGACTTTTTTCATCAATCGCCACAATCACAATGTCTTCCAGAAGTTCTCTCTCACTATAAAGTTTGGTGCTCAAATTCTGCTGCATCCCCTCCAAAACTCCGGAGGCTCTAAAGCCCAAACATGCCGCAAGAATCACGGCCGTCGCCACTCCTCCAAACCAAATTTTCTTTAAGTTTTTCACAAAAGCAAAATGAATCCCCTAATTATACCAAAAAAACCAGGTTTTTAGAAGGGGTGCGTCAGTATTATTCCTCCAACATGGCCTCAGCCAGCGCGGAAGCATCATCAACGGATTCTCCACACTCTTCTTCAAGGTCCATCTCCAGTTGGGCAGACAGAAGCTCAAAGATATCCAGGCCCCTAATCTGGTCAATAAAGGCATCGATCGCCCAAATGTCTTCAAATCCGTACGCCTCCATAATGTCCTCCGTTTCTGCTTCGAACTCATCCAGGTCGAAGGAAGCGTCGTATTGCAGACAAGTAGTTTCAGACATGGCGCTGGAGACGCCATCAACCTGAAGACTCAAGAGAAGCCGATACAAATTTTCACTGATGCCACCACGCGTTCGATCCTCATCGGCATGAAAACTACTGCCGGTTTCCTCCAAAATCCCAAGTGCTTGAGCTTTGGCCACATAAGGGGCGAACCATTCATTCTCAGAGAAGTCATCAAATGAGCTTTGGTCTCCAACGGTGATCTCAATACTTTGAGAATTGAGCAGCATTTTGAGGGCCTCCACTTTATTTACAGGATCGGCAGGAAGAAAGTATCCGTTGCTATAGCCGGAAATCCACGCTTGGCTTTTGGCGTAGCATACATATTTGGCATACCAGTCTGTAGTGACATCGGGGAAACAGTTTTTATAGAGCTCTGCATCCGGTGTGATGCCCTGGCCTTCCACCAAAATCTTCAGAAGCTCGGCACGATTCACGGTATTCTCAGGTTTAAAGGATCCATCCTCATATCCTCCAATCACACCTTCTTCGTAGAGATATTCAACCGCTGCGTAGTTATCGTGATCCGATTCGACATCGGAGAAGCTACTTTCTTCCGCCGCCAAAACCACCTCTTCTTCCTCTTCTTCCTCTTCTTCTTCATTCATTTCTTCCACCACCGTATCGATCACTTCCTTTCCATCCGCTTCTTCAGTCAGACCTTCAACTTCCTCCAAATCAACGCTGGTTTCATTGAGCACAAGGCTATAAGTGATTTGCCACTCGCCGTCCTGATAGAGCTTGGTCTCGGTTAAGACTTTCCCAACGCCTCTCAAGTAGTACTCGGAGCTCACCACTTGGTGTTCCACTTCATCCGGACCTTTTAGGAAAGTGCTGCAAGTGTGTTGGATGGAATCACCTTCGTAGCCTTGATAGGCGTAAGTTCCGAAGTCCACACTACATTGCATGCTGGTCTCGTAACCACTCAAACTGTCATAACCCAAAAGATATCCCCACAATGCATCAACTTGGACATCCTCGAGTCCATCAAGAGAGAAAACCAGAAAATCATTCGTGTCGTACCCGTCGTAAGTATCCATGTAAATTTTCCCATCTTCTATAAAGTACTCGATGTAGATTTGCCCCATACCCACGCTAAAACATTGAGAAATTCTGCAGGGAAGTCTCTCTGCACGCGTCGTGGCATCTTCAATATCATCCACAAAAGTAATCTCTGAGGTGTCGTAGTCGGAAGCGGTGTCTATATAATTCACATAATCCCACCAGGTCCCCGTCTCAAATATAAAATATTCTCCCAGCTCAGAGTCGCTCATATCAGCATTGGCGGACGCCAGCACACCAGGGACGGCAAGCATAAGACTCAGAAGGGCAATAAGAATATTTTTCATGAGGGGGAAGGGGTAAATTTAAGTGTACTCTACGCCTAAAAGCTCATGTCGTCCAGTTTCTAAACCACAAACTGTCATCCAATCCTGACGACAGTAAATGTGCCGAAAGCCTGGACAAGGGCGGGGGCAGTGGAGAATAGTAAGGGCAATTTAATAAATGTGCTATGCTCAGCCAAAAAGTGAGAGCCCTATCCACCCTTCTGCTGAGTTTTTTTGCATTCACAAGTTTCGCGCCTAGAAGCTTTGCAGATGCTACAAATAACAACGAAGGGTTTTATGATCAGACTTACGAAATCAATAACAGTCGGGTTCGATTGGACCAAGGTGCGCAAGACAGCTCTTTTAGTGGAGCTTTCACTTATTCTCTTCCCCTCACTCTGCCTGCGGGGCGCAGTGGCTTGCAGCCCTCTCTCAGCCTAAACTACAACAGCCAAGGCATGGGCTGGGATAGTTTTTATGGATCCGGTTGGTCACTGGGTATCCCTGCAATCACGCGACTCAACAAAACCGGTGTAAATACCATGTACGACGAAAACAATTTTAGTTCTTCACTCAGTGGAGAGCTTGTTCCCATAAGTGGAAGTCCTTACGGGGAGTACAGCAGTAAAGTCGAGGATGGCTCTTTTCTAAATTACTCATTCAATTCGGACAACTCTTGGTCTGTTACAGATAAGTCCGGAACCGTTTATAGTTTTGGGGCAGCCGCTGAAAGTAGGCAAGAGGACCCGGCAGATGCAAGCCGCGTCTACAAGTGGATGCTTGAGGAAGTGCGAGACTCCAATGATAACTTTGTACGATACGAATACTTTGAAGAGAATGGGCAAATTTATCCAGAAAGCATCCATTATACCGGACATGGATCCACCGATGGATCTTTTGCCATTGAATTCACTTTGGAGAGCCGAGAAGATGTTTCTTCTTTTTACAATACCGGCTTTGAAGTTCAAACCGATTATCGAGTCAGTGAGATCACCGCATTTGTTGATGGGGTATGGACTCGAAAATACAGTCTCGATTACTCCACCCCGGACGACACCGTTCAATCCTTACTCTCTTCTGTCACGGAATCCGCTCAAAGCACGACTGGTGAAGTAAGCACGCTCCACCCTACAAGTTTTGAATATTCCGAGAGCGAAAAAGGCTGGGAAGAAGTAAGCGGCTACGAGATCCCGGTGTATTTTTATGTGGAGGGAGGAAATGAAGATAAAGGTGTGGACATCAGTGATGTCAATGGGGATGGATTTATGGATCTTCTCAATTCCTACTACGATAGTGGAAGAACTTACCGAGAGGTCTATGTGAATAACGGCGATGGAACAGGCTGGACCGAAGATACAAGCTATTCAATTCCTGTCTCTTTTTGGGGAACAGGAGGAAATTATATGAGGGGTACGCGTATGAGTGATTTGAACGGAGATGGATTCAACGATATCGTTTATGCTTCCATGGAATCCTCTAGCGATGTTCGGGTAGGCTACATCTTTGACGAGGCGTCTTCCTCTTGGGTTGAAGACACCACTTACTCGATTCCACTAAGGTTCAATAGTGGTTATATGGCCGATGAGGGGATTCGTGTTATGGACATCAATGGAGACTCTTTCCCTGACTTTGTTCAGTCTTTGAGTCACGGTGGTATTTCAAAGAATATCTACCTCTTCAATCCAGAAATGGAAACATGGGAAGAAGTGAGCGAGATATCCATACCAGTTATTTTTAATTCTGAAGGAGAGGATGACGAGGGTGTAAAACTGGCAGACATTAATGGAGATGGCTTGGTGGATATTATAGAATCAAGGTATCAAGGGAGTCCCTACCAATCTGTTTATCTCAATCGTGGCGATGGAACGGGGTGGACTGAAGAAAGTAGTTATAGCATCCCAATCTATTTCTGGGATAGCGGAGATATCATGATGGATGTTGCAGAAATGGTGGATGTCAATGGAGATGGCTTAGCGGACATTGTTTACTCGGCAGATTCCAGCATTGAGAATGCCGTATATATTAATAAGGGAGATGGGACGGGATGGGACGAAGGCAGTGCTTATACGGTCCCCGTGAGTTTTGCAGAAGGTTATAGAACCCCAAAAGGCGTTCAGATTTTTGATGTGGATGGGGATAACTTTGCGGATGTGGTTTTTTCTGAGTCCCATGGGGGCAGCACTAAAAGAATGTATCTCAACAACGCCACTCCAGAACTGCTCGAAACCATTCATCACTCCAAAGGGGCGGAAACCACAGTTTCCTATGCGCCCTCCACCTCTTTCGATAACCCCGCCATGCCCTTTGTGATGAACTTGGTCTCCAGTGTCACCACTTCGGATGGCCTTGGGGAAGAAAGCACCATCACCTACGACTACTCCGGTGGAAAATATTTGTATGAAGATGAAATGAACCGTCAGTTCGCCGGCTTCGAAACGGTGTCGCGCAGTGAGGAGGGAAAGGAAACCATTTCTTATTACCATCAAGAAGAGTTTCCACTCATCGGCCGCGCCTATAAAACGGAAGTTTATGATGAGTCCGGCAATCTTTTCCAAAGAGTCTGGGACTCGTGGGAAACCTTGGATCTTGGCTATGAAAATGATTTTGTGTACAAAACCGCCAGTGTTTCCATGGACTTCGGTGGCAGCGCTCACAAGGACAAAGCTACAACTTATCAATACGATGCGGACGGAAATATATTTAAAGTTACAAACTTCGGTGAAGTGGCGGCGGACAGCAGCGGAGGATTTGTGGATATTCCTCATGCGCACGAAAAAACCGTACTATCCTATGCGTACGCAGCGGACAGCTCCGGGCTAATTCGCAACAAAATCTCAGAAGAGATCTTGAAAGATGCAAGCGGCTCCGCAATCGCTAAAAGCCGTCGCACCTACGACGGCCTCCCGCTCGGGAATGTTTCCACGGGGAATCTTACGAGTGAAAAATCTTGGCTCAGTGAAGGGAATCAATGGTTTGGCTCCACCTACACAGTCAATGCTTATGGACTCGTTGAGCGAGTAGTGGATGCCAAGGGAAACGCGCTGGACATGAACTATGATTCAAACAATCTTTACCCAGCAAGCACAACGAATGCCCTTTCACAAACAACGAGTACCGTATACGAAGCAGCTACCGGACAACTCCTCAGCTCCGTGGACGCAAATGGCTTTACGCGCTCAAACACTTACGACGGCTTTGGGCGAGTGTTAACAAGCTCCATTCCGCATCCCACCTTTGGGACTTCGGTGCTGGTGTCTACAAGCAGCTACGATGACGACTCCTTCCCAAGCTCCGTCTCCACGGAAAGCACGGTGGATGGCATTTCCATGGAAACCGTAAGTTATTTTGACGGCCTCGGACGGGCCATCCAAAGCAATACTTCAGCAGAGGGCGGGGTCTACACGACCGTAGACTTTTGGTACGACGAACGGGGAAACCTTGCCAGCCAAAGTTTTCCTTACGAAACTTCAAGCAGCATATTTGGTAGAGACGCCTCTGCGTACAGCACAGAAATGTCTTACGATGCACTCAGTCGGCCCCTCACCGTGGTGACCCCCGTCTCTACGGAAACACATGACTATTCCCCATGGATGGAAGAGGTCACGGATGGGAATGGAAACAGCAAAACCTATCTCTATAACGCCGCCGGAGCTTTGAGTGCCGTACGAGAGAAGAATGGAATAGATACTTACACAACGACTTACGATTATGATGACCGTGGCCTGCTCCTCACTCTTACCGATAGCCAGGGCAACTTAAGAAACTTCGGCTACGATTCTTTGGGGCGCAAAACCCTGCAAGAAGATCTCCATGATCCGGCCGAAGGGGATTTTGGAGAATGGACTTACACCTACGATAAAAATGGGAATCTAGTCTCCCAAGTGGACCCCGCGGGCCAGTCGCTCACATGGGGCTACGATCCGCTCAATCGGATGGTTTTTGAAGATTGGGATGCCGGAACTTCTGCCAAAGATGTTTCCTTTGTCTACGATACTGCGATCAATGGGGTAGGCAAAATCCACAAAATCTTGATGACAAATTTCTCGGTGATCAATGATAAATACGACAGCCTCGGGAACCTTGCAAAAGAAACAAGAAAGCTCGACACCATCCCGTATATTTTTCAATATGAATACGATGTCCTCAGCCGTCTGAAAAAGATTGCGTATCCCTCTTTTGCAGCAACCGTAAATTACGAATACAACACAGCCGGTCTTCTTGAAAAAGTAACCGAAGGGACAGGCGCTACTTTACGAGACATCGTTTCCGACATGGACTATTCTCCCTCTTCCCAAACGGCAAGCACCACTTACGGGAACGGCACCGTGACCACCAATGTCTACGACCCCGCTCAGGCATATCGCCTCACAGGCAAAAGCACCACGGGCATTTATGATCCTCTCTTCACCAGCACTTCCTGGACGGAAATTCAGGATCTTTCCTACAGCTACGACAATGTCGGGAACATTTTGGAGATTCTGGACACGAGCACAAGCCCCACGGCCAAAACCATTTCCTATGCCTACGATGACTTGAATCGCCTGCTCTCCGCAGAGACCACCGGCCTAAGCGGAGGAGACTACAGTGAGACTTATGAGTATGACAGCCTTGGAAACATGGTGTACAAGAGCGACATTGGCAGCCTGCTTTATGAGGGCACCGGTTCTTCTTCCGGCACTCACAGCGGCGCCAATCCCCACGCCGTGACTTCTGTGGATGGCATAGCATACACCTACGACAGCAAGGGAAACCTCACCGGCAATGCCGCTCACACCTACAGCTGGGATAGAAAGAATCAGCTCAGCAGCAGTGGAAGTAAATCCTTCAGTTACGATGCCACTGGTACCCGCTGGAAGACGGTGGACTCTGCCAGGGGAACCGTGGACTATTACCTCGGCCGCTACGGAGAACTCCGTGGCAAGGCGGATGGCAGCGGCTCCGAACCCGCTTCCGATGGAACGGAGCTCTATTACCTCTTTGCGGGAAGCCAAAGAGTGGCCGCACTTAAAATCCCTCCGGAAACTCCTGTGGGAGATGCTGCCCTCACTTATTACCACCAGGACCACTTGGGAGGCACCGCCCTCACCACCAACGAAGAAGGCTTCGTCACCCAGCTTTACGATTACTATCCCTACGGCTCCGAGCTCCTCGATAGCTCCCTGGACGACGGCTCCGGCCCTGCCCCCGCCGACCACTCCTTCACCGACAAAGAACTCGATGAAGACCTTGGCCTCTACTATTTCGAAGCCCGGTGGTATGACAGCGCCATAGGCCGTTTCTCCAGCCAGGACCCGGCCCAGCTGGATGACCGCATCTTCCAAATTCTCACAGATCCGCAGAGTTTGAACTTCTACAGTTACAGCAGGAATAATCCGGTAAATATTACAGATCCAACGGGAGAGTTATCTACAACTACCTACCTGGCAACATTTTTTGTGCCAGGTGTGCGGGAAATCTATACGGCAGGTTTAACACTGGCATGGGGTCTTCAGTTTTCAAACCCAATCACATCAAGTCTCTTATCCCACTCCCTTGAACTGAACCCCGGAAGCGTGAGCATCAATGAAGGGAATCAGTCTGAATGGGGGAATGTGATTGATTCAATTAAGGGGACGGATGAGTTTCAATCCAAGGTTGGTGAAATTGTTTCTAATGCAGAGTTTAATGGGCAAACTTCCATTGAAGGTACCGATGGGCAGAGGGGACTGCGTCTCAATGAAACATCCGATTTGAAAATGTCCATTGGTACAGCCGGGATGCAGGTTACGGGAAGCCAATTGGAAAATGGTGCGTGGGATTTAGATGTGTCCATTTCAGATAAGTATCATTTCGATGCAGGATTTGAATACAGTGGTGGGGCTACATATGATGCACTAAATACTGGTGCGGCTGCGGCACAAACCACAGGCTTCATATCTGAATTTACTGAATCCATTAACTTTGATTACACCTATGAATAAGCTTTCTAGAAAAACGGCTAAGACAGTTGGTATTATCGCCCTTGTCCTTCTAGGAGTAGTCTTTTTTAGGGGTTGCTTGGAAACCTATATCTTCATTGAAAAAGATCCCAATTTAAAGTATGAGATATACGATCAAGATAAATATATTCATTTTAGTGATGGAAGGTTCCAAGTTTGGAGATGGCCCACAGATATGGAGAAACTCCAATTGATGGATTTTAAGTATGATGATTATTTGGTTCGATACTTGTACTGGTATAGACTTCATGAAGATAAACTATACATAGAAGGAAATGTTGAGAGGGGTACGGGAACGGATGCAGAGGGAAATATAAGCTACTGGGGAGGAGTGGATACTTCGAATGGAAAGATTCTAATGTATGATGACCAAAATGATCTCCCCAGGTTTGTTGTGCTTGATATAACAAGTGGTGAAGCGGAATATTACTTATCTCTAGAAGAGATACCTGAAACTGATCGGGCGGTGTTTGAAATGGATCTCACGGGAGAGGATTGTTTGAAAGCTCGTACTTGTTACGAAGTGGGTGCAGACACTGAGCTGAATTGGTTGGATATTTTGGGTAAAATCATTAAGAATTCTTTTTCATGGTGAAAAGTGCCCCATCAATTCAGATCATCGCTCCTTGAAATTTCAACACCGCCCACACTTATTCTTGGAACATTAAGAACCAGCTGGCTTCCAGCGGCTCTAAATCCTTCTCCTACGATGCTTCAGGCAGCCGCTACAAAACGGCAGACAGCACAAAAGGCACAACGGACTACATCATCAACCGCTTCATGGAACTCCGCGGCAAAGCGGATGGCAGCGGAACGGAACCGGTGTCTCCCGGCACCCTCACCAGCTATCTCTTCGCCGGGGGCCAGAGGGTGGCTGCACTGGAAGACGGAGTCCTCTCCTATTTCCACCAGGACCACTTGGGAGGAACCGCCCTCATCACGAACGAGGATGGTTTTGTAACCCAGCTTTACGACTACTATCCCTACGGCTCTGAGCTCCAAAACACTCCCCTGGACGACGGCACCGGAGAGCCTCCCGCAGAGCACTCCTTCACAGACAAAGAGCTCGATGAAGACCTCGGCCTCTACTACTTCGAAGCCCGGTGGTATGACAGTGAGATAGGAAGATTCTCCAGCCAGGATCCGGCACAGTTGGATGACCTTGCTGAAAGGAAATTCACATTCACGAATGATATGAATGAATTTCTAAAGAAAAATAAAATCTTCGACCCACAGATGTTGAATTTTTATTCTTATTCTTTAAATAACCCAATTGTCTATATAGATCCGGATGGAGAAACTCCAATCGGAATATTTGTGAGTTATTTACTAACATTTTTTAGCGATATCCCTTCTGCAGGTGACTCTGGCGACCTTATAAATTCCGGACCAACTAACGACCACAATGATGGCGATATAAGTAACAATATGGACGATGTACTCTGGCACTCAACAAAGGGCCAAGCACCTTGGTATGTAAGAATTGGGATGTTTGTTTATGAACAAACCTTAATTACTGTTTTTGGAGAAGAAAAAGATCTTACATATAATGAAGAGGGAGGCTATTCTGTATATACAGTTCAACCTGGCGATACGATGTACGAACTTTTTGGAGATGACTATCAAGAAATTGCAGAGTTTAATGGATTTGAAGATCCAAATACTATTAATGTTGGTGAAGAGATTCGAATACCGGTAGAATCGGAAAAAGAAAATACTAACTAAATGCACTATGAAGAAAAATCTTTTTAAATTAGCTGCTTTCTCGGGGTTAGTATCACTAATCTCAAGCGTGCCTTTAACACTTCTAGTAGAAGCCAAGGGTGGTTCATATTTCCCTGAGTTCAACTTAGGCCCCCTGATTTTCTTATCAATCGTTAGTTATGCTCTGTTTTTGTCTGGCTTCATTTATTTGGGGCAAATACAAAATAGTAAAGTTACCGCTGTTTCCTCTTTTTTATTGATCTTGGTTAATATTTCATACGATCTTCTTGTATATCTACCAAAAATTAGCACATATCCCTCAAAACTCGATGAGTATCCGTCTGCTTATATAGCTTTTGGAATAACATATGGTTTGCTTACCATTTTACATGGTTATAGTTTAATCCAATTAAAAAATCCCATGGGGGGGTTGACGAAAAAAACGGGCTGGGTCGAACTGATATTTGGCTTCTCTTTTGTAACAGTAGTGTTATCTCCCATTTCATTGTTGTTACTTATTCCAATGTATTTACTTCAAGTAAAATTATTACTTAGAGCAAGAAAATAAGACCACATTATGCAGGAGTACGAAATCATCCAAAATTTTCTGGAAAGAAAGCGAAAACAATATTATATAGTCACGCCACTGATGCTTGTGATTGTTTTTGGATTCCAATTTTTCAATAATAGTGATGAGGGGATTACTTTCCTTGGTGCCCCAAACGACGCTTGGACTATGTTGTTTGTATTTATGTTCTTGGGGTCCGTTGTTTTTACATTCAAAAATTGGCGTTGCCCAGCTTGCGAATTTTACTTGAGGAAGAATTTTAACCCTAAACATTGCCCGCGCTGTGGAGTAAAGTTACAGAGTAGCTAAATAAACTTTCGCAGGGAATCTCGGGTATTTTTTAAATCATTACTATTGTGGTGATCCACGATCCGAACAATGTAGATCAGGGGACAGCCTTCCAACCTGAAAAAGAAAAGGATTTTTTTGACAATGATTTGCATTAATAGTTTTTAACTCACCACATTATGACAAAATTAATTTTACTTACCCATGATGAATTAGAAATTATAATTAGAGTTATAGCTGTACCCTTGGGCGCCTTTGGTTTAAGTGAGCTTATTCAAAGGACCCAACTATCAGAAGAAGAATGTAGGAGGATTAGTGATTTCATAGGAAGTCATCGATCTGAAGATGAAGTAATCGAGATTAGCATAGATGAAAATGACATCATTCTTATGTCGAAGATTTTTGACATATCAGCAGAAATCGTTGATCCACAAGAAATGCATACTATGACTGGCTACACATGGGATGAAGCCAGGACTGTGTCGAAAAAACTTCATGCGCTAGCAAAATCCAACTACCCTAATCAGATTCAAGTTGGCCAAGAATTAAAAGTTCCCGATACTGTTGAATAAATATCTAACAACTAAATTATGAAATCTCATTTCAAAGCTCTAAAACACTTGCTGCTTCTATGTGCCACTTTCGTGTCTGGCTTTGTCTTTTTCTCTATTCTTAGCTATCTCGTGTTCAATAGATTTAGTTATGAAAACATAGATGCGGCAAACCTAGTTAGATTAAGTATTGTTTTATTAATGGCATTTCTCTTCGGATTTTATTTTCACTACTATAAGAAAAAAAATAAGTTGATAACGATCAGTAGAGGAGAAGAAGTTCTTTTAATAGTTCTATACGCGTTGCTTTGTGTGGTTTTGACTAGATACATTTTGTTGCCCATTGCTTAGTGGCAAGCCTGTACAGTTAAGTAACTCATAGCCCACATGGAATACCCAAATATTGTTGAAAATGGTAAAACTTTTTCAATCCAGTTTAAACCATCAGAGGGTGCACATAAAATTGAAAACATTGATTTGATGGTGGATTTAGATTCACTTGGTGAAACTATAGGGATAGAGCTTTTGGACATGATGGATCAAACCAAGTCTAAATGTATAGTAAATGATTTTCATTTTTCAAAAGGAGATGAACTCAGTATAAGTTACGACCCCGAATGTGATGCAGCTTACATTGCAGTAAAAACAGGCAAGATTAATAAAACATTAAATAAAAAAGGCACAATTTTTACTGGCTCAAAAAAAGAATTTTTAGGGCTTGCATTTGAAAAATAAACAGACTTCTAATAGTCATGAATCAAACTTATAAATTCAAAGGTGGAATTTGGATAGGGTATAAAAATCCGTCACACCAACAAGAAATATAACAAAAGGCTATACTTCTGGTACGCTGGCTTTCATTTCAAAAAATTTGTAGGTAACTTAAAAGAGTTTGGCTGGTGTTGAAGGGAGATAACAGGCTGTAGTTATCCAATATTCTCAAAAACCGCTCGTTGGGCCTTGGCGATGTGTTCGTTTTGAATGAGAACACCAAGCTCGTCTTTGAGGGATACAATGGCCACCTTGTCTCTATAAATATTAAACACACCAATGATGCCTTTTTGTCGTTTTCCATTTTCATCCCAGCTCAAGAGCATCTTGCGGTCCCTACCCAACTCCGAAAGAATTTTTTCGACTCCTTTTTCTCCTTTAAAAATGGTTATTTCTGACGGACAAAGCTCCGCAGCATAGGTCGCAAAGAGCTTTGGGAGAGAAAAGCTGAGAGCCTTGAGGGAAGATTGGAGTACTTCGCTTTTCTTTTGTTCTTGAGCAATAAAAGATTCCGGTGAGCCGGCCTTAAACACGATATTTCCATTTTTCCGCACCTTTTGTAAAAGCCCCTTTTGTTCCAAGCCCTCCAGAAGGAGATAAATGGTGGACCGTTTGAGCTTGGAGCGTCTCGCCACAGTACCGGGGAGCGCTTCTTTGAGCTCTAAAACCGTGAGGTACACCTGCGCTTCATTGGGTCTGAACCCCAGGGAAGTGAGCGCTTGCAGCATCTGTTCTTTTGAGAGCATAGAATTTCACAGGAAGAACAAATAATAGCTTCTATAAGCCATTTCTCAAGCATTTGACATTGCACAAAAACATTACCGCATGTGCTAACCTGGCCTAGGCCACAATTTGGGGAGATTTGGAGGAATCAAGAACGAGCCGTAAGCCCGCCAAAAGCTAAGTTCGTCACCTAAAAAACTTCTCCTTGATGGAGTTTTTTTAAAAAAATCTCGGCTGGTAGAATAGATAAATTTTCTTTAAACAGAGACTCTTTCCCCATATACACACCATAAGCGGATTTAACTCTCATTTTATTCATTCTCATCAGGGAACGCATAGGATTTTCCCAACGGGCATTCCATGTTTTTGATCTTTTTACTTCTATGAGTACCACTTCGGCTTTTTGGTCGGAGCTTGTTTTTTGAGTTTCTATCAAAAAGTCGATTTCTTGTCCGGAGCTGGTTTTATAAAATGAAATCGACCTGTGTTTTCCGGATTTTTGATTGTAGACCCTGAGCTCATGATAGATCAGAGTCTCCAGAGCTTTACCTTGCCAGGTGGAGTCTGTTGGGTCACGCAAAAGTCCGGCCGCCGCTCTGGCCACTCCCGAATCAAACCAATAGAGCTTGGGGTGAGTTTGTTCCCGGACTTTTACTCGTGGTCGATAAGCTGGTAAGCGAAAGGTAAGTAAGGTGTCTTCTAAAATTGAAAAGTATGTTTCTGTAGAACTTCTTGGAACGCCAGCTTGTTGAGCTATAGCACTCAAATTTATTTGTTCGGCATTCATGAGGCCCGCTATTTCCAGAAAACGCAAAAATGGATCTACTTTGCGTACCAATCCTTCTTCCTTAATTTCTTCACGAAGATAGCTCGATACATAGGTCTCAAGCGTGTCCATGGCTTCGGTGGTCAGCTTCTCTTTGAGTTTTTTCTGGACCAAGGGCAGGGTTCCCCACTCTATAGATTCTTCCAGATGAAAGTCTTCCCCCAATTCTTCGCTGCAAAATGTTTCCATTTCCATTGCCAATGCTCTGCCAGCCAATAGATTTGCTCCACCTCTTTTGAGTTTACGGGCTGATGATCCACTCAGGGCAAAACGAAGTCCATAAGTCTCAATGAGTCGGTGGACTTCATCTAGAATGGGCGGAATTTTCTGTACTTCATCGATACAAACCCACTGTGGAGGATCTTTGGTGTTGATTAAGGCTTCCAGATGGCTTGGGTCTCTACTTAGGCTTAAATAAGTTGGATAGTGTAAAAGGTCAATGAAAAGCGAATCCTTCGGTAGTGTCTTACGAAGCCATGTGCTTTTACCCACACCTCTTGGTCCAAAGAGCAGAAAGCTGCTCGATGGGAGTTCTATAGATCGATGGTATTGTGGCTCTTGAGCATCCATGATTTCATTTTGCACTATATCATGTTAAAAAGCAATGCAAAATAACATCATACATAGCAAAATGAATCCCCTAATTATACCAAAAAAACCAGGTTTTTAGAAGGGCTGAGACTGCAAAACTGCATTAATCTTTTCCTTTAGCTCCTCGAGAGACATTGAAAAGTCGCCACTGCTGCTCACATTCAACTCGTTGTCGATTAAGTATTTACCATAAGGGCCTGCAAAAGACACATATTCCCCCTGACTGGTTGTTCCTAAGAAGAGGAGAACATACTCTCCCGCTACAAATAAAGGTGGCTCATTGCCGGGGATAATGGTTGCCTCATCTCCATCAACTTCAACGATTTCATAGCCGCGAACAAGCACATTTACCGTGGTCATACTTCTATCTCCTTTCAGAACTTCACTCAGTTCCAGTTCGACCTCTTGTCTACTACCAAGACCTTGATCTTCCAGATAAGGTTCACCCACCTTTGTTACCCTGCCAATTACAATGAGAGAGGCACTCTGTGTGTACAAATCAAGATCGCGCGCAATACTTAAGGCATGAAAAGACACCGTAGTAGGTGGCTCGTTAGTCACTGGGATAGCCCTATTCTTAAAAAGAAAATTCGAGGAAAGAAAGCCTAAAGCCAAAAATGTACCGAGACTAAGGATTAACACGCTGTTTTTACTGTTCAATGCCATATTTTATAAGTTATAAATCAAGTCCCATAAATAGCCTTGATACCATTTTTATCATCGGTTCTGAGTGACCTTTGATAGGTGTTTCCAGGATAAGTGCGACCACACATAGTAGACATCGCTGAAGAGGCACAATAGGACGGGCTTCCATTATAAGTAAGATCATCTAGCATGAGCCAGTGGCCAAATTCATGGGTCATAGTATTTTGCACATCATACTGGCCGGAAGTTCCTATAGTTGTGAACCCATAATAAGTATTAAAGGTGGTATCTATTTCGGTCAAGGAGCTACCTGATGTAAAGCCCCAAGTACCTGCCACATCTCCCGTAGATCCATCATTGTAATAACCAATCGAACTTCTGGAATCTGAAGTATATCCAGAAAAAACATTTGGATTTGAACTCGTAGTCCCAGCATAACTAAAGCTAAAATCCGCACCTGCGGCGTCCCAACTTGCATCAGAAGTCTTCATCGCAGTTTTAAAACTACTCGCAAAAGCACTATTGATATAATAAGACACTGAGCTACTGTCCCACTGATAACCATATAGATCATAAGCAGAAGCACTGCTGACGCCCAAACCAAAAGCCATCAGGTGAAGGAGGAGGAGAGCACTTATCTTGTGAATGGGTATTTTCATAATTGCCTACACTATTCTCTCCCCCCCCGTCTTTGTCCAGGTTCTTGGCCCATTTACTGTCGTCAGGATTGGATGACAGTTTGTGGTTTAGAGAAGAAGCTACACTTTAGAGGCATTCTCAAAAACCACTCGTTGAGCTTTGGCGATCTGCTCATTTTGGATGAGTATGACAAACTCATCTTTGAGCGATACATTAGGCCATATTTTCGACTAAGCCGCCTTTCTAAAAGGGGCTTGCTGGGAAGACACATTCTTTTTCGGACTTTGTCTTCGTCGTCCCACAAGTCCTGCCATGGCAAGACCGGTCACAACCAAAGGCACCATACTTCCTGTCTGAGGGTTGTACACGCTACAGCTCCACCCACCAGGTTCTTCGGCGCCACCATCGGTACTTCCACCATCTTCTTCAAGACCGGTATCTGTTCCACCACCATCAGCTCCACCGTCTGCTCCTCCATCACCAACCGTACCTCCATCACCAACTGCACCACCATCGCCGCCAGTATCATCCGCACTGCCACCGTCAGCGCCTCCACCGTCCGCGCTTCCGCCATCGCTGGCACCGCCATCCGTTTCAACCGGGTATCCATCAAGCTCGTGAGTTCCTGGTTTGAGCGGAATCTCAACGCCGTCACCATTCGTTGCGAGTGCCGAAGCGGATCCCACAACAAAAGTGGAAGGATTGAGTCCAGCCGGAGGGGCCATTACGCTACCCTCTATAGTTCCTAAAGCCCAGCCTCCTACTCCATATTCGCCAGAGGTCTCGACGGCCCATCCATTGTAAGTGCTTGCATCAAACAACCAGCCCAAAGCGCTTGCTTCGTTTGCATAATTTATCCAATCTCCTTCAGTAACACTGGCCATTCCATCCCCCCAATAATCCACTGCATCATCATCCCCGGTACCGAGTACCAAGGTATAACTTCCATCAGGCCCACAAATCACATCACCTTCGCCATAAGAATCTATAGGAGATTCCCCACCCTCGGCACAAGCCTCTGCCGCCGCGCAATCCACCTCACGATTTTTACCCCTATCACCGTCATTGCAGTCGCCTCCATTGGAGACATAACCATCAAGCTCGGTACAGGACCGGACAGCTGTGTCAGGATCTCCATAGGTGTCTCCATCACCGTCCAAGTACCAAGTATCCCCATCCTCTTCATCTTCCAAGGTGAGCGTATTACAGTCATTGTCCACACCATCACAAACCTCTGCCGCACCGGGATGAATAGAGTCATCTCCATCATTACAATCCGCGGCTACAGGGTAGCCATCTCCATCGGCATCTAAGCCGGGACCTGTGGAAGTATTGGTTACAATAGAAACCGTTCCATCCGAATTGATCACAGCAAATTGATCGTACCCGGAAGAAGACCGATCCGCGGCAATCCAGGAGCGAGGTTTGCCAGAGATACCTGTGAGTGCTTCTCCATGCCCAGAGCCAGTAGTAAACCCATCATATTCATATACCTGTCCACCAGCTGTGTCCCTGACTGCAAAGACGCTGTTAGTACTCAGGCTTACAGCTGCGCTTGCTAAGTCATACCCATCTGTATCGAAGAAAACTTCCGTAGGATCCCCCTCTGGAGAGAATTCGGACAAGTTGATCGAAGAACCAGGAGTACCAGGGTCTCGTGGCATAATATAGCGGCCATCTTCTGTGCCTCCCGAGGAGAAAGCACCACCCTCCAAATAAGTTATGCCAGTCACAGCTCCTGTACTCAAGAAACCTTCAACCACGAAATCTTCTCCACCTGGATTCTGAAAAAGGATCAGATCTCGTTCCGGATCTAAGTCACTGACACAGGGGATCTGCATATCGATGGTCGAATCATATTCTTCCACCAATCCATCCAAAGTATCCATATGAACACCACTTGCACTCCCATCATGATACAGATTCGTCCACCTAGCTTCACTGAAGTCATATTCGTCTCTTATATGAGCGCCATCAGGGTCTCCACCAAAACATGTGATTGCCGTTCCAGGTTCATTCGCCAGATTATCCGGTCCCATGTCCACCCAGGTGCTTTCTGCGCCGCCTTCTACAGGTTCAATAGCTCGTGCTACACCTCCTCCAGCAGCAATAGTCGCAGCCAAAAGGATAGCCTTCGAAGCAGAACCTCCACTCGAAGGAGTCGCGGCTCGTGAACCGCTACCACCATCCTGTTCCGGAATCAGATTGTTGTCAGGAGTAGTCATAATAGACAATTAGACAACATAAATGTCCCATAAAAGGAGTAAAAAGTCAAGCACTCTGTGGAAAATCAGTTGGACAGAGTGTAGACATTTCTTCCGGCACCTATTGTGTCCCGAACGATTTTTCTGGAGAAATAGTACGAACCTCCCATCCCATCAGACCAGCCTTCCGCCCAAAGGATGGATTTATTGTCCGCAATGGGATTAAGGGAATTGCTCACGGTTTGCCATTCCAGATAGGGGATGCTGCTGCCATCTTCATCATTCTTAAGCGGGGTTACAATATTCAGTTGGAGGGCAACTCTCTCGATACCTTCGTCCAGGATGAGAGCGTGAATGTCTTCGTTTATGGAATCACTGAGGGTGAAAACCTCATAATCCATGGAAAAGATATGATCGTTTACCAAAGATTCGTAGATTTCGGTGTTGAGGCTACTATTTCGAATCGACTCTCCTGTACGAGCATCGGAGACCTTCGCATCATTCGGAATCACCACCAAACTTGTTCCGTCAGCTTTTTCGCCGAGGATTTGCCAGAAGACGAGGGAGGAGTCTTGTTCGAGGGAGCCGTCGCCATCATCGAGATCGGGGCGGGCGCAGTCGGGGTCCACCAGGCTGCCGTTGGTGCAAGGAGTGCGCAGGCGGAGGGTGAAGCGGCTGAGGTCCAGGGCAGCGGGGTTTAGGGTGCCGTCTGTGGTGAGGCCATCGGAGGCGAAAAGGGGGATGATGGCGGTGTCTCCGTAGGCCAGGCGGTTCCAGTTGCAAGGGTGGTCTATGGATTTATCAATCTCAAAGTCTCCATCGTGGTCTGCGTCCGAAGTGCGACATAGGTCGCTGTCTCCGGCGGAGCCGGTGCCGGGGATGGGGGTGTACCAGTCGCCGTCGTTTTCCTGAGCGGTGGCGTAGACCTGGAAATTGCCATAAGTATCTATGGTGCCATCTCCATCGGTATCTTTGGCAAATTCCTCTTCTGTGAGAGGAATATTGTAGCCGGGTTCATATTCTTTCATCGCCAGTTGACCCAGGTCTGCGGCGGACTTCGCGGCGGCCTCCGCTTTCATGGGGGTGAGCTGATCCCTTTGCGTGGCCAAGCTTTCCCTCAGCTTCTCCGAAACTCCACTCACGACAATCATGAAAAAAGTCATGAAAATCAGTGCAAAAATAAGGGCGTAAGCGGGCTTCGCGGTGGGATGCAAATGCTTGGAAGGGGGTGATTTCATGCGAGGATTTTTATAAATGTTTTGGGCTACTCATACGACTTCACCTCACCGTACACACCGGTGGAGAAAGTTCGCTGCAGAGTGATGCGGGGAGTTTGGCCGAGCAGCCGGGTAAAAAAAGAGTTGCCGAGGGTGGCGTTGAAGACAACGGTGACTTGCGGCTGAACCTGCATATCCACTTCCGCAAAGGCACGGTAGGGGTCTTCGACAGGGGAAACGAAGACATGAAACCGCTCAATGGTGAGGGAAGGGGGGGTGAGGGGCATAAAACCGCTAGGATCGGGAGTCCAGCTCTCCACAATGCCATCGGAATCGTCATCGATGCCGGTGAATTCAAGCCTGGAGATTTGATATTCTTCATCGCCGGAATCGGACAGTTCTTGTATGAATGCCATGCGTTCGGTGCCCGCGCGGTTGATGAGCAAAAGTTCCTCCACAACGGCAGTTTTGAGCGAGGAACAATCGGCGATGGCGCCGCCGGGTTCACAAAAAGCATTCATGCTGGAGGGTTCGGTGGAAAAGCCCAAAAAGTCTTCGATGCCGGTGAAGGGGTGAGTACCCGTATTGGTGTCTTTATACTCATCGATGGGTGTTTCGGTGGGGCAGCCATCCGGGTAGGTGGAAAGGCCGTCACTGCAGAGTATGCCGTAGCCGGTGATGGTGGAATAAGGTCCACCGACAGTGGTGTTGCCGGTTCCGGGATGATAAAAACTTTGCCCATAAAGTCCATAGCCGGTGGCGTTCCAGTCGGACTCGGGGCTACGGTTGCCATAACGGAGATAATACGCCTCGTAATCCAGCGCGCTCCGTTCCACTTCGCGCGCCAAGTGATCCATCAAATTCTGGGCCTCGGAATAAAGAAACACTTGGGCGTAGAGTCGTCGAGCCGAAGCCAGACTATTCACCAAAACACTCACACAAATCACCGCAAGCATCGCAAAAATACTAACGGAAATCAGCAGTTCCACCAGCGTGTACGCTCCGGCGCGCGCGCCACTCTTCCGGCGGTTTTTAATAAATGTGTGCAATGGATTGTGTTAAAGAAAGGCTTTTTTCGATGCCATTTTGATCCCAAGAAACAGTCACAGTTGCCTCATAACTGTTTGGCACGCCGGCTTCATCCGTACTCACGCTATCGATATGAATGGTCCGCTTAAAAATCCCAACATGGTCCTCCTGAATAGAAAGCATATCGCCCACGATGGTGGCTCCGGTTTGCGCATAAAGTTGGGTGTCCATGGTGCCATCCTCATCCAAATCAACAGTGACCAAATCCAAATAACCTTCATTGGAATTCACCGTTTCAATTTCCAGAAGGTGCCACTTTAAAAGAGAGGCTCCCATCAAGTCCCGCTCCAAATAATAATTTCTGCCCGCCGTAATGGCATTGGCGGTGTCACAAAGCGTCACATCCGTGGCATCGAGCTTGTCCCAACACCCATCCGGGTTGCTGGAAAAGAGTAAATAGTTGGTGTCACGAATATTGAGCAACGCGTCAAAGGCCTCGTACGACAAATTCCGTGCGATCGTGGTTTCACTGATCACTTCAATGCCTTCGGTGGAACTGCGCAGCACGGAAAGCGCTGCGGCCGTGCTCAAAACAATCACCGTAACGGCAACAATCACTTCAATCAAGGATCCGGCAGCTTTGGCGTAGCGCATGGACCCATCATAATGCTAAACTTGCGTCATGAAAAGTGCCCGCGCCTTCACGCTCATTGAACTCAGCATTGTTATTGTTATTTTTGCAATTGTGAGTGCCGCCGTGGCCGTGAGCACCAGTCGCGGCATTTTAAAAGCCCGTTTCGATGGGGAGCTGGCCAATGTCACGGCAATGATTGAAAAAGCTCGCGCCTACTCACTCAATCAACTGGTGGTGCAAGATTCTGAGCCGGCGGAATATTATCTCCTCACCGTTAATCCAACAGGCCTGGTTTTAGAAGCACACGGAAGTACGGAGGAGGAAGAAGTGGAGTCCTTGATTCTTCCCGAGGATTTTTCGCTCACCACCATGGGCAGCGCCGCCATCTTTTACTTTCCACCCGACGGAACCATTTGTTTTGAAAATGAAAACTGCACCAGTGCACTCACCGAAATACTCATTGTCCTCACGGAAAACACCGGTACATACACGCAAGTCATACGAATGAACGCCGCCGGAGGGTATCCGGAGATGGTGAATTAAGTCGAAGCCAAAGCCGCAGCGGCATCCCTATTTCACTACAAAACCAATAATCTTTCCGGGCACGAAGATTTCTTTTACGATTTCTCCAAGCATGAATTTGGCGGCGTTGGGGTGGGCGCGAGCGGTAGCGAGCGCCTCTTCTTTACTTGTTTCAATCGGCAAATCCAAGGTGGCCCGCAACTTCCCGTTCACTTGAACGGCGTAAGTCACGGTGCTCTTCACAAGAAACTGAGGGTCTGCCTTTGGCCACTCCTCGTTAAACACACTTTCCTTGTGTCCCAACTCAGCCCAAACTTCTTCCGCCAAATGGGGGGCGAGCGGAGCCAAAATTTTAGTCACAATTTCCTTCTGCTCTTTATTCAGACCCTTCTCCAAGGCTTTATTCGTGAGCTCCATCAGCGCAGCAATCGCCACATTAAAATTCATGTTCGCCACTGCCTCACTGGCACGAGCCACGGTTTGGTGGACCACTTGGCGAAGCTGAGTTTGCTCCTGTTCGTCCATCCCTTCCCCTTGTTCCACCTGCATCATTCTATAAAAACGATCCACGAATCGCGCAACTCCGGTGATGCCACGGTCGTTCCAGTCTCCACCATCAGTGAAAGGCCCCATAAACATCAAATACATGCGGAACACATCACTGCCGTATTTATTCACGAACTCATCCGGGCTCACCACATTCCCCTTCGACTTGCTCATCTTCGCCCCATCCTTGGTCACCATGCCTTGATGCACCAGTCGCTTGAACGGTTCCTTGGCTTCCACAAAGCCCAAATCATGCATGACCTTGTGAATAAATCGCGCGTACAAAAGATGCATGCACGCATGCTCCGGCCCACCAATATACATGTCCACCGGCATCCATTGATTCACGCGGTCCTTGCTCCACGGCTCCTGTGCATTGCCGGCATCCGGATAACGCAAAAAGTACCAACTGCTGCACACAAAAGTATCCATAGTATCCACTTCTCGCTTCGCCGGCGCACTGCATCGAGGGCATTTTACATTCACAAATTCTTCCGAACCGGCCAGAGGCGAAGTGCCTTTGGGCACATAATCTTCCACATGCGGATGCACCACCGGCAAATCTTCATCCGGCACCGCCACTTCACCACATTTTTCACAATAAATAATAGGGATGGGAGCACCCCAATAGCGCTGCCTGGAAATCAGCCAATCTCTCAACCGAAAATTCACCACCCGTTTGCCCATGCCACGAGATTCAAGGTAATCCATCATTTTAGGAATCGCTTGCAGAGGGGTGAGACCATCCAAAATCTCTGAGTTGATGATTTCCCCTTCATCTTCCTGAACTTCTTCCTTGCAGGTGATCGGTCCCATTTCTCCATGTGGGCCTTTAATCACGCGGATGATCTCGATATTTCCCATGGCCTCCGCAAACTCAAAATCTCGTAAATCATGCCCGGGCACTCCCACAACCACTCCGGTTCCAAATCCCATGAGTGCATAATCGGCGGTGTAAACCGGCATCTCATAGCCGGTCAGTTCGTTGATGGCGTACGCTCCAGTAAACACACCGGTTTTTTTTCGTCCCTCCATCTGCCGATCCAGCTCGGACTTCTTCTTCGTTTCCTCCAAATAAGCCACAACCGCCGCTTTCTGCTCCGGAGCACAAATCGCCAAAGTTTGTGGATGCTCCGGCGAAATCACCACAAACGAAGCCCCAAAATTGGTTTCCGGACGAGTCGTGAACACCGTCAACGCCTCATCCAAGCTCTTTATTTTATAGGTGATATTGATTCCCTCTTTGCGCCCAATCCAATGTTTTTGCATCAAAACCGTTTTTTCAGGCCATTCAAGCCCCTCATAATCGAGCAATTTATCTGCATAGCTGGTGATCTTAAAAAACCACTGGCGTAAATTCTTCTGCACCACTTCACTTTTGCAGCGTTCACATTTCCCTTCATCCACTTGTTCATTGGCCAGCACGGTCATGCAGCCGGGGCACCAGTTCACCGGTGCTTCCTTCCTATACGCCAAGCCATTTTTGTAGAGTTGCAAAAAGAGCCACTGCGTCCACTTGTAGTATTCGGGAGAGGAGGTTTCGAGCCCCGTTCCACCCGGTTCCAAATCATACATCCCACCAATCGCACCGATCTGCTGCTTCATTTTGTCGATATTCGCTCGAGTGGTTTCCGCCGGATGCACACCTGTTTTGATGGCATAATTTTCCGCAGGAAGCCCAAAAGAGTCAAAACCCATCGGTTGAAACACTTCGTAGCCCTTCATTTTCATGTACCGCCCCCAGGTGTCCACGGGTCCGTAATTGTACCAATGCCCAATGTGCAGCTTGTCGCCGCTGGGGTAGGGGAACATGGTCAGATTGTAGTATTTCTCCTTTTCCGGACTCGCCAAATTCGCCTTATGTAAGCCGCTTTCACGCCACTTTGCCTGCCATTTTTTTTCTACCTCAAGCGCATTGTAAGACTGCATACCATTCTGTAAAGGTGCGCAAATTCTAACGCCGTTTCAGCAAGGGGGCAATCCTAATGTCCACCCTCCGTGGGATGAATGTAAAGCATATCCGCTCGAGTGCTGTTTTTAGCCTGTTCCAGAAGGGAATTCTCATGCGAGAGGATATTGGTGCCAAAAACAAGCAGCCCCAGCGAGATAGTGACCAGGAAGAGCGAGACGGTCACGATCAGGATTTTAGACCGTTGGGACAGAGTGGCGAAGGCATCCATTTTGTTTTGGGTTAACAGGACATTATAACATAACTTTAGAAGTGCGTCAAGGCGCTAGAGTATAAGGGCTTAGTGGATACGCTGCTGTTTATCCTATGACGAAGTTGTGACAAAGAACTTTAAAAAGTTTGTTGAAACTTAAGCCAGCACTTCGTCCAAGTTACCAAGTCCCATGGAAAAGCCTTCTTTGAAGCGCATTTAAAAACTCTGCTCCACAAATTCCCTGAATAAGAGCACCTTTTGGGGGTCTCAGGTATTTTCCTCTATCCAAGCCCTTAAGCGTGCCTCATCTTCATCTGTAGGCAAATAAAGGTCAGGAATCCATGAACCATCAGGGGGAACTTCTGTAGACTCCGAATCAAGATCCCAAAACTCTGGCCTGTTGCTTCCAAGATCTCTTGGCGGCTGGACCCTGCAAATACCATGAGCTCGCCATTCTTCACTTGGCATAAATGTATGGGGTTAATTTGAACTTAGAGTAGTAATATTTCCATGTTAAGTCAATGCAGGTGGCGGACGGCCCTCGCCCTTTCTTCATGCACCCGCAGGTTCATGCTGTGCGCCAGCAGGTGATGTTCTTTGCAGAGCGGCGCCAGGTAATGCGGATCGTGGCGATGGCTCAGGGCGAAGGTTTGCGTGTGGTGCAGCTGTTCCGCCGGCTTCCTGCAACTGGCGATGGAGCATTTACTGCCGTGTTCCCTCTGTAGAACCTTACGCGTGCGGGCAGGTATGGGCCGCGACTGCTCCACCGGAAGTTCTTTCGCAATGGCTGCCTTTTCTTCTGCAATCTCCTGCTCTCTTCTGTCCAGCAGCTCCATCATCATTGCATTAAGGTCTATGCCCTTCCCCTGCAGCTCTAGTAGGCGAGCCGTGACTTTTTCATCCAAGTTCAAGTGCCCGGGCACAGATTTTACTTCAAATAATGGCTTAGTTGAGCCATTTGATTTTTGAAATTGCTCATCCCTCACCAAAGTTTCCACTGCGCTTTTTGGTAAAAACTTCACCGCCTCCGCCAGGTCTTCCTGGTTCGCCACCGTGGCAATGGAGGCTACACGGGCCAGTTTGTTCACGCTCACTTCTCCACTCTCCAATAGTCCCTTCAGCACAGGCACCGCTTCAAACTTCCTCTCTAGCTGTAAAACTCTCCTCACTTGCTCTTCACTCAGACCCGCCAACTTAAAAGAAAACTCAAAAATAGACCCGAAGCCGCGCTTTTCATAGAGCCGCCTCTTTTGCACTTCCGGCAGGAGGCCCATAAACTTCCTTCGCCAAAGGAGGGTATTCTTTCCGTAGAAGCGAGCTTTTTTATACAGTTCTTTGTCGGTCATAGCGAGGGGATTAAGGAATCTAAATCTTACCACAAAATCCCCGCATTAACAGGTTCAAGCCCTCATTTTCCCATGACAAAACACATGGTGAGGGTATAATCACCTTTGCCGCCACCACCTCCAATCGCCATCCACCTTTTGGTCCTCCAGGCTGCCCAAATACCGCCCCTTGTAAAAAAACCAAAAATCCTCTATAATTACAGGATTGAATCGCGCGAAAACGCACCCTCATGAATCTCATTCTTCAAATCCTCAAGACCGTGCCACTCTTTCAAAGCCTCACGGAGGAAGAGCACAAAACCATTATTCAGCACATCACCATGCAGTACTTTCCGGCACATTTTGTGCTCTTTAAACAAGGCCTGCTTGGGACGGCGGCGTATATCATCAAGTCCGGCACCGTGCGCATCCATAACCAAAAAGGGGAGCTGGCCACGCTTAAAGCCGGCGATTTTTTTGGAGAAACAGCCCTCATAGAAAATAAACCCAGAAACGCCGACGCCGAAACGCTTTCCGAATGTGAAATCTTTATCCTCAATAAAGAAGACTTTTCCGCCCTGCTCAAAAGCAGCCCGGATATTGCTCGCAAAGTAGAAGAAGCCTACAGGGCTCGTAAACCGGACCTCACCCTATGATTTTTTTGCACCTCATCATCGCACATCTGCTCGGGGACTTCGTCTTCCAGTCCAACGACCTGATCCACAAGAAATATAAAAGCTGGACGGGTACGCTTCAGCACGCCGGCATCATTGCCTTGTGCAGCACGGTCGCACTGCTCCCCATCTTGCAACATCGAATGACATGGATCGTGATTGGGATTATTTTTGCGGTGCACTTCACCCAAGACTGTCTCAAAATCAGCTTCGACCGCCGTTACAATAAACGAAAAAGCACCATTCCGTTTTTTGTGGACCAGATTTTCCACACCGCGCTCATCCTTTTCCTGAGTCCATTGTTGAGCGGCCTCCAGCCCACGACTCTCCCCACGATGGTTATGGAAATCTACAGCTCTCAATTGGCCGCCGTCTTTGTGATTGGAGCACTTCTGTTTTCCTATGTACAAGACATCACGGTCTTTCAGTTCGCACGGAAAGCCAGTAAAAAAAATCTGGATTACAAGGCAAACATTCCCGGCATGCTGAAACGACTGGGTCTTTTTACACTGTTTTACGGAATCTTCCTCATCCTAACGGGAGCCCTTTAAACCCCTAATCTCGCGCAGCCGCCTCATGCAAGTTCACTGCAGTGGACTCTTCTTTGGTGAGATCCAAAAAAGTGAAAGTCCACACGGAACTGGTGAAGACATGGAAAACGCCCAAAAAGTAAGACGCAAAGTACAGCACCACGGCCCCCACAATGGCCCCCACAAAAATACCTATTTTGGCCAGAGCGAGGCTGGTGAATAAGAATACGGGAGCCAGCACAAGGGCGGGCACCAAGAGCGCCACCAAAAGATTGAGAATGACACGCAGAAGGATCACCGCCATCAACAAAAACATAAACAGCGTGTGATGCCATTGTCGCACCACCAAACCACTGCTTTTGATGATGCTACTAAAAACGCCTTCGCCATCGATCACAATATAGTACTCCGAGTAAGTGAAAAGGAGAGAGAAAAAGAGCCCGACAATTAAAATGAGAAGGAAGATCCAACCAAAGACCTTAAAGGGTTCGAGGCCAAACACACGAAAAGCGAAAGCAGCCTCTGTAAAAATCCCAAAAAAGCTGAAAGTTTTAATAAAAAGATGGTATTCAAAAAGCTGCAAAAATCGTCCAAAACCGTAACTGATGCCCCGTGTGATGGAAACCGGTTCCCCCGCTCGTAGGCGAGCCACCAATTGGATGAGTGCTCCCTGAGTAAAAACGGGAAGCATCAAATAGGCCAGCCCCACAATAGCGACCAAAAGCACCACAAAGACACCAAGGCTGGGGTTCTCCTGAAGAAGCAGAACGATCTTTTTGATGATGTTCATGAGCAGATGGCTCTCCTCGGCATTGGGACGAATATAGGGGGAGCTCCACAGAGCGTAGGCTTGATAGGTCAAATACACCATGCTCACCAAAAAACTCAGCAGGGCCGGGACAAAAGCAAACCACCAAATGAGTTTCTTATTCTCTTGCGTCAGAACCCACGCTTCCCGAATAATGGCGCGATATTTCATGCGGGCATTATGCAACCAAACTGAGTTTGCGCCAAGAGATCTTAAGTGCTTATATTGAAAACATGCAACAATCCATCAGTTTTGAAAAACTCACATGGACCGTGGTGGAGGATCCGGATGCCGAATCTTTGCTTGCTTTAAAGGAGAAGCACGGCTTCCACGAACTGGATATTGAAGACTGTCTTTCCGAGAATCAACGCTCCAAAGTGGACGAATACGAAGACTATCTTTTCATTATTTTGCACATTCCTTATTTTGATAAACGCAAACAGAGGATAGTGAGCGAAGAAGTGGATATTTTTATAAAAGCAAACTTGCTGATCACCGTGCATTGGGGAGGGCTCAAGCCACTCAACGATTTTTACGCATTGACCGAAAAAAGCCTCACCGAACGAAAAAAAGTGATGGGACATTCCAGTGGGTATTTGATGTATGAAATTGTGGATCACCTTTTTGCCGGACTCTTCCCCTTGCTCGACAACATCGAGTCCAATGTGAACTCCCTGGAACAGGAGGCCTTTTTGGGAGGACAGAAGGATATGCTCAAGGAGATTTTGAACACCAAGAAGAACATCATTGGATTCCGTCGTGTGATGGCACCGCTCCGCACCGTGGTGGCACAGATTGAGCACAAGAATAAGAAATTCCTCCCCGACAGTTTGGAGGTTTATTTTGACGATGTGCTGGATAAAGTGGAAAAGATTTGGAGCAATTTGGAGAATTTGAAAGAGTTGGTGGAATCCTTACAAGACACCAATGAATCCCTCATTTCCCATACCACCAACAATGTGATCAAAACACTGACGGTTTTTTCCGTAGTGATGCTGCCGCTCAACCTTTTGGCGGGAATGTATGGGATGAATGTCCATCTGCCCTATGCCCAGCACCCGCTCATTTTCTTTGTTTTGGCCGGAGGAATGCTATTTATTCTCTTTGTGATGCTTGTTTTCTTTAGATTCAAACGCTGGATTTAGCCTGATCTAAAGGAAAACCTTGCATTTTTAGGGCCTTTCTTATAAAATACCCCGTGCTCAAGTACAATCATCTTTAATCCCATTTATGAAACGAGACGACAAGAAGAAAATCATCAAAAAATTTGCCCAGCACGACAAGGATACCGGTAGTGCGCAAGTACAAGCCGCGGTTCTCACCACTCGCATCAACCAGCTCACCGAGCACTTAAAGAGTCACAAAAATGATTTGCACTCTCGCCAAGGACTGCTCAAGATGGTGGGCAAGCGCCGCCGTCACCTCCAGTACCTAAAGACGAAGAGCAAAGACGAGTACGAGAAAGTCCTGGACCAACTACAACTTCGTAAGTAAACTGAGGGGGCTCTACGCCCCTTCTTTCTTGCCCGCTCAGGGTGAGATCACAAGAACTCTCTACTAGGCGGACCCCATGGGTCTGCTAAGCAAAAAAGTGGCGCAAGCCACATCATTGCATAGGTCGATCAAAGAGATGTCTTGAAACCTCCCTCTGAGCAAGCGAACCCGAAAGGGTTTGCTAGGCAATAACGCCGCGTAAGCGGCATCAATATTATTACCCTAACTGCTCAGAATTATGTCTATACAAACTGTTGAAACCGAACTTGCCGGTCGCAAGATTAAGCTCGAAACCGGGCGACTTGCTTTGCAAGCGAACGGGGCCGTTACCATTCAAATGGGGGAGAGCATCGTGCTCTGCACCGCCATGATGGCCGAAGAAGGAAAACCCGACGCGGATTTCTTCCCTCTTACTATCGAATACCAAGAACGCTACTACGCCTCCGGAAAGATCAAAGGATCTCGCTTCATGAAACGAGATGGCCGCAGCAGCGATGAAGCCATTTTAAAGGCTCGTATCATCGATCGTCCCATTCGCCCCCTCTTCCCAAAAGGAATCACCAACGAGACTCAGGCGATTGCTACTATTCTTTCCGCTGACCTCGTGAATGAGACCGGAGTGCTCGCAATAACAGGGATGTCCGCCGCCATGCTCGTGGCCGGTTTGCCTTTTGCCGGGCCTTTGGCCGGAGTGCGCATTGGAATGAAGAACAATCAATTCATTGTGTTCCCCACCTTTGAAGAAATGGAAGGGGCTCAGCTCGATTTGCTTGTGGCCGGAACAATGGAAGCCATCACCATGGTGGAAGCCGGAGCCAATGAGCTCACGGACGAACAAATGTTGCAAGCGCTGGAACTCGCGCACAAGACCATCAAGGAAATCTGTGCTTTCCAAATGCAACTCGTACAAAAAATCAATCCTACGCTCCGCTCGTACACGGTGGCCAAAGCCTCCGACGAGATCATCAATCTGGTTGCAGGCGTGCTCACCGCAGACGACCTCGCGATCTACAAAGGAGGATCCAAGAAAGAAATCAAAGACGCGATCCACGCACTTCAAGATAAAGTGCTCGCGCATTTTGCCGCAGAAATCGAAGCGGAAACCTACACCAAAGGAGCTCTCCTGGCCGGACTTGAAAAAGTCATGGACAACTCCATGCGAAACAATATTTTAGAGCGAGACCAACGGCTCGACGGTCGCCGCCTCGATGAAGTTCGAAAGATCAGCATCGAAGTGGGACTCATGCCTCGAACGCACGGATCCGCTCTCTTCCAACGAGGAGAAACGCAAGCGCTCACGCTCACCACACTCGGTGCGCCCGGCGATGCGCAAATCATCGACTCCATGGAAGTGGACACCGAAAAACGATACATTCACTATTATGTATTCCCACCGTATTCCGTAGGAGAAATCAAAGGACTTCGCGGCGCTTCCCGTCGTGAAATTGGACACGGAGCACTCGCAGAACGAGCCTTGCTTCCCGTACTTCCCGCCAAAGAAGATTTTCCATACACCATTCTTGTGGTGTCCGAAATCATGACTTGTAACGGATCCAGCTCCATGGCTTCCGTCTGTGGATCAACCCTTTCACTCATGGACGCCGGAGTACCGCTCAAAAAGCCGGTTTCCGCCGTGGCCATGGGTCTTGTGTGCAGCGATGAATTCAAACAGTCCGGAACCGGAGCTTACAAAATCCTCACCGACATTCAGTCTTTTGAAGACTTTGCCGGAGACATGGACTTTAAGGTGGCCCGCACCGCGGACGGAATCACCGCTCTGCAAATGGACATCAAAGTGAAGGGAATTACTCTGCAAATGATGGGAGAGGCGCTGTCAAAAGCCGCCACCGCTTGTAATCAAATGCTCGCCGAAATGCAGACCGTATTGCCCGCTCCTCGTGGTGAACTCAGCAAATACGCACCCATCATCATGAAGATCCAAATCAATCCGGATTACATTCGTGATGTGATTGGTAAGGGTGGAGAAACCATTCAAAAGATCACCGCCGAATGTGGCGTGGAAATGGACATCGAACAAACCGGTCTCGTCATCATCACCGCTCCAAATCAGGAAGCGGGAACCAAGGCGGCCAACTGGGTGAAATCAATTGTATACGAACCCACTCCGGGTGAAGAATTCGAGGGAACCGTGGTGAAAATCATGGACTTCGGAGCCTTTGTAGAATTCGTTCCTGGTAAAGATGGATTGGTGCACATTTCCGCACTCCGTCCTTTCCGTGTGAACAAGGTGGAAGATGTGGTGAAAGTGGGCGACAAAGTCCGCGTAAAACTCCTCAAGATCGACGAACAAGGTCGTTACAACCTTTCGATGAAAGAGTTCTACCAAGATGCCCCCGCTCCGGCACCCGCTCGCAAGCCGGAAGGCCCCGCCGCACCCGCCGCTCCAAGCGACGGATACGACTTCTAAACTGCCTTCAATTCAAACACAGCTTTCAACTCCGGGTAATCCTCGGGGTTGATTCCTGTTGTTTGACGGAAGTGATCCAAAAGCTTATCCGGTCCCACATAAGCCTTCGCTACGCCATCCGTTTGCAGTCGCCACCCCCCAAAATAGACAGCTTTATCAGGCCCATCGGTCTTAAGCTCCTCCAAGCGAACTTCTCTGCGCAGAAGCATACTAATCTGCTTAAGGTAGTGTTTGATATGATTAGGTCCATCATAAATTTCTCCCGTTTTCTCATTGCTGGCTAAATGATGAAATGAATGTGCCGTATATCCCATATGTCTTTCTCCCGTGTGGGCGAAAACAGTAGCACCTGCACTGGCCGCATACTCTGGTACAAAACCTCGTGTCACCCGTCCTTCGGCGTTCCATTTATCCAAGAGATGCATCAGGCTCCAGACCCGAAATTCTTTTCCTCCGTAGGTCCGCAAAACCACATTCACATTGGCGTCCTTTTCCTCCACATAATTCCCAAGGCGTTCATAACTCCACTGAGGAGCTTCCGACCCCCACTTTTCTACAAGCCTTTCTATGCCGAGGCCTATAAGGCTAAAAAAATCTCGGACACGGATGCTTTCATCCATCAAGCCAGGCGACAAAACACCCAACTTACCCCTGGTATTGGAAAAAAGGGGAAATGTACTGGTATGCTCAATCTCATCTGCGATGAGAATGGCAATCTCTTCCTTCTGATCGGTTTCCGCAGGAGTTGGCATAGAGGGAGATTCTAGCACAAAAGCGCAAAGCGTCAATGATTTGGAGCTTCGCAAAAATACATGTGCCCGGGCACAGATTTCCATTCAATTTGTGGCTTAAGCAAGCCGTTTATACTTTAAAAGTAGCTCATCAGCCGTTGTTTATGCAAACCTAACTTGGAGAGCGAAAGAAACCAGTTTTTTTGCAGCTTGCTACAGGATGCATTTTTGGCTAAAATCCCCTCTGCCGCAGGTATCATATAATGGTTATTATGCCGCCTTGCCAAGGCGGAAATACGGGTTCGATTCCCGTTACCTGCTCCAACATTCGTCGTGAAATCACAGAGGGTGAAGCGAGTACCATCCGAGAAGGGCGTTTTTATGGATTTGAACCAATGGATCCTGCTCACATAGAAGCTTCAAAGCACTGGATCACTTATGGCGTGGGTTCTGCAGAAGGGATTGAGCTTCATGTGAATGAATCCATGTACGCCTCAGAAAGAGAGTTGGTAGAAGAGGCCCTCGCTATTTCCAGAACGCTGGATTTAATGCTGACTTTTCGTGGAGAAAGAAAAGGCTTCGGAGTAGGTACCTTTTACATATTCAGCAGTGATGACATTCCGTACGGTACTCTCACGCATTTCCCGTCGCAACTGCGTAGAAATCATCAAAAAGCCCATCAACATCTTTTGGCACGGCAAGATAATACCCAACGCCACCAGCGACTTGTAGAAATGTCTCTGCATCAGCAACTTCTTGAGCTATAACTTGAGTCCCCGCATCATGTAAAAGAAGAAGACGATGATCTTGGAGTAAGCGTTGGAGTCGACCGTCAGGAGAGAGATCGTGCCGAGGAACCATTTTAACTCTTGGGTTTGCCTCAAGCATCTCATTCAAACGATTTCCAATTTCAGGTTTAAATCTTGGGAATTGACCTAGAAATCTAACAGGATCTGCTGGTTTTTCAGATACAGGAACGACCCTACCAACTGCCTCTCGTGCACTCCTCATAAGAGAGAGAATCTCCTGAAGAATATCTAAAGCAGTAGCTTGGTCAGGTGTTTCTGAAGAAACAACTCGAAGTAAGCGCTCAATGTGGCCAGAACGGTCTCCTGTAATACGGCCATCCTTCTGTACGCCAAAGGTATGGCCCTGTAGGATGACATTATAAGCAGAAGCTGTACCTCCTTTGGCGATATACATACGCATCAACTCTCTGGTACCTTCACGGTAAACAATAGGTGCTCCTGCAAGCCTTGAACAGATATCGAGTATACCTTCCATACTATGAGATTAAATGTACATAATTATAACAGCTTATTGCATATATGTCAAATCGCTTTGACATATAGAAAATATATGTGCTATCATAAATACATGAAAGGCCTTGGAGCTACTACACCAATTTGTGAGACAAGAGAAGACGGTATACTTGTGCTCGAATTACCATCTCAAGAATCTCTTCAATCCTTTCGTCAACAATTCCCACAAACAGCTGATGCCTTTGTATCACGCGCATTCAATGGGCGAAAAACAACCTACTCAATTGCATTACAAACTGCAAGCAGGGATTCAGGTATCGATCTACCCACAGCTTTAAGGATTTTATACCCAGGGATAGAGGCCGACAGTATCGAAAAAATCACTTATAGATCTCCTGAACAAGTTGTGCTTGCTGACATGGGAAGGCAACTAGCAAGACATGCAAGTGGCATCCAGGACATTTTGGATGGGAAGGTAGGGCTTTCGGGGCCAAATGATGGATGGTCTATAGACACAAGGGATTTGGATCCTGAAGATGTTCTTTTTAAGATTAAGCAAAAATTTCCACGAATGGAAGACTTTTTAAGATTAAGTTTTGATGAAATGCTTGAGGAATTTTCTTCTGAAGGGACTTCTTCCAAAGCACTATTTGATCTAATGCTAGAAAAAGGGAAAGAAAGCTATTTGGCACAACATTCAGAAGATGCAAGCTTTTTTGTAGAGTTGAAGCAAAAATTACTGTCATTTGGAGAAACCACGAAAGAGAGTGGCGCACCAAAAAAAGTTGTGGACGCATATCCACCTTTTGTACAATATGCGGCGATGCCGATGATGAATTTGGCAGATTTGAAAAAAACACACGGAGATTCTCAGGGGGAACATCTGTTTGCACTGAACCTTGGCAGGACTTTACTTATAGAATTGTGGGATTTAATAGCTAAGGAAGATACAGGAGACAATGAAAAAAGGCAGTTCATACAAAGAATGTACGAACTCTGTTACGGTACTGATCGCCAATTTGGCTATGTTGGTCGTAGAGCAAGTATAGCTATAAACTGCTTACGAGGCGCAAGAAGTGATCATGAAGACGATAAATCAAGTGCGAGACTCGTAGTTGCCTTACTCGCACTCTTACGGGAGGTTTCTAAAGAAGTAACGGATCGAGAAGAATTTTGGCCTTATTCAGTTGATTCAAAAAGCTTTTCAAGCTCTTTACATTCATGAGATCTCTCAAGAAGTAACGGGCCCGAAAATTTTGGTCTTACTTGCTGCTCCATTGACAAAATATAGAGTTTATGCTTAGTTATACCTAACCTAATTGTTTTGGTATGCCTTCTGATGAAGTACGCGATGTTCTCTTAAGAAAGATTTCCTCTGGGGCGACAAATAGACCCGTAACGCCAGTTGATCTTACGGGGAAACCAGGTTACAAGGATGCTACTGCCCCCCTTTCTCATCAAGAAGCAGCGCTACAGCGTATTAGAGAGAGAGTCGCGCAATTGGTTACGACAGTATATGAATTGTCTTGGAAGGGGCCAAGAATCCCTAAAGGTGTGAAAATCGGGGGATTTACTATTGGTTTTGCAAATAGAGGGGCCTTAGCAGAGCCTGACGGGGGTCATTTTGCAACTTATGAAAGGGTCGAGGAAAATGGAGGTGCAGCAGGCGATGAGCAAAAAATCAGAGTATATCTCACGAGCCTACCGAGACCTTCTAAAGATTAAACCAAGTCCGAATTTCTTCCAGTTTGCTGCTCCATCTTCGTCAGATCAATTGACAACCATAAAGCATTTGAGGTCAAATGTTTGTGTAAAAATCTTTATTCATCACTATGATCTCTACACAAAAAGCTCTTAGAGTTCCCGTTCTTCTAATTTTGACAGGCCTCCTTATCATTCCCTTGACGCAAGCCGCGACACTTTCCCTTGAGTCATTCGCCCAATTTCAGGGGCCAAGTTATGATGCATCAGTAGGAACAGACATAGCTACGGGTGATTTGAACGGCGATGGTTACGACGAATCCATCCTTGCCGCCCCCAGCAAAAACACTATTTATATAGCACGGGGAAAGGCAGGACGATATCGAGGTGACACCATCCTTTCTGGGAGTAGCATTGCAGTATGGACAGGAGACACGAGTTTGAGGTCCTCAGGTTACCTGGGCGGCGCGCTTGCGGTGGGTGATTTGAACGCAGATGGTTTTGAAGATGTAGTCGTGGCAGATCAAGGAGATGATGACGCCGGAGGGAACGCGGGAGCGATTTATATTATTTATGGACACGCGGGCCGGACAGGATCTTTAGATTTTCTGGATGGAACCTTGCCAAAGTTTACCGGTGAAGGAGCATCGGATGCAGCTGGATCTGCCGTGAGTGTTGGGGATACAGATGGAGATGGTTATGATGACATTGTGGTGAGCGCGAAAGGATACGGTTATTCGGATGTCGACAACTACGACGGCAAAATTTACCTTATAAAAGGCCAAGACTCAGAGCTCACATCGATGAGTTTATTGGACGCCAGTACGGCAACTTGGGTGGGAGAAAATCCTTTTGATCATGCAGGGAGTTCCATAGCCATTGGAGACATCAATGGAGATGGTCTTGAAGATATCTTAACTTCAGCATCAGGTAATGATGACGGGGGAGATGCAGCTGGAGCAGTGTATTTGATTTATGGATCAAGCGACCTCAGCGGTGAAAATTTCCTGAGTGACGCAAGTATGGTTCAACTTACGGGAGAAGCCATGGGAGATTGTTTGTGTGAACAATTAAAGGTCGGGGACATCAATAGAGACGGTTTCGGAGAAATTTTAATACCTAGTTATAATGATGATGCAGGCGTAGATGCAGGGGCCGTATATTTGATTTATGGAAGTTCTACCACATTAAGTTCCATGGTGTTGAGCGACACCAGTGTCGTAAAATTCACAGGAGAAGATATGGGTGATTACGCTGGGAAAACGATTGCCGTGGCAGACCAGGATGGAGACGGGTGGAGTGAAATCATCATAGGAGCTGTGGGTCAGGATGAAGCCGCTAATGATGCCGGAGCAGTTTACATCGTAAGAGGTCAAGAGGAGAGATTCAGCTCCTTCCGGCTTTCTTCACCTTCTGCTATAAAATTGCTTGGAGAGGCTGAAAACGATTATGCGGCGAACCAGGTTGCCACGGGAGATTTAAATGGAGATGGACTGGCGGACATCCTTGTGGGTGCCTCCGGAAACAACAGTACCAGCGTTGATGCAGGAGCCGTCTATGTGATATATGGGCGCTGATCAGCAAGTCTCTTCAGACAATCTACAGCACGCTCAAAACCTCAAAAGGATGATGGATGGGGGTGATGAGACCATGACTGCTCCTCGATTCAGCCTCAAGGAGACTGCTGTTTCGTCGAAGCACGCTCTCGGGTGCAAAGGGTTGGAGGCGGGCGCTCAGATCAGGATCAGAACCTCCGTACACGGCAAAAAGGCCACGCATGCCCCATCTTCGTGCCAATTCCATATCTTTTTTGTCGTTATCTCCCCACATATAAACAAGTGCACGGATTTGATCTCGCGTCATCTTCAAAATCCCCTCCAAATCGGTGTAAGGTTTTTCGTGCTCGACCTCAAAGACAGGAATCGGTGATTCCCGAAGTCCACGATAACGAGCCTTGGACGGGGGTAAGTCGGAACCGGTGGGCATGGCAAAAATACATTCCACCAAATGGTCTACGCCCGTGCGCTCCAGCCGGCGGCGAGCTTGGTGCCCAGGCGCGTCGGTGAGCATGATTTGCCGCCACCCTTTTTTGTGCGCCGTTTCCATCACTTCCTTCACTCCGGGATACAGCTGCAAATGCTGACTGCGCACACGACTAAATGTTCGCATAGCGATACGGATGGCTTCATTTTCATCAAAATTCCTTACGCCATTAAAAAAGCCATCTTCCTTGAGTCCTTGAATGAGCAGCACA
Source organism: Candidatus Gracilibacteria bacterium (assembly GCA_041661045.1). Taxonomy (NCBI): domain Bacteria; phylum Candidatus Altimarinota; species Candidatus Altimarinota bacterium. The sequence continues at coordinate 99,201 of JBAZVE010000001.1, read as the reverse complement.
TTCTCAATGGTCCTTTTTCGACTGTAAACTCTCTTCATGGCCGCCGCCGTTTCGATCTTCGTCTTTCCGGCCATTTGCGCAATCACAGCACACATCGCCTCATACGCGGGCACCGCATACTCCATCCACTTCCACAGGGTATTGTCCCCATCCAGAAGCAGTAGTGGTCGTTCATTCAATTCCATAAATCCGACTTAAAGATATTTCCTCCCCTTCAGTTTTTCCGGAAGGAAATCTGCTTTGGAGTATTTCTCATAACCTTTGCCATAATCCAGCTCTTTCATGAGTTTGGTCGGTGCGTTGCGGAGCATGAGGGGTACAGGCAAATTGCCGTATTGCTCGGCATCGGCCATGGCGGCCTTGAGCGCATCATTCACGCTCCGGTCTTTTTTACACTGCGAAAGGTAGGCGACTCCGTGAGCCAAATTGAGCGCGCATTCGGGAAGACCAATGGTTTCCACTGCGCGAAAGACCTCGTTGGCCACCACCAGCGCGGTGGGCATGGCGAGTCCAATGTCTTCACTCGCAAAAATCACCATGCGTCGCGCAATAAACTTGGGGTCCTCTCCGGATTCGATCATTCGGGCCAAATAATACAAAGCGGCATCGGGCTGGCTCGCCCGCATACTTTTAATAAAAGCACTGATGATATTGTAGTGCTCCTCGCCCTTTTTGTCGTAACGCAAAAACTTAGATTGGAGCGTATTTTTCAGGCTTTCCACCGTCACCGTTTTAAAGAGCTGCTGCGTGTTTTCCAAAACCGTGAGAGCTTGGCGCGCATCCCCATCCGCCATTTGAATCAGCCAATCCCGTGCTTCCTCGTCCATTGGAATTTCCGTGCGACTCAAAATCTCCTGCATCTCTTCTTTCCCCAATGGATTCAAAACAAAAACACGACACCGTGAGAGCAGCGCCGGAATCACTTCAAAACTCGGATTCTCGGTGGTGGCACCAATCAAAGTGAGTTCACCACTCTCCACAAACGGAAGAAGAAAATCCTGTTGAGCCTTATTGAAACGATGGATTTCATCCAAAAACAAAACGCGGGCTTGGCCAAAAAAATCCAGCTCCATAATGGCTTTGATGTCGGCTTTCCCGGCAGAAACCGCGGAGAGTTCAAAAAGCTGCGCCTCCAAGCTTTGTGCGTACATTCGGGCCAAAGTGGTTTTTCCAACACCGGGCGGCCCCCACAAAACAAAGGAAAACCGATGTTTTTGTTCCATCGCCACGCGGAGAGGTTTCCCGGGTCCAACCAGGTGGGTTTGCCCATAAAACTCATCCAGTTGTTTGGGCCGTATTTTGGCTGCAAGAGGCTCCATAGCAGCTTGAAGTATACACGAATCAGGAGATCATGCTATGCTTGGCCCATGCAAGAACTTCTCAACTTTTTAGACGCGCACGGTATATCGTACGAGCGCTTCGATCATCCCGCCGTTTTCACCTGTGAAGAGGGGAACCTTCTGTGCCCGCCCATGCCCGGCGCAAAAATCAAAAATCTTTTCATCACCAATCGAAACGGAAGCCGCTATTACATTGTGTCCATTAAAGAAGACAAACGCGCCGATTTGAAAGCTTTGGAAAAAGAACTGGGCGAAACCAAGCTCCATTTTGCCTCCGCGGAGGCTATGAAAACACACCTCGGCGTGGAGCCCGGCTCCGTCACCATTCTGGGGCTTTTCAACGACAAAACTCACCAAGTGGAACTCATCCTCGACGAAACTCTGCGCGGCGAGGCTTTGCAGTGTCACCCCTTGGTGAACACCGCCACCCTAGTCATCTCCGCCGAAGACATCCAATCTTTTATTACAGCTACTCAAAGTCGGTCTCGCTTTCTGCTGGTGCCCGAACGGAGTAAAAACTTGTACTGACACCAACACCCTGAATACGAAGCCATCCAGAGAGGGTCTTAAGGTAGTCATGCCCGAGAGGTGAGAACCCGTCAGGAGCATGAAGCGTAATGCCAGAAAAGGAAAAACTCTCCCCCAATAAAGTCTCCATGGACTCTCGGAGGTCCGTATCGCCAAGAGCATCTAAGGTGGCAGCGCGCCCATCAAGACTGCCACAGACTGAAACAGCGTCCAAATCGAAGTCTTCCACAAAACCAAGAACCTCCCGCACTTGCGCCTGTGTTAATGGCGCTCCATCTATTTGGATAAGGAGAGGAACGCCATCCGGAGGAGTGTCCCCTTGGGGAAGGACTTGTAGCGTTGAGATGATTTGACTGAGCACGGTGTCATCCTTAAGTTTTCTTAAAAAAGCCCCAACCGCTTGGAACTGCTCGGGGCTAAGGTTCGTTCCAGTCATGCTGTAGGTCCCATCAAGGGCAAGGTGCTGAAATTTCAACCCAAACTCTCGAAGTTGATCAATGATTGAATGGAAAGCAAGCTGCTCTGAACCCTCGAGATCATCTTGAAAACCCAAATCAGGAAACCGTAAAGTCACTTCAACAAGCTCGGGCTCAGGGCCGTAATCTAAATCTTCGGGATCGAAAGGGGATAAACCAGTTGCGTTGTCATTACCACTCATACATCTATTTTAACATAAAATTATAAAGGGTCAAAGCTTCCTTCTCCATACTGCAGGACTTGGGAGCCACGGCTCACTTTGGCGATGCTCACGCCCAGTTTCTTTGCAATCTCTCGTTGAGGTTTGCCTTTGTAGAGTTCTTGCATAATGAGAATCCGTTCATGAATGTCATGGATTTCAGCGGGGGTGAGGAGATCACTCAAAAGTTTCATCATCGTTTTTTTACTTTCCGCCAATACAAAGGTCTTTGAAATATTTTTGAGGGCAGTGTGGTTTTGGCGCATAGGGCTTGACTAATATCGTGGTCCGTACTATCGTACGAGTACATCATAGCAAGCATGAATTCAAAAGTCACGAACAATTTCGCCACAAAAAACACCCAAAAATGGTGGAACTCTTTGAAATCAATTCAGAGGGCCTGGCGCGTGCGCCACATTTAATTCACATCAAACTCAACTCCTTTAAGCCCTCTGAGAAGAGGGATTTTTATTTAACCCACTACACTATGAAAGGCATATACCAACCGCAACACAGAAAAATTTATAACGCACAAGTCCCTCTTGAAAAAATTCGCCCTGTGATAGCGCTAAGACTAAGAGGGGATGATGTGGACGCATATATGGATCCATCGTTTCTTATTTATCCAAAAGGTGAAGAAGCTCACGAAAGAGCCATGGAAAAATTGCATGAATTCAGTGCAAATGATGTAGACGCTGCGATCATTTCTACACGAAGACTATCTGCACTCAATACGCAAATTTTTAATCAATGCCTTGCTGATACAGATGAAGAAAATATTTTGCATGTCAACCTGATGCTGAAAGAGGCTGCAGCCTTAGATTCAGATCTACTAGAGGCTCAAATCGCAACTCACGATTTAAGTGACTATGGAGTGACAGGAATGAGGGTTTATTTTCCAGAACTTAAGGTCATTCGATACGGTCACGGATTCCTCACACAGGACATTACATTAATTCCAATTGATGAAGCCATGGCAGAACATTATACCCAAGCAATTGCAACATTTAATCGGCGTTGCAACACCCCATTTACTGGATTAGCAGCAGGCAATCCTCAGGTGGGCAGTTCTTTTTTACCGTCCTTGCGTTTTGTTAAGAAAGAACATCTTTGCCATTGAACTGTAGCCCTCTGAGAAGAGGGATTTTTATTTATTTTATTCTAAAAATTTATGGACACACTAGTCAAAACAGAAAAAGCGGAACAGGAGGAAGAATTGCAACGCAGGATAAAATGGACTGCCGTTCAGCCCTACATAAAACTTAAAGAAGATGGGGTAGCCCTGTCAGTCGAAAAAGGACGCACTCAATCGAGGAAAATCGATCCAAAACTGGCAAGGTTGCTTGATGAATACAAACTAACTTATGGGGGAGTCTCAGAGAGTTCCCAGCCCACAGAGATCTTAGAGGAAACCCATACCTTTACAGGGAAAGACACACTGATTTCACACCGAGGCGGAGAACCCTTTGTCCAAAAAACTTTCAAAGGCGAAGATTTAATCCCTTACAAAGGATTGACACCACAGCAGATGAATTTCATGATACAGGCTAGGGTAAGAAGAGTACTCAGCGAGACTAGTCTGGGGGCAAGACTCTTAGGAATCTCCTATAAAGATTGTAGGATTATTTCCGAACCCACGCCTGGGAAACGGCTCCGAGAGGCAATGGCACTAGAAGAAATCCCCGATGCTCATGTGGAAAGATTGGTTCAAGGTTTAGTTGAGATGCATGATGGAGGCCTTTCCGTGCATCTTTCACCTAGCTCAACTGCATATGATGCATCTACAGGTTTTCATATTGCAGAAGCACTTCCTTCATCCCGACTGATAACAGAAATTACGGACGAAGAGTATGAAGTATTTCGACACCATTATCTTGGTACTCGCCGAGCGGTTTTTATAAAAGATGCAGTATCAAACCTTACGATGTCAGAGCAGTTACTTTCAGGTGCGAAACTAGGGGCTTATGTATTGTCCACCGTGCTTCCGAAAGATGATCATCGATATAATGTTACGCTTAGTCCTGAGGTACATTCCCCTGAATTCCAGATACCTTTCATGCAAACCCTTCATAGGGTTCTGGCTATTGTAAAAGAGCGGCACCCAAACCTACTCCCAGATTTGTGCAGGGAAACAAGCCTTCACATCGAAAATCTTGGTAAAAACATTGAGTCCTTTGGAAGAGGAATGGGTTATCATATAGCTTACCGCTTTGTGGATGTCCCAAAGGAAAACTCCCTTCTCGCCCACCCTGGGATAAGCGCCCAAGTCGAGAAAATCCAAGCCCTCATTACTTCTTAAATCCATAACACTAAAATTTATGACTGCTCAAATCAATGCACTCGCCGATCGCTTTCTCCATGAGACTCAATACGGGGCAATGCCAATGTCACCAGAATTAGCCGCCGATTTGAGAGGAATTGCGATGTCTGTTGGAGATGCCCTTAGGGCGCGGAATATCCCAGAAAGTACAGTAAATAAAGTCACAGATTGTTATACCCAGCTGCCTCTTGGTGGAATCCTTTCCTGTATGGACTGACGGTTGCCCCACCCACATCGGGGTGCTAATCTTGCCTCACCAAGTTGGCACCCCCCTTATGCACCACTACCTCTCACTCGTCGCAGAAGTCCTTGAAAAGGGCGAAAAAAAGGAAGACAGAACTGGAACCGGGACCCTCTCGATCTTCGGAATGCAGCGCAAGTACGATCTTCGAGAGGGTTTTCCTTTGCTCACCACAAAAAAAGTGAAGTTCGATGCCGTTTTGTATGAATTGCTGTGGTTTCTGCGCGGGTCCACCAACATCAACGACGATCTCGTGCAGCACACGCCCATTTGGAACGCCTGGGCGGATGAAAACGGAGAATTGGGGCCCGTGTATGGAAAACAGTGGCGCGACTGGGAAAGCAAGGATGGGCGCCACATCGATCAAATCCAAAATGTGATAGACCAAATCAAAACCAATCCCAATTCTCGTCGGCTCATTGTGAACGCCTGGAATGTGGGGGAGATCGACAAAATGGCGCTGCCACCTTGCCACATGTTCTTTCAGTTTTATGTGGTCAAAGGCCGCCTCGACTGCCAACTCTACCAACGCAGTGCGGATATCGCGCTCGGGGTGCCCTTCAATATCGCGAGTTACGCCGCCCTCATGATGATGGTGGCGCAGGAGTGCGGACTGGAGCCCGGAATTTTCACCCACACCATGGGGGATGCGCACATTTACCTCAACCACATCGAGGGCCTGAAAGAGCAGCTCACTCGCATCCCCAAAAAACTCCCCACCCTAAAAATCGCAAAAAAGCCTTTCTGGGATTTGAAGTTTGAAGACTTCGAACTCGTAGGCTACGAACACGATCCTTTTATTAAATTTGAAGTAGCGGTGTGAAAAACTTCTCCATCATTGCCGCCATGGATGAGAACCGAGGGATTGGAAAAGACAATGGCCTCCCTTGGCATCTTTCTGCAGATTTAAAACACTTCGCAAGCGTGACGAAAGGCGGCGTGGTAATCATGGGAAGAAAAACTTGGGAGTCCTTGCCGGAGGCGTATCGTCCGCTCAAGGAAAGACTCAATATCGTAATAAGCAGGGGAGAACAAACTCTTCCTGAGGGTGTCTTATTGGCTCATTCCTTGGATGAAGCCCTCGCTCTTGCCGAACAAAACGCCCCCGAGCAGAAAGCATTTGTGATTGGAGGAGCGTCCTTGTATGCAGAGGCCATTCTGCATCCGGCTTGCCACGAATTGTTCCTCACCGAAGTGGAGGGGACAGTGGACTGTGATGCTTTTTTCCCGGAAATTCCGGCCGGTTTTCTGATGAAAGAGATTTCTGAAGAAATGGAAGAAAAAGGCTTCACATTCAGGTTTGTGAGATATCTGGCAGCCCAATAAAAGCCTAGTTTTATTCAATCTCTATCCCAATGGGACAGTGATCGCTGCCTTCGACATCATTTAAAATCCAGGCGCGTTTGATGTGGGGCAGGAATTCTTTGTTCACAAAAAAATAGTCGATACGCCAGCCAATGTTCCGCTGCCGCGCCGCCGTGCGGTAACTCCACCAAGTGTAGTGGTTCGGTTCATCGGGGTGGAAGTGGCGGAAGGTATCGATGTAGCCGGCTGCAATAAATTTACTAATCCAAGCGCGTTCCACGGGCAAAAACCCGCTGATCCCCTCATTTTCTCGGGGGTGGGCGAGGTCGATTTCGGTGTGTGCGGTATTGAAATCTCCACACACAATCACATTTTTACCCTGTTTGCGCAGGCTCTCCAGCACATCCAACATCTCGTCGTAATAATTGAGTTTGTATTCCACCCGATGGTCGCCGCGGCCGCCATTGGGAATGTACACATTCACCAGCACAAATTCCGGAAATTCCGTCAGCACGAGCCGGCCTTCGTCATCATGGCGGCCTCCGCCCAACTCTTTTTGCACCCGCAGCGCCTTAGTTTTAGAAAAAGTAGCCACCCCACTGTATCCGGCTTGGCTGGCCGAAACCCACTCGCTGTAATAACCCAGCGGATTGATCATTTCCTGCGTCAACTGGTGCGCTTGAATTTTACTTTCCTGTATGCACAAAACGGCCGGGGCTTCCTTCTCCAAAAGATCCAGGAAACCCTTTTTAAGCACCGCTCGGATGCCATTCACATTCCAGCAAAGAATCTTCATGTGGAGGGTGCGTAAAAACAGGAGTATTGTAATAGATGCAATAAGCCAACGCTATGAAAAAAAATCATTACAACTGGTTCCCGGACTTCGTTTATGGGGGAATCGACGGTGCCGTAACCACTTTTGCCGTGGTGGCGGGGGTGGTGGGGGCCGAGCTCTCTACACCTGTTATTTTGATCCTTGGTTTTGCAAATCTGCTTGCGGATGGCTTCTCGATGGCCACAGGAAAATATTTGAGCGACAAATCAGAACTGGACCGTATTCACTCCATAAAACTGGACGAAATGCAGTCTATTTTGGAAAAACCTCATGAAGAACGCGAAGAAATTCGGGAAATCTTCCGTAAATTCGGATTCAAAGGAGAAGATTTGAATAGGGCGGAAACAGTGATCACCAGCAACCCCAAAACCTGGCTCAAAATCATGCTGAACCATGAATTCAATGTGATTGAGGAGAACATCAACCCGTTAAAAGGCGCCTTTTCCACTTTCATGGCCTTCATCGTCATCGGGCTCATCCCCCTTTTGGGCTACTCATTTCAAAGCGTTGTGGGAGGAGACGGGAAGAATATTTTTCTTGGAACCTGTTTGAGCACGCTCCTGGCCCTGTTTTTTGTGGGTACGGTTAAATCCCGATTCAGCAACCGTCACTGGCTTGCAACCGGTATGGAGACAGCCTTAATGGGCGGTACGGCCGCAGCCATCGCTTACCTTGTGGGAGACCTGCTCGGAAAACTATTTGGCGTTAACTAAAGCCTTGGTTCCACCCTTCTTAACAGGTTTAGCCTTGTGCTCAGTGCGCTTTCGAAGCGTAGGACAATACTTCATACGAGTCATGTCCTTTATTTTTTCTCGTTGAGCCCAACCTGATCCATTGATCATTCGGGTTTCCTGGCAGATCCAGACATACGGAGTTGATTTACCTTTTGCCATAATTGTTTAGTCGAAAGCTGGAGGAGTATAAAACGACTTTTTAAGAACTGCAAGCTTATTTTTCGTTGCGCTGTCCAAAGAAATCAGTAAACTAGCCCTCAGCAGACTCAAAGGTCTGCCGAGTGCCGCGGTAGCTCAGTGGTAGAGCAGAGGATTGAAAATCCTCGTGTCGATGGTTCAATTCCGTCTCGCGGCACCACTTATTAAGTCCCCCAAATGGCTCCATCCAAAGCATCTAAACTGTCAGCTAAATTTTTTTGATGGAGAGCTGCACTTTCTGGAGAATACATATCAGTTTTAGGAACCCGCATACTTAGTTCTTCCTCAAGACCTTGTTCTAAAGAATCAAGAAAAGCTAAAACCCCTGAAAATCTTATTTCGTGCGGGGCCAGCCTCAGTGTCTTCCATTCCTCTTTTCGATGAGCAAAGGATGGTGGCAGTAAATTGATTAAAGTGCTCACCAAATCTAAACATTCAGAGTCAAATGTTCGGACACTAGGCAACCTATTTTTAACCTGCTTTACCGTAGATATGGCTACGGAGTATTCGTGTCCAATACTAGATCTAGATGCAAAAAAATCAGGACTGTGCCGGTTGGCCTCTCCCGGCAAAAATTCTGGATCCATATAAACTCTCCGGACTGCTCCTTTAATCCCCCATTGTCTCTCAGTGAGTCCTCTGTCGTTAGCCACCTCCCACCAGAGAGTATTCAAGTCTTTAAGGGTTTCAGTTAAATCTGGACGGGCACCCAAGTTGTAAGCGGCCATCACATCATCCAGGAAAACCCTGATCTCGGGAAGAGAGCTTCGATCAAGAGCCCTCCATTGTGTGTGTAGAGTAGAGACTCCAACAGAAGTATGGCAGTGGAGTTCAGTCATTAACTCACCGCCAATCGCTTCGAAATAGCTTGCGGCGTTGCTTGAGTTAACATCCTGAGAAAACCAATGAATCACGGACGCTAAACGCCGATGATACCGCTCAGAGTCTTCTTTTCTATGATCTATACTCATCTTTAATCCTTAATGAATAAGTAGTGATTGTAAATCCTTTTTCAAAATAGTCAAAGCAATGATTTCATTTTAAGAGATCTTCCACCACCCCAAACAAGTGACTGAGGCTGACGGAGGAGTGGTGAGGTGGCCTTCTGCAATACCCATACGGTATTCACCTGGGGAATAACCCAACTCCGCAATCCATCCACGCATGTTTTTTGCATTCCCTTCATCTGGCACACCATTCATCCATCTCTCAGTGGCAAGGACCTTTCAAAACACAAACGCCTTATTTAAGCCAAAAATCGAGGCTAAAAGTCCGCCCGGGCGGACTGTGAAGACGGTGCGCGCACACAGCTCACATGCCAAAAGCCCTCCTCATAAAAATTTAAAGCTTTGCACCATGGCTTCAATTTCTTCACCGATCTCCCGGTAAGTGATTCGGTAGAAATAGCCATTGTAGTCGGTGTAAATCACTCGACTGCTGCCATTCACCTCCACAAAAGGAATTTCGGTGGCGTCGGCATCGTAAAGTAAACTGATGTGGCCGTCTTCGGTAATGCCTCGGGCACCACCGGGTTCATAAAAATCTCCGGCAGTGGTGAATGCAAAAGCTTCTTGGCCCGCAAAAGTGGTGGCACCGGCGTTCGTGATCCCCTCATTGTCTTCCGCAGCTTTTTCGCCATAGGCCATGGCGCTCATGCCGAGGTCATTTTTGTAAGGTTGGACGCTGAGCACGGTCGCACCGCTTGCATTTAAAACAGTGAGAGTGGAGAGAGCATCGGCGGGGATTTCATTGATACAGTAAGCATTCATACAAGTGGAATAATCTTCAGGAAAACTCAGGGCAAAACGGTAGTATTCATTTTCATAATTTTCCCAGGTGGAAGTGTCCACTGTGGCGGAAGGAGCACAGCCCGTCAAAAACAGAGCGGCCGTGAATAGTGTAAAAAGAAATTTCATTTTAAGGGGGTAAATTGTTCTAAATGGAGATCCGTTTTCTGAAGCCCTTTGCTGTCCATCATTTCTTTCACACTCTTCACCATATCTCCATTCCCACAAATATACACTTGAACATTCTCAATATTGAGTTCAGCCAAATGCTCAGTGACGCGGCCTTTTTCACCGGTCCAAGCCTCAGAGGGCTGGGAGAGGGTCACCAAAGCTTTAAAGTTGTGGTGTTCTTTTTCCCATTTGCGCAATTCATCGATATAAAACAAATCCTCTTCATGGCGCACACCAAAATAAAGGGTGATGGGCCATGTCCAGCCCTGTGCAAAAAGCGTGGGGAGCATGCTCATAAAAGGCGCGAGACCCGTGCCGGTGGCCACCATCACAATATCTTTGGGGGAATCCGCCAATACAAAGTGACCAAAAGAACCCATAAACGAGGCGGTCTGTCCAATTTCAAGGCTCTTCAAATACTGAGAGGCTTTGCCATCCGGCAAAATTTTAACGCAAAAAGAAAATCCTTTTTTAAAGTCGGGGGAACTGGAAACGGAATAGGCACGAGTGATTTTCTTCTCGCCATCCGGGACCTCAATCATAAAAAATTGCCCAGCCTTAAAATCCACAGGCTCCTCCAGAAATTCAAAATCAAATTGAAAGGTGTCTTGGTTAAGAGCCAGAACTTTTACAAGTTGTGCGGTGAATTTTTTCATTGTTTTTTTTCAATAATCCCATTGACCAGCAGTTTGTTTGGGATGATAAGAATTTTCTTATCCGCGGTTTCCAAAATACTGCTACGGAAACCCATTTTAAGGACCTTGCCTTCTTCGCTACCCGTGAGGCGAATAGTGTCCCCCACGGCGAAAGTTTTTTCGGCAAGCAAAGTGATGGAACTAAAAATATTTTCCAAAGTGCTTTGAAGCCCCAGAGCCACCGCGAGCCCTCCAATTCCAAGCCCCGCAATGAGGGAGGTGACATCGAAGCCCAAATTACTCAAAATAAGCAGGAGGGCAAAAGACCAAATGAGGAAACTGCGGAAGGGTCGAAGGAAGGGGACTTTTCTAAATCTCAGTACGCGATTGGCCAGCACCGCCACCACCAAAACCAGGAGTACAAGCAAGACTTTGGGCAAATAATCGGCAAAAGCGGCGATTGTGAAGTTCATGCTTTTACTCTAGCATAGAGTTTATGGACACCCAACGCATTCTTGAACTGAATCCCGAAAGTTTTGTACTGCTGGTGCGCCAGCTCCGGCGCTTCCACGATGACGCGGATCTCTTTGAAGTGGATCTGGACAATATGCGGGTGAAGGGAGACCTCCGCGTGATACAAAATTCTTTCGACAAACCCATTATTGGGCGCACCCGTACCCTGGACATGGCCAAACGCGCAGCCAAAGCAAGTCTGCCCTTTGTAAAAATTCCAAAGGATTTGGAGCTGGACGCGGAGTTCACAACTCTGGTAAAAAACAAGGGCACCACCTTGCTTTACATCTAATATGAATCTTCAAATCGCCATCGTCGGCCTGCCCAATGTGGGGAAATCCACTCTGTTCAATGCCCTCACGCGCAGTCAGGCGGCCCAAGCGGCCAACTACCCTTTTTGCACCATTGATCCCAATGTGGGAGTGGTGGAAGTGCCGGATGAACGATTGGCCGCGCTCAAGGAAGTGACGCACACACAAAAAGTCATCCCCGCCATTGTGGAATTCGTGGATATCGCCGGTTTGGTGAAGGGCGCGAGCCAAGGGGAGGGACTCGGGAATCAGTTTCTTTCTCACATTCGTGAATGCAATGCCATCGCCCAAGTGGTGCGCTATTTTAAAGATGGAAATGTGACGCATGTGCACGACAGTGTGGACCCCAAAAGAGACCGCGAAATCATAGAATCGGAACTCATTTTGGCAGACCTTCAAACACTGGAAAAACGCATGATCAAATCCGCCAGTGAGGCCCGTGGCGGTGCAAAAGAAAAAGTGGCTGTCCACGCCATTTTGGAAAAAATTAAGCCCGAGTTGGAGTCCGGAAAATTGGCGATTCAAATCGATTTAACAGAAGAAGAAAAGGAGCTCATTCGCGATTTGCACCTCATCACCATGAAACCTCAAATGGTGATTGTGAACACGGGAGAGGAGGAGGTGGCCACGATTAAGGAGAGTGAACTGCGTGAGCTTTTGGGCTTGGCGCCGCAAACCAAAATCATTCCCATTTCCGCAAAAGTGGAGGCCGATTTGGTGAGCTTTACCCCTGAAGAAGCGCAAAGTTACTTGAAAGAACTCGGGCTCGAAGAAACGGGGCTTCGGCACATCATTCGTGAGGCCTATGATCTTTTGGGACTACAAACTTATTTCACGGCGGGCGAAAAAGAAGTGCGCGCATGGACGGTAAAAAAAGGAGCAACGGCACCTCAAGCAGCGGGAGTGATTCACACCGATTTTGAAAAAGGATTTATTCGTGCCGAGGTGATCAATTGGAAAGATTTTGTGGACTGCCAAGGGGAGGCAAAAGCTCGAGAAAAAGGCCTTCTGCGCTTAGAGGGGAAGGAATATCTTGTGAAAGACGGAGATGTTATGCATTTTCGGTTTTCGTCGTAACCATAGGATCCTCCTGGGCACGAGCAATAGTAATGACTCCATCGACTTTACGAATCGCCTGCATGGCGACTTCATATTGGCGGAAATTTAAGATTTCAAGAACAAAACCAACGCGTGCGATCTCGGCCTCATGCCGTGGGAGCGATTGCACCGTGACAATGTTCACTCCCGCATTGGCCAGTTCATTACAAAGGTCTCGTAAAAGTCCAATGCGGTTGGTGCCATCCACGGTGATGCAAATATTGTGAACTTTTTCCGGCTTGAGCGCGCCCAATTTTCTCTGAGGGACTTGATCGTAAAGACGAATATCCACAGGCGCGCATGCCTCACCGAACAATTCTTTTTCGGTAAAGAGCACATGAATCAGATCTTGGACATGTACCGTCCCATGCCCAATTTCATAAAGCAGATCTTCCCATTCTTCCATCTCAAAATGTTCCAGAGCCATGATTTTTTGTAGACTGCTGACGCTGGCAAGTCCGGGGAAGCCCAAAATGCGGATTTTGTGATCCAGCAATTCCTCAGCCTGATGCAAAACAGAAGTTCGATCTCTTTCTTTAAGATATTCACGAATGCGAGTCCGCGCCAAATTGGTGTGAACGGTCTCAAGCCAGTCCACCTGAGGGCCCTCGGCCGATTCAGAAGTGTGGATGAGAACCGTGTCCCCGCTTTTGAGAGGAGCACTGAGGGGGTGGGGACGGCCATTGATATCGGCAGAAACCGCGAGCATCCCCACATCACTATGGATTTGATAGGCAAAATCCAGAACCGTTGAGCCCACGGGGAGGTCAATCACATCCCCCTTTGGAGTAAAGACAAAAATACGGTCCTCAAAAACATCCAGTTTTAAATGTTCAAGGAATTGTTTGTTGCTGGAGATGCTTCGCTGCAAATCCAAAATTTGTTTCACCCATTCATATTTCTTTTCAAATTTCTTTTTTACTTGGGCCTGTTTCTTGTGAGCCGCAGAATAAAAATAATGAGCCGCGATTCCATATTCGTTTTCAAGATGCATATCATAAGTTCGGATTTGAAACTCAGTAATCACTCCGCCTATTCCAAAAACCGTGGTGTGAATGCTTTGGTATCCGTTGGATTTTGGGATGGCAATATAATCCTTAAGGCGCCCGATTTTTGGGGTAAAACTTTGATGCAAAATTCCAAGTACTTGGTAACACGCGCCAATGTCCGGGACTAAAACACGAATGCCGAGCAAATCATAGATTTCATGAAAACTTTTTCCCGTTCGCAACATTTTACGATAAATGCTGTAGAGGTTTTTTTGGCGGCCCTTCACATCAAAGTCCATGATTTTCTTCGATTCCAAAAGGGTCTCCACTTTCCTCAAGGTTTTTTTAAGGACATTTGCTTTTTGCATCGCAGAACTCTTCACAAGTTGGTCAATCTCCGCATATTCCTTTGGAGCAAGCACGCGGAAACAGTGATCCTCCAGTTGATTTTTGAGTTCCCAGATGCCGAGCAGGTTGGCGATGGGCACAAAGATTTCCAAAGTCTCCCGTGCGATGCGTTCTCGTTTGAGGGGATTGGGGATGGCATCGATGGTTTGCATATTGTGGAGACGATCCGCCAGCTTCACCAAAATAATGCGGGGATCTTTTGCCGAGTGTAAAAACAGTTTTTTGAGGGAGTCGATTTGCCGTTCCTCCATATCGTTGCGGTAATGCACTTTAGAAAGTTTGGTGATCCCATCCACCAAAAATTCCACTTTGGGGCCAAACGCGGCTTCAATCTCTTCAAGAGTGGCTGAAGTGTCCTCAGGCACATCATGGAGCAAACAGGCGATCAAAGTGTCTTCATCCACATGGAGTTCAGTCAAAATGACAGCCGCTGAAACAGGGTGAGTGATGTAGGGGGCTCCATCTTTTCGCAACTGCCCCTCATGGGCTTTTTTCGCAAATTCATAGGCACGGAGAACCCTAGGCTCATTGAGGTCCGGAAGATATTTTTTGGCGGCAGTGAGGACGGATGTAATCATAGCCAGTTGACTAGACTGATTTCCCATTTTATATTAACAAAGCCCTTTGGGCAAGAATTTTATGAAGTCAAAAGGAAAAATATTGCTTGGCATGTCCGGCGGGCTCGATTCATCCGTGACGGCCGCGCTTTTAAAAGAGCAGGGCTACGAGTGCATTGGAGTGTACATGAATTTGTGGGCCGATCCCGTTGTATTCGACCTGGAGGATCGGAAAAAATTCCCACAAAACAAATGCTGCTCCATTGGCTCACTCATGTTTGCCAGGTCTATTTGTCAGAAATTGGGCATGCCTTTTTACAGCATCAATTTTGAAGAAACCTTCAAGGGCGCCGTTGTGGACTTTTTCTTGGAGGGGTTCAAGGAGGGGGAGACCCCAAATCCCTGCGTACGCTGCAACAAAACGGTAAAATTTGGAGAACTCTTCAAGAAAATGGAAGAACTGGGCTGCGACTATTTGGCCACCGGTCATTACGCCAAACTCATTACAGATGAGGAAGGAGAAGTCCACCTGCACCGTGGAAAAGACGCAGCGAAGGACCAGACTTACTTTTTATATAACCTCAGCCAAGACAAACTCAAAAAAATTAAATTTCCATTGGGAGATTTCACCAAGCCGGAGGTGAGGGAACTTGCCAAGAAATTTGGACTCACCGAGTTGGAGAACAAACGCGAAAGCCAAGGGGTTTGTTTTTATCCTGAAAAAACATATGTCGAATTTTTAAAACGACACTTGAAGCCCGGCAAAGATTTTAAGCCGGGGAAGATCAAAGATGCCACTGGGAAAGAAGTGGGAGAGCACCAAGGTCTTCCTTTTTACACCGTTGGCCAGCGCAAAGGGATAGGGGTGGGCGGTGGACCTGCTTTATTCGTAAACAAAATGGACACCATTAAAAATGTGCTCATTGTGGGGAAAGAGGAAGACATTTTAAGCACGGAAATCCCTGTACGAGACTTCAACTTTCTTTCCGGAAAAGCTCCGGAAGAAGATGAGATTTTTGATGCAAGAGTGAGAAGCTTGGGCCATTTCAGCAAGGCCAGGCTCATAAAAACGGAGGCTGGCACCAAAGTTCATTTTTTGCAGCCCGAGCGCGCCGTGATGCCGGGCCAGTCCGTGGTGCTTTATAGAGGAACAGAACTGGTTGGAGGAGGCATAATGTGCTATAATTAGAGCGTGAATCCACACCCATCCTTCTCGGACCTCATTTCCCGCTTGGCCTTCCAAGTGGACCGGAAAATTCTTGCTTTGGAGGAAGAATCCTTTGTGCGACTGGATCTTTCGGCTCACGAAGCCGTTTTTTGGCCCAGAACCATGGGCAGATTTGCTTTTTTAGGTACCGTGAAGCAGTTCGCATTCACGGCCCTTGCCATCTTTGTGCTGCTTTTCAGTATTACCAATGCACCCGCGTATGCAAAAATGATTATGGCCAGCCTGCAAGGGCCCATCGCCCAAAAAATGGAAGAGGCGGCCACCCCGGAACTTGCGGTGCTCCCCATCTCCGGCGCAGACGATCAACTGTTGGCTCTGAGCCTCACGCCCACGAGTTACGATAATCGTCTGCAAGTGCCTTCACTTCAAATCAATGCTCCCATTGTGGAGCCGCAACTGGGCCTGGACGCTTTGGAGGCTAAGGATTGGAACGCATTGGAAGATCAAATTCGTGGAAGTCTCTTGACCGGAATCGCCCATTACCCGGGGACCGCCGAGCCCGGAAAAATGGGGAATGCTTTTTACACCGGACACAGTTCCAATGTGCTTTGGGAGTTCAGCCCCTACAACACGGTTTTCGCCCTTTTGCCCAAAATAGAAGTGGGTGCGGACATCTTCATCACGCATGAGCAAGAAGAGTTCCACTACAGAGTGGTCTCCAAAAAAGAAGTGAGCCCCACGGACACCAGTATTCTAAAACAAGGCGACCAAAAAAACCTCACCCTCATGACCTGCACCCCCGTGGGCACGGCCCTCAAGCGCTTGGTGGTGACGGCCGAACTGATCGACTAAACCTGAGGAGTTGCCCCGGCGCCCGCGCTGCCCGCGGATCCCGTATCTTCCTCCAGCTTTTTCAGGATGTCCTCTTCCGCCTCCGCCTCTGCCGCCTCGTGGCTGGCCTCTTCCGCTTTCAAAGTCTCTCGCTCTTGCTTCTTTTGGAACACATCCCATTCCTCCACATGTTTTTTATTGAGCTTGGCCAATTCTTCTTGATATTGATCGTCCAGTTTGGACAACTGAGTCACTTCTTCACTCAAAATATTTTTAAGTCGATTGATTTGGTCCGGCGTCATGATCGGCAAAATCTGGAACCAATAATCTCGCTCTTCATTGGACATCGATTCTGTTTTTTTGATCAGTTCAATCAGCTCCGGATATTTATCCTGAACCACCTGAGGAATCGTGAACTGTCCCTGCTGAGCCGCTCCCTGTCCCGCAGCTTGCTGCGCAGAAGCCCCGGTTGGCGGGGGTGGAGGAGGTGGAGGAGTTCCACCAGTGGAAGAACCGTTATTGTTTGGCGTGATTGGATCCATAACGGTGACAGTATAGAATCATTTTTCTCTGCACGCAAAAGAAAGTCCGCCCGGGCGGACTCAAACAACACCTTTATGGCTCAAGAAAGCCACTTTAACTTACTGAGCAGGAGGTGCTTCAGGGGCCGGAGTCTCACCCTCGGCAGCAGGAGCACTTGCTTCAGCCGGAGTTTCACCTTCTGCAGCTGGAACCTCGGCAGCCGGAGTCTCACCTTCTGCAGCTGGAACCTCGGCAGCTGGCAGCGCATTTTTCACCAAGGCGGCGTTCCCTCCAACACCGAAGAACTCTATAATTTTAGTGTCGGGAGTGGCCCCGGCCGCTATCATGGCATCGAGGAAAGCCGCCATTTTGATGTCTTTTGCCTCCACCAGAGGCTTGGGAAGAGGATCGCGGAGATTGGTCACGGTGGTCTCCGGATATATATCTGCAAAGGCCGCATTCATGGCTTTTTCATCCTTACCAAAAGCGGCTTCAAAAACCGGCACCATGGTTTCGGGGATGGGCCGTGCCTCGGGCACTTTCTCCCACTTGATGATGGTGCGCATTTGTCCGGCTTTTTTACCCGTTGTTCGAGCTTCTTGAGTGATCACCATGCCGGCATCTGCAAAGAGCTTATCTTTTTGATCCTGAGTCAAAAGTTGAGTCCACTTGGGCTCTCCGCCAAAAACCAAAGCAAGTTTCAAAAGGCCAATTTTCATAGTCCACTCAAAGCCCTCGAGCATATTGGCATCTTTATCCGGTTTCCCATCCAGAAGACTCAGGGTTAAGCTGTGAGCAACCTGGGCGGCAGCACCATTCAACACTTCTTTCTTGAGCGCCGCTTTTTCTTCATCGGTAAGGGGCTCTTCGCTTGTCTCCGTGCCTTCGGTGGGTGGTGCAGTCTCATCAGAATCAGCTGGAGGGGTCTCACCTGGAGCAGGCGGTGTACCCTCGGGCGGCGGTGTGCCTTCGGCAGGAGCAGCAGGGGCAGACTCCGTACTCGCGGTACCCTCTGCAGCGGAATCCAAACTCTCCAGGTCTTCAGTCAACTGTTGATCGGCCTTTGCGCTTTCCTCTTTCTCAACGCGCAGGGCCTCTGCCTTTGTAGCCAATTCGGCGGCCTGTCTCTGGCGAGTATCCAAAAGGACTTCATTTTTACCCCCGTCTGTTTTTCGTTCCAAGTCTTTCTTCGCTGCCTTAATGTCATCCGCAAGATTGGCGGCCCTTTCAAGGTCATTTGGGTTTTGAGAGCTCCGAAGAGGGGCCAATTCAGCTTCCCATTTTGCAATATTGTCAGTAAGAGTTTTGATCTCAGCCCGGGCGGCCTCAGCCTCTTTTCCCTCAGCGATCATTTGATCTTGCACTTCTGCAATCCGGGCATCCGCTTTTTCATCGGGCTGCTTCAAAATTTCCGCGCGTTTTTCGGTGAGGTCATCTCGGCGGTCCGCCCAATCTTTGCGCTTCCTCAGGTTTTGTTTGTCCGGAGCTTTCGCCACATCGTCAGTGATCTTTTTCTGCAAGTTTGTGATCTTAATATTCAAATCCCCCACCAACTCCGACTTTTCCAATCGAGTCAGTTGTTTGCCCTCTTTTTCAGCAATTTTTCGCAAAAGCGCATCGGCTTCTCGGAGGTCTTTATCCACCGGTTCACTTGAGGGATTTTCTGAAGGTTGGTTTGTTGAGGCCATAATCTAAATTATAAAAATATCACCGGCTTCTTCCAGGCGTTTTTTGGAGACCAAAAGCGTGCCCACCAGGCTTTGAACGGCCGTACTGGGCTCGGGGTTGAGTTTCATCAAATTCACAATTTCACGGATGGCGGTCAGCATCGATGGGGTGCTTTGATCGGCCTTGGCCTTGAGTTCGGGAGAAAGGGCTTCATAAACCGCGGCATTGAGCAGAGAACTGGGGGAGTAGAGCTGAATTGTTCCAGCCTCCACCTTAGCCAAAATATCCGTCAAAAAGGTCTGTTCCTCGCTGGTCCAGGAATCCGCTTTTGGAGCTTGATTCAGCATAGTTTGGACCTCGGGAGGGGTCGCGAGGTTGTCGGTCTTGGGGTCGTACAGTGGGTTCAGGTCTGCCATAAGTGGAATTTAATCTGTATATTATAGCAAAGATTCGGTAAATTTACAACCATGAACAAAGGGGAAGCCAAAATTCGGATGGAACAACTGAGGAAGGAGATTTTGCAGAGGAATTATGAATATTTTGTGTTGGATGAGTCTCAGGTTTCGGAAGCGGTGCGAGACTCCCTCAAAAAAGAATTGATTCAATTGGAGACGGAATTTCCGGATTTGGTGACCGAAGATTCGCCCACAAGGCGGGTGGGCAGCATGCTTTCGGGAAAATTTCCAAAAGTGCAGCACAAGAGTCGAAAATGGAGTTTGGCGGATGTTTTTTCTTTGGAAGAATTGCAAGATTGGGAGCAGCGAGTGGAAAAAGCGGTTGGGCACTGTGAATTTGTGACTGAGTTGAAATTGGATGGCCTCAACATCACGCTTTGGTACGAGAAAGGGAAATTGGTCAAAGCGCTGACGCGGGGCAACGGAGGAGAAGGCGAAGAGGTGACGCATACCATTCGAACCATTAAAACCGTGCCACTCACTCTATTTGAAGAAGTGGATTTGGAGGTTTCGGGCGAGGTGATTTTGCCCAAAGCCAGTTTTGCAAAGATGGAAGGTTTTGCCAACGCAAGGAACGCCGCCGCCGGGACGGTACGGCAGTTGGACCCCGCGGTGGCGGCGGCGCGAGACTTGCATATGTTTTGTTACGAATTGGGAGCAAACAATTTAGGCGAAATCCCGACGCAATTCGAAGTTCTGGAACGGCTCAAAAAACTGGGTCTCCCCGTCAACGCCAATTGCGCCGTGCATCAATCGGCGGAGGCCAGCATCGCATACCTGGAAAAGTGGCAAGCAGACCGTGAATCCTTGCCCTATGAAATCGATGGAGTGGTGTTTAAGGTGAACGAAAAAAGGAAACAAGAACTACTGGGTTTCACTGCAAAGTCCCCACGCTTCGCGGTGGCATACAAATTTCCGGCCATGCAAACCACCACTGTGTTGGAAGGCATCACCATTCAAATTGGAAGAACCGGTGCCGCCACTCCCGTGGCCGAGCTCCGGCCGGTTTCGGTGGCGGGCTCCACCGTCTCGCGAGCAACACTACACAATGAAGAGGAAATTGAACGAAAGGATATTCGTATTGGAGACACCGTCGTCATCCAAAAAGCCGGCGATGTGATCCCGGAAGTGGTGGAAGTGCTGAGCAACTTGCGGCCTCCCGATGCGGAGGTGTTTGTTTTCCCAAAACTTTGCCCGTCGTGCGAAAGCATTTTGGTGAAGCCCGAGGGGGAGGCCGTGCGCCGCTGCCCAAATGCAGAATGTCCTGCTCGCAAACGGGAAATTTTCCATCACTTTGTTTCTCGCGGCGCGCTCGACATCGAATCCCTCGGAGAAAAAGTAGTGGATCAACTCATTGAATTCGGTTTTGTAAAAGATTTTGCGGACTTCTTTTTGCTCACCAAAGAACACCTGCTGGAACTCCCTCTGTTTAAAGAAAAAAAAGCGCAAAATATTTTGGAGGCGATTACAGCTCGTCGCACGGTCCCACTTCAAAAATTCCTCTACGGCCTCGGCATCCGTTTTGTGGGTGAACAAGTAGCCAAACTTTTGGCGGAATATTTACATGCTTCCTCCAATGCCTCGGCCCCAAGCCCCGCACTCATTCTTGAACAACTCAAGACTTCTCCCCAAGAGGATTTGGAAAAGATTGAAGGTTTTGGTGAACGCATTGCGGGAAGCATCGCGGAGTGGATTGCCATTCCTGTACATCAACACCTGCTCACAAAACTTCAAAGCACCGGTCTTGAACTCATTTGGCCCGCTCAAAAAGAAGTGGTGGAAGGAGTGAATGGAAAATCTTTCGTCATCACGGGGACACTCTCCCGTCCAAGAGAAGAATTCAAAACCATGATTGAGCGCAGTGGCGGCTCCGTGACCGGCTCTGTCAGCAAAAAAACAGACTTCGTTCTTGCCGGTGAAGAAGCCGGCAGCAAACTAGAAAAAGCTCAAGAACTGGGCGTCCGCGTCCTAAGCGAGCAGGCATTTATGAAGTTTTTTGAATAGCCCGTTTCACCGCCGCAACAAGACGGAATGAGCCGCAGAAGACAAAGAGTTGAGGCTCCACTTCAGCCTCCAGCCACTTGAAAATATCTTCAATCTTTTTCTCCTCCATTTCGGCAGGCTTAGCGCCGGCTCGGTCATCTTGAATGGGGACCCAAACGCTTCGGGCCAAGGGGAAAAGTCTCCATAAATCGGCAGGCTTGTCTTTTAAAATGTGGACAGCAAAATGCGGCTCCACAAGGCCTCGCTCCCAAGTGAACTCCTGCAAACGGCCCAGAAAATACTCGATGCTGTCGTAAGTGTGAGCGCCCTCCAAAATCACCGTGTGTTTGCCAAAAGGCAGGATTTCAAAGCGTCCCGGAATCACAAGTTTGGAAAGCTCTTCATGAATCACACTGTCCATACTAAAGCCCAAAAGCTCCGCCGCCATCACGGCGAGTCCGGCACTTTCGGGATGATGCAAACCCAGGTCGTAAGAGCCGGCAATCAAAACGGCCAGCCCCTCTGTTTTAAGAATTTCAAAAACTTCCTCCGGCTGAGTGGGGACCGTGAGTAGAGGCACTCCCGGCATACAAATACCCAATTTATTGTGCACGATTTTTTCAATGGAATCCCCCAATTCAGCCGTGTGTTCCAACTCAATATGCGTGAGCAAACACAAGCTTTTTTGAGCGATCATATTGGTGGCGTCATCACGGCCGCCCAATCCACATTCCAAAACAACAAATTCACATCGTTTCTCCTGGAACCACAGCAACGCCGCGAGCGTTTGTTCTTCAAAAGGAGAAAGCTCAGAATCAAGCTCACGGATTCGATTAAAAATGTTCTGTAAATCCAGCGTTGAAATGGGCTGTCCATTGATTCGAATTTCATCCTCCACTCCAAACAAAGCGGGAGAAGTGAAAAGCCCCGTTTTTTTGCCATGCAGCTCAAGAGTTTTGGCAAGCAAATGGGCGGCAGTTCCCTTGCCCTTGGACCCCGTAATGTGAATCACACTGGCGTCGAGTCCGCCAAGCGCCAAATGGATTTTCCTGAGTTGATCGATAGAGGTCATCATGGCAAAGGTTCTTCCACAGTATCCCAGCCAATATCTTGGGAGTCCAGTGCCGGAGCACCGACGGCGGCAGCGCTCATCACGGAAGGAGTCAAAATTTCCTCAAGCTCAAGATGCAATTTCACTTCCTGTCCAAGAACAGTTTTGAGTGCATTCTCAATCTCCACAAGAGCCTCCGGATGCTCCACTTTACTCAAATGAAACTTTGTAGAAAAAATAAAAGTCAGTTTTTCACCTTCAATATTTTTCAATTGTCCCGTTTGAAAGGAAGCGCGTATTGCAGGATTCGAAATGCTGCTGATGACTTTGGGGAGTTGTTTACGAAGCGCATCCAAATGCACCAAACCTTCGGGCCGTTTCTCTTGAGTAAAAGCCGGGCTTGCACTCGGCTTCGCCGTCAACGGGGCCTGCACGGTCTCTATTTTTTGCACCACTTCCTTCCCCTGAACCGCTCGCAAAACGGCAATTTCCAAAGGCAGAGTGGCAATGCTGGCCCGTTTGAGTTTCACCCACGCATCATCAAAGAGTTCCGCCCAATCCAAAAGTTTGGGAAGCACGCCCTGCTTTTTTTCAGCCACAGCGCTGTGAATTTTGCCTCGTAAATAAGACAAAAAACTGGTGGTGAATTGCTGCAAATCGTAACCCTCTTGGTACAGATTCTCAATCACCCGCAGGCCTCTCTCGGAATCCGCACTGCCCAAGGCAGAGTACAGCTCTTCACACGATTGATGATCGGTGAGGCCCAGCCTTTGTCGTACGCGCGCTTCGGTCACCTTCTCCCCGCCAAACTGCTCAAAAAGCGAAATCGCATCACGCATTCCTCCCTCCGCGCGCTTGGCCAAAAGCTCCAAAGCCGCCGGCTCAAACTCCATTTTCTCTTTCGCCGCAATCCACTCCAGCCGCGCCACAATCTCCCGCTCCGAAATCCGTTTAAAATCATAGCGTTGGCAGCGCGACAAAATAGTCTCCGGAATTTTATGCAATTCCGTGGTCGCCAAAATAAAAACAATGTGGGAGGGGGGTTCTTCCAAGCTCTTGAGCAGGGCGTTGAACGCCTCCTTGGTGAGCATGTGAACCTCATCAATAATATAGACTTTGGTCTTGGCATGTGTGGGTGCAAAACGAATTTTCTCCCGCAAATCCCGAATCTCATCAATTCCCCGATTGGACGCCGCATCAATCTCCACCAAATCCACCAAATCCCCCCTGGCATTGATTTTACAAATCTCGCATTCACCGCACGCCTCTCCCGTATCCAGCCGTTTTTCACATTGAATAGCCTTGGCAATCAATCGCGCCGTGGTGGTTTTACCCGTTCCCCTTGGCCCGGAAAACAGATACGCATGCACCAAACGATTCTGCTTCAGCGCCTCCAGCAGCGTGGTTCGAATAGCGCTCTGCCCCTGCAGATCCCCAAAGCTTTGCGGCCGATATTTTCGGTAGAGAGCAGTCATAAAATGCTTACAGAGAGCCAATCATACACCAACTCCACAAATGTGCCAGAAATTCTTGAGGCTTGCTTAAATTCACTTCTCCCCCGCCCCCTCAATCACCGCCTTCATGGCTTTTTGGAAGTTCTTTTCGCTAAATTGTTGGGCGTGTTTGGCAATCGTTTCGGCGTCGTAGTCTTTTTCGTTGATGAGGAGTTGGGTGAGGCCCCCTTCCATGCTCTCCACGGTCTGCTCGTCAAAGAATTGGCCGGTAACGCCCTCAATCATGGTTTCAACGAGGCCGCCCTTGCGCAGAGCCAATACGGGTTTCCCGCAGGCCATGGCCTCCACGGGGGCGATGCCAAAATCCTCCTCACCGGGGAAAATAAAGGCGCGGCAATTTTCCATGTATTCCTTCACCACTTCGTCCTCTTTGTAACCCAAAAAGTCGATATGTGGGCCGGCCAGTCGGCGCAAACGAGTTTCATCATTCCCCTGTCCAATAATCACTAGCCGTTTGCCGAGTTTATTAAAGACTTCAATGGCCAAATCGATGCGCTTGTACGGCGTCAACGAAGACACCATCAAAAAGTAGCCTTCGTGCTTGGGGTGGGGGGCGAACCGCTCTGTATTCACCGGAGGGGTGATGATCTGCGACTCTTTGCGATAATATTTTTGGATACGGTTTTGCACGGTTTTGGAGTTGGCGATGTGTATATCCACGCGGTCCGCGGCAAGGAAATCCCAAATGCGCACCTTATGCAGTAAACGGCTGACCACGGCCTCGCCAAGGAGCCCGAGTTTTTGATCCCGCAAATACTGATGCGTGTAGTCCCAGGCGTAACGCATGGGGGAATGGGTGTAACAAATGTGCGTAGTTTCCAAATTAGTGATGATGCCGTGGGCATAAGCATTGCTGCTGCTCACCACGATGTCGTAACCGCTAAAATCAAAATCCTCAATGGCCCCGGGCATAAAAGGAAACATCAGTTTGTGCATGCCGGGAATGAAGCGCGGCCATTTTTGTAATTTTGAAGTGATCACGCGGTTTCGCGGAAAAACCTCACCGACCGCGGCCTCATCATAAAGCAGCGTGTACACGGGTGCGTCCGGATACATATCCATCAAGGATTTAAGCACCCGCTCGGCACCACCGAGTCTCAAAAGGAAATCGTGAACAAAGGCAATTTTCATTGTGAAGAGTGTAGCGAAGAATCACGGAATTCAAAAGCCAGAGCGTGAGCTGCTTTTTTCCACGAGAATTTTTTGAGCTGCTCACGGCTTTGCGCACGCAAAGATTCCCTCAAGGGCTCATCCTCCAAAATGCGCATCATTTGCTCAGCAAAATCTTTGGCGTGTCCCGGATCGGCGAACAAGGCGGCCTCGCCCGCCACTTCTCGCAGGGGAGGGATGTCAGAGGCAATCACCAGGCAGCCGGCATCAAAAGCCTGCAACACGGGAAGCCCAAAGCCTTCCTCCCGTGAGGGGTAAATGAAGCAAGTGGCACTGTGAAAAAGGCAAGAGGCCTCATGATCCGAGAGGTAGCCCGGAACTAGAACACTTTCCTTGACGCCCAAAGTTTCAATTTTTTTAAACAACTCCTCGGAGCCATTACCCATGCTGCCCGCCAAAACCAAGCGGCCTTTTTGATACATTTTTTGCACCAAGGTCCAAGCTTCCACCAAGACCAAAAGGTTCTTTTTCTCCTCCAAGCGTCCGATGAAAAAGAAAAGGGCTTCGGTGGGAGAAAGTCCAAAACGGTGGCGAAACCGTTTGAGTGCCGCGGCATCGGGTTTAGGCAAAGGAGTAACTCCGTGGGGGATCACAACGATGTTCTCAGGTTCCGCTTTGTAAAGGCTGACCAAGTCGAACTTCACGGATTCCGTTGGCACAATAATTTTTTCCGCATGGTGGAGGGCTCGCTTGGTGCTCCATCGCAAATACTTTCGGTTCAGCATCCCATACGACTCGGGAATTTTTTCATACGCAATGTCATGGATGGTAACAAAACTTTTCCGGGGCGCAAAAAAAGGCAATACATGGGCCGGCACAAAAAGCATGTCGGGCTTATGCAAAAGCATTTCAAGGCTCAAGCGAAACAGTGTCCACAGTCGCCACGCCCGTAATCGCTTCTGCAATTTTCGTGGAAATCGGGAGATCCAAGCCGGCGTGTACAGTCTCACTTCAAAATCAGGAATTTCCTTCAGTAGAGCTGAAATGATTTCGGTGCTGTACTGCTCCACGCCCGTAGGTTTGCTTTGAGTGCTGCGTGAAGCATCAATCCCGAGCACCAATTTTCTTTTTTTCACGATCGGCCAGGGTTAATGCAAATACTTTTTTGGCTCCCGCTGCCCGAAGCACCTCAGCGCAGGCCAGCAGAGTGGAACCGGTCGTTACTATATCATCCACGAGCACAATTGGATACTCCTCCATGCATCCGGACACCATTTTAAACGCCCCCTCCATATTTTCAATCCGTCCGCTCCGATCTCTGATTTTGGCTTGAGACCCGGTGTCTTTGCACCGTTCCAGCATCGGCACCATCACGGTGCCAAAATCCCGGGCAAGCCATCGCGCCAAAAGCTCGGCTTGATTGTAGCCCCGTTCGAGCAGCCGCCCCTTGTAGAGAGGAACCGGTACAAAAACGGCCCCTTCAAAATTGTGGAGCAGCCGAAGCGCTTCCTTCATCCACGGCACAAAAATTCGAAACAAATCCGCTTGATGAGAGTATTTAAAGGGGTGAACCAAGCGGCCAATAATGGACTTTTCCTCGTAATAAACCGCGCTGCAAACCTGGAGTCCCTCCAAATCCCGCAAGTGTGGAGCAAACTCAACTTTGTTAAAACACCGCGTACACAGAGCCTCACTCAAAAAACCGCAATCAACGCAGGGAGAGGGAAAGAAAACTTTGAGTAGAAAACGCCACATAAGCCCAGTCTAACGATATTTTTCTGACATTTTCCTGAAATTTTCCTGACAAACGGTTTTCGAGAATTTTCACTCGCACCAAGCCCCTTTTCGTGCTACCCTCAAGACAATTATGGAAACCCATCCTCAGCCTAGAAGAAGACCTTTTCGCCGTCACTCGGTTCATGAAAAATCGTGTGGTGTGATTTTGTATCAAGCCCTGGAGAAGGAGCGGAGTTTTTTGCTTCTGCATTACCCGGGGGGGCATTGGGATTTCCCAAAAGGCCATGTGGAGAAACGAGATGTCGATGAGCACGCCACAGCCCTTCGTGAACTGGAAGAGGAGACCGGAATCAAAGAGGTTATTTTCAGCCCATCGTATCGAGAGTCGATGTACTACGAGTTCAATCGAGGGCCCAAAGAACTGGTCAAAAAAATAGTGGTGTACTTTTTGGCAAAAACAGAGGAAAGCAGCGTAAAGATTTCTTTTGAGCACAAAAACTTTCAATGGCTGCCTTATCAGGAGGCCCTGGACCGGCTCACTTATGAGAACGCAAAAGACCTGTTGAGAAAAGCCCAGCAGCATTTAAACGCCAACGATGACTTTTGAAGAAGCTTATGAACACTTGAATCCCGAACAGAAAGAAGCGGTGGACCATATTGAAGGACCGACCATGGTTTTGGCGGGTCCGGGAACAGGGAAGACTCAAATGATTGCGCTGCGCATTGCTCAGATCCTAAAGAAAACACAGGCTTCGCCACACAATATTTTGTGTCTCTCATTCACAGAAGTGGGGGCGGTTGCCATGCGGAAACGCCTCATCGAAATCATCGGGGAAACGGCTTATGGAGTGCGGATTCATACCTTTCACTCTTTTTGTAATGAGGTGATCCAGGACTTTCCAACCGAGTTTTTATTTGCTCGAGAACTCGCTCTGCTGACGGAGCTGGAAAGAATCCAAATCTTCCGAGAACTCTTGGATGAACTCAGCCCAAATTCTCCACTTAGTCCTTTTGGAGATTCCTATTTTTACTTGAAAGACATCGACAGAGCCATTAAAGATCTCAAGCGGGAAAATCTTTCACCGGAGGCTTTGAATAGGGAGGTGGAGGCCCTGCAAAAAACAATGGAAGAGCATCAGGAAGCCATCAGCGCATTTGTTGCCATCAATGGGGGACAACTCAAAGAAGAGGAATTTGAGGCGATCAAAGCCGGGCTCGGAGGCACGATTTTTGCCTCCGCCTTGCAAGGAGATTCCACCGATAAAAAACAACGCACCGCAATGAAAGGGGAACTGAAGGCCGCGCTGGAGCTCTGGCAAAAAGAACTGCCCAAGCAACGCGTCTTGGTGGAACTCTATACGGCGTATCAAAACCTGCTGCGCGGCCGTGGCCGTTACGATTTTGAAGACATGATTGCCTTTGTCATCGCCAAGTTCAAAGAGAATCCAAGCCTTCTGGCGCACTACCAAGAGCAGTTCCAATATATTTTAGTGGACGAATATCAAGACACCAACAGTGCCCAAAACGAAGTGGTGCGCATGCTGGGAGACTTTTTCGAAAGCCCGAATATCTTTGTGGTGGGGGATGATAAACAGTCCATTTATCGTTTTCAGGGAGCTTCTTTGGAGAACCTGCTCTTGTTCTACAACTTGTACAAAAAGAACATTCAGGTGGTGTCCCTCAGAGAGAATTACCGCAGTCAACAAACAGTGCTGGATGCCGCTCAATCCCTCATTCGTCACAGCGAACAATCTCTGGCCGGCCTCCTGCAAGAAAAAAGTGAAACACTGCACGCCAACGCCCCTCATCCTGCGGAGCTCGTACGGGTGGCGGAATTGGAAACTCCGGCAAGCGAGCGCTACTTTTTGGCACGAGAGGTGGAGGCCCTCATCCAAGCGGGCACGGCCCCGCAAGAAATCGCTATTTTGTATCGCAACAACCGTGAAGCGGAAGACTTGGCCGATCTTTTTTTACGGATGAAAATCCCTTTTCAAATCAACTCCGGCCGAGACCTTTTGACGGATAAAGAAATCCAAAAACTGCTCATGCTCCTTCGCTTTGTGGCCAACTTGGAAGATGAGTCTCAGCTCTTCACCATCCTTCATTTCGACTTGTGGAATTTTGACTCTCTCGACATCGCAAAACTCAGCCGTCAGGCCTACTCCTCCCGTACAAGTTTTTTGGAAATCATGCGAGCGTCACCCGTTTTTTCCGCCTTCACGGAGCAACTGTTGAATTGGAATAAGAAAAGCTTCAACCTCACTCTTTTGGAGTTTTTTGATCTCATGCTCAAGGAATCCAGATTCTTGGATGCCATTCTCAAAAAAGAAAATCAACTGGAGCACCTCAATCGCCTCAACACTCTTTTTGACGAGCTCAAACAGTGGAATGCCGCGCATCCTCAAATGCTGCTCGCCGATTTTATTGCGTACTTGGATTTGCTCAAAGAAAACGGTCTCATCATCAAGGAGAAAGAACTCATCACCCAGAAAAATGCAGTGCGACTCATGACGGCTCACGGGTCCAAGGGGCTTGAATTTGAACGGGTTTTCATCATGAATTTCACCGATAAACATTGGGGAAATCTTTCTTCTCGCAGCAAGCTCAAGCTTCCTCCCACACTTTTAAAAATACCGGCCTCTTCCGAAAAAGATGAAGAGGAACGGCGCCTTTTCTTCGTCGCACTCACCCGTGCAAAAAAATCCGTAACACTCTCTTATCCCAAAACGAATGCGCAGGGCCGTCCCGTTTTGCCCTCACTCTTTTTGCATGAAATCGACCCCGTTTTCAAACAAAATATCGCCACGGCGGAAGTCGAAGATCTCGCACTCTCGCACCTTAAAACACTTTTTCTGAGTCCAAAACCGGATCACTCCGAAGACCATAAAAACTACATCAAAAGTCTGGTCCAAAACTTTGTACTCAGCGTCACACACCTCAACAATTATCTTCGTTGTCCCCGCTTATTTTATTACAACACCGTGCTCCGGGTACCTTCCATAAAAAACAAACACGCCGCTTTTGGAACCGCCATTCACGAAGCGCTCAAAGATCTTTTAGTGGAAGTCAAAAAAGGGGAGGCTCCTTCAAAAGAATTCATGGTGAAGCAATTTCAAAAACACCTGGAAAGGGAAATCCTTTCCAAACAAGACTTCAAATCCTGCCTGGAACTCGGTCAAAAAACACTGGGGGAGTATTATGATTTTTACCGCGACTCTTTTCACCCCGCCGTTCTTTTGGAATATGATTTTAGGCCTCATGGAGTGCACCTCAATGGCATTCCCATCACCGGGAAAGTGGACAAAATTGAGCTCAAGGAAGGGTCCGAGCACCCGGCCCACATTGTGGATTATAAAACCGGGAATCCCGATAGAAAAAAAGAGGAACTGGGGCCACAAGGCGAATACCGCCGTCAAATTATTTTTTACAAACTGCTCTGCGACAACTCCAAAAAATTCCCTTACTCCATGAAGAGTGGTGAAATCGACTTTGTCCAAAAAAACAAGGCCGGCGAATTTGTCCGCTCCACCATTCTTGTCACACCGCAAGAGGAAGAGGATCTCAAAACCCTCATCACCTCCGTCTACCAAGACATTCAAGATCTTCGTTTCTTAAACACCGACGACTTCGAAGTCTGTGGCAAATGCGAATGGTGTGTCCGTGAGCTTTCTTAAATCCGGCCCCTATTGACATTTTTATAGAAATGATGAAGAATAACAGGCGCTAAATCACCCCCGTCATTATGGGACCAAGCACAAAACCAAGCAGACTGGATAGTCTCTTTGATCGAGCGAACAGAGAATTATCTGCAGGGGAGCAAACAATAATTTCAGACGGGAGACTCAGCCCAGAAGAAGATACGGGAGACATTATTCCCTTTGGATCTCAAGAGGAGGACATAAGTGACCATGTAACAGACTTATCCAGTCCAATTGTGAGGGTAGGATTTCACCACCCTACAACAGGAAGTGCCCAAGGAGACGAGGCAGGAGCAGCCGAGGCAGAAGCAGTCTTGAGCAGAATTAGGGAAGGGGTTACTGTTTTAGATGGAGGACAGCCCACGAGAGGAAAGAATGGAGAAGTAGTCTCCGTAGATGTCCTCGGAGATTTAATGAGAAAACTTTCTGATTTAATTGTAAGCATAGCGGAGAAGGAAGAGGAAGAAGCCTTCCCGCCAATTCTACCTCCTGTCTTTGCAAGGCTCCAGGCTCAAAAGGACTATCTTGTTGAAGAAATTAAAGCATTAGATCCAGATTTTTCCGAAAGGAGGAAAATTCAAGCCAGCTCTCCCTCGGGGAGCCTATCGGTAGTAGAAGAGTTTGAGAAAACATTATCAGAGTTAGACCTTCCCGCCAATGTTCAAGAAGAACCCACTCGCCTTTCAAGTAACAGCAGAGTAAGAAGGTGGGCCCCCAACTTGGCAGTGCTTGGTGCGATTCTTTCAGTTTTCCTTGCATCAAAAGAAAAAGCTCCAGCTCCGGAAGCCGCACCCGCCACCGTCACCGCACACGCCTCCTCCTCCACACCAGCTCCGGAAGCAGCACCCGCCCCAGCAACCGCTAGCCCAGCCGCACAAACCCTCTGGGAAAGAGTTTCCACTCAAGTTGCTCAAGACAGCACCCTCACCCCTCATCAAAAAGCCTCAGTGGAGGCAAGCGCCACAAACGAACTCAATGCCAGCCTCTATTCAGGTGATTCTTGGCAAGTTTTGCAAGGGGAGTGGCAGGAGGATGCCTACCCCTTGGTGCTCAATAAACTGGAAACATGGGGAGGCTACCAAGATGTATTGGATAGTCTAGAAAAAGCACCGGCATCTGTAGACACCATCTCGGAAGCCTTGGCTCACCTGGTTGACGACCCAAATATTGCAGATGGCACGGCCCGTTTACTCGCAGAAAATATAGCTTCAATACAAGACCCACGAATTTCTGCAGATGCAGAAAAAGCACAAAATCGCGCGGCCTCCGTGCCGCAAGAAAAAATTCAAGAAAAAGTAGCAGACCTCAAGCAAAACCCCCCGCCCAGCCCGGCTCATTTCGACTATCCTGCGGATCAAGTGGGTCCAGCGGATCTCTACGATGCTCCGGATGCTCAAGGCACCAAAGCCCCCATCAATCTCCACGAACTCCATTCCTTTCAAAAAGGCCCACGATTTGGAAGCTTAAGCACACCAGAAGAAATGGGCCTCACCAGCGATCAGGATGCACCTACACCGCAATTCGTGGCCCCATTCACCGCCGCCGAAGAAGAATTCTTTAAGCAAGGCGACGCCATGAACGCCGCCGCTGAAGTCGCAAAAGCAATGCCGGCACCAGAACCAAAACCTTCATTCTTTGGAAAAGCCAAAGCCGCCCTCTCCAGCATCACCAGCTGGGGAAAGAGATTGTTTGCTTAATACTCCTTTTATGGAAACTCCACCTTTTTTAAAGGCTCTTGCACTTGCGGGTACCCTTGGGGCATGCCGCGCGAAAACTCCGGAGATGTTGTGCCACGATCAAGAGAACGGGATGGTGGAGTTGGTCGATATTCCCGGTGGGGGAAGGGTAAATGCGCCCGCCGGACCTATTAATGAACAAATCCCACTAAGAGAGGTTTTTGATGCTTATGGACCTGAAGTTAGGGTAGAAGTAGAAGAAGCCCTTACGGGAGAGATCCCCTACGATGGGACCGTGGCAACGCTCATTGCCAATATTCATGATCTTGCAAAGGATAGCCTTGGAGAAAGCAAGGGGGAGAATGAGGATACGGGCGGAGAGGAGGAATTGGATGAGGGTGCTATAGCCCCTCAAATTTTTGAGAATGAAATAAAAATAGGCGAAGATCTGTGGTGCCGAATTGAACAAGAAGTATTCAACGCTGTCCCTTATGAATACGATGCCTTGAGCAAAGTTTCCATGGATCCAAACTGCTGTCCCCGTGCTTATAGTCTTCTCGCACTCCTCGATGGAGAAAGGGTTTTTCTTGACACCATGGATGCCGAAAACCTTGGGCGCACCGAATTAGCCCGCTGGTCCACCATGGACACTCAACTAAAGGAAAAAATAAGCTATGTAAGTCTACTGACTGATCGCTGCAATGAGTTGGGAATTGAGGACTAAGCTAAAATACGAAAATCTTTAGGTGAATTGGTGGGCTAAAAGGATGATTCTAGAACTATTAAAAATGAAATAAGTAAATTTCTCTCGATTCATCTAAAATATTGATTCTCCACATAAATATGTTATAATATAAATATGAATGTGGATCAAGCAGACGAAAACGGACTTATAGATTGGGCACTGGCCGATCTCAATCAATATGAAGGGACTGACCCCAGAAAACTAGATTCTGTTCTAGATCATATCTTGGGATATTCAAGCATAAGAGAAACAACTCCACGTGGAAATTGGCTGGAAACTTTGGAAGTAAAACTTATTAGGAATGGTGCGTCTCCCGCAAATGCAGGAAAGGTCGCGAATTCACCTGTTACGAGGGAGGCTTTTCGCCAAAGTGGAGAGCGCCTACTCACAAGAATAAAAGGGGAATTGGAGTCTCTGCCTCTAAACTTCCTTTTACATCTACGAGAACCATTCCCTACTGATGGCCCATCTTTCAAAACACTATGCGAAAAAGTAAGTGAAAATGCTGCTTCGCTTGCACAAGCAATCATCGATAAGCTTGGGGACACTATTAAAATCACTGCAATCCGCGAAAAAACACATTTTGAATCAGCCCTTAGAACTGGCGGATTTGATCATCCAGACAGAATTTCCTCGGGTATAGCATCTTATAAAAAAGCTTCAATCGAATCAGGGGCAAAGCCTGATCAAGATTTAATAGAGCAAGGACTGAAAGAAGCTACTCATAAAGCAATAAGCTCCTTAGTAGAAAAACCGGTAAATAGAAACGATTTCTATGAGAATTGGGTCGCCAAAACCTATGACAGACCTAAAACATATGGCTACGGCACTGAACCTGACACGATAGATGTTCAACAAGGTATTTTCTGTGTACCTTATAAGGTTTTACTTCAACTCCTTCGGTATTATGCCAGTTTTGAGGATCCAGTGCCTCAATTAACGAAAGTGCCGTTGGATCTTATCCCAAAAATTCAAAAATTCATAACGAGCATCCGTGAACTCCAGGCACGCCTCTTCCCCGACGATCCATCACAGCAAGTTCTTCAGACTAATGGCGACGACAGAAATGGCAAATTGATCCATTCAGCGCTTATGAGGCTATTTGAGAAACTTGCTCAAGCTGACTGAACCTTCAATGCCATACTGGAATGTGCCGAAAGTGAGAAATGGTGGGCGATAGTGGACTCGAACCACCGACCTCCACAATGTCAATGTGGCGCTCTAACCAGCTGAGCTAACCGCCCTCCGTAAAGCGATCCTTTCGGACCGCGGGCCCATTCTACTCAACGATGGGGATGCCCGCAAGTTCTCCCTCCGCAATGGTGGAGCCGGAGGAGTTTTGAAGGGCGCTGAGAATGGCCTCAAAGGTGAGCTCTTCTTCGGTGTGTGGGCTCATGAGGAGGCGAGCCACCGCGGCACTCACAACAGGCGCGGCCTGGGAAGTACCGGTCTTGTACCCATATTGTCCATCGGGCAGAGCGCTGCGCACATGGTAGCCGTAAGCGGCAAGGTCCACCCAGCTTCCATAATTGGACCGTGGCAATTTCACTCCCTGCGAATCCACACTGGCCACAGAAATGCTGTGCTCATATTCTGCAGGGTAAAAACCCGTTTCCGCCGAATTGTTTCCCGCAGCAGAAACCACAATGACCCCTTGATTGTACGCCTGCTCCAACATGGTTTCTAAGGAGAAAGAGGGGGATGCAAGACCAAAACTGGTGTTCATAATTTCAACCTCATCCGCAAGCGCGCGCGCCATGGCTTCCAGCACATTGGAGAGTCGACCGCCATTACTGTCCACAATTTTATAAGGGACAATTTCAACGCCGGGTGCAGCAGTGGCAATGATTCCGGCCACATGAGTGCCATGGCCAACATCATCGTAAGCATCGGTATTGTCCAAAAGGGTGTTCCACCCCTCCGCCACCGTCACTCCCGCAAAAATTTCATGACTTCCGTCCACCCCGCTATCGATCACGGCCACTTGAACGGTCTCTTCCGCCAAATCCACGGAATCTTCCGGGGGGAGGGCTTGCTCTTTTGGAGTGGAGCTAAAAGGAAAGTCCCAATTGTACAAGGGGCTGAATAGTTCCAAATCTTGATCCAATTCCACTTCTTCAAACTCAGGGATGGCCAATTGATAGGTGTCTCCAAGCACTTGAAGCTCCGCGTCTTGCAGGGATTCCACAGGTTGAAGCAGCAGCAGACCATTGCCATCTTTCAGGCTCACCACCAAGCCGCGAGCGTCCACGGGAGGATGAGCATCCAGGAAAGCATTAGCCTGCAAAAGCTCGCTCACCAGTTCAGACTTTTCTGTGGTCAAAAGGTCCGTGGCCACCATTTGGTGTTCCGCGTTCAAAGACTTTAAAGTTTCCAAAGAAGAGTCGGAAAAATACTCCGGTCTCTTGTTGGCTTCCAAAGCGCCCAAACTGAGCGCGAGCACGGTAACCACAAGGAGCGGGAGGAAGGAATACCAGGTGTTTTTCATGCCAAAAGCATATCGAAAATAAAAAGACTAGACAAGCTCCGGATAATTGTATATAATTGACACTTATTTGACATACAGTCAACTAAGCAACAGGTTACTTATGGTTGGAGAGGGCTCTTCATGGCGTGGAGGGGGCCCTCTTTTTTATATTCCCAAAGAGCCTAAAATAAGGTAAACTGTTAAAGACAACATAAACGAACATGGCAGACGACAACCAAACACAAGGCGGAGCATATATGGGAGGATTTGCATTCGACCCTTCTCAAGGAGGAGGATTTGCAGGTGGGGTGAACCCGGCTACTCCGGTACCCCCAAGCTCGGTACCCCCAAGCCCGGTAACGCCACCACCAGTTCCAGTGACTCCGGCAGCGCCAGTGGCCCCGGTTGCTCCAGTATACCAAGCTCCAACGCCACCCATGGCTCCGGCAACCCCGGTGTACCAGGCGCCAATGCCCCCTCCGCCACCGATGGCCCCAATGGCCCCCATGGCAGGGATGGGAAATCCTTATGGAGACAACGCAGGTGCGGCAGGAGCGGGTGCACAACCCCCTTCCGACCCCAATTATTTATTTGGGGAACGCATGAAATCGTTCACCACCACGGTAAAACTGCCTACGCACAGCCTCAAATTCGACGAAGATCGATTCCTCAATCTTTTGGCCGGATCCATCTCACTGACGAAAGATGAAAAGAAGAAAATCGTCGATTCCATTCCAAAATTAAGACAAGAGCAGGTGGATGAATTGATACGAATCTTTGAAGAAGAACGAACCAAGTTCATCGAATTGTCCCCCAAGCACGGCACTCAGCTCAAAAAGTTGGAAGAAGAGCACGCCGCCGACTGGAAAGACATCGAAATCGCCATCAAAGCGGAAGCAAAAGGGCAGGAAGATCAAGGCAAAGCAGATGAAATCCGAAAACAGTTGGGGCTTTAGTACGCTCGTGCAAAGTACACCATTGTGTCCGTCTTTTTTCCGGTGAAGATGCAGTCGCGGGGTTCGGGCCACTTCTCCTCAGAAACAACGCGGATGGTGGCCTTGGTTTTTTCTTGAATCTTTTTCTCATCCTCTTCCGTTCCGGCCCAGGCGGCTTTTACAAAGCCGCCCTGCTCATCCAATAGCTTCACCATTTCTTCTATGCTCTCCGCCTCGCGGATATTGCTAGCCAAATGTTCCTGCGCTCGCTTGAGCATCTCGCCTTGAATATTTTCCAAGATAGCCGGTATCGCGGCTGCCAAACCAGCCAAATCCATCGAAGATTTTTCACCATCATCCCGTCGTGCCAAAACAGCCTTTCCTTCCGCCACATCCCGAGGCCCAATTTCAACTCTGAGCGGCACCCCTTTGAGTTCCCATTCGTTGAATTTGAATCCGGGACTCACGGTGTCTCGCACATCGCTGCGCACTCTCACGCCAAGGCCCTTGAGCTCGCCGCTCAATTTTTGCACCACTTCAAGTACCTTTGCCTGTTCTTCTTCATTCTTCCAAATAGGAACAATAACCACCTGGTACGGAGCAACTCTTGGAGGGAGCACCAGACCTTTTTCATCTCCGTGACACACAATAAGGGTTCCAATAATACGAGTGGAGAGCCCCCAAGAAGTTTGCCATCCATACTGCATTTCGCCCTTTTCATCCTGGAATTTAATGTCGAAAGCCTTGGCAAAAGTTTGTCCAAGCAAATGCGAAGTTCCGGCTTGAATCACTTTTCCATCCTTGGCCAAAGCCTCGGTGGTTCGGGTGTAATCTGCGCCCGCAAAAGTTTCTTTGGGCGATTTGGTACCGGTCAAAACGGGGAGTGCCAAAAAATCACGATCAAAATCTTCATACATTTTAAGCGCTCGCGCCACCTCGGCTTCCGCCTCTGCTTTTGTGGCGTGCACAGTGTGACCCTCTTGCCACAAAAATTCCGTCGTCCTCAAAAAAGGCCGCGTGCGCATTTCCCAGCGCACCACATTGGCCCACTGGTTGATGAGCAAAGGGAGATCACGGTAACTCTGAATCCACCCGGAAAAAGTATCGTACATAATGGTTTCCGAAGTTGGGCGAACCACCAAAGGTTCAGCCAATTCTTGACCTCCACCATGAGTCACCACGGCACATTCCGGCGCAAAACCCTCCACATGGTCCTTTTCTCGAGTCAATAAACTTTGAGGGATGAAGAGCGGGAAATAAGCATTTTGCACGCCCGCTTCTTTAATACGGCGATCCAGCTCGCCTTGGATGAGTTCCCAAATGGCATAGCCATAAGGTTTAATCACC
The DNA here is from genome assembly GCA_041661045.1 of Candidatus Gracilibacteria bacterium. Taxonomy (NCBI): domain Bacteria; phylum Candidatus Altimarinota; species Candidatus Altimarinota bacterium. The sequence continues at coordinate 61,648 of JBAZVE010000001.1, read as the reverse complement.
ATGCAGCCCTTCACTCGGCTGTGCTGAGCGAGCTCGGCATGATCCACAACATCAATATACCACTGTGGAAAATCTTGAGTTTGAGAAGCAATTTTTGCCATAAAGTGAACCCGAAGGCTTTGCAAAGAGTTTACTCAATTCCCTCTTCTTCGGAAAGAGATTTAATTTTAATATTCTCCGGCAGACTCGAAATGGTGGGGGACCACACCGGCCAGACGCTGATCTCCACACTGTTCACTTCAGGCAAGTTTTGAATGTAGGCCTTGGCTTCTTCAATCGATCGTCCGGCAATGTGTTCCTTTATTTTTTCAGCCAATTGATTGCCTCCTTCAAGGTCAGGATCAATTTCATACTGCTCAATCCCTTGAATTTGAGCCGTGATTTTAAAGCTTCCTGCGCTCTCGTTAAGTTCCAAAACCTGTAGACTGATGGAATCTTCATCCACCGAAACCAGGCGTTTCCCCGGTGTTTTAGCACTCACAATTTCAGCTCTTAAAATACTAAAAAGTTCATCCTGTCGGTAAGCAACGCCTGAAATAGTCATGGTGCCCGTTACCTCAAAAGAATCCTGTTCCTGGCCCACCAAGGCATAAGGCAAAGAAGCCAGCACAGGCCCGTAATTCAGCGCGTCGGAAGTTTCCAACAGTTTAAGTTGCAGGCCTTGAGCATTGGACTCCGCAAGCACCTCTTTTCGCAAAGCCGCCACCGCCTTTTCATTCAAATCCTTTTCGATTTGAGCTTGAGCGGCGATCAAATCATTCTCGGTGATTTGCACGCGGGAAACCGTTTGTCCCCCCGTCATGGCATCGTAACTTTCTGCATACACTTCATCACGGCTGTCTTCTTTAAGTCCGGGTAAAAAGAATTTACTTGCGGGGATATTGCCCCGTTCCCCAACCGCCACGCCATTGGCATCCAAGGGGTCTGCAACCACAAAGGCCACCAAACTTCCCGGTCCGGCACTGCTCGCCGCCGGGACAATGACTTCCGCCTGAAGCCTAAATACGATGCCATCTTCCGTTTGGAAGCGAGTCTCCTTCACGAGCGGGCGTTCAATGGAACTGGTATTGAGGATGGTGAGATTTCCGGAGGCATTGCTGCTTTCATCCGTGATGAGACCTGTTGCAGGATGCGTGAGGGTGTATTCCACTTCAGTTTCCACCGTGTACGCTTGGAGACTGCGCGGATCCGAAGGATTGGGCTCCAACACAATATTCACCGCCTTGCTGATCACATTGGAGGCGGGTTCAATCAAAACCGTGGCCCCGGGGAGGGCGATGTAGGCAATCAAAAAGAAAACCAAGAGACTCGAGCCCAAAAGCCCAAAAACCAAGCGGCGTTTCCCGGGGGTGAGATACAAATTGAGAGGCCGTGCCCCCAATCGATTCTTTTTAAGGTCCGCAAGATACGAACGAAGAGAGAAGCCCTTATCCTTATTCTTCAAATTCCGAACCACTTCAAAGATGGAGGATTTCTTTTTGGGAAGCCGCGAAGGGAGTTCATCTTCCACTTCATTTTGTGCGGCAGCGATGGGCTTGAGCAGCGCGGACTGAGGGTCTTTCTCATCTTTTTTATCCGTATTATTCGCCGCTTCATCGATATTCCAGTGGTCAAAAACTTTGATTTCCGCCTGGTGAGCCAATTTCATCCCATTCAGATCATTGGTGATCACCGCCACTTCTTTTCCCATCTCAGCCAACCTTTGTTTAAGGATTTTGAGGTTCACAATGCTTTGCAGCAAAACCGCGCGTTTGGGGACCACCAGATAAACTTCTTTATAAGGGAGTTTTTCAACGCGTTGAAAAAGGGAAGTGATCTCCTCATCGATTTGGACAAAGAGGATTTTCTTTTTGGAAATTTTTTTAATGTTTTCAGACATAGTGTGGAGAATTAGACTTGCATAAGGCGAACAACTTTCTGGAGCATTTTGGTGAGCAGTTTTTCTTCACTCATGATTTCCATTCCGATGGAAGCCAGCGCCATGGGCGTAATGTCGGCGGGGGAGTCCAGTTGTTTGGTTTGGTCTTTAATGTGCGAAATGTTCTTAGGAAGAAGATACTTCACTTGGGGCTTTCGTGGAAACTTCAAATTTTTATACCAGTCGGAGGTCTCGAGGCCCTCTTTGAGGAGCGGAAGCAAAGAACCCCCTCCACAAAGATAAAGCGTAGGGGGGAGGGAATCCAGCTCGGAGAATTCTTGAAGACTAAAATAAACACCGGAGAGCCAAATTTCTGTGTCGGAAGCCAGCGCCTTGGCCACAATGGTTTGGGATTGATGCTCGAGTTGATTGTTGGAAAACGCAATTTTAACCTCTTCCGCTTCGTCATGAGAAACATTTAAAGCTTGAGCCAGCCTTTTGGTGAAGGATCGTCCCCCAAGATTGAACATTTTAGTCCCAATCACGCTGCCATCCACGGTGATCGCCAGGTCCGTGGTACCTCCACCGACATCAATAAAAATACCGCTGTAGCCTTGGAGTTCCGTACCGCCCAAGAGTCTACCCACCGCGTACGGTTCGGCCATAATGGCCAAAAGTTCTTTGTCCAATTCCGCGCTGATGGTTTGCAGAGCCCCATAATGCATCAAAGGGGAGAAGGCATTAAAAACACTCATGGTCACTTCTCTGCCTTGAAACCCGATGGGGTTCGAAACCTTATATCCATCAATACGCGTGTCCACAATCGCCGCATGCACAAGCTTCACATCAATCTCATTGAAGCCGGTTTCATAGGCCAAATCTCCGCGCACCCGTTCAAAGGCCTTCCACTGAACCTTGTGAATGATGTTTTTCAGTTCTTCTTGCTGCACCTTGCCGCCGGGGTCCTTTCGTTTATAAGTCACCATGGAGGTTTCTCCTTTAATCAGTTCGCCCGCAATACCCATAATCAAGCTCTGCGGGGCACAGCCGGCCATTCGCTCGGCATCCCGCATGGCTTCGTGGCAACGATCCACCACTCCCGCGATGTCCGTGATGGCCCCTTGCTCCATTTCTCCACTGCTTTGTCGGCGAACGCCTTTGCCCAGCACTTCCACCTCTTTCCCTTGAGCCATACACACCAGCACTTTCACAAATTCCGTGCCGATGTCCAAGACGGTGAAGATGCGTTCTCGTTTGGGCCCCAAATTGTTTTTTAAACCAAACATGGCGCTAGTCTAACCAATCTGGTGTCACGCTGCAAATCAATCCCTTTCTTGTAAAAGCCCATGAGGCTTGTTAAAATGATGGCCCTTAAACTTCAATCAAATGAGTCCATTGGAAGGCATCGCCACTCAAACTCGGTCCAGCGACTTCTTCAATAAAGTGATGGCGTGGTTCGGTCTCTCGATTCTGGCCACCGGCGCAGGAGTATATTTGGGATTTCATACCCTTTTGCCCATCTTCGCCAAAAATCCCTCCTTGATGTTTGGACTTTTCATCTTGGAATTGGGACTTATTCTCACCTCTCGCTGGTGGAGCACCAAAAAACCGCTCAACTTCGTGCTTTTCTCATTGTTCACCCTCTCCAGTGGAATCACCGTTGTGCCCCTTTTGGCAAGTTTTGCCGCAGAATTTGGCGGTTTCGACATCATTTACCGTTCGCTCTTCACCACCACGCTTACTTTTGCGGCACTGGCCGTGGTCGGCTTGACCAGCAACCGTTCTTTTCAAGGTCTCACGGGCTTTCTCTTTGTGGCCCTCATTGGAATGATTCTCACCGGGGTGCTGGGTATCTTTTTACCCTGGGGCAACACCATGGAAATGGTCTATTCGGGTGCGGGAGTGCTGATTTTTTCACTCTACGCCTTGGTGGACATTCAAAGGCTCAAAACCATGCCCGATGAAGGCGCGGTACAGGCCGCCATTGCTTTATATTTAGACATATTCAACCTCTTTATTTTCATACTGCGCCTCACCGGCGCCCTTCGTCGTGATTAAAATTGCACAAATTTACAGAGCCGTTACCGGGGCCAGGGAGCCCTTTCATTTGGAGTTCAAGGCTGAAGATTTTAATATTCCGGAGATCAAGAGTGACATAATAGTGGAGGGGCAGTTCATGCGAATGGAAGAGGGAGTGATGATGATGATCGAAAAAATAGAGGCAACGCAGAGCACCCTTTGCTCCAGATGCGCCAAACCCCTTAAAATTCCCCTGGAGTTCACTCCTTCGGAATGGCTTTTTTATGAAGAAAAACCCCACGAAGACGATGATGAAGACGAAACCCTTCTTTTGGACAGTCACCGTTTGGAATTGGACCCCATGGAACCTGTTCGTCAGGACCTTCTCTTGAACTTACAAGCCATCCCCCGCTGCAAGAAACTCTGCGCAAAATTTGAAGAGTCCAAGCCCGAAGAAGAGAAAACCATCAAGGCCTTAGCGGGATTAAAGGACATGCTCTCTTAAAGGAAGCACCTAAATCTCTTGCATTTCCATCAAAATCCTATAAAATGCGCCCATGGCAAAACATGCAGTTCCAAAAAAGAAGCAGTCTACAACCCGTTCGGGTCGTCGCTACCACACATTCGAAAATCTGACGCGCATCAAGCTTGGACGGATGGCTCAAATGACAAAATGTGAGGCATGTGGAGCTGCAAGAGTGGCACACAAGGCATGCACGGCTTGTGAAACTTACCGAGGAAATTCTGTGAGCAACAAGAAGGCTGCTCAGGAAGCAAAAATCACCAAGGTTAAAGCCTAGTTTAATCCGTTCTTTAATGTTTTCAGCATGGCCTCAAAACGCCATATTCTCAGAGCTCTAGTCATGCAAACGGTGTTTGCCTGGGAGTTTCGAGGGGGCGATGCGCAGGCTGTTTTGTCGTATAACCTGGTGAACGGCGGGCATGGAATGGAAGATCAGAGTTTTGCCCTCCAATTGCTCGAAAAAGTCATGGCTCATCGCGAAGAACTCATGGAAACCATTAAAACCTACGCTCCGGAGTGGCCTTGGGAGAAAATTGCACCCATAGATCGAGCCGTTTTAGAGGTCGGAGCCTGTGAATTGCTCTTTGATGAGGAAATCCCCAATTTGGTGGCCATCAATGAAGCGATTGAACTGGCCAAGGAATTTGGTACAGAAAGCTCTTCAAAATTTATCAATGGTGTATTAAGCTCAATACATGAAGACAACAAGCATTAAAAAACACTCCGAACTGGAGCAAACGATTGGAGTGGAATTTAAAGATAAAGATCTGCTCACTTTGGCCTTTGTCCACAAGTCCTTCATCAACGAACACACGGAAGAAAAGGAATACAACGAACGGCTGGAGTTTTTGGGCGATGCCGTTTTGGAGCTTTCGGTGACTCAATTTTTGTACCACAAATACCCGGATCAGCCAGAGGGTCAGCTCACCAGTTGGCGCAGTGCGTTGGTGAAGGGAAAAAACCTCGCCAAAGTTTCCAAGAGCCTTGGGCTTGGGCAATTCTTACTGCTCAGCCGTGGGGAAGACCTCTCAGGAGGCCGCGAGAAGGAATATATTTTGGCCAATACTTGTGAAGCACTCATCGGCGCAATCTTTTTGGATCAAGGCTTTGAGGTGGCCAATCAGTTTATTTTGGATCGCATTGTGGTGATGCTCGATGAAATCATCGCCAAGGGTTTGAATGTGGACGCAAAATCCAGGGTGCAAGAGCTGGCGCAGGACAAATTCAATCTCACTCCCACTTACGAACTTTTAAACGAAGACGGTCCCGATCACGACAAAAAATTTGTGATGGGCATCTACTTTGGAAAAAAACTGGCCGGAGAAGGCAGCGGTCAATCCAAACAAGAAGCCGAACAGGCCGCCGCTCGCAATGCAATGGAAAGGGAGTCTTGGAATTAGGCCAAAGCCTCTAGGCCATCTTAGGCACCAAGAGCTCCGTTCGCTGTGAGCCCACTTTGAGGAGTCCGATGGGGAAGTCCAAATGTTTTGCAAAGTACACACCTTCTTTGGTTTTGGGAAGGATGAGGGGCTCATGCTTCATGGCTTTTTCCATGTCTTCTTTGCTGAGTTCCACAATGTTTTTCCGTGCAAGTCCGGTCAGGAAAACAGCGCCTTCATGGCTGGGTTTCATCTCCTCATTTTCATAAGTTTTAAGCGCGGGCAGCGAGAGGGAGAAGCCGGGGGGAGGGGGAACGCGCAGCAGATCTTTGCAGACCAAGAAAAGGTGATGTTCGTAAGGAACCCATTCCGCATTCAAAGGGGGGATTCCAAAGTGGTTTTTAAGGAAATCATCATAAAGTTTTCGTTCGTCTTTTTTAAGCACACGAAGGCCGGAATGCGCTTGTGAAGGAGCCAAGTTTTGAGAAACGGTTTTGGTGAGCACCACGCAAAAGAAACCCTTGGTCCCCGTTTGCTGCGGCCAAAAACGAATGCCCTGTAAATCTCCCACTTGCTTGGGGATTTTAATCTTCTTTTTTTTCAGCTCTTGCAGGGCGGACTCATCGAGGGCGGCCTCTGGATTTTTATCCAAAAAGTCTTTCAGCACTCCATCATTTTCCACGGCATTGAGCGCACAGGTGGAATACACCAATCGGCCGCCCGGCTTGAGCATCAAAAAAGCTTGTTTCAAAAGTCCAAATTGGAGTCCCGCAAAATGTTTAAGCGCTTTTTTATTCCAATAATCCGGTTGGCCTTCCTTGGTCACAAAAAGCCCTTCGCCGCTGCAGGAGGGGTCCAAAAGAATGCGGTCGAAGAGTTCCGGGTAGAGCCCGGCAAGTTTAGAGGCGGGGAGTCTGGATATGTAGGCATTCATAATGCCCAGACGGCTCAAATTGGAGCGCAGTGCTTTGAGGCGATGCGTGTCCATATCGTTGGCCACCAGAACGCCGGTATTCTGCATGCGCTGCGCCATGTGCGTGCTTTTTCCTCCGGGTGCGGCCGTGAGATCCAAAACAAATTCACCCGGTTGAGGATTTAAAATTTCCACGGCAAACATGGAGGCACTGTCTTGCGGATAAGTGAAGCCCGCGTGGTAGGGGAGTTTGAGCGCCCATTCTTTCCCACTCCCGGTGAGTTCCAGTCCGTCACTGGAATAAGGGCTGTTTTTTACCGTGTAACCCTGGCTTTTGAACCAGGCGGCAAGCTGCTCTTTCTCAATCTTCAAGGTGTTGACCCGTATGCTCCGAGGGGCCGTCAGGCCACTCTCTATTGTACAAAAAAATTGTTCAGCCTCCGTCTCTCCAATCAAAGCTCGAAAATAATCTTGGAAGGTGCTTTTCATCTTTATTTAAGAGCAGTGAGTAAAGTTTCCAGTGAAAGTGTGACGCATTTGACCCGTGCCGGCCCCAGTTGATCGATGCCAAGCCATTCATACAAATCTTCTTTTTCAAGGTTTTTAGCGTTCTTCGTGGTCTTTCCCTTGATCTCTTCGGTGAGCACACTGGCTGCCGCAATGCTGATGGCACAGCCTTCTCCTTCCCATTGCGCCTGCGCAATTTTTCCATCCTTCACAAGCAAGTAAATGCGGAGATGGTCTCCACAAGTGGTGTTCACCCCGCTACCGGTGAGTGTGGCTGCGGGCATTTCCCCGCGGTTGAGCGGATTCTTTGCCAGATCAACAATTTGTTCTGCATAGAGGTCCATGGCTGCCACTTTAGCACGAAAAAAAGATCTGGTCCCATCAAAAATAGTGAGTAGAATGAGCTCATGCATCATCCTATTCGAATTCTGTGCGCCGGAGGAACCTTCGAGAAGAAATACAATGAAATTCCTCAAACCCTGGTGTTTGAGGAATCACATCTTCCGGAGATCTTGAGTGTGGGGCGTTCCATGCTACCCGTTGAAATTGAAATGATTTTTCTAATGGATAGTTTGGACATGACGGATGAACATCATCTAAAGATTTGCGAACGGGTAAAGGCCGCACCGGAAAAACATATTGTGGTGACACACGGAACCGATCGAATGGTAAAAACAGCCACTTTTTTGGAGGGTCAAGTGCAGGATAAAACAGTCGTTTTTACAGGCTCCATGATTCCTTACGAATTTCGAAACTCCGATGCCGAGTTCAATATGGGTTGCGCTCTGGCCTTTGTTCAGGCCTTGCCTCCTGGCATTTATGTCACGATGAATGGTCGAGTCTGGCCACACAACAAAGTAAGGAAAAACCTAGAGACCGGGATTTTTGAGGGATTAGAGTGAGAAAATTTTCGCTACGCGGAAACAATCAGTTGCGTCATACGATGAGCTATCGTATAATAGAAGCATGAAAGTTACCGCTCTCATTCCGGATGCACTGCTCACCGATGTCAGAGTTTTTTCAAAAGGAGAAAACTTAACAGAATCTTTGATCATCGCCTTGTCTGAGTGGGCAAAGCTGGAGAAAATCAAAGAGCTCAATCAAATCCTCGCAAAAAAACCACTCAAATTTAAGAAGGGATTCAATGCGGAAGCCGTTCGTACACTAAACCGCAGGGTCACATGATTTTGGTAGACACCTCAGTCTGGATTGAATTTTTGAAAGGGAAAGAGCCTTGCTACAAATATTTACTGTATTTGCTGCACCACAATGAAGTGCTCACGCTAGACATCATTTTTGCCGAGTTGATGCAGGGAGCCCTGAGTGGTGGGGAGGTCAAAATGATCAGAGCCTATTACGATAACCTCAACAAGCCGGAGATCACAGAGCTACTCTTAAAGGCGGCGGAGGAGTCCAGTAAGAAGAAGTGGATTGCACAGGGCTTGGGCCTGGTGGACTCGACCATTTTGTTTACAGCCATACAAACGGAATCACCGCTTTGGACTTTAGACAAAAACTTAAAAAAACAAACACCAAAAGAACTGAGATATGAGCCACAGCTATAGTTTAAAAACCTCCGCTACTTTTTTAAGACCCTTCGCTAAGGCCTCCACATCTTCTTTCGTATTATAGATTCCAAAGCTCACCCGCACGGTGGAAACAAGGCAGAGCGCTTTCATGAGCGGCATGGTGCAGTGGTGACCGGCCCGGACGCAAATACCTTCTTCACCCAAAATGGCCGCAATATCGTGAGGATGGACTCCGTGCATGGTGAAAGAAATAGAGCCGCGATGCTGGTCGAAAGCCTTGGGGCCATAGACCGTAATAAAGGGGAGTTCATTGAGTTTTTTAAAGGTGTATTCTTGCATCTCACGGTCGTGTTTCATGAGAGTATTTTTTCCAAGTTCCATTAAGAACTGCATGGCGGCACCCATGCCCAGCACCTGCGCAATGTTCGGAGTGCCGGCCTCAAACTTCCAGGGTAAATCGTTCCAAGTCGAAAATTCTTCATGCACTTCACGAATCATATCTCCGCCGCCAAGCCAAGGGTCCATGGCCTCCAAAAGCTCTCGTTTGGCGTAGAGCACGCCGGCTCCGGTGGGTCCGTAAATTTTATGGCTTGAAAAAGCCAAGAAGTCGGCATCAATGTCTTGCACATCAATGGGGAAGTGCGCGGCAAGTTGAGCTGCATCGATGCATAATTTTGCACCAACTTTTTTGGCCAATCGACTCACAATGGAAAGGTCAATAACCGTTCCAAGAGTATTGGAAAGCCCGGTGATGCTCACCATTTTGGTGCGCTTCCCAATCAATTTTTCAAGGGCTTTGTAATCCAAATTCCCCGTGCTCAGAATGGGGCAAAATTTCAAAACAGCTCCGACTTCTTTCGCAATCATTTGCCAAGGCACCAAGTTGGAATGGTGTTCCAAAACACTCAGCACCACTTCATCTCCTTTTTTCAAAAACTTGCGTCCCCAGCACTGCGCCACAATATTAAGACCCTCCGTAGTGCCTCGTGTGAAAAGTATTTCGCCATCCTTGCCCGCATTCAAGAATCTTCGTGCAACGGTGCGCACGGCTTCGTAGCGCTCCGTGGCCATCTCCGCCATGGGGTAGAGCCCGCGGTGCACATTGGCATTAAAATCCAAATAATATTCTTGTTCCGCGAGCAAAGAATCATCCAGGCGTTGCGTGGTGGAAGCACTGTCCAAATACACCAAATCCGGATGATTTTGAAAGATGGGGAAGCGGTCTTTTATTTGGAGAGGCATTGAAGAATGTTTTTAAAAATTCTCTGAGAAAAGGCCAAGTTGGGACATTTTTGCAGAGCATCCCAAAAAAATCCTTCCACCAAAAGTTCTAAACCTTCTTGCGCTTGGAGTCCACGACTTTGCAAATAGAAAAGTTTTTCTTCATCAATTTTTTCGAGCGTGGCGGAATGTGCAGCTTGCACTTCATTGTGCGCAATCTCCAGGCCGGGCACTGCTTCAATTTTACTTCCCTTGCTCAGCAATAAATTGTGTTCTTGCAGCGAAGCATCAGCCCCACTGCAGCCCGGCAACATTTTAATATTCCCATAAAAATGGCCAAAAGCACTGTCCTTCACCGCCCCTCGTGAAATCATCAAGGATCGTGTATTTTTACCCTTGTGGATGTGGTCCACGCGTAGATTTTGCTTGTCCGTATTTTTGCCAAAGAAAAGCGTTTGACTGCTCACGCTACTTTCATCCCCATCCAAAAAAATCGTAGTACTTTCCTCACTTTCACCAAGGATATGGTGGAAGTAATCGAGCTGGGCACCTTCCTCCAGGGTAAAAGTCTTCTCGGATTTCCCGGCATAAGCGCTCATCCATCGCAAATGCGCGCCGGACTTTAAATGAATAGCAACTTTTTGATCCATCTGTGCCCGGTCACATTCCACCCACACCTCTGCACCCTCTTCAATCACCAATGAAACGGAATCCGCTTCTGGCAGAGTATAGACATCCTGATTTTTGAGAGTTTTTTTCATCTAGTCTATTAAAAGTCCCATCAAATAAGCATCGTAGAATTTACCATTGATCAAAGCATCTCGCTTGAGGAGACCCTCTTTTTTAAAGCCAAACTTTTTGTACAACTTCATGGCACGTTTATTGTTGGCCATTACACTAAGATTCATTTTTCGCGTCACTCCGTTAGATTTCGCCCAGTCCAACATAGTTTGAATAAAAAGAGCCCCAATCCCTTTACCCCAATGAGCTTTTTTAAGTGAGACTCCAAAAGTGCCGATGTGCTTCATTCTTTTTTTGGAATTAGCATTCACATTCAAGACTCCGACGATTTCTTTGCCAATTTCCGCGACGAGGAAAATTTCGTTATCAGCTTTATGTGCTTCTTCTACGAAGGCTTCCTCCCCCTTTTTTGTCATCTTAAATTCCCCTTCGGTAAAAGTTAAAAAATCACTTTCTCCAGCCACTTGATTCAAGTATTTAATTAAATCAGATGCATCGGATTTTTTTCCTTCACGGATGGACAGCTTCTCCCCATTTTTGAGGACGAATTGTTTAGAAGTGAATTTCATGTTTTTATTAAGCTCGACTTCGTCGAGTGTTATCCAATAGCTTTTTCCATTTCCATTTCAATCAAACGATTCATTTCCACCGCGTATTCCAGCGGAAGTTCTTTCACGATGGGGTCGATAAAACCATTCACAATCATGGCTAGGGCTTCATCTTCACTCAACCCGCGGCTTTGTAAATAAAAGAGCTGGTCTTCGCTGATTTTTCCAGTGCTCGCTTCATGCCCAATAGACACATCATCCTCATTGATCCGCATGATGGGATAGGTGTCACTCACGGAAAGCGAATCCAAAATTAAACTGTCACAGCGCACTTGAGATTTCGCTCCAGTTGCACCTTTATTTACCTGCAAAAGCCCACGGTAGACATTGCGCCCTCCACCCTTGCAAATGCTTTTACTCAAAACGGTGGAGCTGGTGTCGGGCGCCAAGTGAATCACTTTTGCGCCGGTATCCTGTACCTGTCCGGCATTCGCAAACGCAACGCCCAAGTGATCCGCATGGGACCCGCGGCCGCGCAAAATGGAGCAAGGGTAAAGCATGGTGCGGCCGCTGCCCAAATTTCCACCCACCCATTCCATGGTCGCGTCCTCATCCACCACCGCGCGTTTGGTGTTCAAATTGTAAGTATCCTGAGACCAATTCTCCACGCTGGAGTAACGGAATTTCGCTCCCGCCTTCACAAAAATTTCCACACAGCCCGCGTGCAGGGAAGTGGAGCCGTACTTTGGGGCACTGCACCCCTCTATATAGTGACCTTCCGCGCCCTCTTCAATAATAATCAAAGTGTGTTCAAATTGCCCCATGCTCTTGGCATTCATGCGAAAATACGCCTGCAGCGGCGCCGTCACCTTCACGCCCTTTGGAATAAACAAAAAGGTTCCACCACTCCACACGGCCCCATGCAGCGCCGCAAATTTGTGATCGTGCGAAGGCACCAATTTCATAAAATACTGTTTCACCAGCTCCGGATATTTTTGCAGCGCGATGTCCATGTCTTCAAAAAGAACGCCCTTGCTTTCCCATTCTTCTTTGAGCTTGTGATACGCATTCACGCTGTCGTATTGAGCCCCCGTTCCCGCCAAAACTTTGCGTTCCGCCTCCGGAATTCCGAGTCGTTCAAAAGTGCGTTTGATGTCTTCCGGCACATCCTCCCACTTGCTCGCGTAGCCCTTCATTTCTCCTGGCGATGCGTAGTAAATGATGTCTTCAAAATCAATCGGAGAAAGGTCCACGCCAAACGAAGGCAAGGCCAGCTCATGCCATTTTTTCAAACTGTTCAAACGGTGCTTCAGCATCCACTCCGGCTCTTTTTTATCCGCAGAAATTCTTCGAACCAGGGCCTCCGAAAGGCCTTTTTGTGCCCGCCCCGCGTCTCCTTGTTTGTTGTGGTCATCAAAGACGCTGCGGTCGAGTTCGGCGAGGTAGTCGAGTGCGGTCATTTTAAAATCTTTAAGGGATTTTTTTCACTCAGAATTTTGCGAACAAAATCATAACCCTCTTCTTCCAATCGTGCCGCCAATTCCTTCCCGCCAGAAAGCACAATTTTTCCATCCATCATGATGTGAATGTGATCCGGTTTCAAATATTTGAGCAACCGTTCGTAGTGCGTCACCAAAAGCAAACTTTGTCCCGGCTGTTTCACACTCCGAATCGCTTCACAAATGGTTTTCAGCGCATCAATGTCGAGGCCGCTGTCGATCTCATCCAAAATAGCCAATTGGGGTTCCAGCAAAGCCAACTGCAAAACCTCTGCTTTCTTTTTTTCTCCGCCCGAAAATCCTTCATTGGTATTCCGTTCCATAAACGATTTGCTCAAACCCACCAAATCCATTTTTTCCTTCAAAAGTTTTTTAAAGTTGTACAAAGGCATAGCCACAAATTTTTTATTCCGCGCTTTATGCACCGCATTGTACGAAGCCCGCAAAAACGAAACCATCTTCACCCCGGGAATTTCCTTGGGATACTGAAAGGCCAAAAACAAACCCGCTGCAGCTCGCTGGCTGGGATCCATTTTCAACAGATCCTTGCCGCCAAACTTCACCGTCCCATCTGTAATTTTATACTTTGGATGCCCCATCAAGGACGCCGACAAAGTGCTCTTTCCGGACCCATTCGGCCCCATAATCGCATGAATCTCTCCAGCCTGAATATCGAGCGACAAACCCTTCACAATCTCCTTCTCCTCCGCCGAAATGTGCAAATCCTTAATCGAGAGCATCATAGGGTGAAATCTGGACCCAAATCATACCTGGATCTTCCTCATGAAGCAATGCCGCCGTCTAATCGAGCCACCCATATGAACGCCTGCACCTCTTGCATGAAATCAATTTGATTTTATCGAACAGTTTGGCGTATAGTGAGCGTACTTCTTTACTAAACGATGGATAAACCAGAAGAACCAAGAACGGAAGGGAGAGGAATGCCCTTATTTCTTCGGCCTGGACAATGCTTAGACGGACAGACGGAGGACATGACAGTATGGGCAGAGCAAAAAGGTTTTGGTAGTCTTGTTGTGCTCGTCGACAGGTCTCACGAAGCGCTTCCCAATTGTGAAGTGCGCCCAACCGAAGCAGAAGAGGAAGCAGTACAAGTGTGGACTAAGCCCCAACAATAAGTTTGCCAAAATCCACGCTTTTCTTTAGATTGAGGGCGCCTTTTAGCTTTGTCCTTTTACATGTCGGGCCCGTAGCACCCTTCGGGGTCTACAAAGCCCTCCATTCACTTTCGGAAGAGTAAACTCTTCCTCACCTCATTACGGGCCCGTAGCTCAGTTGGTTAGAGCAGGAGGCTCATAACTTCTTGGTCGCTGGTTCAAGTCCAGCCGGGCCCACCACTATTAAATTTTTAATAGTTCGAGAAAGTACGGAAAAGTTGGGGGAGTTTGCTGGTAAGAATCTATCAAAGTGACGCAAAACTCTAGCGATATGGATATTCATGACCATTTATCGAGTCCATTCAAGCTATGCCCAAAATGTAAAGGTAATAAATATGGCGTATTTTCGGTCATGCCACTTCCAGACACCCGAATAAGTGTTTTAATTAGATTGTGTGCAAACTGTCGGTTCCACGAACAAAGTAAGTTACCCGAAATAAAAAAGAAAATTATATACCTTGATCAGTTTGTTTTGAGCAATTTGATGTTTGTAGCTAATCCAAAAAGTAAAAAACATAAAAAAGCCATGGAAGATAAGTATTGGATGCAAGTTTTTGAAAAACTGCTTAAGCTTATTAAATACAATCTGATTATTTGTCCTTATTCAGATATTCATATTGAAGAATCAATAACGGCAGCAGAATTTAATGACTTACAGTTTTTTCAAAAAATACTGGCGAATAAAGTTGCTTTTAAGCATCACAACCTTGTTCAAGATGCACAAGTAGCCAAACATTTTGAAAATTATCTTAAGGGAGAACAGGATGCAACGATATTTCTAAATGAGCAGGACTGTTTTGATATGGATCCAAATTGTTGGTATTTCAGAGCAAAAGCAACAGACGACTTTCGCTTGGATTTTCCTCTAACTGAAGAAGGAGTGTCATCAGTGAGAAAAGTACGCGATGATTCACACACAAATTTAACAGATCATGTTTATGATAGGTGGAGGGAGGATAAAAAAAGTTTTGATGATTTAGTGTGGGAGGAGGCGCAAGATTTTGGTAAAGAAAAGTTAAGGTGGTTCGGTCGATATGTAAAGTACATAAAAAAATTAATGGAAGGTAAGGCCTTAGAAAAAATGTCGAAACCACCAGCTGTAGACCTATTTGAAAAGTTATACAAAATTGCAAATGCACATTCGATAGGTGAGGACAAAATCCTTTCAACAATAATGGATTGCCTTAATTCCAAGACCATATTGAATGTTCCCTGTGTTAGGCTCTCAGCCACATATTTTGCATCTTTGGCAAGAAAACTCAAGGAGGGTGGGAACAATCCAAGCAGAGGTATGATAAGTGATTCTGAATCTTTATCGACCTTTTTACCTTATTGTGACGCAGTCTTTACCGATAAAGAGAATGATAACTTGTTTGGGCGTGAGCCATTAAAATCAGAGAAAGAAAAGTTTAATACAAATATCTTTTCCAAAAGAAACATCACTAAATTTATAGATTTTTTAGAGGATATTTGGTCACAAGCGGATAATTCACACATGGCCTTAGTCAAGGATATTTATGATCCAAATTGGTTAACATCTACGGTGATCAATTTTGACACTTGAAAACTAAATGCTTGTCTTGATAACCACCAAAAAATAAGTCACGGACTGGTGTGGCCAAATTTCAGGCTACTTATTTTTCCCCCACTCCAACTTCTGAAGCTTCTAAAAGACCCAGCGTAATGTCCGCCGTTGTCACTTCTGTAGAGGCTCCTTCTGATCTTTCGAGGGAACTTTGGAAATGCAGATCTAAGATTTGTTTTAGCGCACGAGCATACTGAAGATAAGCTGTTTCCTCCTCATAATCACTACGATTCCTTATAAGCCCAAGAAAGACAGAGGGCATCCATTTAGTGGGACGGCTTGGTTTACCCAAGAGGATTCGAACCTCATGTAATCTAAGCCTTTCACCCCTCGAAACAGTGAAGATGCCATACTGGTCTTCTCTTGCTGGAGTTATACTGAGTTCCAAGCGGTCACGCGCCACCCGTTCAGCATCATGGAACTTTGAATGGCTCACAAGATAGGCACTTATTGTTTTACCATCTGGCAAAACAGTTCTTCCTTCAAAGTGATCAGGATACTCAGGGCTTTGCTCTCGTGATCCAGTGAAGGGATTGTGACCTAAAGATACCAATGCCTCACGAAGAGCCTCTGTCCAAGAATCTACCAACGGGATGAGCTCTTTAATGGATAAATCTTCAGGAAACCCTAGTTTATAGTCGACGCCCTCTTCAGCTTTTGATGATATAGGCATATTGATCTGTTACAGTGGCATACAATACTACATATGGTAAGCCATGTCAACCAAAGCGCCATACTCCTGTCTACATTAGTCCTCAGTCCAAATTTTCACTCGAATAACCACTAAAAAATAAGTTGATGGTCTAACATTCAATAGAATATTTTTCTAGCCACTTTGCAATTTCATCCAACCCCAATCTTTCGTCAACGATTTTCATGGTAAAAGATTCAAGTTCTTTTTCGCTGGTGATAAGCTCAAATCCATTGAGGTATAAAAGTTGGGCAGCTGAAGCAACGGCCGTTCTTTTGTTCCCATCTAAGAAAGCATGGTTGAAAATTACTGAATGAAAAAGTGCAGCAGCTTTATCAAATAAGCTTGGATACAAGTCATCGTCTCCAAAAGTGGCGCGTGGCCTATTCACTGCGGAGTCTATTAGGCCCACATCACGCACGCCAATAGTGCCACCAGATGCATCCACCACAGCTTGGTTGATATAGATCAGATCTTGAACGCTCAAGTATTTCATTTTCCAGCCAAGTTTTTAAGTGCTTTTGGATAGCGTTTGATAAACTTTGCGGTCCCTTCAATGACCGATTTATTCACCTGTTCTTTCGCCACAGAAACAGGTTTGATGACTATAGTTCGAGTTTCCATATTGGGTTCGATCATAACATCTTCACCCTGCTCAAGCTGCATCAGGTCAAGTAGTTTTCTTGGTAAAGTGACTCCGACTGAATTGCCTACTTTTATAAGTTTATAGAACATAGTTATTAATTAGTTATAACTATTATACATTAACTTTAATTTGATAACAATTAAATAAATCGAGGGACTTGTGTGACCATACTGCACGAAGTGCAGCTTAAAAAATCTTGGTCTGGCAAATTCCTTAGTTTTTGGTATTTTTGAATCATGAAAATCGCTTTAGCTCAACTAAAACTCGGAGAGAACATTCAAGGAAATATTGAAAAAGCTATCTCAACAATGGAGGAAGCAGCTAAAAATGGAGCAAACCTCATTTGTTTCCCAGAACTCCAGTTTTACCCATTCTTTCCTCAGTATAAAGGCAAAGACACCTCATCCTACGAAATAGGAATCGAAGACCAGGTGATTAAATCACTACAGGAAAAGTGTAAAGAGCTGAAGATGGTGGCAGTGCCAAATTTTTACCTAAACGAAGGCGCGGATAAGTTTGATGCCTCTCCATTGATCGATTCAAATGGGGAAATTTTAGGTATTTCTAAAATGGTTCATATTGTTCAAGCAGAGGGTTTCTACGAGCAGGATTACTACAACCCATCTGAAAGCGGCTTTAAGGTATACAACACGGCCATTGGAAAAGTGGGTGTGGTGATTTGTTTTGATAGGCACTACCCAGAAAGCATTCGCTCGTGTGCTTTACAGGGAGCACAAATCATCATTATCCCAACGGCCAATACCAAGGACGAACCTCTTGAAATGTTTGAATGGGAACTTCGAGTCCCTGCAATGCAAAATTCTGTTTTCATTGCGATGTGCAATCGAGTGGGCCTTGAAGGGAAAATGGACTTTTGTGGGGAATCCATTGTTGTAGATCCAAACGGTGGTGTGATCGTAAAGGCGAACGATCAAGAACAGATAGTTTATGCAGATATTGAAATGGAACTAGCCACTAGAACTAGGGATCAAAAGCCTTATTTTAAGCTAAGAAGGCCAGAGGTTTATACACAACAGTTTAACCTGGCACCATGAACAAAAACAGCATAGTACGGAGTTGGGCTTATTACGATTTTGCAAATTCCAGCTACATACTTTCCTATGGGGCGTTTCTTCTCCCAGCTTATTTTGCGACCGTACTCATCAATTTTGGATATCCGCTTGCGGCGTGGGGGACGGCAAATGCCATCGCGACCTTTTTAGGGATCTTACTAGCTTTGTGGTTGGGAAAAATTTCTGATAAATATGGAAAATATAGATTCTTAAAGTGGACAATCATTCTAAGCTCCGTGGGAATGATTGTGTTGGGGCTAGCCACTTCATTTTCCCAGACACTGGTTGCTCCACTTTTTATCCTCACGCAGGCCATTTTCATTGCCTCACTATCGCTTTCAGATTCTGTATTGCCTCATATTTCTCAAGGGCCCGAATCCTATCGCTACAGCGGTTTCGCGTGGGGTTTCGGTTATGTCGGAGGAATCCTAAGTCTGCTCATTGTACTCATCATACAAAGCCAAAGTTCGGAATTTTCACTGCCTGTTTTTTTGAGCGTCAGCATTTTTTATACATTTTTCTCAGGATTAGCACTCAAAGGTCTGAAGTCTTTCAGTGCTTTACCGGCGAGCTACGAGGAATCAGTAACTTTAACTCGTAAACAAAAAATACAGTTCCTTTTGGGGTTTTGGATCATCAGCGAGTGCATCACCGTTTTCATACTCTTCTTTGCTTTGTATTGCTCAAAAGAACTGGGACTGACTTCAATGCAAATCGGATACATGCTTTTGCTCATTCAACTGGTAGCCTTTCCGGCTACGCTAATAGGCGGTCGCTTAGCTGCGAAAGGGAAAATGGCGACTATATTTTCAAGCTCCATGATCTGTATGCTGGTGGCCTTTGTGCTTCTTTTGCTCCCACCCTACGCACCAACGGTCATTTTGATTTCAATATTGGGTGGGTTAGCGGTAGGGAATAGCCAGTCGATACTAAGAGCCCACTATGCTCGAGTGGTAAAGCCAGAAAATTCAGGCACGGAATTCGGTTTTTACTCTTTTGTTTCTCAGGCGGCCGTGATCATAGGGCCCATTTTATACGGATGGTCCAGCGATTCCTTGGAGAGTCAAAAAATCCCCCTCATCGTTTTGACGGCATTAATGCTCGTAGGCTTCTTGATAGTCTTGCCAATCATGCGTAAAAAAGTAGCCAGTAAGTCAGTCTGATTAGTCTATTGAGCGATTTTCATCCGTACTACCGCCAAAAAAATAAGTCGAGGAACTAGTGTGACCATTCAAGGTTTTTACTGTACAGAAATGTCTTGCTAAAACCTCATCACTGGTTAGTTTTTTGCAAATCTGGTATAATGAGCTGATTTATAATCAGATAAATTAATGAGAGATTTAGACCTAGAAAAACCTGAAGAGGAGGTGGCAAGAGAAGCAACTAGTCCAGAAGTGAAGGAGGCAGCTGGATTGCCTCTTCCAGATACTATGATTCTCGAGAAGGAGTTGAACGATGAAGAGCTTACAAAGGTAAGAAAACAATGGGGTCTATTTCAAAGATTAAGTACCTTAAAGGTTCCAAATCCTTTGCAAATACGTATTCAAGCTGGCTTAACTCCACTTGTAGCGGGAACACTTGTTCACGGAACATCTTATTCAAGAGAGAAAATCCAAGCTCTGCAAGCAAATGGGGTGTTATCAGGAGAATTGATAGGTATACCTGAAGATAGTGAAACACATTTCTGTGCAGATTTTTATAAAATACCGCACGATACCTCGGTAAAGGATTATGTGGATTGGTACCATGTGCCAGATGAAAAACGGCGTCCTGATGGCTCTCTTATAATGAAAAGTTCAAAAATGGAACGCACTTTTTTGCCAAACAAAAACAGTAGAACGAATGATCAAGTAGCAATTCTAATTGACCCTAACATTGCTGAATTGAAAGAACTTCTACATATGGATCCATATAACGCTGAGGGGAGAGAAGAAATGAAAGGGATTATAAATCAATTGCCGTATGACCCGAATTCACCCGAAGGGCAAAGGTTATCTTCAATTTTGTGCGGTATACCTGGGAACTTTATATCAGGAATTATTTTGCCACCAAAATTAGCTGAAGACAAAGATGAGGTAGCGTTTATAAGATCGGTTTTTGAAAATGTAGCTCTTTTTAATACGGAAGGAGAACTGATCTTATGATTTTTTACTCGAATCACCACCAAAAAATAAATCGAGGAACTAGTGTGACCATACTGCACAAAGTGCAGCATTCCAAGATGTATTTCAAGACTCTATAGCACTGGTATAATTTATAGGCTTATCTACTAACACAGTTCTTACATGCCTGATTCCATTCTTAGTCTTATCGCTTTGATTGTGAACTGCATCACTCTTTTGGTCCTTTATCTTTCTTGGCACAAGAGTCGAATTATTTATGGGATTCAAACATATTGTATCGGCCATGAGGGGGGTGATAGCTTTGAGAATTTGAATAATCAGTTACAAACAGGTCAGTATGAGATGCTCCACGCTTCTATGGACCATTTGGACGGCAAAAAACGCTGGCTTTTTGTAACAGGAAAAACAAAAAACAATACATCCAGTAATTCTTCACAAAAATGGCTTTATCTATTCTCAGGAATCCTTATTGGTGCTTGGCCCACCTTGCTTTTTATAAAAAATGATTTCAATTCTACAATCATAGGCCTAATGGAAGCAGGCAACACAAATTGGGATAACTTAAGAGTTGAAATGATAGATACAATGGGTCTTCTAACTTTGGGGCTGTCAGTCCTGAGCATAGTCTACATAATAGATGTAGGGATTACTCTATTGAGAGCCACCAAAAAATAAGTCGAGGGAAATTGTGACAAAACTTGAGGCTGCTTAATTTTTTTCCTCTATAACTTCTGAAGCTTCTAAAAGACGCGGTGTCACGGTCGCGCTTGTCACATCTGTAGAGTCTTCTGCTACTCTTCCCAGAGAATGTTGGAAATGCAGATCTAAGATTTGTTTTAGCAAACGAGCATACTGGATATAAACTCTTTGCTCGTCAAAGGTATAATCTCTAGGATCCTTTGTATCCCTGGATCTGGCATAGAAAGGGGTCACCCATTTAGTGTGATGGCTTGGTATACCCAAGAGGAGTCTAACCTCTTCTAATCTAAGATTTTCACCCATCGAAACAGTGCTGATGCCATGCTGATCTTCTCTTACCGGAGTTATACTGAGTTCCAAGCGGTCATTTGCTACCCTTTGACCATCATGGAACTTTCCAACAGTCATAAAATAGGCCCTTACTTCTCTACCATCTGGCAAAACAGTTCTTCCTTCAAAGTGATCTGCGTACTCAGGTTTTTGCTCTCTGGTTCCTGTAAAGGGATTGTAACCTAAAGAGATCAACGCCTTACGAAGAGCCTCTGTCCAAGAATCTACCAATAGGAAGAGCTCTTCAATGCGTAAATCTTCAGGGAACCCTGGCTCATAGTCGACGCCCTCTTCAACTTTTGATGATATAGGCATATCAATCTGTTACAGTGGTATACAATACTACATACAGTAAGCCATGTCAATCAAAGCACTATACTCCTGTCTACATTAGCCCCCAGTTCAAACTTTCACTCGAATCACTACCAAGAAATAAGTCGAAAATCTACTAAAACGCAGAAAGTTTGCTAAAGTAAAACTGCATTTTTTAATATGACAAAAAACTTAGAAGAATTTGATCGGGTTTATAGAAGTGAAGAAACTTTCACTGGTTTTTTCGACTTGAGAACTACAAATTATGCAGGAGGCTTAGGAAGTGGAGATGTAATGGACAGCGATTTTATGGGTAGAGTTTTTGAAAACTGTTTGATTCTTGGAGGGGATTTTGCAAGCGGAATTTTTAATGATTGCACTTTCAATAATTGTATTTTTTTAGAATCTGCACTTGTTGGCTGTAACTTTGAGAACTGTAGCTTCAAGAAAACCGAGTTTCTTAACATTCAGATAAGCCTTTCTATTGGAGGTATAAAAGCTTGCAAGGTTGAAGGACTAAGTATCAGCAACATGTCTCCTTTTGAAGATGTGCTAAGGTTTGCCAAGAAAACTGTTTTTGGTGAATCTGGCTTTGATAATTATTGAAAAATAAGTCGAGGCCCACCACTATTAAATTTTTAATAGTTTGCTAAATCCAATTTTCGTATGGTAAGTTTACCTACCAACCAATAACTCCTTAAAAATGAGAACAGAATCCCCATTCCCTAGGCTCAGAGCAGTGTATGATGGAGGTGGACTCTTAGACAGCGAAGCAACAGAGGCCTTAGAAGATGAAGAGGAAAGTAGAATGAGGAAGGGTGACGAGGCTTTCTTAGAGAGCAGCAATGGCATGAATGGAGGTTTGGAAGAGCTTATTGATAGCAATCGAACTAGGGCTCAGAGGCTCTTAGCTCAGCACGGTCAACAGGGTGAAGGCGGACAGACCCGCTTGCTTGTACAAACTACATACGCCGGGGACTTCCCATGGACGGAGGTTGAACTAATTAGTAGGGGAGATACGCTAGGTGTTAATCTGCAAAGACCTTTAGCATCTTCTGGATGGCAAGTAGCTACTGTTGAGGGATATAGAGCATGGAGGGTCCTTCCAGAATTTCAAGAAGGTACTTCATTAAGTAGTGGACGCAACGAGGGCCTGATTAGCATGGCGGGTGACATCAGGAGAACGCAGGCATTATTAGCCATCCTAGAAGGGAAATTAGCTCAGGGGTCAAGAGGAGCCACAGCTTCATAACCAACAAAAAATAAGTCGAGCGACTAGTGTGACCACACGCACAAATATTGACAGGATGTGAAGAAATGATGTAATATCTTACCTTGATAATAACTTAACCAAAATATTATGCCAGGAGGGCCAACAAGACTGGAAAGCTTAGCTGCTATGATTAGTCGGGAGCCTGAGCCTAGAATCCCTGAATTAATAATTTCGGCAGGTGCTCTTGGAAGAACAGGTGGTGAAGTAGATCAAGTCAGAAGACAGTTAGGACTTCAAAAAGCGTTAGGAGGAAGTGAGGCATTAAGGAAATAGTCAATCAAATTCGTCTCTTGCACGGCCGGGCCCACCACCCTCGTCGCAGACGAGTGGATATTAAATGTCGAAAAATCTGCTAAACTCACTCCATGCAACAGATTCAAGCGACCACAGTAAAGGCCTTCACAAAAAATCCAAAGTTGGGGAATCCAGCTCTAGTTATTGATGCAGATCTTGATTCCGAGGAAGCCATGAGACTAGTGAGAGAGTCTGCATGCACAGTAGCAGCCATTATTGATACAAGAAAAAAGCCAATTCCAATCCGTTTCCTCTATGAAAACGGGGCGACTGAAACTTTCGCTTGTGGGCATGCCACCTTAGCGGCAGCACATCTTGCCTTTCCGCCTCAAAGCCAAGTGATGGAGGGAAAGTTTGTGAACACAAAAGGAACAGTCATTGAAGCGACTCGCTTTCCTGATGGCAAAATTTCTCAAACTCAGTCCCTTCCAGGATTTAGAGATTTGGAAATTCCAAAAGAAGCACTTGCTGAGATCCTTCATATTGATCACATTCTTGAGTCCCTGCCCATTCAACTCGTAGGCGCTCCAGGGAAAATGAAACTTATGATTCCTGTAACACTCGAAAATTTGCTTAAAATTCAGAGAGATTTTCAGGCAATTCGAGCATTTTGTACTCGTTACTCAACCGATGAGGATCCAATCACAGGATTGTTTCCTTTTGCATTAGAAACTGAAGCTCTAGATGCTCACGCGCGTCATTTCCCGAATCGAGATGAAGAAGATTTGGTCTGCGGTGTGGGCTCCATAGCTCTCGCTGAATACTTACAAAAACACTTAAGATCCAGTCAGCAAGAATTCCTTATCCGTTGTGGTCCTGGTTTAGAAGGAATGGGGGATTTGACCGTACGAATGGAAGGAGCTGGAAGCGCTAAGAAGATTTATCTTGAAGGATATGCGATTTCAGTTTTTTGCTGAGTGTAGACAGGTTGATGACTTTTCGACAATTAATGTTAAAATGAGTGGCAGTATCAACCAATATAGAGATGAAAGAAACAATGTTATCCATCTTTCTGGCAAGCTCCAGCCCTGTTTTGGCTGAAGAAGGGATAAAGCCAACTCAAACTCAAGTCGACCCCACTCCATTTTCAAAAGAAGGAGTTCCTTGTTGGCAGGTTGAATTTGCGCAGAGGGTGGAGAAAGGCTGCTCAATAAATTTAGAAGAGTCCACGATAGTAGATCCATCGGAACCTTGTGGCCCAGGCCATCCAATCGGTTGTTCATGTGAATGTTGTCAGGCATTACCTGTGCTCCCGCCTCCTCCTATAGAACCATTGCCAGTACTTCCAAAGGGTGAAGAAGAGCCTCCATTGCGTACTTAGGTGGACATCAGAAAAGTTCAAAATTATCCGCGTGCGACCTACTACGATTCTAGAGTCTACTTCTCCAGAACCGCCGAGTAAGAGCCATCCTTAGTGACTTTAAGGTAAATGACCTTCCACCCCGTTTTTGCCGCGAGTTCCTTAAGTTTTTCGGAATCAAGATGAATCCACTTGAAGTAAGTTCCAATGGCTTTCTTGTATTCCACTCGAATTTTCACCTCACCCACATACTTTCTCCTTTTGAGATTCATTTGGTGATAAGCCTTATGCTTTGGATTGTCCGTCTTGCTAACATCCATACTGGTGAGCAGCACACGGCCTTTTTTGTCGACAAGTGTGTTCAATTTTTTAAGTAAGTTCTCGGCTCCTTTCAAATCGCCGCCAATTCCAATGTTGTTTCCAAAGAGCAAAACAGTATTGTATGCAGAAGTTTTTCGCATTTTGAAAACATCCTTCATCTCAGCCTTTAGTCCCCGTTCCTTACAAACGCGAACAGCAAGAGGGGAGAAGTCGATTCCACAAATATCAAAACCCTTCTTTCCAAAATAGAGTAGCGCTCGACCAGCCCCGGAGCCGACATCCAAAATCTTCCCACGAGCGAATTTGACCAAAGCTTTCTCCTTGGACATAAGCTCGGGCCGAAAATAATCAGCATTAGGAGTCTCATCTAAAAAGCCATCCTCCCGCCTAACGAAATGAGGCGTTTTATGATCGCCCTTCCAGTACCCATACAAGGCTTGCCCAAAAGTATCTTTCATAGGTTTACTTTTTTGAAGTCGCGAAGTAACGGTCAGCTCTGAGCTCAACTAAACCTTCCTCTAATAGTGTTTGTAAGTCTCCCAAAGTTGCTCCACATTCATCAAGAGTTCTTTGTCTAAGCCAAGCGGATTGCATCCCCGTGTGAGATAGGGTGATTGCCTCTAAAACTAATCTTTGAGGCCCAGACAAGGCTATTGGGACACGATCCATACAAAATAATTAAAAGTAACCCTAATACGATCAAAAATAGCCCTATTCATTGAGGAAGTCTCGCCTAACTGCTGCAACCGCTCTTAGTACGGCGTTACTAGAGTTAGAGCCTGGCTCATAGTGGTCAGAATTTACTGCATTTGCCTCAGCTTTTCTTACTAAATCTCCTAAATCTAGATCGCCAACTCGTGCCCTAAACTCTGAACTGCGAAGCCCAATCAGCCCCGAATAGTCTTCTGGAAGTGCAGCGGCTAAAACTCCATCAATTTCAGATGGAAGAAGGGGTCTGTCTCCACCATCAACTTGGATCACTTCATTAAGTGTTAGCATAAATTTTCATTTAATACATCCAATATTATACACCCTTTTGACGACCTTAGCAAATGCTTAGCCCAAACCCTTGCCGAAGCCAAAATAAGTGTTAAAATGACAGCATGGAACGAACGATACCAAAGGAGGTTCACATGTCAGTTGAGGATTTGCTTCGAATTGGTGATGCGCAAATGCGCAATCAAGAAGCGGAAACGGGAGCTCTGCTTTTGGGTGGAATAATGGACGGAACGGTTTTTAATGTTGAGGGATGTGTAGGCTTGGGGCTGGGCGATAGTCCTAAAACGAACAAGTTCGAAGTAGGAGACCAAACAAGAGCCAAGATTCAAGAAGAACTGAGGCTCAATCCGCATACGCCCACTTGGTCTATGGCCCACACGCACGGACCACAGCTTGGACCTGAGGCCAATGGACCGAGTTCCGCCGACATCAGCTATTCCGGGCAGCTAGAAGACCAAGTCAGCAATTACGGAGTTTCCCTAGTGATCAAAGCCAACGCAGATGGTGGTGGGCGCTTTACCTTTTTTGATGGGCAGGGGCGTGAAATTCCTTGGGTTGTTACAGGATTAGACGGCAGAGAACACACGCAAGCTGCCGTTAGAGCTAACGGCTGGGGAAGCGCTTGGGATCGCGATGCTTATGGCTACTCAAGCACCCAATATTTCGATACAGGGCGAGCCGCAAACAATAATCGTGCATTTTCAGTAGCGGCATAAGAGAAAGACCGCATGGTCGGCCTCGTTTTATTGCTACTCAGGAAATAATTGCCATGCTAAGCTCTCCCCATGAGCACCTGTTTGCAATGTAAAATCGACTTTGAACCCGCTCCGGAGGATCAAAAATTTTATGAACAAATCGGCGTGCCTGCGCCAAAGCAGTGTCCGGAGTGCCGGCTGATTCGGCGGCTTCAGGAAAGAAATGGGCGGAAGCTCTATAAAAGGAAATGTGACTTTTCCGGCAAAACCATCCTCTCCACTTATCATGAAAATCAGCCCTTTCCGGTCTACCACTACGAAACATGGTGGGGAGACGAGTGGGATGCGCTGTCGTACGGCCGTGAAGTGGATTTCAATCGGCCTTTTTTTGAACAATTTGCTGAGCTGCTCAATCAGGTTCCGCATCTTTCTTTATTTGTGATTGGCGGCACACTGGAAAATAGCGAATACACCAACTGCACAGGTTATTTAAAAAATTGTTATTTGGTTTCTGAAAGCGATTACAGTGAGGACTGTGCTTTTTCAAATCGAATCTACCACTGCAAGAATGTGCTGGACTGCACCAATTGTTACGAGTGTGAATTGGCCTACGAATGCATCGATTGTCAAAAATCCTACAACTTAAAATTCTCGCAAGAATGCACCGGCTGCCAAGACGGCTTCTTCCTTAAAAGTTGCGTGAGTTGCAAAGATTGCATCGCCTCGGTGAACCAGCGCCACAAGCAGTACATGATTTTCAACAAACAGCTCAGCAAGGAAGAATACGAACAAGAAAAAGCAAAAATGAAACTCAACACGCCAGAGGGGATTGCGGAATTGAGGCATCGTGCCGAAGCCTTCTTTTTAACTCAGCCCCGCAAAGCTACCGAAGGCGAAAACAATGAAAATGTACTGGGCGACCATCTCTACAATTCCAAAAACGCCTTTCACTGTTTTGATTCCAAGGATCTTGAAGATTGTCGTTACTGCATCAAAGTGGCTCTTCATGCCAAGAATTGCATGGACTACACTTCTTGGGGCTGCAAGGCGGAGCTCATCTATCATTCAGCGGGATGTGGAGACAACGCTTACAACTTAAAGTTTTGTTCCACCTGCACCACCAACAATTCCAACTTGGAATACTGCTTTCAAGTCACGGGTTGCAGCGACTGCTTTGGCTGCACCGGACTCAAGAAAAAACGCTTTTGTATTTTTAATAAACAATATTCCGAGGCCGACTACCATATCCTCCGTGCCAAGCTCATCGAGCACATGAAGCAGACGGGGGAGTATGGTGAATTTTTCCCAGTCGAACTCAATCCTTACGGATACAACGAGACCCTGGTCATGGATCACTTTCCGCTCACACGAGAAGAGGCTTTGGCCAAAGGCTATAAGTGGTCTGATTATGAAATGCCCGCGCCGGCAGACACCAATGTTCCCGATACAATCCGCTGTGAAGTCACGGGAAAAGTCTACAAACTCACACCACAAGAACTCGCTTTTTATAAAAACATGGACCTGCCACTCCCCAAAAGGCACCCGGACCAAAGACATGCCGACCGCATGCTCAAACGCCCGGAATACCGACTTCAAGAAGTGGCCTGCACCCACTGTGGCCAAACTGTTCCCAGCGCCACCACTTCGCAGAACTCACAAAGCATCCTATGCCCGGCGTGTTACCTGAAAGTGGTGTATTAAAATGCCCACCGCCTTTCATGTAGCATCAATTTGTGCTACAATTCCTATTCAGCATTAAATTGTCATGGAAACCTCTCCAGAACCCCCAGATGACGAAATAGTAGAAGATCATGATTTCATTGGATTTATAAAAAGAGACCCTGACGATCCAGGGAAACTAACGGAAGAAAGTGTAGCTCTATTGAATAAGTGGGAAGATCAGTGGACGGCAGAAATGGATAGAGTGTATTTCCCGCTGGCAGCTCCTCTTAAGGAAGAGATCGCTCATAGATTGCGTCGAGCGAAAATTTTTAAAAGGAATGGCTTCATGGATCGAGCCTTGGAAGATATGGAAGATGTCACTCAGTATGCAGGAGAGTTGAACAAAAGAGGGGAGGAACCGGACCTCGAAAATGAGCTTGCCGCTCGTATGAGAGACCTTGCAGAGGAGTTGAGACGGAAGACGGAAGAGAACGGCGATACACCAGAGCCTTGGCTTGAAAGATTATGTGACTACCAACCCAGAAAACTAAACCAGGTAGAAAAATCCTAGCAACCCCAGTTGGCAGGCCCTTCCATTAACATAAATTTTATGTTATAATTCAGGCATGGAAGAATCTCCAGAAGAAATAAAGGTATTAGATATCAACTTTATTGAAGAAGCTGGAAGGCGATGGGTCAGTGAGGATGAATTTACCGATTGGTATGAAGCGATTCAAACTGTTTTAGCAGAAGCTGGGATATTTTTAGAGAAAGAAATAATTCAGGAGTTAGGAGAGAACGCTCAAGAAGAAGACGAGTTTGAGCTGAGTCTGATTATTCACATGCTTAGGCATGGTTTGATTAAAAAGGAGCAAATGGGGCCAGAGTGGGAAGGAGTTTTGGAAATTGCCACCACCGCAGTCGAAATGGAGGCTTCCGCCATGGAGCGCCCTGATGAATTATTTGATGGATTGACAAAAGCAGCGGAAAAAAATCTACCCGTACTTTGACATATTTTCAAGTTGTTTTTCGCTTAAAAAAAGAGTCCAATAAAGACGATGAATACTTTCCTCAAAGAAAAAAGAACAAACGAGGATCAGGGCTACACGATTCCAGACAATCGCCGCCAGTTCGAGACATGGAGGCAAGACCCAAGTGCATTAAAGGCAGCCTTGAGAGATGCAAATACCCCACAAGAAATACATTGTTTGATCACTTTTTTGACTTGTTTCAAGGTGAAACCAGAAGTTCGGGAGGTCATTAGGGGAGATTGGATAAGCTTTTTGGAAAGAGCTTTGATGGCGAGTAATCGGGGTCAGATCAGTCTCTCCATTTCAGACTACAGAGGGCTCAGTCAATACCTCATGACGCTTCGCACCAATAGGCAGTCCGCCTCTCTCTCCATCCCACAAGAAGAAACAGCTCATCAAGTCGTTGAAGTGATGGCAGCTCCAGTGCTAGAAGCTCTCGCTGCAAAATAATCTTGTATGCCCACGGGGACTGAGTTACCCTAGCATCGCTTTTTTGTTATCCTCACCTCATTACGGGCCCGTAGCTCAGTTGGCTAGAGCGCTTCCATGGCATGGAAGAGGTCGTCGGTTCGATTCCGATCGGGTCCACCATCAATTGAAGCTGATTTTCCCTCCTTTCATGTCGATGCTTATGCTGTCGCCTTCTTTGAGTTTACCCTCGATGATTTGGAGAGAAAGTTCATCCAGAATTTCATTTTGAATGAAGCGTTTGAGGGGGCGAGCACCAAAGACTTCGTCGTAACCGGCCTCCGCAATGTGTTTGAGCACGGCCTGACTGATCTTGAGTGAAATACCTTTCTTTTGAAGTCGTTCTTCGATGCGTGCCATTTGCAAGCCTACAATTTCGGTGATTTCTTCCGGGGTTAAGCGGTCGAAAAGGATAGTTCCATCAATGCGGTTCAAAAATTCAGGACGGAAGAAGCTTTGAAGATTTTCGGGGGGTAAATTGGAGGTCATGATGATGACACTGTTTTTAAAATCCACGGTGCGGCCCTTGCTGTCGGTCAAATGGCCATCATCCAGGAGTTGCAAAAGCACATTAAAAACATCCGGGTGCGCCTTTTCCACTTCATCAAAGAGGACGACGGAATAAGGGTGCCTTCGAACCGCCTCCGTGAGTTGGCCACCTTCCTCATAGCCGATATACCCGGGGGGGGAGCCCACGAGTCGTGCCACCGATTGTTTTTCCATGTACTCGGACATATCGATGCGAACCATGTGGCGTTCGTCACTAAAAAGAGATTCCGCAAGCGCCTTGGCCAATTCGGTTTTCCCAACGCCGGTGGGCCCGAGGAATAAAAATGAACCCATCGGGCGATCCTCATCTTGGAGTCCACTCCGGCTGCGGCGCACCGCTTTTGCCACGGCCTCAATAGCTTTTTTCTGCCCAATCACTCGCTTACCAATTTCCTCTTCCAGGTGCGCCAAACGGTCCGATTCTTGGGCCAACATTTTGGTGACCGGAATGCCCGTCCAGCGCGAAACCACTTGGGCAATATCGTCTTCCGTCACTTCTTCTCGCAGGAGTTTTTCACCACCTTGTTTGCGCTCCATCTTTTTTTCAAGGGCGGCGGCCTTTTCTTTCAAGGCCGGTATTTTTGCATACTTAATCTCCGCCACTTTTTGCAAATCTCCATTGCGTTCGGCCGCCGCCGATTCCTGTTTCAAGTCCTCCAACTCTTTGTCTATCGCTTTCATCTCATCCATAGCCTCTTTTTCTTTGCGCCACTTGAGCTCCAAGCCTTTGTTTTCTTCTTTCAACTCCGCCAATTCTTTTTCCAATTCCTGCAGGCGTTTTTGAGAAGCACTGTCCTCTTCTTTTTTAAGAGCCTCCCGCTCAATCTCAAGCTGTAAAATCTTTCTTCTCAAGCGGTCGATGTCAGTAGGCATGCTGTCGTTTTCAATGCGAATCACGCTGCACGCTTCATCCATAAGGTCGATGGCTTTATCGGGCAAAAAACGATCGGTGATATAGCGGCTCGAAAGATTCACGGCGGCAACCAAAGCATTATCACGAATACGCACCCCATGATGAACTTCATATTTTTCTTTGATTCCACGAAGGATGGAGAGGCTGTCTTTGATGCTGGGTTCCTCCACCATAATCGGTTGGAATCGGCGTTCCAAAGCGGCATCCTTTTCGATGTGCTGGCGGTACTCTTTAAGGGTAGTGGCGCCAATGGTGCGCAGCTGCCCCCTGGCCAAAGCGGGTTTAAGCATATTCCCCGCATCCATTGCACCTCCGTCTGCACTGCCTCCGGCACCCACAATAGTATGGAGTTCATCGACGAAAAGAATGATGTCTCCGCTGGATCCTTCAATTTCCGTAATCACCGCTTTGAGTCGTTCTTCAAATTCCCCACGGAACTTGGTGCCGGCAATCATGGCGGCCAAGTCCAAGGAAAGGAGTTTTTTATATTTCAAATTTTCAGGCACATCTCCTTCCACGATTTTCTTTGCCAGACCCTCTACAATGGCGGTTTTTCCGGTACCCGGCTCACCCACCAAAACAGGGTTATTTTTAGTTCTTCGTGAAAGAATTTGCATGGTGCGACGGATTTCCTCATCTCGTCCAATGACGGGATCAATTTTACCCTCGCCAGCTCTGCGGGTGAGGTCCACTGTATATTTTTCAAGCACTTGGTATTTGTTCTCGGGATTAGGGTCGGAAACGCGCTGTCGGCCCCTTATTTTCTTTAATTCTTCGTCCACGATGCCTCTGTCCACGGGAAAAAGTTTTCTGATGGAACTGTCCTCCAAAAGCGCCAAAAAAAGATGTTCCACGCTGATATAATCATCCTTCATTTTGGCAGCTTCTTTTTCTGCTCGTTCCAGAGTGATTTGAAGTGCACGGTCCACTTGAGGGCGCACCCCTTCTTTCACGCTGGGAGCTTTTAAAATTTCACTGCGTACTTTTTCAGCCACTCGCTCGGGATTTTGTTTCAATTGTTCCAGTAAACCGGGCACCAGGCCGCCATCTTGCTTCAAAAGGCTCACAAAAAGATGCAGGGGAGTAAGGCTGGCATGCCCCAATTTCTCTGCGAGAGTCACGGCCCCCTCAAGGGCCTCTGCCGATTTGGTGGTGAATCGATCAAGGTTCATGGTGAGTGTGGTTGAATTAGCACTTAAAATTGTAGAGTGCCAGACCATCGCTTGTCAACACATGAAAAATCTGCTTAAATGAGTCCTATGCATCAAGACTGGCAAAGCAAATACCTCAGCCTATTCGTCATCCTCATCGCCTTTGTGGACGGGATGCTGGTGGCCAAGCAATGGACCAACGGGGAAGAAACCCCCGCAGTCTCCGCTATAGTCATGGAGGACAAGCTTGAACAAAAAATAAGTTCACAGATGGTAGCGCCCATCGAAGAGACAGCTCCGGAAGCCCAAAAAGTCCCCTTTGTTTCCCAAGCTCCATACGGACTTTGGACGGATCCCTGGGCCTCCTTTGCAGAAGAAGCTTCGGCTTTCATGGCTTTTTTGTGGGCAAATCAGGAGGAAGCCCCCACACGAGAGATTGTGGGCCAGGCACTCCTCAGCCTAAAAGAATGGGAAGAACTCAATCTGGGCACCTACAAAGACACGGATCTCACTCAAACGCTCAGGATTTTGACCGAATTTTATGGATTACAGGCGCAAATCTCTTACGAAGTTTCCAGAGAAACCATGATGGCGGCTTTGGAAGAAGGGGGGATACTCATTATTCCCGTGAAAAACTTTGAAAGTCCACATTACGGAGAGCCGGGACCGGTCTTTCACACCCTGGTGATCACGGCTTACCAGGGAGAGGATTTTATTGTAAATGACCCCGGAACCATTCGTGGAGAAGCTGCGGTTTACCCAATGCAAAAAATCCTGGAGAGTCTCCAGGATTTAAATGGTGAAATTCGGATGATTCTTATTAAGCCTTGATCCCGGCCAATTTGCGCGCCAGCAGAGATTTTCGTCGTGCGGCGGTGTTCTTTTCAAGCACTTTTTTCTTGGCAGCGGTATCAATGATCTTGAAGGCGGGAACCAAAAGCTTTTCAGCCTCAGTCTTTTTTCCTCCCTTAACCGCATCACTGAAGGCACGAATGGCCTTTCGAAGTGCAGTACGAGTCAAATAGTTGCGGTCGCGCTTTACAAGAGATTGTTTTGCGGCTTTTTTAGCGGATTTAATGATCGGCATACCTTAATGTATTAGGAGTTCGACTTGGAGATTTAAAAAATTGCCCGTAAAATATAGGGGTGAAACCTGATATTGTCAAAGGAAAATGAAAACAACCCTCATCTTGGCCTCTCAAAGCCCGCGCCGCTCTGAACTTTTAAGATCCATTGGCCTCGATTTTAAGGTGGAGCCCGCCGTACATTTTAAGGAAATCGATTCCAGATCATGCTCCGCTCATGAAGCGGTTAAGCTCAACGCGGAGGGAAAAGCCACAGAAATCGCCAAAAACCATCCGAATGACTTGGTTCTTGGGGTGGACACGGTGGGTGCTTTTCAGGATCTTGTCCTCGAAAAACCAAAAGACAAAGACGATGCCTTTGCCATGCTCAAAATGCTGCAAGGGGAGACTCACGAAGTGCTCACGGGTCTCTGCCTCATAAAGGGCAAGAAAAAAATCAGTCACATCGAATCCACACGCATTTCATTTCTGCCCCTCACCGATGAAGAAATTCGTGCCTACATTGAAACGGGCGAGCCCATGGACAAAGCAGCCTCGTACGCGG
Source organism: Candidatus Gracilibacteria bacterium (assembly GCA_041661045.1). NCBI lineage: Bacteria > Candidatus Altimarinota > Candidatus Altimarinota bacterium. The sequence goes on along the minus strand of JBAZVE010000001.1, from coordinate 27,992 downwards.
CTCAAGGCATAGGGGCCTTATTCATTCAAAAAATTGAAGGAGATTATTTCACCGTTGTGGGCCTGCCCTTGTACCGCCTCAATATTATGCTTAAGGAGTTTGACATTAACCTCCTCACCGACTAGAGTAAAAATAATCATTAACAACCCCACGCCATGGGAAAGAAAGCAGGAAAAATTGCACTCGGTATCGGACTCGTTACCGGTGCGTTGACAGGACTTTTATTTGCACCCGATGAAGGTAAAAATATTCGTCAAAAAATCGCGAAAGGCGATACGAAAGGTCTTTTGAAGGATCTTGAAAATATGGGAGAAGAGATGCGCGACATGGTCATGGATTTCAGCAAAAATCCAGGGGTTCACGAGGCTTTGGAAAACGCAAAGGACAAAGCAGCGGATGTCGCTAACATGAAGCGCGAGGAACTCGATGACATGCTCCGAAAAGCCAACAAAAAGGCGGAAGAATTCAAGCGCGTGGTGGGCAAGTATGTGAAGGAACAAAAAGCGATACTGGACGATCGTTTTGCAAAGAAGCCTGTGAAGAAAAGCACTTCAAAAAAGAAAGCCGCTCCTAAAAAAGCTGCTCCCAAAAAAACGGCCGCTCCAAAAAAGACCGCCAAGAAAAAAGCATCTAAGAAAAAGAGCAAATAATCTGTGCCCGGGCACAAGGTCTTTTCTTTACAAGAAGACATTGGTATAATACCGAAGACAATCCTGCAAGGATGCCCGATTATCAAAAAGCCCCTCAGCATGAAGGGCTTTTTGCTTGTTCAGTGGTGGACCTACCGGGGGTCGAACCCGGCCTTGCTGGTGACAATCCTACAAGGGTCGCCAACGACTAGGATTGACAGAAATAAACTTTTAGCTGATAATATCTCCTAATAATCAGCTTGAAAAACATGAATTTAAAGGCAACAGATACGGGTAGACCCATTGAAGATCTAGCAGAGCTTCACGCGCATCTTCTTGCCTATCAAGTAGCAGACTTACTGGCTTCTATACTGAGAAAGAGGCTCTTAAGAGCGAAAACCCACCAAGATCTCCTCAAGGAACTTTTAAGCATAGGAGAAAAAGTGAAAGAAGTGCTTGAACTTTTGAATGAAGATGAAGGGGGTGTAGACGAAAGGACTCTCTTAGACCTATCGAAAATAGGGGAAGGAAAACGGTGGGCTTTAAAAAGACGACTCGCTGAAATGAGTATTACGCAAAAAGACATCTCAAAAGCTCTGGGGTGTGATCAGGCAACCGTCTCAAGAAAACTAAGTGGACCCGCCTTTTTTACAGATCAAGAACTCGCAAAGCTCCAGAACTTGATTGAGTCTCGTCAACCTCGTAGGTCCCGCATGTGATCCACCCGTTTTTGAGTAAGCGCGGCGGTTCCAATATCACGACGATGGAATACAGGCCCCTTCACAGCGGCCGCTGCTTGTTCTGCCAAGGCTTCAGCCTCCGCAAGGGAGTCGCCAATGCCCACAAAGGCCACGCCACGGGAACCAAGTAAAAAGAGTCCATCGTCCCGTTTGTCCACGGAGGCATAGTAGACCTTCACACCCTCAGGGACAGGGCCGAGTTCAATGCGCTCACCTTTCTTTGGATTCACGGGATAGCCCTCCGGACACACATATTTTACTACAGTCGCTTTCTTCTCAAACTCAACGGGGACTTCATCCAAATTGCCCGCTAAAATCCCTTCACACAGTGCAATAAAATCACTGCGGAGCAGCGGCAAGACATTCATGGTTTCGGGGTCTCCAAACCGTGCATTGTATTCAATAAGTCGTACGCCATCTTTCACCGCCATAAAACCTCCATAAAGAATTCCTTTGTAAGGCTTACCCGTTTCTTTGAGCAGCGCTGAAGCCACGGCAACCGTGATTTCATGAGCGGCCTGCAAGTCGCTGGGTTTCAAAAAGGGAAGGGAGTGATCGATGTCTCCAATGGTACCCATGCCACCAGTGTTGGGACCGCTGTCCCCTTCGTAAGCGCGTTTATGGTCCTGCGCTGCGGGCATATCCACCACTTGAGTGCCCGAAACAAAACTCATCAAAGAAAATTCTTCTCCCACAAATTTTTCTTCCACCACCACACGGCCAAATTTTTCGATGCACGCCAGCGCAAAAGCAACACCTTCTTCAAAAGTTTTTAGATGTTCACCCGATACCTGCACACCCTTGCCACCCATGAGTCCATCGGCCTTCACCACATACTCTCCAAGCTCTTGCATATAAGTAAGCATCCCTTCTTCATTGCTAAAAACACGAAATTTTGGATTACCCGGAATGCCATACTTAAGCAAAAGTTCTCGGGCAAAGGCCTTGGAACTTTCCACTTGTGCCAAAACTTTTAAAGGGGCAACGCTCTGAATTCCAAGGTCCAGCAAAGCATCCGCCGCACCCGCGGCAATGGGATCATCCGGGCCGATCACCGCAAAATCCGGCTTAAACTCCGACGCAAATTTTTTCAGGGCTTCAAAATTGAGCAAAGAATCCGTGAGTTCATAAACGGATGCCAATCCGGAAATTCCCGGATTCATGGCACTTGCAAAAACACCCAGTTCGCACCCTTGAGGACTTCGCTTCAAGGTTTCGGCGATGCAGTGTTCCCTGGCACCGTTTCCAATGAGCACAATTCGCTTCATTAAATAAGGGGGATTTGATTTTCTTGCTCTTCGGGATCTTGGAGATCCTTGCGAATTTCTTTGTATACACCACTGCGGCTTTCTTCCGCGGCTCGCAAGACTTCCTCCGTGACATCGGGGGTGGGGTACTTCCCGTCAAAACACGCCATACAAAATCGGTCGATGGTGGGATTTCCTTCTCGTACCGCCTCCGCCAAGTCTTCCAATTCTTGGTAGAAAAGTCCATCCGCTCCCAAAGAGCGGGCCGTTTCTTCAACGGTTAAATTGTTGGCCACAAATTCTTTACGAGATGGCATATCGATTCCATACACACACGGATGACGAAGCGGCGCGGCGCACGAAGCAAAATAGACTTTCTTAGCACCCATTTCTCTCACCATTTGAACGATTTTTCTGGAAGTATTCCCTCGCACGATGGAGTCGTCCACCAGTAAAACATTTTTTCCTTCAATCTCAAGTCGGATGGGGTTGAGCTTGCGACGAATCGAAGTTTGTCGTTTGTTCTGCCCAGGCATAATAAAAGTACGACCCACATAGCGGTTCTTGACCAATCCTTCGCGGTACTTCACGCCCAATTCATACGCCAAAGGGGCCGCAGAGTGACGAGAGGTGCTGGGCACGGGAATCACCACATCGATCTCAATATTGGCGGCTTTGATCTTCTTTGCCAATTTTTCCCCCATGCGAAGTCGAGTCTTATAAACAGAAATATCATCAATCAAAGAATCCGGTCGTGCAAAGTACACATATTCAAAGATACAAGGATTGTAGACAGGATTTTTGGCACAGATCTTGCTGTGCACCTGACCCTTCAAATCCACAAAAACAGCTTCTCCCGGTTTGACATCTCGCACCAGTTCATAACCGAGCACATCCAAGGCCACACTTTCGGAGGCAAAAACGGTATCGGGGAAAAGATCATCTTTTCGGGTGCCCATCACAAGAGGGCGGATGGCGTTGGGGTCGCGGAAAGCCAAGAGGCCATAGCCCGCAATGAGGGCAATAACCGCATAAGCTCCCTTCACCCGCCCATAAACTTTTTCCATAGCCTTAAAGAGTCCCTCGGGAGTCAAATCCCGAGTACCCAAAGATTCAATTTCATACGCGAGGACATTCAAAAGCACTTCTGAATCTGAAAAAGTATTGAGATGACGGTGGTTGTTTTTCACCACTTCTTCACGAAGCTCTTTGGTATTGGTTAAGTTTCCATTGTGAATCAGCGCGATTCCAAAGGGGGCATTCACATAAAAAGGCTGAGCCTCGGCACTGTCATAAGTCCCGGCGGTGGGGTAGCGCACATGCGCCATACCCGTATTGCCTCGCAATCGTAAAAAATCCTCGGCTTTAAAAACATCACTCGCAAGGCCATCTCCTTTTTTAATGTGGAGTTGCCGTCCATCAAAGCTCACCATTCCCGCCGCATCTTGTCCACGGTGTTGAAGCATCATGAGCCCATCATAGAGCTCTTGAGCGACCGGGGACTTGGAATGGATGCCGATGATTCCGCACATAGGTTTAGAGTTTAGCTTGTTTTTTAGCAGCTGTCACGGTGTTCATGAGCAGACAAGCCACCGTCATGGGACCCACGCCACCGGGGACGGGAGTATACGCAGAAACCTTGTCTTTCATCCCTTCCAAATCCGCATCTCCACAGAGTTTTCCATCTTCCATCCGGTGCATGCCCACATCCACCACAATAGCCCCTTCTTTAACCATATCTGCGGTCAAAAATTTCGGCTTTCCAACCGCAACCACAATCAAATCCGCCTCCTGCGTATACTTGAGTAAATTTTTTGTTCGACTATGACAGCAGGAAACCGTGGCATCCCGATTGATGAGCATGGCAACCATCGGCTTTCCCACAATATTGCTGCGGCCAATCACCGTGCAATCCATTCCTTTCACATCAATCCCGTAAAAATCCAAAATCTTAGTGATCCCTTTTGGCGTACAAGAAGCCAGGTCTTCAAAATCTTTACTCAAAAACATTTTCCCCACATTGTAGGCATGAAAGCCATCCACATCTTTGTAAGGATCAATGGCCTTGATCACCACCGGAGCATCCATGTGGGAGGGGAGTGGCAATTGCACAATCATCCCTGTTACACTGGGGTCTTTATTGAGTTCATCGATTTTCTTGAGCACCTCTTCTTGAGTGCTCTCTGCGGGCAAAGCCACTCGTTCACTCAGCATGCCGACTCGTTTACAAGCCTCCTCTTTTTTCCCAACATAAACCTGGCTGGCGGGATCTTCTCCCACCACCACAACCACCAACTTTGTAAAAACTCCTTGGGCTTTTAGGCGTTCCACTTCTTGGCTCACCTCAGCGAGCAGAGAATCGGAAACCGTACGACCATCAAGGATTAGTGCCATGGGTTGTTGGAGATCCTATTCTAGACTGCACCTCCTCCCAAATCAAGAGTTCCGTTTTTTCGATACCGGGTTCAACGGGAACATGAATCCAGCCATATTTTTCTCCCAACTCCAAATGGATCTGTCGCGCCCGTTTCATAAAGGCTTCATTCGCTTCATGCAAATGCCCCTCTTCTTGTGCCTTGGTAAACCGATCCCCATCAAGTAAAAGGGCGAGATCTTCTTTCACCAGTCCTTCATTCAAGGTCTCCAGCCACTCTGTTTTGGCTCCCTTCACCGTACCCCACGCAATGCCGGTCCCCGTATAATCCTCCGCTACCACAATTTTCCCCTCCGCGAGCCACTTCTGCAGCGTGGGCTGAAATTGATAACGATTCAAAGTGAACCACATTTGTAATTCCTCCTCACTGATAGTCTGCGCACCACCACTCCTTAAAAACTCATTCAAATAACGCCCCGTGGGCTCCATTTCATAAACCGGATACTTGCAATACACCGCATCCCACCCCGCCGCCCTCAGCCGTTCCACCAGCCGCAAAGCCTGCGTGCTTTTCCCAATATTATTGATTCCGTAAAGTGTAATCAGCATAATTTTCTTATTAGTTTTCACCCCGTACTCCCAAACCCGCCGCGGCTGTCTTCGCGGATGCTATCCACCTCCTCAAATTCAAAGCGATCCACACGCACAAAAACTCCTTGGGCGATCTTTTCACCCCGTTCCACGGTCACCGCTGCATCTGAAAAATTATAAACCTGAATTTTGATCTCATCTTGAGGACCACAGTAATCCCGATCGATTACGCCGAATCCATGCGGGGGAGTGAGCCCTTTCTTTTTTGGGGTGCTGCTGCGGGAGGCCACCATCAACATATAACCCTCGGGAACCTCCACAATCGCATTGGCGGGAATAAGCTCAATCCGTCCCGGCTCCACACACACCGTTTCCCGCGCCAACAAATCAAACCCCACACTGCCTTGCGTCTCATAAACAGGCAGTGGAAGCCCTTTATCGACTCTTTGGATTCGAACTTTCAACATGTCCCCATCTTACCCTCGCCCCATCTGCAAAACGAGGCTTAAGCTTTGACAAAAAACATTTATACCCTATAATTTAAACGGATGATCTGTCCATAACCCCATCCAATGTCCAGGCATTTCTCCAGTCTCGCCCTCGGTGCCGCCTTATTCTTGAAACCCAGCTATGTAACTCCTCGGCCTGCACCAGTCAGCGACTTTGAAGAAGAAAAGGAGCAGATAGCAAGGAAGGCAATGGACGCCGCATGTGCAGAAGAGTCACTGGAGTGTGAGGAAAACAAAGCAAGGATACTCCAAGAAGCAGTGCTCGAATCCTTGGCAAGAAAACTCAATACACTAGCACCGGCCATTGTTGCCCTTCAAAGAGGGGCGCCATCACAAAAACCAAAGCTCTTCATTACAAGGATGGGAAGCAAAACCACCTTCATCTTAGAATTCGAAGACATTGGCAGCGAAAACTGGAACGAGGACTTCGCCTACAATCTTGTGCTTCATACACAAACAGACCTAGGAGAAGGGAAACTTATTGTGGGGAACAGTGAAAACGAACTCGTAGCAAGACTTGCTCAAGCGTTGACGCCGCGGTACTAAAGCGCGCTCAAGGTTTCATTCACCGTCACTTTAACTGCAGGTCCCATGGAAGGGCTGAGAGTGATGGAATTGATGAAGTTTCCCTTGATGGAGGCAGGTCGCTTTTCGTTCACCGCTTTAAGGTAAGCGGCAGCATTTTCTTTGATTTGCTCAGCGCTGAAAGAAACTTTTCCAATGCTGTTATGCAAATTTCCAAGCTTATCATTGCGGAATTCCACTTGTCCTTTGAGTACTTCTCCGATTTTAGGTCCAATGTCTGGAGTGACCGTTCCGGATTTAGGGTTGGGCATAAGTCCGGCCTGACCAAGCTGCCTGGCAACTTTGGCCAAATTCTTCATCATATCAGGAGTAGAAACGGCGACATCAAAGTCCAACCATCCTTTTTCAATCTTTTCAATGAGCTCATCTCCACCCGCTTCCACTGCACCGGCCGCCAGTGCTTCTTTCACGCGGTCTTCACTCACAATCGCAATCACACGAACTTTTTTACCGGTACCGTGGGGGAGACTCACCGTGGAACGAAGCTGTTGCTCCGCTTGAGTGGTGTCTATTCCCAAATTGAGATGAATCTCAACACTTCCATCAAACTTGCTGGTAGAAACCTCTTTAACCAGTTGAGCGGCCTCCTCTAAAGAGTAGCGCTTGTTTTGGTCTACTTTGCCGAGAGCATCTCGGTACTTTTTTCCGTGTGACATGTCTTAGGGGTTATGTGGTGCAAACGTTTCACATCAGATGAAACTCCCACTGTTTAATATGAAACCAACAGGGACACTCGCCTTTGGCGAGTATTACCATTCTACTTTTACTCCCATGCTGCGAGCAGTGCCCGCCATAATCTTCATCGCGGCATCAATGTCATTGGCATTGAGGTCTTCCATCTTAATCTTTGCAATTTCTTCCAATTGAGCCTTGTTGATGGTTCCAACCTTATCTTTGTGAGGAACCGCAGACCCTTTCTCCAAGCTGATGGCCTTTTTGATCAAGGTTGCAGCAGGAGGTTGTTTGGTGATGAATGTGAAGCTTCGGTCATCATAAATAGTAATGACACAAGGAACCACCGTATCTCCCATAGGGCGAGTGATCTCATTGAACTTTCCACAGAAATCCTGCAAATTCACTCCGTGTGGTCCTAGAGCGGTTCCAACGGGAGGCGCAGGGTTGGCCTTACCGGCATTAATCTGCAATTTGACAATGGCTTGAATTTTCTTAGCTGCCATATTTAGAGAAGGTTGTTGGGGCTCTCGCCACCTAAAAGCTCGCCGATTCTACAGAAGAGGACTGAGGCTGTCAAACACATTTTTCATGTTTTCGTGATAAGTTTGCGCGTATTCAAAGCCATAGACATCGGATCCGGTGCGAAGAATCACATGAACCGTCTTCATTTTAGTCTTATGATTGAAGTAAAAAGAAGCATCCCCATAATTGTTCACTTCATTCACGGACCCCAAGTCGGTGAGGCTCATGGCTCGTTCACGAAGGGCCAGGTAACCCTGGAAACTTCCCGTCTCCGTGGGGTACTTGATTTCATATATTGAACCAATAAATTGTTCACCATCGAAAACATTCCATTGGTAGACGGTGGCCGTTTCTTGATCTGCAAAAGATATAAACTGGAAAACCAAACCGGAAAAGAGTGTGTCTTTAAGGACGGGATTTAAAAAGCCGGCTTGAGTAAAGAGTCCGGAACTCAGGGTGGACTCCAAAACAATAGGGAGCGCTTCATCCGCCAAATCCACCGAAGCTTCTTCATCGGGGTTCAATTCCTCAACAGGATTTTCTGGTGTGCCTTCCACAGGAGGGGGAGTGGCCAAATAATCGTGCACCACAATATCTCCCACAATAAGAATCACGGAGATGGAAAGCAGAACCGAGAAGAGGGTGAGTTTCTGCATACAAGCCGCAGCGGAGCGGAGGCCAGGCACTTCAGTGCCTATTAAAAACTGGCGCAAGCAACATCAACTTTACTTCTTCTTTACCTGGTCAAAATCAAGTTCAACAGGAGTCTCACGGCCAAAGATGGAGATCATGACTTTCACTTTACCCTTTTCATCATCAATTTCATTCACAACCCCTTCATAGCCTGCAAACGGTCCATCCAGAACCATAACCAAGTCACTCTTGCTGAGTGTAATCTTAAATTTAGGCGCGTTGTCGTCTTCCAGGTAGCGTTGGATCACTCCAAATTCTTCTCCGGAAACAGGAACGGGAATAGTTCCGCTGCCCACGAACCCGGTCACATTGGGAGTGTTTCGCACCACATACCAAGATTCGTCATCCACCGTCATATCCACGAGCACATACCCGGGGAAAAGCCGTTTCTTCTCTGTTTTTGGCTTACCCTTCTTCACCACAATCTGAGTTTCTTTAGGCACAATCACATCAAAAATCTTGTCCTGCATGTTCATGGATTCAATGCGTTGGAGCAAAGCCTCTCGCACCGCATCTTCATATCCGCTATAAGTATGAATAACATACCAATTTCGTCCGGTATTTCTTGCCTGTTTTGCCATGTTATTGAGATAAGGCTTTAAGTCCAAGTTTATAAAGTTCCGCAAGGCCCAAATCAAAGGCCCCAATCAGGATGGCGGTCACAAGAGAAACCGCAACCACAATCCCGGTGAGGAGAGCGGCTTGTTCCTTTGTGGGCCAAGTCACCTTGCTGAATTCCTCAATTGCACTCGAGAAATAAGCAACGACAGGGTTTCCGGATCGTGTTTTTGTGGTTTTTTCAGCCATAGTGTTGATGAATGAGGGTGACTCGCCTAAAAAGCTTGCGGTCTTTTGTCTAGAAGCAGTCTAAACAAATCTTTCTTCCTTTGCAAGTCTTTTCCAAAACCTGTTTTTCTGGTATAATGATGAGATTTAAAACCACTTATGGCAAAGCTTTGGATGAAAAGATTGGGAAAAATCCATATGGGAGGTCTGCTTTTAGCCTTATTCTTGGGGATATTCGTGTTTTCTGCTTCACACGCTTTGGCTGACTTTTTGCCCTTACCCTCCGCCGAAAATTTGGACTTACCCGCGCCGGAAGGGGACACGGCCCTCGAAAAATTCGAAAATCTTTTGGGGCCGGTCGCCAGAAATCTACGGATTATTGTGGGGGCGGTAGCCTTGCTTTTCATCGTCGTTTCAGGATTCACCATGGTGATTTCCGGAGACAACGAAGAGACCGCCAAGACCCAAAGGAAATCCCTGGTCTATGGTTTGGTGGGCTTTTTGATGATCAGTATTGCGGGCCCCATCGCGGAAGTTTTCGATTACCGCGAAGGGAACTTCCTCTCCGACCCCGAAAAGCTGGTGGAGCGAGTGGAACTTTTTGACAACACCACGCGCCTCATCATTACTTTTGTGAAATATTTACTCGGAGGACTGGCAGCGCTCTTCTTTATTCGAAGCGGGGCCGTAATGGTGATTTCCGGAGACAACGAAGAAGAAGTGGGCAATGCAAAGAAAAGCATGGCACTTTCCGCCGCGGGTCTCTTGATGGTCATGGTCTCCGACATGGTGATTCGCCGTGTGTTTTATGTGGCGGAGTTCAATCAATCGGCCGATAAAACCATTGTGGTGCTGGATCAAAACGAAGGAGTGCAGCAAATGGTGGCCGTCACCAACATCGTAGTCTCTTTTGTGGGACCCATCATGATGTTGGGTATTGTGGCGGGAGGACTTTTGTATATCACGGCGGGAGGGGATGAAGAACGCAGCGGACTTGCGAAAAAGATCATCATGAACTCTGTCATAGGCGTCATTGTGATCTATGGAGCCTTTGCCCTTGTTTCCACCATCATTGCAGGAAAATTCTAAATCATGAAAAAATACCTCTTCCTCATTTTCACAAGTATACAACTGCTCACCGCAAGTGCCGCGGTGGCCGATGCTTTGGACTTTAGAAGCATCATTGACGATTTTCAGCAAAATGTAAGCGAGGAAAGCACTCAGGTGGAGGACGGCACTGCCCCCACCAGCAGTGATGAAGAGCCCTCCGGAGGTATCAGCTTCCCGACATTCTCGGAACAAGGGGAGGGCGCCAATGTCATTGTGGCCGCCATCCAACGCTTTTTGGATTTCTTCAAACTCATCATAACCCCGGTCACCATCCTCTTTATTGTGATCATGGGCGTGCGAATGGTCACTGCGGGAAAAGAAAGTGAAGAAGTGCTTTCTCAATCCAAGAATTTTATAAGCTATGGTCTGCAGGGCTTAGTCATCATTTTTATGTCCGACTCTTTGGTGGAGGTTTTCTTTGGAGCGGATGGAGGAATTTTAAGGGGAGGAGAGTCCGGGGCTCAAGAGTTTGGACGGCAAGCCAGTACCCTCTTTCGAGGAATTTACAGCTTGATTCAAATCTTAATTGGGTCCATTGCCGTCTCGGTTCTCATCATGGCGGGCATGCGTTTTGTGGGAGGCTCGGCGAGTGAAGATCAAGTGGGTAAGGCCAAAAAACAAATCACTTGGGCTTTGGTGGGACTCTTTGTAATAGGAATCTCAGAGTTTGTGGTCAAAGAAATTCTTTTCCAAAATCAAGGGAAGTCGCTTGGAGTGGAAGAAGCCAAACTTCTTTTTGTACAAGTCACCAACTTTATTGCGGGAACCTTGGGCACACTTTCCTTCGCCTTCCTCTTATATGCGGGTTACCTCTATGTCTTGGGAGTGCAGAACGAAGACAATGTGGCCAAATCTAAAAAGATCATCATGGGTGCTGCCGTGGGCATCATTTTAGCCCTCGCCGCCTTCGCCATTGTGAACACAGTGGTTGAGCTTGATGCGTCCAGATAAAAACCGTTATAATACCATGGAAAAACGCCAGGCCCTCCAACATATGAACCTTCGCCGCCGCATCACTCCGCTGCTTTTCTCTCTTATTTTAGGGATAAATAGCCTATGGGCGCTACCGGCTTCCGCAGATTTAGTGGATGATTTGGATGAGATCTTTGACCTTAGCGTGGAAACCGGTGAAACCAATACCGATGCGTCACAGGGCGACATCATCGAATCGCAATGTGCGGAATTGGACGAAAGTTTGGCCGGAGCCTTGGGCTGTGACACCAGCGACGAGATAGTGGATTTTACGGAATTGGAAGGAGAGCTTGAAGCGCCGGATGAAGCCGGTTACGCACCCCAGCTCACGGAAAACAAGAGTGCGCGAGAATTTATTCAGACCATTGTGAACTACGCCTTGTCCTTTTTAGGATTGATCGCCGTGGTGATTGTAGTCTACGGAGGAGTCATGTATGTGCTCAGCCGTGGAGATGAAGACATGGCCTCCACCGGAAAAAAGGCCATCAGCTATGCCGCTATTGGAATTTTAATCATTCTGGGGTCCTTCGCCATGGTGAACACTTTGCTCCGCGCAGGAGGGGGTGACGGTTCCGGAGATGGAAGCGGGGGAGAAGTGGATGGAACCACCATTACGGAAACCGGAGCTTCTTTTGATACGGAGTTTGTTTTGGAAGAAATTGAGGAAATCAGCGCGGAATATTTGGACTCCTACCAAACTTTACTCACAGTGAGCCAGGAAGTGGCGTACATGCAGTCGGTGGAAATGCCCATCATTATTGATGTGGAAGAGACGGATTGGACCATCAATGGGCTTTTAGAGCATGTGCTCGAATGGGCTCAAAACACCGATAGCGATTATGCTGATCAATACACTCTTATTGATGAGGACGATGTGGAAGATTACATCGACATGCTGCGTGAGGGAATCCAAGACATTCAACAAGAAGTGGATTCCTTGAGTGGAACTTACGAAGCCGCTCAGGCGCTTTATAACTATTTGCGAAGCGGCACTCAAACCAGCTACTTGGATCGATTCTTTGCTCGTCTCATTCCAAAAGCTTCCGCCGCCTCCGTGGAAGAAATCATTCAGGAACTCGATCGAGGGGTCACCACCACCGATGCCTGCAACACAAGAGATTATGATGAGAGCACGGAACTCTATACCTATGCCTTGGGCTACACGGTCTACGATATGGATATTCGTGAGATCGATGACAAAGTGTGTTCCTATATTGTGGCCATTCAAACGGCTGCCGAAGGGGATTATATTGAAGAAGTGGGAGCCTTGCTGGAACGATTTAGAGAGATGAAAGATCTTTTTGATACCGAAGGACAGGGCTTTGATTCCGGATCCAAACTCACGGAAGTTTTGGACGCCTTCAACGCGGCCGATGAACTGCTGGACAGTTCTTTGGAAACGGTGAACGCAAAAACGGCGCAAGAAATTGTGACCGCCATGAATGACCTCCACAACTTGGTGGAGAATCTGGAATTTGTAAAGGTGCGCCTCAAGGCCTCCGCCACTTCCGGCAACGATCCTTTGATCGTACGGTTCAATGTGCTTGGCACGGAAGACCCCAGTGGAAAAACGGTGGAAGACGATCAAATTGAATGGGACTTGAATGGAGATGGAAACTTTGAAAGCTCCGGCACTTTGAACACCGCCGCCGTGACTTCCGAAAACACGGAAGGAGACGCGGTGAGCGCAACCTACAATGAACCGGGGACCTACCGAATACGAGTGCGCGTTCGCAGCCAAGATGAAAATATTGCCGCGGGAGTGTCAATGGTAACGGTGGAAGTGGAACCTTCCAAATCCATGATCGTGCTCACGGCACAAGCGGGGACAGAGGCCGCGAGCGTGATCGCCGATTTCAGATCCTTTCCGGCCATTGATCAAAGAACTTATAAAGTAACGATGTCCGAAGCGGAAGGAGGCATCACATTTGATGCCAGTGAAACCACCGATGGAGATGGCAACACCGGAGCGGAGGGAGGCATTGTGTATTACGAATGGGAATTTGGAGACAGTGAAACCGCATCCGGATCTTACGGACAAGAAGGAGGCAGCACGGTGACCCATGTATATGGAGAGGCCGGCTCGTACAACCTTTCTCTCACCGTCACAGACGACACCGGAGTAAAAGACCGTAAATATTTTACTTTATTCGTGGCCTCGCCGGCCGCCCGGTTCTCCATGAGCCCCAGCTCCGGCACCGTGGGCACCATTTTTGAATTCGACGCCTCCGGCTCCACCACCGACATTGGAAAAATCGTAAGCACTTCCTGGACCCTCACAAAGGAGGGCACGGCAGTACCTTTAGAAGAGAACAACAGGGAAGTCATTGCGGTTGCTTTGGAAGAACCCGGCGTCTACACCATGCAACTCATCGTTTCGGATGGAAGTGGGAAAACCGACACCGCTTCACTCAGCTTTTTGGTGGAATCCACGGCACCCGTGGCTTCTTATGAATACACGGTCCCAAGCCAAACGCAGCCTGCAACACTCTTCTTTGATGCCGGGGAAAGTTATGATCCGGATGAAGGAGACACTCTCACATTTGAATGGGAGTTTGAAGGCACGGAAGGGGAGGATTACACCATCCTCAGCGCAGAAAACGAGAACAAAGAACTCACGGTGCAATTCCTTAAAAAGGGAGATTACGGTGTGAGCCTCACTGTTTATGACCAACATTCCGCCGAGCTCAAAAAGAGTGATACGGCAGTGGGTACAATCACCATCGATTCCACGCTGGACATTGGCATGGAGATCCAAGGAGAAACCGCCAGACATTTGGATGCAAACGGCCAAGCGGAAGTGGAATTCACGGCGATCAGTGCCACGGCCACCGCTTTTGAAATCGATTACGGAGACGGCTCCAGCGACTACACCGACACCATCACTCGAGGAGAAACGATTTTGACGCATGTGTACGAAACCGCCGGAGTGTTTGAAGTGGTACTCACCGCTTTAAATGATGAGGATGACGAAAACAGTATCAAGCAACGCGTCTACATTGGAGCTGGTGATGCTCCCATTGCCGTGATTGCGATTGGAGCGGAAGAAGATATTGGAACGGGGAGCTCACTCAAAGGAAGTATAAAGACCAAATTTTCTTTTGATGCGACGGAATCTATTAATGTGGATGGAAGTACGGATAATTTGGATTACAGCTGGAATTTTGGAGACGGAGTCACCTCCTCTCAAAGCACGGTCACCCACTCGTTCTCCGAACAGCGGACTTTTACGGTAACGCTCACCGTTCGTGATGAAGACGACAGCACCGTAATGGATCAAACTTCCGTCAACATTCTGATTGAGGGCATGGACCCGGTGATTCGCGGCATCACGGTGACCCCGGAAGGAGATAAATTGGAAACGCCTCTCAAAGTGGACATTAGCGTGGACGCGTTTGATGAAGACGGAGAAATCACCTTCATCAAGGCGTGGTATTACGATCTCAACGACACCGCGGAAGCACTCGGGGAAATCATTGCTCAAAGCACGGAGTTCCAAATGACCATCGATACAAAAGGAAAAACGGGAGAAACTCTGGAATATGGATTTGCAGTGGAAGTCACCGATGACGACAGCAACGAGGTCTCAAGTTCCGACTTTTTGGACAGCGCATCCATCCCAACCCTGGAAGTCACCAATGGGCCCAACGAAACTCCGGTGGCGGGGATCTCTGTGGATCGCACCTCAGTTTATGTGGGGGAACCGGTCAGTTTCTCCAGCACTTCTTACGACACGGATGGAGAAATTGTGAACTATTGGTGGGACATTGAAGGCGATGGATTCTGGAACAACGAACCCACGGAAGAAGCCTCTTTTGAATACGAGTTCTCTCAAGTGCACCCGGAGGGAATTGAAGTGCAATTGAAAGTGGAAGACGATGCGGGTGCCACCGACCCTTCGGAGACCCTCACTATTTTTGTGGACGCACTTTCCGCACCGCCCGAAGCCGCCTTCCTCACCGAAATAACGGGGACCACCGTGAGTTTCCAAAACAATTCCATCATTGATTTTGAGAACGACGCAAAATTGGAAGGGCAGTATTGGGATTTTGATCTTTCCGTGGACAGCAATGGAAACGGAAGCCCCGACGACGACACCGATTCTTTTGAAGAGAATCCAATCTACACCTATCCCGCCTTGGGCACTTATGAAGCTCGTCTCACCATTGTGGACAGCACGGGCCAGGCAGACACCGTAACGCGTACGGTCAATGTGAGCGAAAGCACAGCGCCCGAAGCCAAATTCTCCACCATCGTGAACGATAAAATGGTGGATTTCAAAAATGAGACCTCCTTTGACACCGCTCAGGGAGCGGAATTCCTCAGTGCTTCATGGGACTTCAATCTCACCGCGGACACCAACGGAGATACAGACCCGGAAAATGACACGGATGCCACCACGAAAAACCCCTCCTTTGAATATGCCGATTACGGTTCCTACCAAGTGAAGTTGATTGTGGAAGACAGTTTTGGAAAAACCGATTCCACCGTACAAACCGTGGTCGTCTCAAGCCCGCTGGATTCAGTACAAGCCCTCCTCACCAGCACACCACAACCCAACAGTTTGAACCAAGTGGTCTTGGAGAAAGATGGGGATGAAGTCTCATTCTATTATGGAGCCGAGGGAGGTTCTGAAGACCTGGAATTCGTCTTGGATAAAAATATTTTCTACGACACCGACAACGATGGTGTGAGAGACAATGACAGGGATTTTGTGGACGATTCTGCAGGATCTTGGAAAACACCTTTTTATAAATCCTACGGTCAAGTGGTGGTCAAGCTCACCGTAAACGACAAAGCCACCGGAGAAAAAGACATATCCACCCTGCAAGTGGTCTTTGAAGGATCCTTGGGAGGTGCTAATCTGTTCAATGCCACGCCAAGCGAAATGATGGTGCTCATTGTTTCCGCCCTCATCACGGCACTCGCCGCGATCAGCTTCATATTCAAAGCTCAGCTCACTAAAATCACCAAGCATTAATATGGAAGAATTTTCTCAAGCCCCCACACCGTCGTCAGAGCCGATCCCGGCAGTGCCTGCTCCGGAGGCGCCAAGCCCAGCCCCTGCAGCTCCCGCCGCACCCGCCCTTGATCCCAAAATCAAGCGCAAGCGAATGCTCAAAAGACTCGGCATTGTTTCATCCGTAGTTTTTGTTCTGCTCTTGGTCTTCACGGTGCTGTGGGCCGCCTTTTTGGCAAACACGGAGTTCATCCTCTTTAAATATCTTCCCATTTCTCAAGCGGGCTTCAATAAATTTTTCTACACACTCTTCAACATTCAAATGGGAGCCGTGGTCATTGCAACGATGCTCGCCGCCTTATATGGGCTCATCCGTTCTTTGCTCGTAAAAAAAGAAGAGCTGGAACAAAAGAAAAAGTTCTCTCGCATGGCTTTAAAATTTGGAATCGGATTCCTGCTCACCGGCGTTTTGTGGCTCGTGGGAATATGGTTTTTAGGGCCTCGTTTGGTGGAAGAGTTGCGATATGGTTCTCCCATCGTAACGGTGCCGGAAAACACCATTGGACTCACTTCACCCATCAGCATCAGTTTTGATGCAAGCTTGATTCCAATAGAAACTTCCGTGTACAGCATTCTTTCTTACACCTGGGATTTTGGAGATGGCAGCATCGCGAACGGACAAAAAGTGACCCATGAATATAAGCAAAAAGCACAGGGCAACGGGATCTACACCGTGGTGCTCACCGTGGAATACATGGATCTGAAAAGCGGGGCTCGATTCGATTATGAAACCAGCACCGAAGTGGTGATAGAAAATGAACTCACCGCCGCATCCTTTGTGGCCAATCCCAGCAGTGGGGAAGTTCCGCTCACCGTGAATTTTGATGCGGGAAGTTCTTTTGATCCCGACGGAGAAATTGTTTCTTACGAATGGGATTTTGATGAAGACGGCCGCTACGATGATGCGGTTGGAGAAGTGGTATCCTACGAATTCACTCAGGAAGGAAATTATGAAGTGTCTTTGCGTGTGACCGACAACAATGGAGAATCCGCCACAACCAGCCAAGTGATCGAGGCGGGCAGTGTGGGAGGTTTAAGAGCGGTGATCACGCCTCCTCTTGGAGAAGGTGCGGTCTATTTTACGGATGAACGCTATGAGTTTGATGGGAACTTATCTCAAGCCACCGAACAAAAAATCGTGAAGTTCAAGTGGGACATGGGCGATGGCACAAAATTGGAAGGCCGTAGTGTAAAACACACTTATGAAGAAGTCGGAAGCTACCAAGTGGTGCTCACCGTTTTGGACGCCGACGGCAATGCGGATGAAAGCATTTTAGACCTCGAAGTGGTGGAAGAAGGCACGCCTCCAAGCGCGTCCATAAAAACCAGTCCTGCGGCGGTCTCCGGAGTGGTCTCCGGTCCCGTGCCACTCACGGTGGGCTTTGATGCTTCCGGTTCCACCGATCCGGAGGATGACATCGTGGACTACGAATGGGATTTTGATGGAGATGGGATTGTGGACGACAGTGGAAGCAAGGTTTCAAATACTTATGGAGAAGTGGGTTCATACGAAGCCATGCTCGTGGTGACCGATGCAGCCGGGAACACGAAGGAAAGCACCGTAAATATTGAAGTCACCGCTCAGGGCATCACCGCAAAACTGGAAGCCACTCCCAGCAATGGAGAGGTCCCGCTTACAGTGAGTTTTGACGCTTCCGGCTCCTCATATAAAGAAGGCAGCATCGTGTCGTACGAAATTGATTTTGGAGATGGAGCAGACTTGTATATTGGCGATGCAACGGTGACTTATAAATACAACGCCGTGGGAACTTACACCGCCGTGCTCACGGTGGTGGGAGCCGACGGAGCCAGGGATTCCACCGAAATGCAAATCGTGGTTCGTCCCGTTGCCCTCACCGCTTGTTTCACCGTGAATGAAAGCACCGGCACAGGATTCCTCATTGTGGTGGTGGACCCCAGTTGTTCTCAGGGGACCATCGACAACTACGAATGGGACTTTGGGGATGGAGAAATCAGCTTTGACCGCAAACCCGGCAGCCACACTTACGATGCCCCGGGCACCTACACCATCACCCTAGAAATCACCGAAAGCACCGGCATCGTCGACGCATTCAGCAAAACCGTCACCGTGAAGTGATTGTAAAAGAAACTCACCCATACAATCCCGGGGGAAAGAGGGGGCTTTGAAAAAGCATAAACCAAAAGGAAGCGGAAGTGAGGATCATGCATCCGAACTGGAGCGCTCCCGCTTTTTCAAAGCCTCCCTCTTTCCTTATAGGTTTGGCTGCGTGAGCTTTTCCACTGCAATGTGTTTGAGATGCTCTTTTTTCACCAATTTGGCGAAAGGAATTTTCTCCCGTTTGGAGCGGTTCACCATCTCCGCAACTTCATGGTAGCCCAGATGCGGCACCAGTGCGGTGGCCATGGCAAAACTGCGATCCAAAACCTCCTGCATCTGCTCCTTGTTCGCGGTGATTCCTTCAATACAATCTCGGCGGAGCAAGTCCATTCCTCGCTCCAAAATCTGGATTTGATGAAGCAAATCCCAGCCCACAAGCGGGGTGTACCAGTTGAGTTCCAGTTGTCCTTGGGATCCGGAAAACGCAATGGCATGATCCAAAGCCTGAACCTGCACACAAATCATGCTGATGCACTCAAGCACCGAAGGGTTCACCTTGCCCGGCATAATAGAAGACCCCGGCTCCACTTCCGGCAAATGGATTTCATTCCAGCCCGCTTCCGGGCCCGAAACCATAAGGCGCAAGTCACTGCAGATTCTGAGCAACTCAATGGAAAGGGCTCGTAGCGCCGACGAGATTGAAACAAACACACCCAGACTGTGACTGTTTTCAAAAGGATTCATAAAGCCCAGCTCAATGCCCATTTTTTTAGAAAGCGCTTCCACCATTTTTTGAGCAAATTCGGGCCGTGTGTTAATTCCCGAACCTGTTGCTGTACCCCCAATTCCCAAATCTCCGAGCTCGGGCGCAGCCGCTTCCAAGCGCTCCAGTGCGCGGGTCAAAGCCGATTCGTACGCATCAAACTCTTGCCCCAAAGTCACCGGCACGGCATCCTGCAAATGGGTGCGCCCCACTTTGAGCATGTCCTTAAACTCGACACTCTTTTTTTGAAAAGCCTCCGCCAATTTTTGTCCACTCTGCAGAAGAGGAACCAGCTCCAAAAGCGCCGCCAAACGAATGGCGGTGGGAATAGTATCGTTGGAAGATTGCCCGGCATTCACATGATTATTGGGGTGCAAAGGTTTGTATTCGCCCTTCTTTCCACCCAAAATTTCATTGGCCCGATTCGCCAAAATTTCATTCAAAGACATATTGAAAGGAGTCCCGGCTCCCGCTTGGTACACATCCAAATCGTAATATTCCTCAAATTTGCCCTCAATAAATTCTTGAGCCGCTTGCGCAATGGCCTCTGCGTGAGCCTTGGGCAGATCGCCCAAATCCGCATTCACCTCCGCCGCGCAGGATTTAATCCATGCCAAGCCCACTTTAAAAGAATGTGGAATGCGGAGCGGAGAAATTTGAAAATTGGCCTGTGCACGGGTATAAAAACTGCCTCCGTAACTTTCCAAAGGAACTTCAACGGGGCCAATGGCGTCTTTTTCGGTGCGAGTTTTCATGAGCGGGGGGGTCAAGTGCCAAAACTATAGCAAATGGATGCCCACCACAAAAGTCTCAAAGCTACGATCTCGGGAAGAAGGGGGTTTGAACACCGAAACTTTTCTGAACCGTTTTTTCATGTTGGCGATCAAAACTTTCATTTCTTCTCCTTCAAAAATTTTCCCAACAAAATTGCCGCCTTTTTTTAAAAGGCGAGTGGCCAAAAAGAAAGCCTGATCCGTGAGCTCCGCGCTCCGCCCTTGGTCCAGATCCCGAATGCCGCTGGTCTTGGGCGCAAGATCACTGGTCACCGTGTCCACTCGTTTCACGCCAAGCTCCTCCAGCCGAGCAAAAATCGCATCCTTCTCCATAATATCCTGCACAAAAGTATGAATATTTTTCTCCGCAAACGGCGCAATTTCCTGCAAATCAAACCCAACGCCGGTCCCATTCGGCCCCACCAATTCCGCAATCACCTGCAAAAAACTCCCCGGCGCCGCCCCCAAATCCACCACCGTATCTCCCCGCCGAATCAGCTGAAACTTCTCCTGAATATCCAAAAGCTTAAACGCACTCCGCGCCCTATACCCCCGCTCCTTCGCCAGGTGAAAATATTTATCTTGAACTTGGAATGGTTTGGGCATACTTGCGCTAATCATACACCATTGCCCGGATGCTTAAAGCCGAATCAGTCCCATACCCCATCGAGTCAATTCTATTCGGTCAAGGACATCGCGATTCAGCTCAGGGTGTGATTCCTTAAATAAATCCAACATAAACTCTGGAAGGTCCGTTCCATACTGCTGCAGCAGTTCTGCAGGCAAGGACTGGATGCCCCCAATAGTTCCTCTGCATTTGGGACCACATTGACACTTCATTTTCCAATCCGGGTTCACCTCCAAGGTCGAGTAGTCACAAGTCAACTGCTCGCCGGGTGGAATGGATCTCATCGCCACAAAGGTCACCCCATCCGCCTGTCGTTTTACATTGGGCTCACAAGAATGATTTAAAAATCGTAAAGGACATGCTTCAAAGGGATCCAGCCAAATGTTGACTTTGATATTCGGATTCTCCAATCGTAGCCCGATCAAAGCTTCCATTCCTTCTTGATCGATACAGATCGCATTGGGATAGATCGAGTCCGGATTGCGTGGACTTACAAGGTGATGCTCGTTGGGATTTTCATAAAAAAATCGTCGTAATCGAGTGCTTTTTGCCTTAATATCAGGCACTTCAATCAATTCGGTAGACTCATACGGAGTAGTCAACATCCTTCGACTCCCTGAACAAACAAATACAATTTCTCCCTCTTTTATGGCTTCTCTTGCATGAAGTCCTTGGCCAGCTTTTTCAGTCTCTTTGATTTCAAGTTTTTGAGTTTGTCCATCCACAAGTTGGTCTCGCGCTTCAGCGTAATCCGGAGGATAAAAACGGTTTTCCTCACCGAATTTAAGCTGAGCTGCCAACCATAGATTTTCTGCCAATATAGAGATATTACTCATGGCGAGGTCACAGTCCGCTGGATCGTGACTTCGGACCGAAAGGAATGGATGGAGCCCCGAGTTAGCAAACAATACATGCAAAATCTCAGCCATTTCAAATGCGGCATTGCCATTGGCAATTTCTCCTTTGGCCGCACTCCTGGCTAAACGCCAATAACGACTCACAAGTTCAGGAACGCCCTCCTCTCCTTGGTCTACTATTTTATCTTTATTTAAGTCTTTTGCTGCCATCCCCACTATTATACCCTTTTTCAAGACATTATTCCAGGTTGCAACAGATTGAGCAGGCATGCTATGGTTCGAAGTATCCAATTTTTAACAGAACCCCTTTATCAAGACGGCAAAGATAAACCTTAAGATTATGAAAAACGAAAGGGAAACACTAAAGATGGCAATAATCATTGGAGTTTTGTATTTCGTTATTACAGTTATTTTAACCCTAATTCAGTGGCAAATCGTTGGTAGCGGGAGAGGTGCACTACTTCTCTTTACCATGCTAAACGCGCATTATTTTGGATTTTTATATTTATTGAAAATTGGGGATTTACCGGTTGCACAAATAATATTGTTTATGGTGCTTCTGCCATTATTCAACATAGTGATGGCTTATCTTGTGATTAAAACCATCTTGTATATAAAATCAAAAGTACACATAAGCATAAACTTCAAAAAGTAAACCCAGTCACACATGCACCTTGTTCGCCTAAACGCCAGTGCGCGCGCACAGATTTTGCCTCAATTTATGGCTTAAATAAGCCATTTTATTTTCAAAATACCTTCTTTGCTTGCTGTTTAGGCGCACAAGAACAGGTACTTTTCTTTGTTCCGTGGCGGAGCTATAATAATGAAGACGATCCTTGGAATGAGTGCCATCTCAGATAAAAGACCCTCTTCGCGAGGGCCTTTGAATTTGACAAGAGCATATTTTATGGCTATACTCTATATGTTTTAATTCAATTATTATGAGAGTACCAAGGGAGGATATACAACCAGAAATGCCAAGAACATGGTCATTAGTATTGGAGTATGTAAGAGGTTTAAGAGCAAGTGGATTAGATGCTGATTATCAGGAATGGGAGGCTGCAATGCGTGCAGGGGTGAATGAAGAAGAAACTACTTACCTTAGCCGGATGGAGTATATCTATGGCGAATGGGATAAGGAAGCATTTAGAAGAATACTAGTTGCCGCTATTCCTCGTGAAGAACTGCCGGATCTTCGATTTACAACAGCTCAAGAGGCTTGTGATTTCTTAATTGCAAGGGGATTGCTACATCCTAGATATGCTGTGATAGAAGAGGGATGGAGGGTAAAAGACTCTCGAGCCAGTATTCCTGGTTGGACATTAACTGAAAGAGCAGAAAATGGAGAGATAAGCCTCAGTGAATCTGTTTGTAATCCTATAGAGAGGCTAAAAAATCCGACAGAAGCTATAGAGTATCTACTCAAAAGGTGCTTGTAGATGCAAGGAATAAGGAAGGTTGGCCACTACCAGGAGGTACTCCTGATGTATAATTTTATCTTGCCCGGGCACAGATTTTCCTTGCTTGCTGTTTAGGTACACCCCTAAACCAAAGGTTTTGCCTTTGGGGCGCCGTCCTTTCGAGGGTATTTCGCCTCCAGGCGGTCTGTTTTTTTAAACTCCAAAATGGCTCGAGCTTCTCCACCGGGCAGCACATAGTTGTGCGCGCGCACAAAATGGAGGCCTAAAACTTCCTGAGCCTTCCGCGATTGCTCCAATTCCTCCTCATATTCCGAAGATTTCCATGCGTAAAACGATCCACCCACTTGCAAGAATCCGCTGGCGTATTCCAGCAAAACAGGAAGTTCCGCCACGGCTCGCGCGGTGGCAAAATCAAAGTGTTCGCGCAAGGTTTTTTCATGAGCCAAGGCCTCAAAACGGCCCGCAAGCCCCGTCACATTTTTTAAGTCCAGTTCTTTGGCCATGGCTTCAACCGCGGTGATTTTTTTGGCGGTCGCATCCATCAAAGTAAACGATGCCGTGGGCAAAGCTTGAGCCAAAGCCAAGCCGGGTAGGCCGCCACCGGTTCCAATATCGGCCACGCAATCCCCGGCCTGAATCTCACAAAAATCCAAAATCGCCAAAGCATCGGGGATGTGTTTATCCGCAAGCTTCAAACGATCACCGGCCGAAAATAAATTCAGCTCCGCGCTCTTTTTTTGTAAAACTTCAACGAGGGTCGTCATGGTTTATTCTGCGGGGGTCTCTTCAGCAGGCACTTCTTCTGCAGGAGCCTCTTCAGCGGGAGCTTCCTCTGCGGGCGCGGTTTCCACTACGGTCTCACTTTCAAGCTGCACCTCAACAGTGCCTTCCACCACAGGAGTTTCCTCCACGGTGCTTTCTTCTTCAGCCACGGGTTCACCAAAAATCACAACGGAGATGTCGGATCGGGTGGTGGCGGTGGTGCTGCGGTCAAAAGCCGTAACAGTGATTTCACATTCGCTGCCGGGAGCACCATTCAGCATGCTCAGGGATAAATTGTGAGCGGTGCTCGGCATCATTTCATCGGTAATAACAGGCAAAAGTTCAATATCATCGGCATCGTCACACTCCACTTCGGAAATGTACGCGAGGGCGGGGGCGCTCACCACAAAATCGAGAGTATCGGTGGCGGGGTCCACCACGCTGTCTTTGGGAGTGGTGAAAGTAATGGTGTAGGGCGAAACCAAACTGCAAGAAGCAAGAAGCAAAGCAGTGGCAAGAAAAGCGGCGATTCGCATAAGTGGTGGATTAGGTGGACTAAGCATATTGAAGGATGGCCAAGCTGGCAAGAGCAGCCGTTTCCATTCGCAGCACGCTATCTCCCAATTGGAACAAAATGCCTCCAGCAGCGCGAATGGCGGAAAGTTCCTCGGGAGTCAGTCCGCCTTCGGGGCCAATCACCAAATTCAAATCTTCAGTGGGCACAAGGGGGATGTCTTTGAGCTTGGCATCGTAAGTCCAAGGATCTCCGGCCAGTATTTTTCCAGCGGGAGGGTTTTTGAGCAAATCTTCAAGGCTGAGCGGTTCATGCAGAACAGGCATAAAAGGCTGCTCACATTGTTCACACGCTTCTTTAATAATGAGGTTCAGCCGTTCCTGTTTTTTTAGGAATTGAACTTGGCAGCGCTCCGTGAGGAGCGGAATGAGGTCGGTGGCACGGAGCTCGGTGGCTTTTTGCAAAATCAGCTCAAAGGTCGCGGGTTTTTTGGAAATCGCGCAGTACAGGCGGAGGCGCCGCGCGGGGGGAGCCTCCACAATCCGTTCAGTGACATGCAGCACGGCAACTTTAGAATGCAGCTCTTCAATCGTGGCCTTGGCCTTGGTGCCGTTGCCATCCATCAAAACACATTTATCGCCCTTGCGAAAACGAAGCACCTTGGTCATTTGCTGCAGCGTGAGGCGATCAAAGATGCGCACTTTTTCAGATTCAAGTGGATGGGGAAGGATGAAGTGTTGCATAGAATTTATTTGAAATCCTCCCGTTGATCGGGAGTTAAATAAGGGAGGCCCAGTTTTTCAAAGATTTCTTCTTCAGTGCGACTGGCCAAATTCTTCTCACCGTCGTAGAGGCCGTATTCATTGATTTTCCAGCCGCGTTTGAGGGCGATGGTGCGCACAAGAATATTAAAATGTTTGGGACCGGTGAAATAGAACAGAGCGGCTCCAAAAGACTCCGGCTCCACCACGCGGAGATCCACCTGCATCTCGGAATCCAGGACCACGCTGCATTTGGTGTCTCCCGCAGCGAGCACTTGTTTGACGCGAGGGTAGGCCAAAAAAAACTCCATCATTTGAGGAACATTTTTGCCGGTGGCAAGAATGTCGATATCGCCAATGGTCTTCATTTTTCTGCGCAAACTCCCCGCATACTGAGCCTGTTCAAAGTGTGGAGAAGTGCCCAAGTAGGTGAGGACCTCCTTGGCTTCCTTGAGGGCAAAAGCGTAGGGGACTCGTTCTTTAAGATGTGTCATTTGAGCGAGGGATTCCAGAATTCCGGCTTGGCTTTTTTCACCCATGCCGGGGAGGGTGGCGAGTGCACCGCTTTCAGCCGCGGCCTTGAGCGCCGCAACACTGCGAATATCCAGTTGTTCCATAAAAAGCTTCACTTTTTTGGGCCCGATGCCCCTCACATGCAGCATGTCCAAAATGCCGGGGCCAACCTTCTTTTTAAGATCTTCATGCATTTGGGCTTTGCCGGTTTCCACAATCTCTTTAATTTTGAGCCTCAGGTCGACGCCGATGCCCGGAATAGCTTCAAGTTCCTTCTCATCCGTTTTGCAGAGGACTTCCAGATCCTTCCCAAAGCCTTTGATCACTTCCGCCGCGCGTTGATACGCTCGAACTCGAAAAGGATTCTCGCCCAGCACTTCCAGCATTTCGGCGATATCGGTGAAAATTTGAGAAATCTTTTCGTTGATCATGAGCAAATGCTAGAATGAGTTCATGAAAATAGCAATCATTGGTGGTGGGGCGGCAGGAATGATGGCGGCCGCCGCCGTCCTGGAGTCCGGTGCGGAGCACGAAGTCTTCCTTATTGAAAAGAACGCGAGCTTGGGGCAAAAAGTCATCATCTCCGGCGGCGGCCGCTGCAATGTCACCACCGGTTTTTCAGATTTAAGCCTCATCGCGCAGCGCTACCCAAGGGGAGAAAAATTTTTACAATCCGCTTTTTACAGATTTTCACCCGAGCTCGTCCGCGAATGGTTTGAAGCGCATGGAGTTCCGCTTAAAAAAGAAGAAGATGGGCGAATATTTCCGGTTTCCAACAATGGAAAAGATATTGTGGGCGTCTTCGAAACTCTTTTCAAAAATCAAAAAATCAAGATTCAGTTTAAATGTGAACTCAAAAAAATAGAGAAACAGGGTTTGCAATTTAATCTGTCGTTTTCAGACGCAAAAACACTCTTGGTCGATAAACTTATTCTCACCACCGGAGGACAGGCCTATAGGCACACAGGGTCAACGGGGGATGGCTATGCGTTTGCCGAAAGTCTTGGCCACACAATCACCGCGCTTGCGCCAAGTCTCAACTCTTTTATTTTGTCAGAGCCATGGATCAAGACTTTAGCAGGAGTGGCCTTGAAAAAAGCCCAACTCACCGTGAAGCGCACAAAAAAAATAGACTGGTCCGGCCCCCTGCTTTTTACCCATAAAGGCATCACAGGTCCCGCCGTTTTCGCTCTATCCTCTCTGGTGGCCTTTGAGGAGTACAACGCAAAAAATCCGCTCGAAATTCGCTTAGATCTTGTCCCAGACCTTAGTCTTGAAGCTCTGGAAAAAACACTGCAGGCAGAGCTACAAAAAAATCCAAAAAAACAAGTTCGAAATCTCTCTTTCCCCTTCCCAAAATCACTCGCCAGTGCGCTCTGTGATCAACTGCAAATTCCCGAAGGAAAAATCAGCGCAGAACTCAGTAAAAAAGATTTCAATCGTCTCATCAATATCTTTAAAAATCTTTCACTTCACGCCATTGCTCGCGGAGCCGGAGACGAATTTGTAACGGCGGGAGGAGTAGACACCGATGAAGTGAATCCTCGCACCATGGAATCCAAAATTTGTCCGGGGCTCTACTTCGCCGGAGAAATCTTAAATGTGGATGGGTTTACGGGTGGCTACAACCTTCAGTGCGCTTGGGCCACCGGAAAACTTGCAGGCCAGAGTGCTTCAGGTACAATAAACTCAAGCACGGTAAAATAATATGATCAAAGACATCAAAGCGCTCACACAAAAATTTATAGACCCAACGGTCCACGATGCGCTTTTAAAAAAGAAGAAAGCACAGATCAAGAGTTTTAAAATGAAAATGAGTCACGATCGAACCCTCACCGATCGCCTTGCCGATTCCATCACCAAAGCGTTTGGTTCCACTTGGTTTTTCATTGTAAATTTCGTGTGGTTCGCCGGGTGGATGATCATCAACATGGATCTTGTGCCTTTTCTTAGCCCCTTCGACCCTTATCCCTTTGGTTTTCTCACCATGATGGTGTCTTTGGAAGCCATCTTCCTTTCGATTTTTGTGCTCATCAGCCAAAATAGAGCCTCCAAAGTGGCGGATCTTCGTGAAGAAATCGATCTTCAGATCAATGTGCAGGCGGAACAAGAAATCACCCGCATCCTTTGCATGGTGGATGAAATTCACGACCACCTGGGCTTGGAAGCAAAGGACGATGCCGAGCTCAAGAAAATGAAAAAGCGCATGAATCTTTCCGCACTCGAAAAAGCAATTTCTAAAGAAATGGAAGAATAAGCCGTAATCATCCAATGATCCCAAAACTCCTTCTCAAACCGGGCAAAGAGCATATTATGGCCAGCAATCATCCGTGGATTTTTTCCATGGCCTTGCAGTATGACGAATCCGTTCCCAGCGGAAGCCTTGTGGACATTTACGATGGAACGGGAAGGAAGTTTTTAGCTCGCGGTTACTACAACGAAACATCACAAATTGCGGTTCGCATCC